>JBFXFM010000005.1:0-184079 GCA_050179035.1 Draconibacterium sp. | reverse complement strand
TTAAATTTTAACTTATGCGAAAACTACTGTTTTTATTAATGGTGTTTGCTGTATCTATTGGCAGCGCCATGGCACAGAAAACGGTTACTGGTAAAGTAACTGACGCCAGCGGGGCACCTCTTCCAGGGGTAACCGTATTTATTAAAGGAACTGCAACCGGTACTGTTACCAACATTGATGGTGATTATACACTCAGCGTTCCGAACGACACAAAATCACTGATGTTTTCTTTTATCGGTATGAAAACCCAGGAAATTGCTGTAGGAACACAATCTTCAATCGTTGTTCAGATGGAAGCCGATGTGATCGGTCTCGAAGAGGTGGTTGCAGTGGGTTATGGTACAGTTAAGAAGAAAGACCTTACCGGTGCAATCTCACAGATTAATGCTGAAAAGCTGGAAAAGGAAGCAACTGCCAACATTTCAGACATGCTAAGAGGTGCAATTCCGGGGTTAAATGTAAACTTCTCGCAAACAGCAAAAGGTGTTGCAAGTTCAGAAGAAATGCTCATTAGGGGACAGACCTCTCTCCGATCCGACCAAGGACAGGAAAACAGGGCCAATGCACCGTTGATAGTGGTCGATGGAATGATTTACTATGGTAGCCTTACGGATATCAATCCTTCGGATATTGAAACTTTCGACATTCTGAAAGATGCTTCATCAGCAGCTATTTACGGTTCGCGTGCATCAAACGGGGTTGTAATTATCACCACCAAAAAAGGGAAAAAAGGGAAACCGGTTATCAATGTAAGTGCTAATGTTGGCATAACGACACCCTCACATATGTCACTTGATCTTTTAACAGCCGATGAATTTATTGCATGGCGTCAGGCTGGATACGAACGAAAAGAAAGGCACCAGATTAACAAGGGCCCGGGGTATTATGACAAGTATGATGCTTTGCCCGATGGCGTAACAGTTGACCAGTGGAAAGCCTATTCAGGTTCATCAGCTGCTACCGACCTTGATGCAGTATGGCTTACCCGTCTTGGTTTCTCGCCAATTGAAGTAACCAACTATAAAAACGGAACCACACGTGACTGGACAAACGACCTGCTTCAAACCGGGTTGCAACAGGATTATAACATGAGTATTTCGGGAGCCAACGAAGGTGCAAGCTATTATTTCTCGCTGGGTTATACCGATAATGAAGGGATTGTTTACAACGAAAGATTTAAAACCATCCGCTCACGTGTTAACCTTGATGTAAAAGTAACCGACTGGTTAAAAGTGGGAACCAACACCCAGTTTGCCATCCGCGACGAAAGTCAGCAAA
Source organism: Draconibacterium sp. (assembly GCA_050179035.1). Classification (GTDB taxonomy): domain Bacteria; phylum Bacteroidota; class Bacteroidia; order Bacteroidales; family Prolixibacteraceae; genus Draconibacterium. The sequence continues at coordinate 182,801 of JBFXFM010000005.1, read as the reverse complement.
AGGTTGATTTAAACAGCTATGGTGGAAGCTGGGGTGGTGTTAACCCATATGCTTCGTATTATGAAGCCGATGGAACCACCATAACTTTTGCTCCAACAGGAAACGTTTCGGCTTCGCGTCACCCGCACAGGTACATAACCTATCGCGACAATTTCCAGAAATACAATTCGATTAACAGTAAATTGTATGCAACCATTACCATGCCTTACGGTTTTTCTTTTACTTCTGAATTTATTACCCGTTTTAACTGGAACCAGGAATACTGGCACAACAGCTCAAAAGATTTTGAATGGGCAGCCGTTGGCGGTGAAGCAAAAAGAGATAATACACAAATTGTGGAATGGCAGGTAAATAACATGCTGAAATGGACAAAAGAGATCGGCGACCACTCGTTTGACGCATTGTTAATGCAGAATGCTGAAAAATACCAGTACTGGTTTACCCGTGTGCAAAGACGCAAATTTTTACCAAATGATGTTTTAGGATATCATCGTATGCAGGCTGCGACCGAAGATGTTGATTTAACCAGTAATGATGAAGTTAGTACCGGTGCTTCTTACCTTGGCCGTTTAAACTATGTGTATAAAGGACGCTATCTTTTAACTTCATCATGGCGTCGCGATGGTTACTCGGCATTTGGTCAGGCAAATCCGTGGGCCGATTTTGGCTCAGTTGCACTTGGCTGGACGATGAGTGAAGAAGACTGGTTTAATGTTGAAGCACTCGACATGTTCAAAGTAAGGGCATCATACGGTACAAACGGTAACCGTGGAGTAGGTATATATGATGCACTCTCGAACCTGAATACAGGCAAATATGTTTTTGTGAGCCCGACAGCCGGAAGCGATTATTATGTGTCGCAATTGTATGCCAGCCGTATGGAAAACAAAGAATTAAAATGGGAACGCACAAGCGCTTTTAACGGTGGCATCGATTTTTCAACTTTAAAAGGCAGAGTCAGGGGTACAATTGATATTTATCACATGGTAACCAAGGACTTGATTATGCCACGCCAGTTACCAAATGTTACCGGTTATGCAAGCGTTTTCGATAATCTTGGTCAGATTAACAATGATGGTTTCGAACTCACTTTAAATACCATTAACATTCAGAAAAAAGACCTCACCTGGAATACAGGATTCTCAATTTCCTATAACAGAAATAAAATTGTCCACCTGTTTTATGATTATAAAGAGGATGCTGACGGCAATCTTGTTGAGGTTGACGATATCGCTAACGGTTGGTTTATTGGCGAAGACATTAATGCTGTCTGGGATTACGAATTAGATGGAATCTGGCAGGTTGATGAAACAGATGCTGCAAAAGTTTATTCACGTTTCCCCGGCGACTTTAAACAGGTTGACCAGCCAACAAAACTGGTCGATGGAGAATTGGTTCCTGACGGATTATACACTGATGCCGATAAAAAAATACAGGGAACCACAGTTGCACCGTGGAGAGCTACTTTCAGAAGCGACCTGTCATGGAAAAACTGGGAACTTGGTATTAAAATGTACTCGTTGATGGGCCATTTAAAAGTAAACAACCACCGCAGAAGCAGTGATGTTTTTTACGATCGTGGCGCACAGTTGAATGTTCCATACTGGACACCGGAAAATCCAATTAACGACTGGGCAGGTATCGAAAGTTATGCATCAGGATTTAATGTTTGGGATAAAGCCTCATTCATTAGGGTCGATAACATTTCTCTTTCTTATGACATACCTAAAACGGTGCTTGAGAGAGTAAAGGTTGTAAATGCCAAGCTGACACTGGTTGCTCAGAATCCTTTCTGCTTTGCACCCAACTGGGGATGGATGGATCCTGAAATCAGCAACTTTGCACCGACCAATGTGTCTATGAAACTTAACGTAACGCTTTAATAATGAAAAAGATGAAAAAATTAAAAATAGTTTCCATATTCACCCTCGCATTTATGATGTTTGGGATCGGCTGTTCCGAAGATTTTCTGAAACCAGAACCACTTTCGTTCTATGAACCAGCGAAAACATTTACAAACCCTGAGTCACTGAACTCAGCACTTATCGCCTGCTTACGCAATGCCCGGCTCGATGTATATGGTGATACACCTCCATTTCTGAATGAAAATCTGTTTTCTGAAGTATCGGTTGAAGGAACCACTGACAAAACAGGTCCGCTTTTCGACATGCCTGCACAGCTTACACCCGATGCCAACCTTGCGCCTGGTAACGACTGGACCCGTTTGGGCTGGTTCTGGACAGAAGCATTTAACCGTATCAAATACGCCAATACAGTAATTTCGCGTATTGAAACACCAGAATGGGCCAGTGAAGCACAGAAAAACAATATACTGGGCAAAGCTTACATTCATCGTGCACGTGTATATTATCATTTGGTTCACCATTTTGGCGATGTGCCGCTGATTCTTCAGGAAATCACAGCTCCGACACTTGATTTCTATACCTGCTCACGTGAAAGTATTCTGCAGAAATGTAAGAAAGACCTCACATTTGCTACTCAGTGGGTACAAAGTGAAGCTCAGGGATCTCCCATTGGTGATGTAAACCAGGCAACTGCATATCATCTGCTTGCACAGGTAAACCTCGCTCTTGGCGATTTCGACGGTGCAATTGCTGCTGCCGATGCAGTAATCAACGACGGCTGGCACAAACTGATGACAACCCGTTTTGGTATTGATAAAGGAAATGCAGCCAAAGACGTAACATGGGACCTGCACCAGGATGCCAACAAAGCACTGCCTGAAAACCGCGAAAGAATTTACCTTTTTACAGGAAGTGAAGCTTTAACCGAAGATGGTGCAAGTTTAAGAATTCAAATTATGCGTCAGGCAGTTCCATTCTGGGGAGGTGCTGGTAAAATCATGACACCTTCGGGTGTTGCCGGTATGAGCGATGCTAAGCTTGGCTCAACGGTTGGTAAGGGTAAAGTTGAAATTGACCAGGTTACCAAATATGGTCGCGGGATTGGACGCAACAGGGCCACTCCGTATTTACAGTATGATATTTGGGACGACCCGAAAGACCAGCGTCATAACAACGAAAACTGGATGACAATGGAAAAACTGGTTTACAATCATCCCAACCTGAAAGCTGATGGTGATGTTAATTATGGAAAAAACATTCAGAAATATGGAAACGATGGGGGTATTTTATGTACCGACACAATTCGTTCGTGGTACAACTGGCCACATTATAAACTGTACGTAGCCGACCCAACTGCATCGCAGGCTGCTGGCGGACATGCCGACTGGTATGCCTACCGTTTGGCAGAAACATACCTGTTACGTGCCGAAGCTTACTGGTGGAAGGGTGATATTGCAAAAGCTACTGCCGATGTAAATGCAGTGCACACCAGGGCAGGTTGCGATCCTTATGCAACTGTGGATATTGGCACAATTCTCGACGAACGTGCACGCGAATTGTATTACGAAGAATTCCGCAAAGTTGAACTCACCCGTATGGCTTACATTTTTGCCCAAAAAGGTAAATCATACAACGGCAAAACTTACAACATGGAAAACTTTCATACTTCCAATTTCTGGTACGACAGAGTGATGGAAAAAAATGTTTTCTATCGCTTGCAAATCAGGGCACCGCACTACAATTACAAAATTGCACCTCATATTGTTTTGTGGCCCGTTCCGTCACAGGCAATCAACGCTAATAGTTTAGGACACATAAATCAGAACAAAGGATATCCAGGAGCTGAAACCAACATTCCACCAAAAGTATGGAAAGATGGTGAAGGTGAAGGCACTATCGAATAATTGCAGTTAAAGTAAGTTTATAATTTTTAAGATTTGAAAACGCCATCCGTCGGCTGACGGATGGCGTTCTTTTTATCTGATTTATTTTGATCTGACTAAAACTAATTGGCTTTGTTTAGCCGGTTAATCAATAAAATTCACTCAGAAAAACTAAATTTGAAACAAATTTGAAAACCAAAAGTAAATCACAAAGTATGAAGAAATCAGCAGCCATTTTATTATCGATATTTACGTTAGCCGCCTGTAACAGTGTAAATAAGAAAAATACTGAAACAGCAAATTCTCAATCTATGTTTACAGGAGCAAAAGGCGAAGTGAAAATTATGACCCTCGATCCCGGCCATTTTCATGCTGCACTGGTGCAAAAATCGATGTACGAAATGGTAGATTCAACAGTGTATGTGTATGCCCCAGAAGGAGACGATTTGCAGGGACACCTTGCACGTATCAACAGTTATAACACCCGCGCTGAGAATCCAACATCCTGGAATGAAAAAATTTATACCGGCCCCGATTTCTTTGAAAAAATGATTGCCGAAAAACCGGGTAATGTGATGGTTACTGCGGGAAATAACGCCATTAAAACCGATTATATTCTGAAAACCATCGAAGCCGGAATCAATGTTTTGGCCGACAAACCCATGGTAATTACACCCGACGAATTTCCAAAACTCGAACAGGCATTTCTGGTTGCTGCTGAAAAAGGCGTACTGCTCTACGATATTATGACCGAGCGTCACGAAATTACCACCATCCTGCAACGCGAACTTTCGAAAAATGCTGCTGTTTTCGGAACGCTGCAAACCGGAAAACCGGAAGAGCCGGCTATCACCAAGGAAAGCGTGCATCATTTTTCAAAAATGGTTTCGGGCAGTCCGCTCATACGTCCGGCCTGGTTTTTCGATACAAAACAACAGGGCGAAGGTATTGTGGATGTAAACACCCACCTGGTTGACCTGATTCAGTGGGAAGCTTTCCCCAATGTGATTCTTTCAAAAACCGATGTGGAAATTGTATCGGGCAAACGCTGGACTACCGACCTGACACCCGAAATGTTTAACAAAGTTACTTCGCTCGACCAGTATCCTGAATACCTGCAAAAAGATGTGGTTGACGGAACTTTAAAGGTTTACAGCAACGGCGAAATTGTGTACAAACTGAAAGGCATTTATGCCAAAGCATCGGTTATCTGGAATTTTGAAGCACCCGAAGGTGCAGGCGATACACACTACTCGATTATGCGCGGAACCAATTGCAGCATTGTTATTAAACAAGGTGCTGAACAGGGCTACAAACCAACTTTATATATTGAGGCAATTGACGGAAGTTCTGCTGAACTGGAAGCCAACCTTACAAAAGCCGTGAACGAAGAATTGCAGGCTGCTTATCCGGGAATCAAACTGGTAAAACAAACTGATAAACTTTGGATGGTGGAAATTCCTGCCAGCTACAGTGTGGGTCACGAAGCGCATTTTACACAGGTTACCGAGAAATATCTTCAGTATTTAAAAGATGGCAAACTGCCTGAGTGGGAAGTTCCGAATATGATTGTAAAATACTACACAACCACCGAAGGGCTGAAAGCTGCACTGAAATAGAAGCCTCCCCCGGCCCCTCCAAAAGAGGGGAGAAAAGGAAAAATAAGGAATATCGAATAAGGAATAATAAATTAAAAATCGGAAGACAAAGAAGAACTTTCAAATTCCTTATTTCTTATTCGATATTTTAGATTTCTCTTTTTATCTTCCAATTCTCTTCCTGTATTGTCGCGGCGACATGCCCATCCGTTTTTTAAAATCTTTGGTAAAATAATAAGGGTCGGCATACCCAAGCTGAAACGAGATGGCTTTTACCTTTGTGCGGGTGTAGTCAAGCAACTCGGTGGCTTTCAGTATTTTCAGATGCGAAAAATAACTGAGTGGTGAGTATCCTGTTTCGTTTCTGAAAAGTGTGGTAAAATACGTTGGAGAATATCCAGCTTCACCAGCAATCTTTTTCAAAGTCAGTTTTTCCGAAAGATTTTTATTCATAAAACCGATGGCTTGCCTGACTGCCGGATTTGAGTCATCCCTAAAATCGTCACTGGTTTTGTGCGCATAAATAAAAGTTCCGAGCAGATGCCCGAAACAAAGATTTACATACGCCAGATTTTCATCGTGAAATCCTTTGGCCAGATTGTTAAAAATTTCATTGAAAAGCATTTCCCGGTTGGCTACCAGATTATTGACCGATGGAATCAGGCTTCTCACAACCGAAAAACCGTGGCTAAAAAGCCTGATTTTTTCTCCATTAAAATGGGCTACAAAAAGTCTCGAATTTTCGTTGATTACCGAGTAAAACTTAAAAACATCTCCTGCCGGAACAATAAAAAACTGGTCGCTGCCCACCGGAATCTGCTCATTGCCGATGATGGCGATGCCGTTTCCTTTCAGGCAATAAACCAGTACATGATTATCCTGCTTTTTGTGCAAATCCCAGATGGAGCCGCGTTCCACCTCAATTTCGCCGGTTTCGGTAAGATACAAATCCGATGTCAATTGATTTCTCTCGATTTCAGTAATCAGCGGTTTGGGCATTTTGAAATATCTGATTTCGTTTATCATTTGTTTTTTTAGGCAATCTCACTACTTAAATCTGATTACTCAATACTAATAAAAGTAATATTTTCCATCTTTTTCAAAGAAAATACTATTTTTTAGGGTGGGGCAAAAAGTAACTTTGTCAAACAACTGAAAACCAAATCAAAAAATAATATGAGCGAATTATTACAGAAAATAGCCGATTGCATCGAATTCGGAAAAATCAATAAAGCTGCACCTTATCCACCACAAATGAAAGGACTTGACGGGGCTGATGAACTTACACGCCAGGCACTCGACGAGGGTGTAAAAGCCCAGGAAATTCTTACTTCCGGACTAATGGTGGGGATGGAAAAAGTGGGAATCAAATTTCGCGAAAACAAAGTTTTTGTTCCGCAGGTTTTAATGTCGGCAAAAGCCATGAGCACAGCGATGATTCACCTGAAACCTTACTTTTTATCAGGCGAAGTAAAACAAAAAGGCACATTTATTATTGGCACAGTTGAAGGCGATTTACACGATATTGGCAAAAACCTTGTTTCAATGATGGTAGAAGGCAACGGCTGGAAAGTGGTTGATTTGGGAACCGATGTAAAAGCGGAACAATTTGTAGCCGCCATCAGGGAGCACGAAAATGCTTTTGTCGGTTTGTCGGCGTTACTTACCACCACAATGGTAAATATGGAGAAGATTACAAAAGCCATAAAAGATGCGGTTCCGGCAGCAAAAGTAGCTGTGGGTGGCGCACCTGTAACCGACGATTTCAGGAGGAAAATTGGCGCCGATGCTTATTCAGCCGACCCGCAGGGACTGGTTGAATACCTGAATGCCAACATTTAGTATGGAGATTGTGAGATGTGAGTAGTGAGTACTTTGCTCAACTCATTGTTTCAGATTTCCATATTTTGATTCATTGGTGTGCGGCAATAATATTTTAAGGATGAGATTCTTTCGCATTATTTCATTTCGCTCAGAATGACAACGAGTTAATTATTGACAGGCTGTTAGCATGGGCTGGGTTTGCGGCTCTGCCGCAAACCCAGCCCATGCTAACAGCAAACACTAGAAAAAACCTGTCATTCCGAACAGAGTGAGGAATCTCATCAAAGTTTAACGAATAATAGTAACTTTTTATTTAGTAATAATTTTAAAATGAAGTGATTGTGGAGATACAATTCCCCAAAATGGAAGAAGTATATCCGATTGCAAGAAGTCTCATTACTCAATACTCAAAATCTAATATATGAAAGGTCTCGAATTACTTAAAAAAGCGTTTGCACTTCAGCCAGTTGACCGGGTTCCGTGGGTACCGTTTGTGGGTGTTCATGGTGGTTTTTTAATTGGTGCAGATGCCGAAACCTACCTGAAATCGGCAGATAAAATTGTGGACGGAGTAAGCAAAGCCATCGAAGACTACAACCCCGACGGAATACCTGTAATTTTCGATTTGCAGTTAGAGGCCGAAATACTTGGCTGCCGTTTGCAATGGGCACAGCACAATCCGCCGGCTGTGGTTTCGCACCCGCTGGCCGAAGGAAAAACGCTGGCCGACCTGCACATTCCTAAAAGTACAGAGGGTCGTATTCCGGTGATGACGGAAGCTACCCGCCAGCTTCGCAAAAAATATCCCGAATTGGCTTTGTACGGGTTGATTACTGGTCCGTTTACTTTGGCGCTCCACCTGATGGGAACCGACATTTTCATGAAACTTTTTGAAGCACCCGATGAAGTAAATGAAGTAATGGAGTTTTGTACCCGCGTGGGTTTGAAAATGTCGGAATACCTTATGGATGCCGGGTGCGACATAATTGCTGTGGTTGACCCGATGACAAGCCAGATTGACCCCGTAACTTTCGAAACTTTTGTTACACCCTATGTTTCCGCAATTTTTGACGATATCCGGAAAAAAGGAAAGCTTAGTTCGTTTTTTGTTTGCGGTCATGCCCAGCAAAATATCGAGGCGATGTGCGATTGCCGTCCCGACAATGTTTCTATTGACGAGAATATTCCGCTCGATTTTGTTAAGGAAATTGCCCTCAAAAAAGGAATCAGTTTTGGCGGAAACCTGCGGCTGACAGTAGTTTTGCTGATGGGAAACGAAGACGACACCCGCGAAGATGCACTGGCCTGTCTCGATTTGGGTGGCAAAACAGGTTTTATTCTTGCTCCGGGCTGCGACCTGCCCATGGAAACTCCACCGGCAAATATCAAAGCGGTAACCGAACTGGTGCACGATGCCTACAAACAGGATGTGGTGCGCGAACTCGAAAAAAAGGAGAGTACGCTGGATGTGTTTAACATGAAAGATTACGGGCAGGCCGACAAAGTAATTGTGGATGTGATTACGCTCGATTCGGAATCTTGCGCACCCTGTCAATATATGGTTGAAGCTGTAAAACGTGTTGCCCCGCAGTTTGAGGGAGTTGTGGAGTGGCGCGAACATGCTATCAAAAAAATGGACGCGGTCACTTTTATGTCGTCGCTGATGGTAAAAAACATTCCCACCATTTGTATCGATGGCAAAATTGCTTTTGTATCGCAAATTCCGCCAAAAGGCGAGTTGATTGCTGCCATCCAGAAGCGCATCAACGAAAAACTGAAACTCAGAATTAAGTCGAAACGGAGTGAAATCCTTGTTTTTGGCGATGATATCGCTGCCTGTCGCGAAATCAATGCAAAAATTCAGCGGGCAATTACCGAGTTGGGCAAAGATGTGGAGGTAAAAGTGATAACCGACAAACCTCAAATGGCAGCTTTTGGCGTGGTGAAAGGCCCTGCCGTGGTTACAGTTAACTATAAACTGAAATCGGAAGGTGCCGAACCTTCGCTTGATGTGGTAAAAGAGTGGATAAAAGAATTGTAGGAAATTTTCGTAATTTTGTTTCAACTCAGAAATTTAATGATTGACAAGTATCAAATATTGAACGATTTAAAAAGCATTCTTGCTAAAAATCTTGGAGATAACCTAAAGGAAGTTATCCTATTTGGTTCTCAGGCTTATGGTGGAGCACATATTGACTCTGATTATGATTTTTTGATAATTCTTGCGCAAAAACCAGACTGGAAGCTTCGAAACAGAATCTCAGATTATTGCTATGATTTGGATTTGAAATACGAAACGTTTCTTGATGTTCACATTTTGGGAGAAGAAGAGCTTAATACACTTCGGGGCAGACAACCGATATTTCAAACCGCATTAGAAAAAGGAATCAGAGCATGACTTTATCAAATGAAGAAAAAAATCACCTGATTGATTACAGGCTTAAACAGGCAATCGAATCTCTTGAAATAGCTGAAGTTTTAATAAAACTACCCAACTATCCAACAGCGTTAAATCGCTTATACTATTCGGTTTTCTATAGTTTACTGGCCGTTGGTCTAAAGTATGAATTTACAACTTCCAAACATTCGCAATTGATTGGATGGTTTAATAAAAACTTTATTTCAACCGGGAAATTGAAATCCAAATATGGTAAAATTGTCCGTAAGGCCTATGAATATCGTTTGATGGCAGATTACGATGCATTTGTTGAGTTTGAAAAGGAAAATGTAGAGAAACTTTTTGTGCAATCAAAAGATTTTTTAAACAGTATTATAAAACTTCTGCAATAAACAATAAACATGGGAAAAATACTTGACCAGATAAAAACCGGCAAAGTGCTGGTATCCGATGGAGCCTGGGGAACATTTTTACAACAAAAGGGTATGCAGCCCGGCGAATGCCCCGAAGAATGGAATCTCACCCACCCCGATGAGGTGTTTGATATTGCAAAAAGTTATATCGACGCCGGAGCCGACATGATTGAAACTAACAGTTTTGGCGGAACTATTTTCAAGGTTGAAAAATACGGGCTGGGCGACAAAGTTTTTGAACTGAACAAAGCTGCCGCCGAAATCAGCCGGAAAGCCGCAGGTGACAAATTTGTAATCGGTTCGGTTGGCCCGACCGGAAAAATTCTGATGATGGGCGACGTTACCGAAGAAGAAATGTATGCCGCTTTTGCCGAACAGGTAAGAGGGTTAGAAGTCGGTGGTGTGGATGCGATTATGATTGAAACCATGACCGACCTGGACGAGGCACGGATTGCCATTCAGGCGACAAAGGAAAACACAAACTGCGAGGTTTTCTGTACCATGACTTTTGAAAAAACCGTTCAGGGAGAATACCGTTCAATGATGGGAGTTTCGCCAACCGAAATGGTGGAAACCCTGGTGGCTGCCGGAGCAGAACTGATTGGCGCCAACTGCGGAAACGGCATTGCAGGAATGGTGGACATTGTAAAGGAAATCAGAAAAGCCAATGCTGAAATTCCGGTACTGGTTCATGCTAATGCAGGAATGCCGCATTACCACGACGGGCAAACCATTTTCCCCGAATCGCCCGATGAAATGGCGGCGCTCGTACCCAAAATTATTGCTGCCGGTGCCAATATTGTGGGTGGCTGTTGCGGAACCACTCCGGGGCACATTTGCCGGGTGAGGGAAACAGTGGATAAAATTTAAATCTTTTATTTATGAAAAACCTGGCAATCGCTTTTCTTGCTTTAATAGCATTAAGTTCATGTGACAATCAGAATTCTATTTTAATAAGTGGCAAAATTTTAAACCCGGTTGATAAGAATGTTTTGGTTTTCAACAGGTATTTAATGACAACTGATACCATTCAAATTAATCCAGACGGAACGTATTCAAAATCGATTTTAATTTCCGAAGAGCGTCTGGGATTGTTCAAACATGGAAATTTTTATATTCCCCTAAACTTAAAACCAGAAAGCGAAATTGCAATTGACTTTGATACAAAGGATTTTAAAAACTATGACTTTACAAAAGTAGCTTTTAGCGGAAAAGGAAGTGGAACTTCAACATTTTTGGTAAAAATATCTAACCTTATTAGAAATGCTGTTTCTGATTCAGCATTTAATTTGAAACATGATGAATTTCAAAACATCGCAGAAAATAATTTTAGGAAAATTGAAAATACTGTTACAGATTACTATTCAAATAATCCAAAGGAAAATCTATTTGTTGAGAAAGTACAGTTTATGATTTTATCTGAAAAAGCAAATTGCTTTTTTAAATACATCCGCAATAACGCCGAAGAAAATGATACATCAGAATGGATTAAATCATTTATGCAAATCGTTGATAACCTGCCAAAAGACAATGAAACATATGCTAAAGAAATTTCCGAATACAGGCGTTTTCTGATTTCATATTACGAAACCAATATTAAAAACAAACTTCAGAAAGAGCAAATTGAAAGATTTACGATAAAGTATATGAACAGAAATATTGATGAAGTTGCTTTGCTTAACACTGAACAATCAATAAAAGATGCCATTGGAAATAAAATTTTGACAGTTTATTCCTTATTAGAAGACAGCCTTCAACAAATAGTGAACAAGCGATATAAAGAGTTGGTTAAAAACCCTCAATATCTTGGTGAGTTTGAGAAAACAGTTAGTATTTTGGAAAGATTAAAACCAGGTAGTGTGCCCCCTGATTTTACATTAACTGATATTAATGGAACTACCATTTCACTCAGTGCTTTAAAAGGCAATGTTGTTTATCTCGATTTCTGGCATACGAAATGTGGTCCGTGTATTTATGAAATGCCATTTGCAAAAATACTTGAAGAGAAGTTGAAAGGAATGCCAGTAGTGTTTCTGAGTATTTCGATTGATGATACAAAAAGTGAATGGGAAAAATTTGTAATAGAGAAGGAGCTCGTTGGAATTCAAATTTATGCACCTAACGGAAAAAATGCAGAAATAGCTAAAGAATATGCAGTTAAAGCTATTCCTACTTACATCATAATCGATAAAGATGGGAAAATAGCAGAGTATAGCTCGTCAAGGCCTTCTGATGAAGAAACTGAGAAGAAACTTTTGCAATTGGCTATGAAATAATAATCTATTTCTAAGTATTCAAAAGAAAGTTAAAATTGTCCAAAATTCCATTCCATATTATCTCCGGTTTTCTGGGAAGTGGCAAAACAACTTTTCTGAAACGGATTATTGAAAATTATGCCGGTGAATACAAAATCGGAATTATTCAGAATGAGTTTGCCCCGGTCAATATCGATGGCGTTGAACTGAAAAACTCTGGAAAAGATTTCGAATTACTCGAAATCAATAATGGGTCCGTATTCTGCGTTTGTCTGCTTGGCGATTTTGTGCGGTCGCTCGAAAAGTTTATCGACAAACATAAGCCTGAAATGTTGATTATCGAGGCTTCGGGTTTGTCTGATACCACATCCGTTGCCGAGGTGGTTTCTTCCGGTTCGCTATCAGAAAAAATATATCTCGCCTCAAACTGGTGTATTGTTGATGCTATAAATTTTGGCAGGGTTGGGTTTATGCAACAGCGTGTTTTTCACCAGATTCGCATGGCCGATTTTGTGGTAATCAACAAAACCGACCTTATTAAAGATGGAACGGAGACTTTGCAAATAGAAATAAAAAAAATGAACCCGTTTGCAAAAATCATCGAATCGTCGTTTTGTAATTTTGAATTCGGGCTGGGCAATAAAACTTTGAATAAATTGTATTTTGGCGAAATGAAAACACTCCCCCGCCCCGAAATTAATTCGATGGTAATTAAAACTACACGGAAGGTTAAATACGAATTGCTGGTTGATTTTCTGACGTTTTGGGCCGCAAAATCATTCAGAATCAAAGGTTTTGTAAATCTCGCTGACAATACGGTTTGTGCAGTTCAATGTGTTTTTGATAAAATTCAGATTCAACAGGTTGACCCAGGTTTTTTCCCAACCGAACTTGTTGCACTTACCGAAAATTTTACACTTCGAGAGTGGAATAAGGCTTTTCGCGAACTTTGCTGAACAGTTTTATTAGGACAAAGTAAATCGATTATTAAAAAGTGCTTAGAAACATTTTAAATTAGCTATTTTCGGCAGTCAAACGTTGGGAAAAACAGCTTGTTCCCTAATTTTGTGCGAATTTAAATCATGAATCAAACAAATAAAATCTTCTTCTATGAGTAATTTTTTCATGACATCCATTGGCCGGAAATTCCTGATGAGTATCACAGGTCTTTTTTTGGTGATGTTTATCGGTGTCCATCTGACCGTAAATCTGTTTTTGATTTTTGACGACAGTGGCGAACTTTTTAATAAAGGGGCTCACTTTATGGCAACCAACCCAATGATTAAAATTATGGAACCCATTCTGGGTTTAGGTTTTTTAGTTCACATTGTATGGTCTTTTATTCTTGAGTATCAGAATTACAAGGCACGGCCGGTGAAATTCGCGGTTCGTAATGCCAGCGAATCGAGTTCGTGGGCATCGCGAAATATGCTGGTACTGGGTTCATTGGTATTGGTTTTTCTGGTGATGCACCTCATCGATTTTTATTGGATCATCAAATTCAATCCACATGAAATGACCACTGTAATGGTGGGTGGTGTTGAAATGGAAGACACCTACACATTGGTTTCAAGCCTTTTCAAAGCGAGTGCGGTTTACAGCATTTTGTATGTTTTGGGCGGTGTTTTACTCGGGATTCACCTTTCTCACGGATTCTGGTCGGCTTTTCAAACACTCGGGTTAAGCAACAAAAACTGGCTGAAACGTTTACAGTTTATAGGAACAATCTATGCAATTCTTATTGCTGTTGGATTTTCTGTTATCCCGCTGTATTTTCTTATTAAGTTTTAATCTGAAAGATAAATCAATATGAGCATATTAAATTCAAAAATACCGGAAGGCCCATTAGCCGAAAAATGGAGCCGCCACAAAGGGGCTATTAAAGTTGTGAGTCCGGCCAACAAACGTAAACTCGAAATCATTGTAGTTGGAACCGGTTTAGGCGGTGCTTCAGCCGCTGCCTCTCTTGGCGAACTCGGCTACAATGTAAAAGCATTCTGTTACCAGGACAGTCCGCGCCGGGCGCACTCCATCGCGGCTCAGGGTGGTATCAATGCAGCTAAAAACTATCAGAACGATAACGACTCGGTTTATCGGTTGTTCTACGATACAATCAAAGGAGGAGATTACCGTGCTCGCGAAGCCAACGTGTATCGTTTAGCAGAAGTTTCGCCAAATATTATCGACCAGTGTGTAGCACAAGGTGTTCCGTTTGGACGCGAATACGGGGGTTTGCTTTCAAACCGTTCGTTTGGTGGTGTGTTGGTTAGCCGAACATTTTATGCCCGCGGACAAACCGGCCAGCAGTTGCTTATTGGCGCTTACCAGGCACTGAATCGCCAGATTGCCCTGGGTTCAGTACAAATGTACAGTCGTCACGAAATGCTTGATGTGGTTGTGATTGACGGAAAAGCACGCGGAATTATTGCCCGCGACCTGGTAACCGGAAAAATCAAACGGTTTGGTGCACACGCAGTTGTGGTTGCCACCGGTGGTTACGGAAATGTTTTCTTTCTCTCTACAAATGCCATGGGAAGCAACGGTTCGGCTGCATGGCAGTGTTACAAAAAAGGTGCATTTATGGCAAACCCTTGTTTTGTGCAAATTCACCCTACCTGCATCCCGGTACATGGCGACCAGCAATCGAAACTGACTTTGATGTCGGAATCGCTGCGTAACGATGGTCGTGTTTGGGTTCCGAAGAAAAAAGAAGATGCCGTTAAGCTGCAGAAAGGCGAAATCGGCCCGAATGATATAAAAGATGAAGACCGGGATTTTTATCTCGAAAGAAGATACCCGTCATACGGAAACCTTGTTCCGCGCGACGTGGCCTCGCGTGCAGCTAAAGAACGCTGCGATGCAGGTTTTGGCGTAAACGGCGAAGGAAAAGCTGTTTTTCTCGATTTTAAATATGCCATCGAAAGATTAGGTAAAAAAGTAATTGAAGCGCGCTACGGCAACCTGTTCCAGATGTACGAAAAAATCACAGACCAGGACCCATACAAAGTGCCGATGATGATTTACCCGGCCATTCACTATGCCATGGGAGGAACTTGGGTTGACTACAACCTGATGACTTCGGTTCCCGGTTTGTATTCCATTGGCGAAGCCAATTTCTCTGACCACGGAGCCAATCGTTTGGGAGCTTCAGCACTGATGCAGGGTTTGGCCGACGGGTATTTTATTCTGCCATACACCATTGGCGATTACTTAGCCAACGAAATTATGGTGCCAAAAATCAAAACCGATTCGCCTGAGTTCGAAGTAGCTGAAAAAGCAGTAACGGAAAGAATTGAAAAGCTTTTTAATGTTAAAGGTTCAAAATCGGTGGATTATTTCTATAAAAAGCTGGGGCATGTGATGTGGGATTATGTTGGAATGAGCCGCAACGCTGAGGGATTGAAAAAGGCTATTCAACTGATTCAGGAAATACGTGAAGATTTCTGGAAAAATGTGAAAGTTACCGGTGAAATGAATAACCTGAATCCCGAACTTGAAAAAGCAGGCCGCGTTGCTGATTTCTTCGATATCGGGGAACTAATGGCCCGCGATGCGCTGGACAGAAACGAGTCGTGTGGCGGACACTTCCGCGAAGAATCGGCTACCGAAGAAGGCGAAGCGAAACGCGATGACGAAAACTTCACTTATGTTTCGTGCTGGGAGTACAAAGGCGAAGGAAAAGAACCAATGCTGCATAAAGAAGAACTGAAATTTGAAAACATCAAACTTTCACAACGTTCTTACAAATAATCATTAAGCAATAATAAATCATAAATCTTCACGATTATGGCTGATAAAATTCTTAAAAAACTGAATATAAAAGTCTGGAGACAAAATCGGGCTACCGAAAAAGGTAAATTCGAAACCTACACCATCGAGAATATTTCGCAGGGTTCTTCTTTCCTCGAAATGATGGATATTCTCAATGATGAACTTATTGAAAAAGGAGTCGATCCGATTGCTTTTGACCACGACTGCCGCGAAGGAATTTGCGGAACCTGTAGTTTGTTTGTAAATGGCCGTCCGCACGGACCGGACACCGAAGTTACCACCTGCCAGTTGCACATGCGCAAATTTAACGAAGGCGAAACAATTACAGTTGAACCGTGGCGTGCACGCGCTTTCCCGGTAATTAAAGACCTCGTAGTTGACCGATCTGCTTTCGATAAAATTCTGCAGGCCGGTGGTTTTATATCGGTAAACACTGGTGGTGTACCCGATGGAAATGCCATTCCAATTTCGTACGAAGATGCTGAGGAATCAATGGATGCCGCAGCCTGTATTGGTTGCGGGGCCTGTGTGGCTGCCTGCAAAAATTCGTCGGCAATGCTATTTGTTTCGGCAAAAGTTTCACACCTGGCTAAACTTCCGCAAGGCAGGGTTGAGGCAAAAAAACGCGCAAAAAATATGATTGCTAAAATGGACGAACTTGGTTTTGGAGGTTGCACTAACACTGGCGCCTGCGAAGCCGAATGCCCGAAAAGCATTTCAATCATCAATATTGCCAGATTAAACCGCGAGTTTTTAATGGCAAAACTAACTGATTAGGATTTCGATTTTCAAGATAAACAAAAAGCCTTCCCGATATCGGGAAGGCTTTTTTATTGGTAGCTAAATCGTGAAAGTCTATTTTTTAATTCTCACATCAAAATATCATCCACATTTCGATGAGCCACAAGAAAGACAGGTGAGGCATCCTTCCTGGTAAATAACCTCGTCAGAACCACATTCGCCGCATTTGGCATCTTCAGCTAAAGTTCCATCCGGAATGTATTTTTTCAAAGCCCTTGCCACACCGGCTTTCCACGAGTTAATCGTTTCGTTGTCGAGCTGCAGACTTGTAACCAGATCAACCACTTTGTGGATGGGCATTCCGTGACGCAAAGTTCCCGAAATCAGTTTGGCGTAATTCCAGTACACTGGATTAAACTTGTGCGACAGCCCTTCAATGGTGGTTTTGTAACCGCGTGAATTGATGTACTGAAAATCGTACCGCGAGTTTTCTTCATCTTCCCAGTTTTTAATAATATAACCTTTTGAGATGGAGCGCGGAAGTAATATTCCGTCTTCGTCGTCAGAAAAACCTGTAAAAATTTCGTAAGGTCTTCCGTCAATCAATCCAACAAAAGCAATCCATTTGTCTTTGTTGTTCTGGAACCGAACCACGTCGGCTTCCAGTTTTTCCGGGCGTTTTGTGGGGAATCCGCTACCTTTTTTCTTGTCTTTTGGTTCGTCGTTCGAGATAAGCACACCAGAACGTGAGCCGTCGCGATATACAGTTACACCTTTGCAACCGCTTTTCCAGGCTTCCATAAACAATTCGCCAACCAATTCTTCCTTTACTTCCGATGGCAGGTTAATGGTAACACTGATGGAATGGTCAACCCATTTCTGAATCCGACCCTGCATCCGCACTTTTGCCAGCCAGTCAACATCGTTGGAAGTGGCTTTGTAGTAAGGCGATTTTTTCACCAGTTCATTCAGGTCTTCCTGTGAGTAGTCGCGGTTGGTCTCGTAGCCATTGGCTTCCATCCATGTTTTGAATTTATGGTGAAACACAATGTATTCTTCCCAGGTGTCGCCGCTTTCGTCGGTAAAATCAACTCTTACGTCTTTATCGCCCGGGTTCACTTTCCGGCGACGTTTGTAAACCGGTAAAAATACGGGTTCAATACCAGAGGTGGTTTGTGTCATCAAACTGGTGGTGCCGGTTGGTGCAATGGTTAACAGTGCGATATTCCGGCGGCCATATTTTGCCATTTTTTCGTACAACTCCGGATCGGCATTTTTAATGCGGTTGATCATCGGGTTGTGTTTTTCGCGCTCGGTGCTGTAAATTTTAAATGCACCGCGGTCTTTGGCAAGATAAACCGACGAGCGGTAAGCTTCAAGCGCGGTTGTTTTGTGAATTTCTTCAGAGAAATCGGTGGCATCTTCACTTCCGTAACGCAGGCCCAGTGCGGCAAGCATATCGCCTTCGGCAGTAATACCAATACCGGTACGGCGGCCTTCGTTGGCTTTGCGTTTGATGTTTTCCCACAAACTTTTCTCAACATATTTGATGTGTTCATCTTCGGGGTCGGCATTTATTTTATCGAGAATGGCATCAATTTTTTCGAGTTCAAGGTCGATAATATCGTCCATAATGCGCTGCGCATAGTGAACGTGTTCTTTGTAAAGGTCGAAATTAAATCTGGCCTGTTTTGTAAACGGATTTTCGACATACGAATACAGGTTGATGGCTAACAAACGACAACTGTCGTAAGGACAAAGCGGAATTTCGCCACACGGATTTGTTGAAACCGTGCGGTAACCCAAATCGGCATAACAATCCGGTATCGATTCTTTAATAATGTTATCCCAGAACAAAATGCCTGGTTCGGCTGATTTCCATGCGTTACGAACAATTTTCGACCATAAATCGTTGGCCACAATTTCTTTTGTGTAAGTAGGATTTTTAGCGTCGATGGGATATTGCTGAACGTAAGATGTTCCGGCTTCCACGGCCTGCATAAAATCGTCCTGTAGTTTTACCGAAACGTTGGCGCCTGTAACTTTTCCCTGTTCAAGTTTGGCATCGATAAAATTTTCAGAATCGGGATGTTTAATTGAAACCGAAAGCATGAGCGCACCACGACGGCCATCCTGTGCCACTTCGCGTGTGGAATTTGAATAGCGTTCCATAAACGGAACAATTCCGGTTGAAGTGAGCGCCGAGTTTTTCACCGGTGAGCCTTTCGGGCGGATGTGCGATAAATCGTGTCCAACACCACCGCGGCGTTTCATCAACTGTACCTGTTCCTGGTCTATTTTCATAATTCCGCCGTATGAATCGGAATCGCCATCGTTGCCAACCACAAAACAGTTTGATAGTGACGCAACCTGATAATCGTTACCAATACCAGTCATTGGCCCACCCTGCGGAACAATGTACTTAAAGTCTTTTAAAACATGGTAAATCTCCTCTTCGGTAAGAGGATTTGGATAACGGTTTTCGATTCGTGCGATTTCGCGCGCCAACCTGCGGTGCATATCATCGGGGCTAACCTCGAAAATATTGCCAAACGAATCTTTCAGGGCATACTTGTTAACCCAAACCCTTGCAGCCAGGTCGTCGCCATTAAAATATTTCAACGAAGCCTTAACCGCTTCTTCCTGTGAATAGATTTTCTTGCCTGCTGCAACTTTTTCAGATACTTCGCTAATTGCCATTTTTGTTAAATTATTTAAAGAATTTCCAGAGATTTAATACGTTCTTTCCTTCGAATTTGTGAGACGCAAGATAAAACACAAACCTAAAATTTGGAATACTTTTTTTGTCATAATAACCGAAAGTTATCAACTTTCAATTGTTAGTGTGCTGATAATGAGATTTTAAGGCTTTTAATATCAAAAAATAGTTGTCAAAAAGAAAAACTTTATTCACAGTACTGAATCGATGTATCGCTTTATTTTCAAGGGTTTCGACAAGGTACTTGTTGATAAAAAAAGAATGACCAACATCATCCTTTTTTCGGCTCAATGTTGAAAACTTTTTTTATGATAACCGCTGTTGATCCCACATTTTTTGCTACATAATCTTTACTGATTTCAGCCACTTTTCTGCGGTGGGCTTCGTCTTCTGTTAGTTTATGCAAAACTTTATTCATGCTTGTCTGACAGTAAATTTTGAATGCACCTCCTTCATCAATCAGATCAACGGCTTCTTTAAACTTTTTGTAATTCGGACCGAAAACAACAGGCAATCCAAAAGTGGCTGCTTCGAGAATATTATGAATACCTACACCAAATCCACCGCCAATGTAAGCAACGTTTCCATATCGGTACAATGATGAAAGCAGTCCGATTGAATCAATGATAATCACATCAAAGTTGTCAATTTCCGATTCCTGTACTTTGCTGTATTCTATCACAGGTTTGGTTATCGACTGCTTAATCCGGGTTACATTGGCAGCCGAAACTTCGTGCGGCGCAATTATGGATTTGATGCCACTGCTTTGGTTGATAAACGTGGCCAGCAGTTCTTCGTCAGGTTTCCATGTACTTCCTGCCACAAGCAGCAAAGAGCTGCCTTTAAATTTTTCTATTGTCGGAATTTCTTTGGCTCCGGCTGCAATTGCTGCCACCCTGTCGAAACGGGTATCGCCCGAAACCGTGTAATTTTTTATCCCCACCGATTCCAACAATTCGCCCGAAACTTTCGTTTGTACAAACAGGTGTTCAACTTTAAATAGCATTTTCAAGTACCACTTTCCCCACGGTGTAAGGCTGAAAAATGGTTGTTCTTTTCTAAAGATTGCTGAAATAAGGTAAAGCGGAATACTCCGGCTATAAAGTTCGTTTATATAATTATTCCAGTATTCGTATTTCACAAAAAACACTTTTTCAGGATTAACAAGATTGACAAAAGTGCGTGCGTTTTGTTTTGTGTCAAGCGGCAGATAAGCCACCACATCGACCAAAGCGTAGTTTTTGCGTATCTCGTAACCCGAAGGAGAGAAAAAAGTCAATGCAATCTTGTATTCAGGAAATTTCTCCTTTATTTCTTCAATCACAGGACGGCCTTGTTCAAACTCGCCCAGCGATGCGCAATGGAACCAAATGTATTTTGCAGCAGGGTCGATTTTTGCCTTCAGATTTGATTTCCAGTTTTTGCGGCCGGCAACAAACAATTTTGCCTTTTCGTTAAAAAGCGCTGCCACCCTGATAGCAACAGCATAAAATGCAATGGCGATGGAATACAACATGTTCATTTCAAGATATTTAAACCTGTTTAAAAAAGGCGTCTTTCGCGCAGGTATTCGTAAATAGTAGCGTTAATCAGTAATAACAAAAAGAAATAGCCGAATTCCTCAACCGGCATGTTTACAAGACTCAGGCCCAGCATAAAGTTGGTGTCGGGAATAATTGCCGGTAACGAAAAAAGTATGGCTTTCAGTACAAAAAAAGGAACCAAAGCGATGGCAAAACCAAGGTAAAAACTGGTGAGGTGATGTTTAAACCGGTTGCGGAAAATGGTGTACCCAAAATAAATGGTGAGCAGCATAAAGATTGAAAACGGGTATAATTTCTGCCTCGAAAACCAGGTAATTAATCCTGAAATCAAAAGTATAACAAGACTTACAACCAGAAACAAATTTGGTTTTTCGAAATTAGTGAGCTGCTTTTTAGCAAAAATGTAAGCTGCAAACGAGAGCAACGAAACCACGGGTAAAAATAACCACTCTTCAAGCGGATACGATAAAAGGTTTGTTCCTGTGAGGAAAATCGGGTTAAAAACAAGAATCTGTAATTCAGCCAGCCGGGTATTAATCATCACCAAAATAGTAGTGGTAAAAATGATTGCCGGCAACATATATTTCAACTCGAAAAGTAAATCGCGTGTGAGCTTTGAAATAGTTGCCAATGCAACAGCTAACAAAACCAATAATACAATCAGGTAACCCAGATTTTGAAATTCCATACCAAAAATTTTGGCAAATGTAAAAGCATAAAACGGAAATCAAAAAATTATCAACCGCAAAGACGCGGAGCCGCAAAGAAAAAAGGGAGTCGGAATTTATCTGAGTAAATCTGTGTTATCTGTGGTTTTATTTCACGCAAAAACGCGGAACCGCAAAGAAAAATCCCTGCGCCTCCGCGTCTCTGCGGTTAAAATAAAATCTTACAGTTTCAGTTTTGCCAGTTCCTCCGGTTTTTCGCCGGTGACAATGGCTTTCATTCTGAAAGAATATTTATATTCTTTTTCGGTTAAACGATATTCATCATGCGTGCGGGCACCCCAGCTGTCATCGCCGCCAACACCCATCTGTTTGTAATCGATATTTACGGATGTGAGGTCGCGTGGTTTTACATCGTTTGTATGGCGATTGACTGCCGGTGTAAGATCGCGTTGATTATCAAAACTGCGGATTTCTGATTCAAAATCAGCCAACACATTGTGATAAGCGCTTACTTCGAGTAGTGGTAAGCCAACAAACAGCAAACCGTTTCCATCGTTGTCGGTAACTGCCATCCATCGCACATCGGTTTTGTTGCCGTTTTCCTGCGGGCGAACATATTTCCAATATTGTTCTGCAACAGTTTGTTTGTGTAAACCTACAAAAGCACCGGTTTTGCGGTCCCAATAACTTTCCTGCGGACCACGGCCCAGGTAGGTAAACTGGTCGTATTTGCGTGGCATTTCGAGGTTCATACCCATGCGCACAATTTCGGGCAGGTCGTCTTTTGTCATTTTAAAACTGTTGTCAACCAAAACATCGCCCGAACCCAGCACTGTGTAAACCGACTGGTAAGCTGCAATCACCTGGTTGCTGTCGTTTACCAAATCGAATTTAAATACCACTTCGGCTGAGTTTTTTGCTTTTTGTGCCACAGCAACATTGGCAACTTTGCGGGTTTCGCCGGCAGTGCGCCAAACGCGGCTTCTGCGGTGGAGACCGTTTCCAAAGTCATTGTCGGTGGGTGCGCGCCAGAAATTTGGCACCGGACCGCTTTTCAGTAATTCGGCATCACCTTTTTTGAAGCTTGTCATCACACCGGCCTTTTTATCAAAAGCAACAGCAAATCCTTCGCCTGTAATGGTTACTGAATTTTCGCTGTCCTGAACATTCACTGCCGGGAATGCAGCTTTGTTTGCAGCCGGAACTGCCACAAAAACAGGCAGTGCAAATTGTTCGGCAGCCAGTTCAGTTCCGGCTTCGAGCAAACTCCAGTTGTTTTTGAGTTTTGCTTTTACATTCAGAAAATATTCAACTCCGGCAACCGGTTCAAATTTATTATCGAATGAAACTACCAAAGTCTGGCCGGGTTCAAGATTTACATCGCTGAAAGTTCCGTTTTTCACCACCTGACCGTCACCAACAATTTCCCAGGCGAATTCAAAAGTTGAAAGGTTGAGGAAAGCATATTTGTTTTTGATTTCGATTGTACCTTTTTTCAGGTCAGCCGCTTTGAATCCAATGTATTGATAAACCTTTTTTACTTCGAGCAATTGCGGTTTTACCGAGCGGTCGGGGCTGACAAGTCCGTTACAGCAGAAGTTGCCGTCAGACGGAACTGTGTCGGGGCCAAAATCGCCGCCATAACCCCAGAAACATTCACCAACCGAATCGGTTTTAATCAAACCCTGGTCAACCCAGTCCCAGATAAAACCGCCCTGTAATGCAGGATATGTTTCGATTAAAGTCCAGTAATCCTGTAAATTACCAACACTGTTTCCCATGGCGTGCGCATATTCACACTGAATAAGCGGGCGTTCGGGGTTTGTTTTGGCGTATTGTTCCATTCCTCCCATTCGTGCATACATCGGGCAGAAAATGTCGGTGTTGGTATCGAGCCTTGCGCCTTCGTACTGAACAGGGCGGGTTTGGTCAACCGATTTCAGGTAATCATAAGTTGCATGAAAATTCACCCCGTTTCCGGCTTCGTTACCCAGCGACCAGATAATGATGGAAGGCTGGTTTTTGTCGCGTTCCCACATGTTTTTTGTACGGTACAAATGGGCATCCATCCAGGTTGAATCTTTTGCGAGCGACTCTTTTCCGTAGCCCATTCCGTGCGATTCGATATTCGCTTCGTCAATCAGGTAAAGTCCGTATTTGTTACAGAGTTCGTACCACAACTCAGGTTCGGGATAATGCGAAGTGCGGATTGCATTGAGGTTGTGCTCTTTCATGATTTTTATATCCAGCAGCATGGTTTCCGTGTCCTGGTAATGTCCTGTTTTTTCGTGGTGCTCGTGAATGTTTGCACCTTTCAGATAAACATATTTTCCGTTGATGAGCAGGTTGCCGTTTTTGATTTCCGAAGTGCGGAAACCTACATCCTGACGAATCACTTCCACCACATTCCCGCCATTTTTTACAGTAATAACCAGTTCATAAAGATTCGGAATTTCGGCTGACCACTGTTTTACATTTGGCAAAGCAGCTTCGAAAACAACACTTGAATTTCCGGCTTCCGGTTTATTCGAGAAAGTCTGAACTGCATTTCCGTTGTCATTCAAAACAGCTTCAACCACAGTGGCTGCGGCATTTTCGCCATTATTCGCAACATCGATATTCAGCGAGAAAACGCCGTTTGTATAAGTTTCATCCAACCCGGCAATTACCCTGAAATCCTGAACCTGTTGTTGGGCGCGGGCAACAAGATAAATATCGCGGGTTATTCCACTCATTCGCCAGAAATCCTGGTCTTCGAGATAAGAACCATCGCACCAGCGGAAAATTTCGATGGCGAGTGAATTTTCACCTTTTTTCAGAAATTGGGTGATATTGAATTCAGCAGGCGTTTTGCTGTCTTCGCTGTAACCCACATATTTTTCGTTCACCCATACATTCACCATCGAACTTGCAGCACCAATGTGCAATACCACATCATTCCCCTTCCAGTTTTCAGGAATGGTGAAAGTGCGTTTGTACGAACCCACCGGGTTATAATCTTTCTGTATTTCAGGAGGAGTTCTCTTGTGCGGATATTTGACATTCGTATAAATCGGGTAATCAAAACCTTCAAGTTCCCAGTTGGCAGGCACTTTTATATCTTTCCAGCCACGGGTATCAAAATCGTCCATAAAAAACCAGTATGGTCTTTCTGAAGGATTTTGTGCCAGGTTAAATTTCCACATTCCATTGAGCGACTGCAACATGGGCGACTGCCATTTATCTTCGGCACGCGCCTGTTCAACAGTTGCATAAGGAATAAAATGCGCATGTGGCTCCATTTTATTGATTTGATGTATCGCCTGCGTTTCCCAAGGCGCTGGACTTGGCTCTGTAAATGCGACTTTCGAATAGTCTTTGTATTTACACGAAACCATGGCAATAAACATTGCCACCAATAGTAAATAGTGATTTTTATTCATGGTTAAGATTGATTAATTATTACGCAATTTGTTTGCAATTAAAGACGACAAAATTACAATTTATACCTATTTCTGACAGGATATAAATCATTCAAAAACAGACGTAAATTTGAGCATCAAGTTATGGAAACAATATATTGTCGTATCTACTCACCCCCTGCCCCCTCAAGGGGGTATTTGTTGCAAGTTTATGCCGGCTCAAGTTCATAGCGATTCTCCCCTTGAGGGGATTAAGGGGTGATGATAGCAAATACGTCATTATGTTTTTCATATTGTCAGAAAAGTAAACCAACCTTTTCCTTAACCAGTTCTGCATCGGGATTCATGTCGAAAACCAAAGTGGGTTTCAGGTAAAACAGTTCATTTTCAGCTTTGAATTTTTGCTCACCACCACCGGTAATATTCAGCATAATCAGTGCATCTTTTTCAACAGTTCCGTTTTTAGCAGCTTCGATTAAGGTTGCTACTGCCACGGCCGCTGCGGGATGAATATCGTTTCCTTCGGTTTCAAGGAAAAGTTTTGCTGCTGCCCGGGCTTGTTCGTTTGTTGCTAATAATACATCGCCGCCGGCATCGCTCATAGCATCGAAAAGTCCGCCAAAAATTGGGTATGGTGGCTTGCGATTCGACAGCACTTTTGCATCCATCTCCTCAACCTGCCGTCGGGCCGAATTATCGTCGAACGGAAGAATAGCACGTGACGAAGCTTTCCAGGCATCGTGTATTGGAACAAATGGAATATTCTGTGAAACCATGAGTTTCATTTTGCGGTTTCCAAAACGTCCGTCGGCCAGCAAACGCAAATTGGCTTCCCAGGCAGCAATGGCGCCAGTTCCACTGCCAACAGCCTGAAAATAATATTCCGGAATTTGCCCGATTGTGGTAGTTGCCGATAAAGTGGTAGTTCCCATACCATCGCGGCGGGCCACATTTTTGGCGCCGCCTTCGGCCATAAAACCTTCCATTCCGGCCACTATGTTCGAAAGATGAATGGCATCGAAATAGTCGCTGCCGGTTTTGCTGCAAATCAGTTTTACGCAATCGTTAATCGGAGCATCAAACCATAGCGCATCGAGATTGTCTTCGGGAACACAGAGCAGCAGCGGAATGTTATTATCGGAGCAAACCTGTGCAAAAGCGCGGGCAGTATTTCCGGCAGAAGCAACCACAAGAATTTTGTTCATTTCCGGGGTCATCCTTCCACAAACAGAAAAAGATTCAGTTTCTTTAAACGAACAGGTTTTAAACCGTGCGCCTTTTTCAGGCCACCAGCCGCTGAAAGTAATCCAGAGATTGCTGAGCCCCAATTTTTCTGCAAGCCCTTCACTTTTGTAAGTCACTGGTGCCGAAGAACCCTGCAACATTCTGCTTACCGGGAGCCAGTCGGCGAACTTGTAAATTCCAAACGATTCGTCTTTTACTTCCAGTTGTTTCTTTTCGTAAACTGCGCGCACCAAAGTAGGGTCGGTTTCGCCCGGTGCATCAAGTGTCCAGCCTGCATCGGCAAAAATATTTCCGGTTTTCAGCGATTGTAACAGGTATTTGGTTTTTGTGAATTGACTTGTCATTCTAATTTTGATTTTTTACATGATTTGCTGCAAATATAAACGTCTTTTTTATTTCGATTCTTTCAATTCCTTTATCTTCTTACCTGAAAATTCAATCCACAGCATAATCAGCAAAAGTGTTCCCACACAAATAATTGCCCGCACCGAATAAACCGTTGCCAGCAATCCTTTGCTGGAGAGAAGCGATAAAACAGGAGCTATCAGCATTCCAATCCAAATCAGAAAAGGCTCGGTATTTTCCCGGGTTTCAAACAGGCGCTTCACCACCGGGAAATAGGCAATTACAAGTATCGTCTGAATCATAAAATTAGTAACCAGGTGGTTTTGTGTGAAGAGCCAGAAGACAACAATCAATCCCACCACCACGAGACACCCCATATCGAAACGGGTGATTTTCGAGCTTTTTTCGCCAAAAATGGCAATAGCCAACGAAACTGTGACCACATAAATCACATCCACCGAGTTCAGAATATTATCTGTAAAACCGTAATTCCCTTCTTTCAGGTAAGTAATCAGACTCATGGCTACGGCAATCGAAAACATTACCCACATGGCAAGCGCAGGTTGTATCTCCTTTTTAATCAGTTGCCTGATGTATTGAAAAGCTAAAAGAATTGTGATAAAACTAACAGAGAAGATGGAAAATGTTTTCATAGTTATATGGTCGATATTCCGGATTTTTTGCAATGATAATTAAGATTTTTGCTGTTGGATTCAATAATCGTGGTTGCCATATGAAATTATCTTCAGTTTGAATTAATGTTAACTTCGCAGCTTTTCAATCAAAATGGAACTTAGTTATTCAATGTGGGCATTGGCCATTCTTTGTGCGGTAATGATTGGCATGGCAAAAACCGGTGTCAGCGGACTGGGAACGCTGGTGGTGCCACTGATGGCTTTTATTTTCGGCGGAATGCCTTCATCGGGACTGGTTCTTCCGATGCTGATTATGGCCGATGTTTTTGGCGTTACCTATTACCACCGCAGTGCTGACTGGAAGACGGTACTCAAAGTAATTCCGTGGGCTTTTGCCGGAATTATTGCCGGGTTGCTGGTTGGAAAGGGCATTTCGGCTGTGCAATTCAAACATCTCATTGGCATTCTTGTAATTATCAGCTTGTTTGTAATGATTTGGCAGGAGATTGCGAAGAAAAAAAATGGCGACATTGTTCCTCATAAACCCTGGTTTGCCATTCCGTTTGGCGTTTCGGGCGGTTTTTCGACAATGATTGGCAACGCCGCCGGTCCGATTATGAGTGTGTACCTGCTTTCGACGAACCTGCAAAAGAAAGAGTTTATTGGCACAGCGGCCTGGTTCTTTTTTATTGTAAATGTGTTTAAACTGCCGCTGCAAATCTGGGGCTGGCACAACATCACGCTGCAAACGCTCACTTTCAATCTAACTTTGTTGCCAGCCATTGCACTGGGCGCATTTCTCGGAATAAAAATCACAAAACTGATTTCAGAAGATGGTTACCGCTGGTTTGTAGTGGTGGCTACTTTTCTTTCAGCAATTGCACTTTTCTTTTAATTTCGACTGCAGGTAAAATTGCAACGACATAATTAACGTTAATTTAGTCACTGTGATGACAAATTTAATATTAAATATGTCAGTGTAGTGACAAAATTAATACTAAATTTGTCATCGGAAACATAAACAGTTTGTTTTATGACAGTCATTCACCGGAAAATACAAGACAGAATTGAAGGCAGGTTACAGCCGGGAAAGGTTATCATTCTTGCCGGTGCGCGCAGAACAGGAAAAACAGTTTTGCTGAAAGAAATTATGAAAAAGCTCGACGGGCCCTTCCTTTATCTGAATGGAGAAGATTACACCACCGGCTTAAAACTTCAGCAAAAAGGGCTCGATGAATATAAAAATCTGATTGGCGCCAATAAATACTTAGTAATTGATGAAGCGCAGAAGATTGAAAACATCGGGCAAATATTAAAGCTGATGATTGACGAAATTGAAGGACTGCACATCATCATCACAGGTTCGTCGGCGCTGGATATTTCTTCATCAACCGGGGAACCTTTAACCGGCAGGAAATACACATTTCAGTTACATCCGATTGCGCAATGCGAATTGGCGGCATCCGAAAATGCCATTGAAACTGAATCGCTGCTCGAAAACCGGCTGATTTACGGCAGTTATCCCGAAGTTCTTACCATCAATGATAATCAGCAAAAAACTGAATACCTGGGAGAACTGATTAACTCGTACCTGCTGAAGGATATTCTTATTCTGGATAATATTAAGAATTCGGCCAAACTTGTTAATATTCTCCGGCTGCTGGCATTTCAGATTGGCAAGGAAGTGTCGGTTAACGAACTGGCCAAAAACGTGGGATTAAATAAGTTAACCGTTGAACGCTACCTCGATTTGCTGACCAAAGTATTTGTGATTTACCGCATTGAAGGGTACAGCAGAAACCTGAGAAAAGAAATTTCGAAGTCGCCGCGCTATTATTTCTGGGACAATGGAATCAGAAATGCCCTGGTTGCCAACTTCAATACGCTGGCACTTCGCAACGATATTGGCGAACTTTGGGAGAATTATGTGATTGCCGAAAGAATCAAACTGCAACATTACGAAAGCTGGCCTTCGAATAACTACTTCTGGCGTACTTACGACCAGCAGGAAATTGACTGGGTTGAAGAACGTGATGGCGGTCTTTTTGCTTTTGAGATGAAACACCAGAAGAGAACATTGAAAGCGCCCGGTGCCTGGACTTCCAATTACCCCGGCGCAACTTTCGATGTGATTTCAAAAGAAAACTACCTGCCATTTATAATGCAAAAATGATTTCAGGGAGATTGACTCATATTAAAAAAGAATGTAAAAGACTTAAGCCGTGTGACTTTTAACGCACAATCTATCGATTACAATTTGGGTGAAAACGATTTGAGTTCAATATTTTATAACGATTTGAATAATCATTGAATCCATTTGGTTTCCTATCTTTACAATTTGTGAGAAATAAATTAAACTATGGATATTCAAGCATTAAAACTGGATTTGGTTGAGAAAATCGTTCAAATTGAAAAGCCTGCAATTTTGATTAAAATCAGAGAATTACTACAAACTGAAAAATCGGAAGACTGGTGGGATAAATTGCCTGATGAAGTGCAGCAATCAATTATTGAAGGGTTGGATGATGTAGAGCAAGGAAAGCTTTTTTCTCATGAAAATGTAATCAGTGAAGCCAAACAAAAATACGGGTTCTGATGGAAATTGTCTGGTCGGCCAAAGCAAAGATTACATTTTTTAATGTACTTGATTATCTGGATAAGAACTGGACAAAAAGAGAAATTAACCAGTTTTATAACAGTACAGAAGTTGTATTAAAGGCTATAAAAGTAAACCCTGGCATTTTCCCGTTATCCTCAAAACATAAAGAAATAAGAAAAGCGATTGTTGATAAAAACAACTCGTTTTTTTACACGGTTGATACTTACAACAGAAAAATCTTTCTTTTAACATTCTTTGATAACAGACAAAATCCAGAAAAACTAACCCTTTGAATTAGTCATCAAAAACAAAACGGATGTAAAACTTTTCTTTTTATCAGATGAAAAAAACCAATGCCGCCCGCATTCTTGATTCGAAATCAATTCAATATGAATTGGCTGAATATGAGGTGAACGAAACTGATTTGAGCGCCGTAACGTTGGCAAAGAAAATAGGCCAGGATGTGGAGCAGATTTTTAAAACACTTGTTCTACGGGGCGACAAAACCGGAATTTTCGTTTGTGTGATTCCCGGAAATGCCGAAGTGGATTTGAAAAAAGCAGCCAAAGTTTCGGGGAATAAAAACTGTGCGATGGTTCAGCAAAAAGAATTGCTCCCATTAACCGGGTACATTCGTGGCGGCTGTTCGCCCATCGGGATGAAAAAACCATTCCCTGCCTACATTCACGAAACCTGCATTTTGTTCGACACCATTTATGTAAGCGCCGGTCAGCGCGGATTGCAGTTCAAAATTAATCCCGAAGATTTGATAAAGGTTACCGGGGCAGAGGTTTGCGATTTGGTGGAATAAAAAAAGGATTCCAACCCAAAGAAAAAGATGGAATCCTTTTTATTCCCCTCCTTCGGAGAGTTTATCCCGATTTCTCGGGAGGTCAGGGGAGGCCCCTTTTACAACAAACCCCTGTTTTTCAGCAGCGGTTCAATTCCCGGTTCTTTGCCACGGAAATTGAGGTAGAGTTTCATCGGTTCGTCGGTATTGCCACGTTCGAGCACGTTTTTGCGGAACGATTTTGCAACATCCTGATTGAAAATGTCTCCGGTTTCTTTAAACGCATTGAAAGCATCTGCATCCAAAACTTCGGCCCAGGTGTAACTGTAGTAGCCGCTTGAATAACCCCATGAAAAAGCATGGGCAAAATAAGTTGGCCGGTAACGCGGAATGATTTCGTTTATCAACCCGATTTTTTCCATCGATTTCTTTTCAAATTCGTTTACATCAAATTCACCCGGCATATTTACCGTATGAAAATCCATGTCGAGGAAAGCGGCAGCAATAAATTCTGAAGTAACAAATCCCTGGTTGAATTTGCCGGCTTTGTCCATTTTGTCAATCAGTTCCTGCGGAATCACTTCGCCGGTCTGGTAATGTTTTGCATACATTTTCAGTACTTCGGGTTCAGCTGCCCAATGTTCCATAATTTGCGACGGCAGCTCCACGAAGTCGCGCGATACGTTTGTTCCGGCAATGCTTGAGTAGGTACACTGCGAAAGCAGTCCGTGCAAACCGTGACCAAACTCATGGAAAAAAGTTTCCACTTCTTCATAACTCAACAGGGCTGGTTTGTCGCCGACTGGTTTCGAAAAGTTGCAGGTTAGTGAAACCACCGGACGTACATTTTTCCCATCGGCAGTGGTTTTTTGTTCGCGGTAGTTGGTCATCCAGGCACCACCTTTTTTCGATTCTCGCGGGAAGAAGTCGAGGTAAATCACGCCAATCAGCGAACCATCAGCATCTTTCACTTCATAAACCTGGCATTCGGGATGGTAGAGTGGCATGTTTTCAAGCTTTGTAAAAGTCAAACCATATAATTTGGTTGCCACAGCAAATGCACCGTCGCGAACATTATTCACTTCAAAATACGGGCGAAGCTGCTCTTCATCCAAATCATATTTTGCTTTACGTACCTTTTCGGCGTAGTACCACCAGTCCCAGCTTTCGATTTCAAATTTGCCACCTTCACTGTCAGCCATTTTCTGCATGTCGGCAACTTCTTCTTTTGCGCGTGCAATTGCCGGGTTGAAAACTTTCTGAAGCAGGTTGTACACATTTTCAGGCTTTTTTGCCATGGTATCGTCAAGCACATAAGCCGACCAGCTTTCGTAACCCAGAATGTTTGCTTTTTTAAGGCGAAGATTTACAAACTGATTGATGATGGCTTTGTTATCGTTTTCGTTGCCATTGTTGGCACGGTTAAACATGGCTTTATAAAGTTGTTCTCGTAAATCGCGATTTTCAGCATAAGTGAGAAACGGAATCCAACTTGGTTTCTGCAAAGTGAAAACCCATTTGCCTTCCATACCGGCGGCTTTGGCTTCTTCCGCAGCGCCTGCTATCACATTTTCCGGCAGTCCGGCAAGGTCTTCCTGTTTATCAATTACCAGTTTGTACGCATTGGTTTCGGCAAGTAAATTTTTATCGAATTTCAGTTCGAGTAACGCAAGTTCTTCGTTTACTTTTTTGAGTTCTTCTTTTTGGTCGGGGGCAAGATTTGCACCGCCACGCACAAAATTTTTGTAGGTTTCTTCGAGCAAACGAGCTTGTTCACCATTCAAATCAAGACTGTCTTTTTGTTCGTAAACAGCCTTAACTTTTGCGAAAAGCGCTTCATTCAGCAAAATTGCGTCGGTGTGTTGCGAAAGCAATGGCGCAACCTCTTCTGCAATGGCATTTATCGAATCGTTGGTGTTGGCTTCTTTTACATTAAAAAATACCGACGAAACTTTGGTCAGCAGTTCACCACTGCGGTCGAGTGCTTCAATGGTGTTGGCAAAACCTGGTTTCTCGGTGGCAGTAACAATAGTTTCAATTTCGGCATTTTGCTGCTTCATTCCCTCCTGAAATGCAGGCAGATAATGCGCATTCAGAATTTTGTCGAAGGGCGGAACTTCGTAAGGTGTTGTGTACGTTTCGAAAAATGGATTCATCACTTTTTCAGTTTTTTTTGATTGGCTGCACGAAAAAAGAACGGCAACAATCGCAGTTAAATAAATCAGTTTTTTCACAGTGTATATTTTTTAAAATCAGGCTGCAAATCTAATTTTTTGAGCTTAATAAAATTCTGAGATTCTGCTGTATTTTTAATCATTTCCGGCCCGATGAAAAATCAGCCGGACTCTTTCACCAAAAATGAATATTTTAGTGGGCTCAATAAAAATAAATCAATCTGAATCGATATGAAAAAACTGATTTTCTTCCTGTTTGCAATCCTTTCTTTTAGTTCGTGGTCACAGTCGCCCGAAAAACTCTGGTACAACCAACCTGCCAGTCATTTCGAGGAATCGCTTGTGCTTGGCAATGGTACTGCCGGGGCTTCGGTTTTTGGAGGTGTTGAATCTGACAAAATCTTTCTGAACGACATTACGCTCTGGTCGGGTGGACCGGTTGACCCAAACATGAATCCGGAAGCCTATAAAAACATTCCGGCCATTCGCGAGGCACTGGCCAACGACGATTACCAGCTTGCCGACCAGTTGCAAAAGAAGATTCAGGGAAAATTTTCCGAATCGTTCGCACCTCTAGGTACAATGTATCTCAATTTTGCGAACCAGGGGAAAGAAGATTATTATTATCGCGAACTCGATATTTCGAAAGCTGTTTCGAAAGTGATGTATGAAATTAATGGCGTAAAATACACCCGCGAATATTTTCTTTCGAACTCCGACCAGGTGTTTGCCATCAAACTCACCAGCAGCGAAAAAGCAAAGCTCAATTTCGAACTGAAATTCGACAGCCAGTTAAAATACAAAATTACCACAGCTGGAAATGAGCTGAAAGCCAGTGGTTATGCTCCGATAGTGGCATTGCCCAGCTATTTGGGCGACAAAGAAAATGCAGTGGTTTTCGACGAAAAAAAGGGAACCCGTTTCGCTTCGCTTTTTAATGTGAAAAATACCGACGGACAGGTGGTAAAAACCGATAGTTCGCTGGTGGTCAAAGATGCAACCGAGGCGGTGATTCTTGTTTCCATCGCCACAAGTTTTAACGGTTTCGACAAAGACCCGGTAAAACAGGGAAAGGATTATATGGGAATTGCTGCATCGAACCTGAAAAAAGCTTCGGCCCAATCTTATGAAGAGCTTAAAAAAGCTCACATTGCCGACTACCAGCAATTTTTTAACCGGGTTGAATTGAATCTTGGAAAAACCACAGCTCCCAACCTGCCCACCAACGAACGTTTGAAACGTTACGGCGAAGGGAAAGAGGACAAAAACCTCGAAATCCTCTATTTTCAATATGGAAGATATTTACTGATTGCCAGTTCGCGCACACCCGGCGTTCCGGCTAATTTGCAGGGATTGTGGAATCCGTACATGCGCCCGCCATGGAGCAGCAACTACACCATCAACATCAACGCCGAAGAAAATTACTGGGGAGCCGAATCGACCAACCTTTCAGAAATGCATAACTCGCTGCTCTCTTTTGTAAACAATCTTTCGAAAACCGGCGAAGTAACTGCAAAAACATTTTTCGGGGTTCAGAAAGGCTGGGCTGCCTGTCACAACTCCGATATCTGGGCCATGAGCAACCCGGTGGGTAATTTTGGCGAGGGCGACCCGGTTTGGGCCAACTGGTACATGGGTGGCACCTGGTTGAGCACCCATTTGTGGGAACATTATGCTTTTACACAGGATAAAGCATGGCTGAAAAACGAAGGATATCCTGTTTTGAAAGGCGCTGCCGAATTCTGCCTCGGCTGGCTGGTGGAAGATAAAAATGGAAAACTGATTCCCTCACCTTCAACTTCTCCTGAACAGAGATACATCAACGATAAAGGTTACCGCGGGGCAACTTTGTATGGTGGCACTGCCGACCTTGCCATGATTCGCTCGTGTTTCGAAAATACAATCGATGCCGCCAATGCACTCGAAACTGATACCGCATTTGTAAAAGCACTCGAAACTGCACTTGCCCGTTTGCACCCTTACCAGGTGGGGAAAAATGGAAACCTGCAGGAGTGGTATTACGACTGGGAAGACTCCGAACCCCAACACCGTCATCAGTCGCATTTATTTGGCTTACACCCCGGCAACCACATTACCCCGCTGAAAACTCCTGAACTGGCTGCCGCATGCGCAAAAACACTGAATATAAAAGGCGATGAAACAACAGGCTGGTCGAAGGGCTGGAGAATCAATCTCTGGGCAAGGTTACTCGATGGAAACAGGGCTTACAAAATGATTCGCGAGTTGTTGAAATATGTTGACCCCAGCGGCACGGGTACAAACATGAGCAATGGTGGCGGAACTTATCCGAACCTGTTCGATGCCCACCCACCCTTCCAGATTGATGGCAACTTTGGCGGCTCGGCAGCTTTTGCTGAAATGCTGGTGCAGTCGTCGGAAAATGAAATTACGCTGATGCCCGCGCTACCTGATGCATGGAAAGAAGGTTCGGTAAAAGGAATTTGTGCCCGCGGTGGTTTTGAAATTTCAATGGACTGGAAAGACGGGAAAATTACAAAAGCCAATGTTTTAAGCAAAACAGGAAATCCGTGCAAAGTAATTTATGCCGGCAAAACCTATGATTTGAAAATCGGAAAAGGGAAATCGGCTGAGGTGAAATTGTGATTTTTTAATTACTTAATTTTCAATAAAGTTATGGCATTAGACCTGACAATTTACGAGGACAAAATAGAAGAATCATTTGACAGAATAGCAAATGAGTTAATGAATAACTGGCTTCTTAAAATTGGGTCAAAAATATTTCGCATTGCTGAAATTGAATTCTATTATAAAAGTGAGTCTCATAATGACCCATATACACACGAGCATGTGTTACAAAAAGAAAAAGAGAAGTGGTATTTTCATGGCTCTGGAATTGATATAACATTTGGTGCAAATGAAACCTTCGGAGGAATATTAATTAGGGCAATTCGTAACATCAAAGATGGTAATTATATCTACGGCCCTCTAAATTGTGTGACTGAAATCTTTAACACCATTGGCAATATCCATGATATAGAAAAATCATTTGGGCTAATTGCTTCAAGGGAAAATAATATTGAAATTGAACCTGAAATTCCAATTGCTGCTCCAAGAGTTGGATTAAACCCGCTAAAGGACAAAACGTACAGTGAGTGTTATTATCGTTTTTTGATAATGCCAAAATGTAAACATGCAGAAAAGACAAAAATTGAGGATGCGATGCGAAAGCAGAAAAAATTTTCAGAAGATAAAATTAAAAGCATTTGGGGTTAATGATTGCAGATTGGCAAACAAATAAGATTTACCTGTCGGGTATTTTAAACGAAAAATTTCCGAAGACTTTCAAAAATCTTGTGGAGAAACTGAAGGACTACAATTACACTCCCGATATACTTCAAAAGACTTTTGATATTTGGGCAAGAGATTACATGCCAATTCAAGTTTCAAATAACAAATTCATAGAATACAGATATGACCCTGACTATTTGCAAGGAAATTCTGAGGAAGAAGAGAGAAGAGAGTTAAAAACATATCCTGATATTGTTTGTGATGCAATTGGTTTAAAAACAGTAAAAACGGATATTATTATTGACGGTGGAAATGTTGTTAAATCGGAAGATGCAATAATTCTGACAGATAAAGTTGTTTGGGAAAACAAGAGGCATTATTCAGAAAAACAATTGATTAAAAAGCTTCATGACCTATTCGAAGTTGATAAAGTTATTCTAATTCCACGGGACGAGGAATGTGAGTTTGGACATGCTGATGGTATGCTGAGATTCATAAACAACGACAAAGTTTTAATTAGTGGGTTCTATGAAACAGCCTACAACGAGTTTAAAAAGTGGATTTTAGAGTCACTTGAAAAAGCAAAGTTAGATTGGGATTGGTTAAGGGTTTCTGAAAATGAAGTGGAAGACAATATTGCTTATATTAATTTCCTCCAGACTCAAGATTTAATAATTGTTCCATCTTTAAACCGACCAGAAGATGATGAGGCATTAAAACAAATTTCCAAACATTTTCCTGAATATTCATCTAAAAACAGAATTGACAAAGTGGATATGCAGGAAGTTTTTCAGTTTGAAGGTGCATTAAATTGTATTACGTGGACTATAAAAGAATGACAAGCTTATTACATAAACTATGAAAAGAAATATTTTCCTTTTAGCAGTTTTACTGCCAATAACCATTCTTGCCCAAAACAACCCTCCCTCAAAACCCCAAAACGATGTAACCACACCGTTGCATCTCATGCAACCTGAGTACGAAACACCTTACAATATTCCGACTACCGAAGGAATTACCACGGTAATCAACAGAGTTTACAATTATCTCGAAGCGGTTACACCACCGCAGTTGGTTGATGCAACGGGAGCAGTAATTTCAGATTTCAGCAAAATTGACGCACAAACAAAATTCAAACAGGGCGATTTCAGACTGATTAGTTACGAATGGGGTGTTACTTATGCCGGAATGTTGCTGTTATCGCAAGCAACCGGCGACACAAAATATGCAGACTATTCTTTTAAAAGGATGAAGTTTCTGGCCGAAGTTCGTCCTCAATTTCTAAAAGTTGAACAACAAAATCAGGAAGCAAAGCACGCCGTGTATTCGGTAATTCATCCACATGCCCTCGACGATGCAGGCGCGATGTGTGCGGCGATGATTAAAGCAGAACAAGCAGGAATTGAAGCGGACCTCAACCCGATGATTGATAATTTTATCGATTACATCAGCAACAAACAACAACGTTTTGCCGATGGTACACTGGCACGCAACCGGCCATTGCCCAATTCTCTCTGGCTCGACGACCTTTTTATGAGTGTGCCGGCTTTGGCTCAAATGGGGAAATATTCGGGCCAAACAAAATATTACGACGATGCCATAAAACAGGTACTGCAGTTCTCTGACCGAATGTTTAACAACGAAAAAGGGTTATTTATGCACGGCTGGATTCAGGGAATGGAAGAACATCCTCAATTTCACTGGGCACGAGCAAACGGCTGGGCAGTTATGACCTTGGTTGAACTGCTTGAAGTTTTGCCGGCTGAGTATCCCGGCCGCGATAAGGTGCTTGAACAACTCAGAAAACACATCCGAGGATTGACGAATTACCAGTCGCCGCAAGGTTTCTGGCACCAGTTAATCGACAAAAACGATTCGTATCTGGAAACTTCTGCAACCGCAATTTACACTTATTCAATTGCCCGCGCCATCAACCGCGGATATGTTGATGCGCAGGTTTATGGTCCGGTGGTTTGCCTGGCGTGGAACGCGGTTGCCACAAAAGTAAACGACAAAGGACAGGTTGAAGGAACCTGTGTGGGAACCGGAATGGGTTTCGACCCCGCATTCTATTACTACAGGCCAATCAATGTTTTTGCTGCACATGGATACGGACCGGTTTTACTTGCCGGCGCCGAAATGATTGAACTGTTGAAAACCCATTACCCGAAAATGAACGACAGCGCCATCCAATTTTACAAAAACGAAGTCAAAACCGACGGCCCGATTTTCGAAGCAAAATAAAGGAAAATGACAAATCAATCACGTCGCAGATTTATTGGCAACGCAGCTGCTGCCGGATTGTCCGGATGTTTTTTGCCAGTCACAGGAACCACTGCCGTAAATTCAGTTCAGCCTGAAAAAAGGTTGAAAAATAATTCCGTCATTCTTTTTCAAGGTGATTCAATAACCGACGGCAACCGCGGACGAAACGAAGACCCGAACCATATCATGGGCCACGGGTACGCTTTCAGCATTGCCAGTCGGGTGGGCGTTGATTTTCCTAAGAAAAACTACAAATTTTACAACCGCGGAATCAGTGGGCACAAGATTACCGACCTCGCCGACCGCTGGCAGAAAGACACACTTGACCTGAACCCTGATATTTTAAGCATTCTTGTGGGTGTGAACGATGCTGCTTCGGTTGTTTTTAGCCGGCCACCCGTTGTTACGGTTGAAAAGTATGAAGAAACTTACGACGCGCTGCTTCAGCAAACCCGCGACATTAATCCCGAAATACTTTTCATTTTATGCGAACCTTTTATTCTGAAAGTTGGCAAAGTGGCTGAAAACTGGGAAGTTTATCATGCTGATATTGACAAACGGCGGGAAGTGGTTAAAAAACTGGCTGCAAAATTCGATGCAGTCTTTGTTCCCTCGCAGGAAACATTTAACGATGCCTGCAAAAAAGCGCCCGCTGAATACTGGATGTGGGATGGCGTTCACCCGACCGTTGCCGGGCACGAACTATTAGCTCGCGAATGGATGAATCAAGTTGAGAAAAGAATTTCGTTTTGAGT
This sequence comes from Draconibacterium sp., assembly GCA_050179035.1. Taxonomy (GTDB): domain Bacteria; phylum Bacteroidota; class Bacteroidia; order Bacteroidales; family Prolixibacteraceae; genus Draconibacterium. The sequence continues at coordinate 143,643 of JBFXFM010000005.1, read as the reverse complement.
AATTCAAAGTGTAAAACTTTGGCTTCGGCAGTGGAATCAAAATAGAATTTCAGCTATTTCGAAACAGATTCTTACTTTGGGTTTGATACAAAATAATTGAATTTTTACTTTGGATTTAATACAAAATATTTTGTTTTTTACCTTGGATTTGATACAAAATAAACTATGAAAAAACTGATTTTAAGCTACTTGATTTTTTTTGCAGCTTTTGCAAATGCCCAAACAAAACTTCAATTCGAAGAACCGGTGAAACAACGCCTTTTTGTGCTCACCGACATCACCAACGAACCCGACGACCAGGAATCGCTGGTGCGGTTGCTGGTGTATGCCAACGAGTACGACCTCGAAGGTATTGTGGCAACCACATCAACGCATTTGCGCAGCCAGACAAGGAAAGACAAAATCGAGGGAATTATCCGTAACTATGGAAAAGTAAAACCGAACCTCGATAAACATGCTCAGGGATATCCATCGATGGAATATTTACTTGGAATTACGACTGAACATCTTCCTGTTTTTAGCATGGACGGAGTTGGTGAAGGAAAAGATTCTCCCGGTTCAGAACTGCTGATAAAAGCCGCTGATAAAAGCGACGACCGTCCGCTTTGGGTATCAGTGTGGGGTGGTGCAAACTGTCTGGCGCAGGCACTTTGGAAAGTAAAAGCCACCCGTAGTGAAGAAGCAGTGAGCCAGTTTGTTGCAAAACTGAAAGTTTATTCCATATCCGACCAGGATTTTGCCGGACGCTGGATTCGCGACAACTTTCCGGAGCTATTTTATATTGTTGACCCATCGGCCGGCGATTCGTGGTTTGAATATTACAAAGCTACCTGGACGGGCATTTCTGGCGATATTCATTACAACAACGGCTCAGGTTTTTTCAGCGAACTGGTTGATAATCCGTGGCTGGCTGCCAATATACGGGAGAATCACGGTCCGCTGGCTGGTGATTATATTCCGTTTGCCTACATTATGGAAGGCGATACTCCCTCTTTTTTGGGATTGATAAACAACGGTCTGGGCTGGTACATTTCACCGGCGTATGGTGGCTGGGGAGGCCGATACGAATTTTATCGTTCATATGCCGAAAAAGGGAAAATATGGACAAGCTCGGTAAACACGCAAGATGAAATCGAATTGCCCTATGGAAGGAAGGAAGCATCGAACCAGGCAACCATCTGGCGCTGGCGCGAAGCTTATCAGCACGATTTTGCCGCTCGAATGGACTGGAATATTGCCGTAGATTTTAAGAATGCCAATCACAATCCGGTGGTTGTTATCAATGGAAATGCAGGCAAAGCAGTGGCTTCGGCAATCGTTAAAAACGGCGAAAAAGTGGTTCTTTCAGCAAAAGGAACCAGTGACCCCGATGGCGACAAACTGGCTTTTCGTTGGTTTGTTTATCGCGAAGCAGGAGCCGGAGGCAATGTAAAAATTGAGAAGCCCGAATCGGAAGAAATCAGTTTTACCATGCCAGAACTGAAACAAGGACAATCGCTACACATTATTCTCGAGGTAAAAGACGCAGGAAGTCCTGCTCTTTTTGCATACCGGAGGATTATTTTGAAAAACCAATAAATCAGAAATCTAAGTAGCAAATAAACCAATTAACTAAACCTGGAAAATGAACAAAACTAAAACACTGTTTACCTTTTTTATCACAACTATTATTCTTTGTTATACTGCCAATGCACAGGTATCCAGACCTGAATACAACACAGGAAAAGGCTTTTTTGTGTCAGGCGGAAAACTCTATGATGCCAGCGGAGCTGAGTTTATTCCCATTGGTGCAAACACTGCGGTTTTCTGGCAATCGGAAGCCAATGCCATGAAATCGTTCCCCGACATGAACAAAGCCGGGGCAAACTGTGCACGAATCGTTTCAGTTACCAACGATGCGTCCAATTCGTGGTCGTGGCAAAGCAATTTCACCAAACAAAAAGCCTGTGTAAAAGCGTGTGTCGATAACAAAATTATCCCGATTCTTGAATTTCACGATGTTACCTGTGGCAACGGTTACGAAACCGATGCAGATAACAAAAACCTCAAAAGAGTGGTTGACTACTGGTGTACACCAAATTTGGTTACGCTTTGCAAGGATTACGAAAAATACCTGATTGTAAATGTTGCCAACGAGTGGGGACCCACCAACTCGTTGTATCGCGACGGGTACAAAAAGGCAATTACAGCCATGCGAACAGCGGGTATTAAAAACACGATTTTAATCGATGCCGGAGGTTGCGGTCAAAATCCCACCACACTGATGAATTTTGCTCAGGAGCTGCTCGACTTCGACCCTGAAAAGAACATCCTTTTCGCAATTCATTTTTATGGACTCTGGATGACCAAAGAAAGTAGCAAACAGGTTTGGCAGTATTATGTGGAAGATTATCTGCAAAAGTTTAAAGACAAAAAAATACCCGTGATTGTGGGTGAATTTGGCTGGACTGGCGCACCCGACAATTTTACTTTGTACGACCCGAAAACAATCATCAGCGAAAGTAATAAACATGGAATTGGCTGGCTCTTCTGGGCATGGAACAGCAACCCTGATGAAATTCACTACGACATCGTTGCCGACTATTCAAAAGGTTACACCACTGAAGCCGACCTTACCGAACACGGAAAATACATTGTTCAGCAGTTTAAAGATAACGCAAAGGAAGCAGTTTCTTTTCTTGCCACATCCTCGTCAACCATTGAAATCAATAATGAGTCAGTAATAAATATCTTCCCGAATCCACTGTTTTCCAATATTATAAACATCGATTACAAGAATATTGATTGTAGAGCGATTCAGCAGATTCAGCTCAGAAATATCAATGGTAGTACAGTTAAAAATATTGAGGTAAATGAATTTTTGCCAGAACAACTGGTTTTTGACAACGTTGCTACAGGTACCTATTTTCTAAATTTCAGCGGAAATAAAAAGAACTTTTCAGCCAAAATTGTTATTGCAAATCAGTAATTTTCAATCCCGATTTATTCATTTTCAAAACCTGATTTATGGAAAATTTCTCAAATTCGGTTCTTCTTCCCGATAGTCTTCCCGAAGTTTTGCAGGAGGATTTCAACCCGCTAAACAGCAGTTATTTGAAAATTATTTATATCCGCATTACCATTTTTGCGTTGCTGTTGTCAGGGGGTTTAACTGCGTTTTTGCTGTTTTCCGACGTGGAAATTCCAACACTGATATTGGTTGCCGTTATTACAGTTCCATCAGTTTTGATTCTGTATTCTTTTATTATCTCAAAACTGGGATTTCCCAAAAAAGGGTATTTGTTGCGCGAAAAAGATATTTCGTACAAAACCGGGCTCATTTTCTATAAACAGATTTCGGTCACATTTAACCGCATTCAGCATGTGGAAGTCAGTCAGGGAATTCTGGCAAAAATGTTTGGTTTGTCATCGGTGAAAATTTTCACTGCAGGCGGCAGTGCCAGCGACGTTTCCATTCCCGGATTGCTTACAACAGATGCGCAAAAACTGAAATCGTTTATTTCAGAAAAAATCAGCCGGTATGAATAACATTGATTTATCAGTTCCAACGCGGCAATCGGTAAAAGGTCTCGTGCTGATTTTTATTTTCAGTGTGCGCCAGTTTATGAAAATGTTCTGGCCGGCAATTTTGGTTGTTGTCTTTCAGGAGAAAATTTTCAAAGACGTTATAATTCTCGGAATTGCCGGAATTGTGCTGCTCGTTTTGTTGTTGATACACACCATTTTGTACTATCTGAATTTTCTTTTTTATATCTCAAACGGCGAGTTTGTTTTAAAAAAAGGGTATTTCCGCAAAAAAATCCTCACTGTTCCGCTCGACAGGATTCAAAGCGTTAACACCAAACAGAACCTGATTCAGCAGGTTTTGGATGTGGTAACTCTTGAAATCGACACGGCTGGTTCGGTTGCCAAAGAACTTAAAATTCATGCACTCGAAAAATCGTTCGCCGTTGAATTGCAGAAACAATTGCGCCCTGTTGAATTAAAAAGAACAGCCGTCGATTCTGGTTTGCAGGAAATAGAAACAGCTGGATTATCCGAAGAAGTGATTCTGAAACTGACGCCATCTGATTTAATGAGAATTGGAATCAGTCAGAACCATTTGCGCGCCGGGTTGATTATTATAGCTTTTGGGTTTCAGATTTTTCAGCAGATACAGGATCTTTTCAAAGATAAAGCAGAAGAATACTCCAACGAATTCATCGGGTTTGTATCGAACTCCAATTGGGCACTAATCACTTTTCTTATCATTTTTTTCCTCATCGTTTCCATTCTTTTTTCACTATTCCGAACAGTTCTTAAATATTTCGATTTCAAACTAACAAAAAAGGAGGGTGCTTACCGCATCGAATCTGGACTGTTAAATAAACGAAACGTGATAATTCCTCACGGCAAAGTGCAGGAGTTGAAATGGGAAACCGGCCCGCTGAAAATGCTTTTTGGCATTTACCACCTGGTTTTCAAGCAGGCAGTAAGCGACCAAAACAGACGGCAGCAACTGGTTGACGCTCCGGGCTGTTTAACAACCCATCTCGAAAAGTTAAGAACCGACCTTTTTGGCGAAAATAAACTCAACGACAGCCTGAAAATTTACTCCAATCCATACTATTTCAGACGGTTATGGCTTTTTTATGGCTGGATGCCGGTGTTGGTATCATCGCCATTTTTGTTTGACGAATGGATTTACTGGCTGGCAGTTTTGGTTTGGCTGTCGGTTTCGGCTTTCTATTGTTCGCTAATTCTGAAAAAACAATATTTCAGCATGAACAACGAACAGATTATTGTTTCGAAAGGCGCCATTTCGCATCAATGGACACAAATGGAATTGCACAAAATTCAGGCTGTGGAGTTCCGGCAATCGGTTTTCCAGAAAAAACGTTCGCTGTCGAGCCTGAGTATTATGAATGCTTCGGGCTCAATCACAATCCCTTTTATTGACGAAATTGTGGCAAAGCAGGTGTACAATTACCTGCTGTATCATACCGAAGTTTCAAACAAAAAATGGATGTAATCAGAAACTGGGAAACAGATTCCATAAGATTTTGACATAAACTTTTTTCAACCGGTTCTACAAATTCATCACGTAATACAGGGGTTTGAAATGCAAGCGCTGTTCTGTTATATCACCGTAATTATTCTCATTCAAAACAAAAGCTTCCGAAATATGTGGGTACTCACTTAGTAATAAATGAAGGCTTTTTAGTTTTCCTGATTTTCCGCTTTTTACTTCAACAGGTAAAATTGCACCGTTCTTTTCAATCAGGTAATCAACCTCTGCCGAGCTGCTTTTTGCCTCCCTGCTCCAGTAATGAAGTAATTCGCCATATTTATACCGAAGTTCCTGTCCAACAAACTGTTCAGCCATTTGTCCATTAAATGCCGCCAGCAGGTTTTCCTTCGATAACGTTGTGTCGGCATAAAAACCATTGATACAAGACAACAAACCGATATCCAAAAAAACCGTTTTAAACCTTTTCTCCGAAGCTGCAGCACCAAGCGGAGTTCCTTCTGGTGAAACCGATTTCACTTTGGTAAAAATTCGTGCCATTTCGAGCAGTTCCAAAGCTTTTTTTATGGTCGGAATTGAAAACTCATCACTTAAGCCTGCATATTTTATCTGAGTTCCGGTTTTTTTCGCTACTGCATTAAATACTTGTTGGAGACAACGTTTATCTGCATGTCCGGCATATTTCGAAAAATCCTGTCTGAAAGTGGCTAACAAATCATTCTGCACACTGGTCACTTTTATGTAACTTCCTGTATTCAAATAAGTTTGTACACATTCAGGCATTCCCCCAACTATAAAATACCTGTACATTTCTTCGGTTAGTTTTGCCAATACTGTTTCGGAGAACTGAAACTGAGCATTAGCCATCTTTCCGGCAAGCAATTCATTTCCGGTTGCTTCCAGAAATTCTGCAAATGTCATCGGATAAACATTCATCATTTGTATTCTCCCTACCGGAAATGAAATGTCTTTCAAAGCAAATTCGATGAGCGAACCGGCAGCAATGACATGCATTTCAGGCATTTCTTCGTAAAAATAACGCATCGACATGATTGCTTTGGGACATTCCTGTACCTCATCAAAAAATAGCAGGTCTTCTCCGGGCACAATTTTTTTACCCGACGAAAGTTCGAGTTCTGATAATATTCTTTTAGGGTCGAGATTTTTTTCAAATATCCTGCACAATTCAGGATTCTTTTCGAAATTGAAATGATTGTACCTGTCAGAAAAATAAATTGCAGCAAAATCGTGTACTGCATAAGTTTTGCCAACTTGCCTGGCTCCTCTCATTAACAAAGGTTTACGAAAATGGTCATCTTTCCATAATGCCAGTTTTTCAATCAATTTCCGCTTCATTACTACTATATTTTTTTGCAAAAATACAATTAACATTTAGAAATACAAGGTTATTTCTTAAACTATCCTTTAGAAATACAAGGTTAATTCTTAAGATATCCTATAGAAATACAAGGTAACTATCAAAATTACTACGGTTGATGGCCGGTTTGAAAATCTCACTATCTTCGGAAACAGTATTACAGCAATTAAAAATCTAAACCAATGAAAGCAAAATACCTGCTACTGATTGTCCTGATTTTATTAGCATCATTACATTCTTTCGCCAAAATCACCCAAAAAAAACTAACCTGCGAGTATTTGCCCAACCCGGCAGTGGTTGATGTTTTGCATCCGCGGTTGGCCTGGATAAATATTGCAGATAAAAACGAACGCGGACAGTTTCAGACAGCTTATCAAATCAGGGTGGCAACATCAAAAGAGAAGCTGGAAAAACCCGATTTGTGGGACAGTGGAAAAACAGCAAGTGAAGAATCTTTCAGAATTAAATATGCGGGAGAACCGCTGCAATCGCGCACCGAATGCTGGTGGCAGGTGCGTGTCTGGGATAAAAACGGTGAGGTTTCAGCATGGAGCGAACCTGCTTTCTGGCGGATGGGAATCTTGAACCCGACAGAATGGAAAGCCAAATGGATTGGCGCGCCGTGGCAGGGTGAGGAAACTTTACCAAAACCAATGAATCCCAATGCAGTTCTGCCTGACCAGCTACCTCCGCCGGCACCTATGTTTCGTAAGTCTTTCGAACTAAAAAAGGAAGTTGTAAAAGCTGTGGCTTTTGTTACCGGGCTTGGTTATTTCGAATTGTACCTGAACGGGCAAAAAGTGGGCGACGATGTGTTGGTTCCCAATCAAACCAATTACGGTAAGCGACCCGAATTAGCCACTTCCGGCATTCCACTGGAGGACAACTTCAGGGAATATAAAGTGATGTACCTGGCTTACGATATAAAAAATCAGTTAAAAGCGGGGCAAAACGTATTGGGAAGTATGCTTGGAAACGGGTTTTACAACCCGGCCAAGTACTGGGCTTTGGGATATGGAACTCCCCGGTTTCTGACCCAGATTTATATTACTTACACCGATGGAACCGAAGAAATAATTGTAAGTGATGAAAGCTGGAAAGGTGCAAAAAGTCCGATTCTGATGGACATGGTGTATTACGGCGAACATTACGATGCACGACTTGAAGAACCCGGATGGAATGCTCCGGGTTTTGATGATTCGGCATGGCAAAATGCCGTTATTCGCAAGGCTCCAGAAGGAAAACTGATGGCGCATACCGCTCAGCCCGATAAAGTTATGGAGCAACTGAAACCCGTTAAAATTGAGAAACTTGACAACGGGAATTACAAAGTTGACTTTGGTGTTGAGGTTTCTGGCTGGGTGAAACTGCACAAAGTAAAAGGACCCGCCGGACAAAAAATCGACATCAAATATCTCGGAACAACCTATTCAGGCGACAATTCCTATATTTTCAGCGGGCAAGGCGAAGAAACTTATGCTGCGCGTTTTAACTGGTTTGTTTTTGATGGTGTTGAAATCAGCAATTGGCCCGGCGAACTCAAACCCGAAATGATTACTGCCGAAGTGGTGCACACTTTTGTGGAAGAATCTGCAGAATTTGAAACTTCAAACCCGCTTTTAAATACTATCAACAAAATCTGGCGGCGCAGTCAAACCGACAATATGCACGGTGGCGTTGCCAGCGATTGTCCCCACCGCGAGCGTTCGGCTTACACCGGCGACGGCCAGGTTGCCTGTGTAACTGTAATGCACAATTATGATGCACGCAATTTTTATCACAAATGGATTCAGGATATTCTGGGTGCCCAAAATGTGGAAACAGGTTATGTTCCGAACGGAGCGCCGTGGCAACCGGGTTGCGGCGGTGGCGTGGCCTGGGGCGCTGCCATTTGCATTATGCCCTGGGAATTTTACCAGCATTACGGTGCGAAAGACATGCTAACAGACAATTACGATGGCATGAAGGAATACGTAAGGTACATGCAAACCTGGGTTGATGTAGACGGAATAATGAATTCTCAACGAACCGGGAAAGATGGCAAAATACTGAAATGGTTCAATCTGGGTGATTGGGTGGCACCGGGAAATCTTCCGCCCGACGAAATGGTGCACACTTTCTATTTCTGGCGTTGCGCCGATTTTACGGCAAAAGCGGCAAAAGCACTTGGAAAAACTGAAGAGGCAAAACTGTATGCCGACCTGGCTGAAAAAACCCGTCAGGCATTTTGGAAAAGATTTTACGACGAAAAAAACGGAACCTACGGAAAAGCCGGCGGGAATATTTTTGCATTGAAAATGGGAGTTCCAGAATCGCAATACAGCAAGGTAATTCAGGCGTTGAAAAACGATATCAAAGCAAACGATGGCCATTTGGATACAGGAATTTTTGGTACACAGTTTTTCTTTGAAGTGCTGGCCGAAAACGGGATGAACAATTTGGCTTACGAAGCCATTACCAAAAAAACACAACCCAGTTACGGCTGGTGGATTGAACAGGGCGCCACCACCACCTGGGAACAGTGGGACGGCAGCAACTCGCGCAACCACCCCATGTTTGGCGGCGGGCTTGTGTGGCTCTACCGGAAACTGGCCGGCATGAATACCGACGAGGAAAATCCGGGTTACCGTCACATCATTTTCAGACCACAACCTGTTGGAGATGTTAGGTTTGCAAAATATTATAACGAGACGGTTTTCGGAAAAGCCGGTATTGACTGGACTTCGGAAAGCGATGAATTCTCAATGAAAATATCGGTTCCGGTGGGTAGCGAAGCCACGGTTTATGTTCCGGTTAAAAAGAATAAAAAAATAACTGAAAGCGAAAAACCAACTGAAAAAACGGAGGGAATCACTTTTGTTCAGGATAAAGACGACTACCGGATTTTTAAAGTGAAAAGTGGCGAATACAGGTTTGCTTCAAACTAAAACGGAACAAACAAAACCAGCGGTGTAACGAAAAGCCGGAATGACTTTTCTGACTCTGTTTTTTTGAAAGCTACAAACAAGCCAATGTCCTTTTGTTGAAGGGAAAAATATAGTTTTAACTGCAGAGAACTGCAAAGCCTATCGCGGAGAACCGCAAAGAAATCATGCTATTATTGACTTTGCGAAACTTTGCGATTTCTCAGCGTACTTTGCGTTTAATCCTTATGAGTATTCAAAATTCTTGGCTTAACGACATTGAACCCAATCTCCTTTTTTCTCAGTCCTTAAGAAATCACATAAATGCCTATTGATGAAATGGTTACAAACAATAACTTTATAAAAGGAACTTAACTCAACTTTTTTTATCTGCCCTCCTCAAAAAATAAAAATTGCACTACTTTTAACCGTTTTTTTTTAATAAAAATTGACAGTTTATAAAGAGTGAAAACGATTATCCGCAAAGCCATTCACGACGATTTAAAATTTCTTGAAAAGCTGGAAACCACCTGTTTCCCGAAATTTCAGCAAAATAATATGCGCTCCATCCGCAACAGTATTACAAGTGCGTTTCAGAAAGTACTGATTACAGAAATCAAAGTGGGCAAAAACCACAAACCGGCTGGTTCGGCCACGCTTTTTATGTACTCGCGTTCCATCCGCATTTTTTCGATTGCCGTATTGCCCGAAATGCAGGGAAAAGGAATCGGGAAAAAACTGCTGGAGTATGCGATTGACCTTGCACGAACAGGCAAAATCAGCAGAATAACTCTGGAGGTTCGTAAATCGGATACAAACGTTGTTGAATTTTATAGAAAGGCAGGATTCGAAATTACAGAAGAACTGATTGATTATTACAAAGAAGGGGAGAACGGATACCGGATGGTGTTTAAACTGGTTGAAAAGGCGGGCAGGCAAAGCCTTTCAAATATCATTGTGGTGCGGAATCCCAAAACCTGGACCATGCCCATTGAAGGGGTGAAAGTGGTCTCGTCGCGCTCGTATGTAGCAGACGAAACTTATCAGGCGTTGAAAAATGTACGGATATTTAACCTGAGTAACTCTTACCAGTACCAGAAAATGGGTTATTATGTTTCGCTGCTGGCTGCAGCGCGCGAACACCGGGTGATTCCGAATATTACTTCGTTGCACGATTTCAGCAGTCTTTCGCTGATTCGCTCGCTTTCAGGTTATATCGACGATGATATTCAGTACAATCTGAAAGATGTTCAGACAAACAAACTGAGCATTTTTATTTATTTCAACAAATCGGTGGAACCTCAGTTCAGGCAGCTGGCACAAAAGCTATATCACTTTTTTGAGGCTCCTCTCTTGCAAATCGATTTTGCCAAATCTGAAAAGTGGATGATTCAGAAAGTGATTCCGCTGAGTATGAAAAAAGTGAAACCTGAACACCTTGAAAAAGTACAGGAATTTGCCCGCGATTATTTTGCCAAAAAGCGTTTCAACCGGCCGCGTTTCAAAAATTACAAATACGACCTGGCCATTCTTGTTAACCCGAAAGAACCCAATCCGCCCTCGTGCCCGGTGGCTTTGCAGCGTTTTAAAAAGGCTGCCGAAAAGGCTGGTTTTTACACCGAGTTTATTACCAAAGAGGATTTTAACCAGCTCACCGAATTCGATGCACTTTTTATTCGCGAAACCACCAACGTAAACAACCACACTTACCAGTTCTCGCGGGCCGCCTACGCCGAAGGGCTTGTGGTACTCGACGACCCGTGGTCGATTTTGCGTTGCTCCAACAAAATTTTCCAGAACGAACTGCTGAAACAAAACAAGATAAAAACCCCTGCCACGGTGGTGCTTTCGAAAATCAACTACCACAGCGGACAAAAAATTGACGTAAAATTTCCACTGGTGCTGAAACAACCCGACAGTGCTTTTTCAATGGGTGTTGAGAAAGTGAATAACATGGAAGAACTCGACGAAGCATTGAAAAGACTCTTCGAGATTTCGGACCTGATAATCGCACAGGAATTTATGCCTTCGGAATTCGACTGGCGCATCGGAGTTTTGGATGAAGCGCCGCTGTTTGCCTGCAAATATTACATGGCCAGCAACCACTGGCAGGTGTACAACTGGAAAACCGAAAGCAAATTCAAGGAAGGAAATTCTGACACGTTGCTGGTGGAAGATGTACCGGAAGCCGTGCTGAAAACCGCCATAAAAGCGGCAACACTCATCGGCGACGGCCTTTATGGAATCGACCTGAAAATGGTTAACGGCGAAGTGTATGTAATCGAAATTAACGACAACCCGAATATTGACTCAGATATTGAAGACCTGGTTCTGAAAGATAAATTGTACGACAAAATCATCCGCTCCATTTTTAACCGCATCGAACTGAACCGGAATATTGCCAAATATGTAACGGGGTGATTTTTCTCTTCCTCAGTTATCTGCCTGAATCAGAAAATCAATTTCAAAAACTTCGATTCCAGCGGTTTTAACTGTGTCGTGCCCCCGGCAACTTCATTGCCCAACACATCGGTTTCTGTAATTTTCAGTGCTTTGCCGGTTAAACCGTTTCTCAAAACAATCGTTGCCGGTTTGCCGGCTGTTTCGCGGATGTGTAGCTGAATAAATGTACCATCTTCAGAAGGCATTGCAGAAATCAGCACAATATTTTCAGGCCAGCCGGCGATGATGGACTTCTCGGTTTCGCCGCCACCGTTGCCACCTCCCGGAATCACCCGTGAAAGCATCGGCACATTGATTTCGCGGCCAAAACGGTCGGCAGCTTGTTGCGAATTCACCGGCTGACTGCCAATTACATAACTCCACTCAAATCCGCCATGTATTTCGGCGTTGAAATTGGTAACCCAGTAATTGTTCATTGGCCAGCCATAAATATGTGTGGTTGCCGGTGTTGCACCCGCTTTGTAACGCCCTGTGTTGATGCCGCCAAACTGCATCAGCGGGGTTTCTTTTGAAGCCAGCAGAATCTGCGCACTGTCAGCAGCCAGCCGGGCGTAATTCTGCACCGTGTTCCAATCGTTGGATGAACCCGGAATCTGGTCAACTCCCGCCCTGATTTCGCCACCCTGCACGTCAAAAGCCAATTGACCTTTTTCGAGTGCAAAAGGCAGTGCAATATAAATTCCTTCGGGGTCAATTACCATTTTTTTATCGATGTGGTAAGCCAGTTCAATCCGTTTGGTGGTATTGAAAAGCCGGATTTCAAAAGTCAGGTAGCCATCATCCAAAGCGGCCGGGGTTTTCCCTTTAAACCGGAGCGTATTCCACACCGGTCCTGCTTCGAATCCTTCAAAACTTACCTCTGTCAGTGTTTCGCGTTTGTAGTTGTCCAGTTTTTTCGATTCCATCTGCGAGCGGTTTCCCAGCGTTTCGTAAATAAACTGTCCCATTTTCCATTCAGCACCCGGGTCAACCAGTTGTTTGTTCAGCTCTTTATCAAAAATGCCGGTAATCACACCTTTTGTTTTGTCCACCTCAAACCTGTACCACTGGTTTTCAATAATTTTTGGTTCTCCTCCAGGCAGTTCTGACAAAACGAGGACATCATCTTCGGGAACAATCCTGTATTTTTTAAAACCGAACGCCGGAACATCATTCACCCAAATGGCCCAGTAAGCACCGTCGGAGAAACGTTCCATCACCTGGGCTGTGGCTGGGTCACCATTTTCGGAAACGATTCTGAACCGGCTGTCGCGGGGAATAATCTGGTGGTCGATATACACCCTGAAAAGCCCGCTGCGGTTCCAGTTGAGCGTGTTGTACACCACAAGCGACGGGTATTTGTCTTTCTGAATAAAACCCTGCAGCAAACCCATTGCCTCTTCTCCCAGCATTTTTGTGCGGCGTCCGGCTTCCCAGGCATACGACTCTTTCAGGGCGCGCTGTTCCATCGTGTTTTTGTGGAAAGGTTCGCGCACGCTTCCGTGGTAACCAACCGTATGTTCGGTGTAAAACAAAAGGGCGCTGTTGGCAGCTTCAATCCTGTCGGAGATTTTCTCCGGCATTTTTGCACCCTGCAAAGCCGCCATCGAAAGCGCAGCGGTGTTGGCAATCAGGTCGGTTTGAGCAGTTCTCACCGCTGAAACTTCGCGTGCCGACGCGCCAAAACCATCGGTCCACCAATCGGGCCACGCAACACGAATCACCTGGAATTCAGCCCCGTGATTTGCCTCCATCTCTTCGAAAAAGCTGGTGGCTGTGGCCGTTTGCAGTTTTGGCCAGTTATATTTTTCGTTCCATTTTTTAATCATGTCCGAAGCCAAAGTGGAAGGCGGCGCATTATCAGTGAGATAACCCGAGTGTTGCAGCGAAATCAATTCATATTGATACCCTTTTTCTTCGAGACGAATGAGGTAGCTGAGCAATTCATCCTCAAAACGGTTAAAATCACCGGCGTGAATTCCGAATTCGGTATTTCCAATCATATAATGTTCAGAGCGGTAGGCGAGCATCCGGTTTCCGGAAGGCGACTCCCACCAGAAAAGCGTGGGTTTGTCGAAACAAATGAGCGCCCTATGACCGTGGGTTCCCATGTTCAGGTATTTCACACCCAGCGGTTTATAATAGTCGTTGAGGCACCAGCCGATTCCGTTTACATCGTTTTGCATCGCCACTTTTACATCAAGACCGTTTGTTCCGAAACGTTTTAAAGGTTGGAGAGAAGCTGCCAGAATCTGTTCGTCGGGCAGTTCGTCAAAATTGAAATACATGGCCGTTAGTTCAATCCTTCCCTCTTTCACCCGCTTTTTAAATATTTCAATTTGTGCGGCAGGCCTGCTTTTCAGGTATTCGTCAACCGCCCACGAAGCTTCGCAAACCCAGCGGAATTTGGCGGCATCGGGATAAGAATCTGTCATGTCGCAATAGTCGAGCGCATAATCGATGTATCGTAAATGTTCGGCAAGAATTTCAGTTTGTGGCCGTGTGTAACCGATGTCAGTATGAGAATGCTGCACAAAATTCACGCGCCATTTCCGAACAGGATTTAGCGTGAGCTCACCCTTTTCGGTCATCGAACCGGTTTCGAGTCTGTATTTTGCCTTTTTCGGTTTTGAAACTTCAGGCAGAAAAACCCTCACATAATTGTATCCGAAGTTGAGCTGAGGTTCGCTGACCAGTTTGTTATCCACAAAAATCCGGGCTTTTTCGGGTTGGGCGAAATGCAGAATTTCAAAAACACCCAGTTGTTGCTGTACTCCGTTTTGTGTTGCCAGCGCCGGAAGACTTTTGAGATTCAGCTTGTTGTTCAACTGAAATTTAAAAGTCATGTACCACGAAGTTTTTTCAAAATCCCCGCCAGTCACTTTTATTCTCACCGGTTTTCCTTTTTCAAGATTTGCAGCAGGCATTTTCAGGTACATAAATCCAAATTTGTCGCCGTGCTGGTCGGTCATATCGCTTGTGAAACTCAAGGTCGAACCATCATCAGCCGTTTGAGAAAAGCTGTTTTGCCCGTCAACCCAAAAAGCGTGCAGCGGTTTTCCGTTAACCTGCAAATCAAAACTGGCGCGGCCCGGCGACGAACCGAGTCCTGCCAGCCACACAAAAGTGATATTTTCCTTATCTGTCTTTTCAGGCACTTTCCCGGTTTCCCATTCCATCGAAGAATTGCCGTCGGTGGCGCGAATCAGCAAACTTTCTTTTACCGGCGGGATGGAAGAATGATAACTGAAATCGTCGCCGGAAATCTTTTTGTCAAAACCATTAACAATTTGAGTGTCATTAAAATCGGGATTTTGTGCATATCCACAGAAAACTGTAACAAACACAAACAACAGTATTAACCTGAATTTCATTTTTATGCTGATTAGCTTTTTATTCTGAAAGGCTAAATATAAAAGAAATCGAAGTTGTAAAAGCTGATGCATATCGGGGTAGGTGAATAAAAAAAGCCAGGAGATACCCAGCTTTTCGCATAAAATGTTGTTCAGAACTATTTTTTACTGAATTTCTGATTCGAAATCAGTTGCCCGTCGGATGTAATCCTGCAAACATAAATGCCTGTAACCAGCGCACCAGTTTTCAATTCGATTTCTCTTCCGCCTGCGACTTCTGAGAAAATCTCATCAGTAATACGTTTTCCCATTATATCAAGAATTTCAACCCTGATACTGTTACGGAACTTACCTGAATAGCGGATTTTCAGTTGCTCGTTAACCGGGTTGGGCCACATTTTTATTTCTGGATACCTTATGAATAAACAATGAAAGAGGCTGCCCTCTCCGGACAGCCTCTTTCCAAATTTTACCACACGCTAACCGTGCAGTGCAGCTATTTTAAAAATATCTTATGCTTCAAGCATTTTCTGGTAGTCATCAGCCGAAAGCAATTCGCCAAGTTCTACTGTATCGGTAATTTTCACTTTAATCATCCAACCTTTGTTATACGGGTCTTTGTTTACCAGTTCAGGCTCGTCGGCTAGTGCCGGGTTTACTTCCACAATTTCGCCGCCAACGGGCATAAACAAATCCGACACGGTTTTCACCGCTTCCACTGTACCAAAAGTTTCACCTTTTTCAAGCGTTTCGCCTTCGGTTTCAATTTCAACAAAAACCACATCGCCCAACTCCCCCTGGGCAAAATCGGTAATACCAACAATCGCGGTTTCGCCTTCAACGCGAATCCATTCATGGTCCTGAGTGTACTTTAATCCGGCCGGAATATTCATTTTTGCAGTTTTTTAAGTTTGCCCAAAATTAATACTTTTTACAAAACCAACCAGTTAAACAGGGTATCCATTTAATGATTTATTACCACAAATTTGTTATTCAACCCCAAAAAAAAGAAGCCATTTTGTATCATTGCAAAAATTTTATACCATGTTTACCGAAAATGCTGATCACTTAAAAAAGCTGCCCGAAATTGCCAAAAAGCTGATGACGCAGTTTCCCGAAGAACGCGTTTTTGCCTTTTATGGCAAAATGGGTGCAGGCAAAACCACTTTTATCCAATCGGTTTGTAAAATGCTGGGGTCAGGTGATACAGTAACAAGTCCCACCTTTGCGTTGATTAATGAATACAACTCGAATCACTGTGGTTCAATATTTCATTTCGATTTTTACAGAATTAAAAACCTCGAAGAAGTTTTCGACCTTGGATACGAAGATTACCTGTACAGTGGAAATTATTGCCTCATCGAATGGCCCGAACTGGTTGAAGCTTTGCTGCCTGAAAATATTGTACGTGTTACAATTGAGGTTGACAATGACGGGACAAGAACAATTTCGGCGGAAAAAGCATAAATTGATATTTTATCCCACTGAATCTCAACAACTTTATTTACCTGTTTTGAATTTTGGGCATTAACATGTAACTTCCCCACCGTTTTATACGAATTATTACCTGGTTAAATCGCGCTGAAAATGGCTGGCAAGGACAATCCAAAAGAACTGATTTCAAAAAGCATGCTCATGCCGCAGGAAGAGATGCTTGAAGTAAAAAAACGGGGGCAGAAAATTAAAATCGGTATTCCAAACGATTTTCCAAAGGTTGAATACCGTGTGCCACTCACTCCGCAGGCAGTAGATTTGCTGGTTTCGCACGGCCACGAAATACTGATTGAAACCAATGCAGGCAAATCGGCCAGTTATTCCGACAAAGCTTATCGCGAAGTTGGAGCGCAAATTGTGGAAACCAGCGCCGAAATTTTTCAGTGCGATATTATTCTGCGGATTGCCCCGTTCAGTCTGGAGGAAATTGACCAGTTGCGCGGCAATCAGGTGATTCTTTCGAGCATGCAGCCACACGCGCACTGCAGGGAAACCATTCAGAAAATGCTGCAGAAAAAAGTAACTGCCATTGCCTTTGAATACCTCGAAAACGAAGTGGGATTTTTGCCGTTTGTACACCAGATGAGCCAGATTGCGGGTGTAACTTCCATTACCATTGCCAGCGAATACCTGAGCAAATCGCGCCAGGGAAAAGGTGTGCTTTTTGGCGAGGTTACCGGTGTAACGCCAGCCGAACTGGTGATTATCGGGACCAGCACTGCCGCTGAATACGCCGCTCGTGCCGCCCTTGGACTGGGTATTTTTGTAAAAGTTTTTGATACTTCGGTTTACGAACTCAGCAAAATGGAGGAAAAACTGGGCCGCCGGATTTTTACCTCGGTTTTTTATCCGAAGGTGTTGAAAAAGGCACTGGTTTCGGCCGATGCAGTAATCGGCGCAATGTCGTTTAACGAATCGCTGAAATTTAAGGTGTCAGAAGATTTGGTAAAACAAATGAAGGAAGGCTCGGTAATCATCGACCTGAATGTGAGCCAGGGTGGCTGTTTCGAAACCTCAGAGTGTACCGACCTGAACAACCCAACATTTGTAAAACATGGCGTGCTGCATTACTGCGTACCCAACTCTCCGGCGCTTGTGGCACGCACCGCTTCCATTTCGATGAGCAACATCCTCATCCCGGTTTTGATGGCGCTGAGCGATGAAGGCGGTGTAAACAACTACATCAAAACATCAAAAGGCTTCAGAAGAGGCGTTTACATTTACCACGGTATTCTTACCAACCACGATATTGGCACGCGCTTCAATATTCCTTCAAAGGAAATTGATATGCTGCTGGCCATTTTTTAAGGTCAGAAAACAAAGTTTACTCCACCAAAAACTGTCGCCCCGGGCATCGTGTAATAACGGTTGACCTGGTATTCCTGCGAAAGCAGGTTTTCGCCACTCACATGCAACTTCAATCCTTTCAGTAAATTGTATGTCAATCTTGCATTAAGTAACGTGTAACTTTCAAGGTTCACCACCGGCGACGGGTCGTTATCCAAATCGGAAACCTGCTGAAGACTCGCATTGGCCTGCCATTTTTTAAGTTTGTAAGTAGCGCTTAAAAACAGGTGACTTTCAGGTGTGGCATAAACCGGGGTTTCCATGCTGATGTAACTGTATGTGGCGTTCAGTTCGAGGTTTTTTGCGGGCGCTGCATTCACCGAAAGTTCCACGCCGGTATTGTTTACTTCGCCTGCATTTTGCAAGCCTTTGTTCGGAACTGTAATTATCAGGTTGTCGCCGCTGAGTTTATAAACAGTAATTTCAGCATTCATTTTATTACTGAAAAACCAACGCGAAATTCCGGTTTCGTAATTGATAATTGTTTCGGGATTAAGCGCGGGATTGGGCCCCCACAAGTACAACTCACGTAAAGTCGGACTTCTGAACCCTTTTGAAACTGAACCTTTCCACGTGGTCGATTCGCCAAGTTTCAAGGCAAAACCAGCCGACGGAATCCACTGTCCACCATAAACACTGTGGTTTTGGTAACGAATACCGGCATTCAGCGTAATCCTTTCGGCCAAAGTTTGCTGCACAAAACCATACGCACCCAGTTCGGTTACCGACGTATCAGCAAACACAACACCTTTGCCATTCATGGCTTTTAAATTTTCTGCCATTCCTCCGTAGTTGTTATAATCCACGCCGGTGGTGATGGTGTTCCCTTCAAAAAACCTGAACGATTCAAACCAGTTCACCCCAAAATTATTGTCGGTTGAGTGAAACCCATCGGTAATATCATGTTCACCAAAATTGTAAAATAGTTTCAGCGAGCCCGAAGCTTTTTCAAACTCATTTTGAAGCATGAATGAACCGTAACCCCGGGTAATGTCGATATTGAATCCGGGTTTTGCGTTCAATGTGTCAGGCCCCGGGTCGGCGGCTTCGTAGGCGGCCAGACTGAAATCGGCGGTGGCGTAAAAATGGTCGTTAAAACTATACCCGGTTTTTGCATAACCGTTGGTGATTTTAAAATCCGAATCGGGCCTGTGTCCATCGGTTTGGTCGTGGTTTACCGAAACATACGAACTAAACTTATTGGCTTTGTAACCCAGTGCACCCATGTATTTTTGTGTGTTAAACGAGCCGTATGAAACTCTTGCATTACCATGAACTCCTGAATTATCCTGCTTTTTGGTGATGATATTGATTACACCACCCATCGCATTGGTTCCATACAAAACTGAGGCAGGACCGCGAATCACTTCCACCCGCTCAGCATCTGAAGCCACATACGAGTCGGGCAGCGGGTGGCCCATGATTCCCATAAACTGAGGATGACCATCAATCAACATCAAAACGCCGGTTGTTGGGTTTCCTCCGACCCCGCGAATCGAAATTTGCCCGGCTGAACCAGTGGCTACACCAAATCCGGTTACACCGCGCTCGGTAACAAACAACCCCGGCACACGGCCGTTTAAAACAGGCAATAATGCCGACTCTTCGCTTTCCTCAATCTGTGTTTTGGTTACCACCGAAACCGCCATGGGAACGTTGTTGCGGTTCACTTTTACAGGGGTTCCGGTTACCACAATTTCTTCAATTTTTATAGTGTCGATAGGCATTTCAGCAAGTGACATCTGGGCTTTCAAACCAAAATTTGTAAATAAAAAAGCCAGAATCAGCAGAGCCGTTTTGAAAAATATTTGGTTCATCAATTATTATTTAAATCGTGTTACTTTATTATTTATTCGTGTTACCAAAAAAGCAAAAAAAATCAGGCTTTGCTCATAATAAGTTTGCCATGTTCAATTCCTTTAATTCCGATGAGTTTTTCTGAAATCTCGGTTAATCTTCTGGATGCACCTTTTACAGCAATGATTTCCATGTAATTGGTTTCATTCAGGAAAAATCCCTGCACCGAAAGAATTACATCGCTGTATTCAAACTGGATTTCTGATGATCTTTTAAGGATTTCACGGCGTTGGTTATTAAAAACCAGCACTACTGCACCGGCTACAATATTGTCGCATTTCCATTTGTGCTCGGCAAGATTTTTTTCGATGAGATGTCTGATGGCTTGTGAACGATTGGCAAAACTGTTTTCAGTTACAAATTCGTCGAGGGCTTTCAGTAAGTCCTCATCTAATGAAACGCCAAAACGTGATACCGACATCGTGCTACCAATTATTAAATTCGTAGCACGAAGATAAAAAAGACTTAAACTTTTCCAAAGTTTAGAACTTTGGAAAAGTTAATTTAGAAAAGGTTGTATCGAATTATCTTTCCCAAACCAGTTTTTTGCCAAAACCAAGCCGGTTATCCGTCATTTTTAAATGATTCACTTTAACCACCCAAAGATTTGTTTTCATCAGAACAGCTACGGGGAACCGTTTTAAATAGGCAAATTTTGCTTTTTCTGCCAATTCACCATCGGGCACTTCCATGATTCCGGTAAACTGAATTCCCTGTACTTTTCCAACAATGCTGGTTTCGAGTACAACACTTCCGGCAACTTGTGGATTGTTTGTGGCTTCAGTCCCGTGGCGGGTAACCGGGTCGGTGGTAAACACAAAACAACATTCGTCAACAAGCCAAACATAATAGCAGTTGGAGCACCACGCCTGGTTGGCAGCGCAGGTAGCCAATGTAAGTACATGGTGTTTTCTCAAAAATTCGGTGATTAATTTATCAGGCTTATTCATCTCAGCTTATTTTCAGGCAAAATTACTGTATCTTTCAGAACAGGCAAATTGATAATCATCCTTAAAAAATATCGATACAAAAACATAATATATGGCAACAATAAAAACTGTTTACCTAGGCGACCTTCGCACCGAAAACGAACACCTGCAAAGTGGCAACAAAATTATTACCGATGCACCCACCGACAACCAGGGTAAAGGAGAGGCATTCTCTCCCACCGATTTGCTTGCAACGGCATTGGGCAATTGTATAATGACGATTATGGGAATAAAGGCCCGTGATAACGGCATCGACATTACGGGAACTGAGATTGAAATTACAAAAATAATGGCTTCCGAACCGCGTCGTGTAGCCGAAGTTATTGTTGAATTTCACTTCCCCAAAAAAGGGTACACCGACGAGGAAAAACAAATTGTGGAAAGTGTGGCCGGAATCAGCCCGGTGCCTTTGAGCTTACACCCCGATTTAAAACAGACCATAATTTTTAACTGGTAATTGAACAGAGTTTCATAACTTTACAAAAATCAAAAATCGTAATTATGAAAAAATTATTCCCTTTAATGTTTGTTGTGTTAATGCTTGTTTGGTCGTGCGGTAATAAACAGCCCAAAACAGAAGCAGCCGGAGAAACAGAAGAAGTTGAAAACGCCCTTGAAAAAGAAGCTGAATTTTCGCCTACTGGTAAGGCAAAAGATTGTGACGAATTTGTGGATCAGTATGAAAAATGGATGGACAATTACCTGGTACTCATGGAAAAATACATGAAAAACCCAATGGACCAGGAGATGTTGCAACAATTTGCAAAAGTTCAGACTGAAGCGATGGAATGGATTTCGCAATGGCAGGGTGCGATGGTTCTTTGTGCCAACGACGAGAAATATGAGAAACGTTTTAATGAAATTTCGGAAAAAGCCGAAAAGAAGATGAAAGAACTGGGATTAGAATAATTCACTCTAAAATACCAGAATACTAAAGCTTTACAAATTTATCTTCAAACAAATTTTTGTTAGTGGTAACCTGTAGAATATAAGTTCCTTCAGGAAGATGCGCAACATTTACTAACTGACGGGTTCCAATTTCATGTAGTTGTAGTTTACCCGATAGCGAAAATATTTTTACCGAAACCATTGTTTCGCTGGCAGGCAAGGTTATAAAAAGTTGATTAAGTGCGGGATTTGGATGAATTGTGATTTCCTCATTTGTTACAATTCGTGCATTCCCAACTATTTGACTGGTTTTTGATACCAACCAGTAATCGGGGTCGATTTTTAGTTCTGCCACTGGAAAATCAACATTAACAAGAAATTCCTGATCATTCGTTGTATTGATAAGTCGTAAATCGGTTGAATCGGCCCTGTTTTTACTGTACACACGCACCGGTACTGCCATTTCGAAAAAATCAACCGATGGGTGCGAAGGTATTTGCGACAACTGAATACTCAGAAGTCCTGTTCCGGCAGGTTTAAACTCAGCGTGATAAACCGGATATCCTTCACCATAAAACCATTCGTTAAAAAACGTTGTTAAACTTGTATCACCTGCAGCTTCCATGTGTTTAACAAACTGGCTTGTGGTTGCAAAACCTTTGGCCACTTCCGGATCATTAAAATACGATTTCATCCCTTCAAAAAAAGCCTCATCGCCCAAAGTCCAGCGCAGCATATGCAAAATCCAGGCTCCTTTTGAATAGGATAATCGTGGGCTGAAAATGGTTTCGATATTTGTTGTGTCATTTACATAAACCGAACCATCGGGCTGGCTGACAATACGTTCCACATTCACTTTTTTAAATTGTGGCCACCAGTAACCATCAAGCAAGTTCTCGTAAACCAATCCCGAAAGATAAGTTGCAAATCCTTCGTTCAGCCAGATATCCTGCCACGAGCCACAGGTGATGTAATCGCCAAACCACTGGTGTGCCAGTTCGTGCGCCACCAATTCGAAACCAAAATTGTACATAAAACTCATGGTCTGGTGTTCCATTCCGCCACCCCAGCCAAATTGGGCATGTCCGTACTTTTCATCAGCAAACGGGTATTCCCCAATCAGCCTGTTGTAAAGCGCAATCATTTCGGCGGTTACAGGTGTTTCGGTTTTTGCCTTTTCCAGGTTTTCAGGGTAAACGAAATTGAGAATTTCGATTTTCCGGCCATCTTCAAGTTCGAGCCAGTCGGAATATTCAGCATAATTGGTAACGGCAATTGCCACAAGATAAGTGGCAATGGGATGCCTGTGTTTCCAGTGCATTGTACGCAAACCCGCTTTTACGGTTTCCGAAACCAGTTTTCCATTACTGGCAGTGCGGTACATTTCGGGCGTTGTTACAATTATGTCGATGGAGTCAATTTTGTCGGCCAGCGATTGTTTGCAAGGCCACCATTCCATTGCGCCGTAAGGTTCAGAGAGGGTCCAGAGTGCAGGCACACCCGCATGATTGTTTGTTGAGAACGCTCCAAATCCTGAAATCTCGGGCTCGGGTTCGCCATGATAAAAAACCTGCACCGAATCAGTTTCACTTAAGGAAAGCGGTCTGATTTGAATTGCCAGTTTATCGTCTTGATGCGTAAATGTAACTTGCTGATTGCGTTGAAAAACCGAATCAACCACCATCCCGGTGCGGAGATCAAACTCAACAACCGAAAGCTGTTGGAGACGACTTTTAAAATACGAAGTAACACTACCCTGAATATATTTTATACCGGGATCAACCTGCCACTCCAATCGCTGATACACCAAATCATAATCATCATAAGTCTGATTTTCGACAAATGCTGATTTCAGCAAAAACTTTTGACGTTCCTGCAACGCCATTTTATCGGTAAAATAGGCATCGGGTTGTTGGGCAAAAGCGGCTAAAACAGCCGATACTAAAAGCAATATGAATAATCCTTTTCTGAGCATGGTTCAAAATTATAAAAATGACCGACGCAACCATTCTGTTTTTATATTCGTCATCAATTAAAACTACCAAAAATGAAACCAGTTCAGTCTTTTTTCCCCTTCGCTTTGTTTTTATTGGCCTTTACAACCGGTTCAATCTTCTTTCAGGGCTGCAAACCTGATGATTGTGATGATGAAAATGAACCCGGCGAATGCGACACTTGTGTTATGGTTTACAAACCCAACATTTATATTTATCCGGAAGAAAAGAGCCAGCTCGAAGTTACACTCGGTTTTCCAAAGGGAGGAAGTGTGATTACTTCAATTCCTGAATACGGCTCAGGATGGAATGTTTTGGTCGATAAAAACGGGTTAATTGACAACACTTTTAACTACCTGTTTTACGAAAGCAACCAGCCCGATGTGTGGCAACTCACCAAAGGCTGGGTGGTAAAACAAGTTGAACTGAAAGATTTCTTTGTTGAAAACATGACGCTTTATGGTTTTGCCGGAACAGAAATCAGTGATTTTACCGACTACTGGATTCCAAAACTGACCTATTCCGACTATTTTGAGATTTACCCTCAAAACCAGCAATTGATTGAAAGTGTGATTCAGCTCAACATTTCGAAAAAACCCGACAACCTGTTGCGTTTATTTTATGTGGTAAAACCATCGAATCGTCCATCGGGTTTTGTTTTGCCAGCACCCCAAATTAAAAACTCGTTTAAAAGAGAAGGCTTTTTTGTAACCGAATGGGGCGTGGTTCTGAAATAACCTAAGCGCACCAAAAGTTTCTAAAACAAATAATTAAATCGGTTTTCCACCAGAAATAAAATTCCCCGGCCTCACCGGGGAATTGGCAATTTAACGGTTCATCAACCTGTTAAATTTTAACTTATGCGGTTCAAAAATAGAATTAAGATTGAATGTAAAAGTACCAATTGACCAAATGAACCCCTTTTGAAAGGATAATATTAACGTTTGTAATAATTGTGTCAACTTTTAGTAGCTGATTCCATCGTTAAACCTGAGAATTGCAAAATGTGCTGTTTAATATTTCCGGTCGGACCGGCCTTATTATTGAGCCTGAAAAGGAAAAAATTCAGACAGTTTTCCTATACTCTGACGGGGTCAGCCCGGTTTCTTCCTTAAAAATACGGTTAAACGATGTTTTTGAATTAAAGCCACATTCGAGCCCAATACCCAAAACTGTGTAGTTGCTGTATTTTTGGTTGTTCAGCATTTCCTTAACATCAGTTACCCTTAATTCGTTGATGAGTTTGTAAAAATTTTTCTTTTGCCCCTGGTTGATTACTTCTGAAAGTTTTTGTCGTGAAACTTTCAGGTCGTCGGCCATCATTTGTAAACTATAATCGGGATTAAGATATGGTTTTTGGGTGGCCAGATATTTCAAAATCATGTTATTCAGTTCAACTATCTGCTTTTCAGTTAAACCTGCACGCATGGTTTTTACCATTTGAGATTCAGTATTTTCGGGTAAAATAAGTTCTGCATTGTCTTTTTTGCCCTTGTAAATGGCATTCTGGTTGATGCCGAAAAAAGTCATGATAAACGTGAAAATTGTAAGGTTAAGGTTCAGAAACGAAAATCTTCCGATGTGAATTTCGAGCACTCTGATTAAAAAGGAATTAACAAGGTCGGCTAAAAATAAAATAAGAAATAAAGACAAGACAAAAGAAAGCCAGCGAAGTGAATTTCTGGAAGTGTAGTTTGAAAACTGAAACGGGATTTTTCGTTGATGTTCAAGCAGCAGTTTGAGGCTGAAAATCCAATAAATTAGAAAGGATAAAACAACCAGCGTATAATAAACCTTGTTGTAAATATATTGTGGCGAGGAATAATCAGGGGTGTTTGATATAGAAGCCGGACCAGCAACTGTGCGATGAACCGAAACAATTATCAATGGGAGAAGATGCAGTAAATTTTTTCTGCTAAGGCTGAATTTTTCTACTGCAAGCGATTTTACATACATATACAACAGTGGTCCGAAAAGAAAAAGCAAAGGGAAAATGCCCGGTTTGAAATACTCTACAACCTGAAAAGGCAGTAATCCGGAACCATGAAAAAAAGCAATTACAGCCATCCACAAGCTTAAAAACTTAAAACTAATGTGTTGCGGGCGCTTTGACAAAAAAATTAGTACCCCGAAAAGCGCCTGGATAAGACCAATGATTGCAACAGTTTTGTGCATATCGTTTTCAGATTCAGTTAGAATTTGGGGTTTGACTGAACCTGCCTAAGTTAGTTTAATCAGGCCTTCATATGGCTGAATTTTTATTGTCTGCTTATTGCAAACTAAAACTAACTGAAAGGAAAGCGTCCGAATTTCCTCCAACAAAAACCATAAACTCTCCCGGCTCAGCAAAAAACTGCAAATCCTGGTGGTAAAATGCCAGGTCTTTTGCCGAAAGTTTGAAAGTTACAGTTTCGGTTGCGCCGTTTTTAATGAAAATCTTTTTGAATCCTTTCAGTTCTTTTACTGGTCGTGTAACCGAAGCCACCATATCGCGCACATACAATTGCACCACTTCCTCTCCATCGGAATTGCCTGTGTTTTTGACATCAACCGAAATTTCGATTTCTTCATTTTCTGTAATACTTTCTTTGCTGATTTTAAGATTGGCATATTCAAAATTTGTATAACTCAACCCATAACCAAACGGATAAAGCGGAGAATTTTCAACATCGAGATAATTTGACCTGAACTTTGTAAACGCTTCACCAGCCTGCGGGCGGCCTGTGTTTCGCCTGCTGTAATACACCGGCACCTGCCCCACATTTCGGGGGAAACTGGCTGTGAGTTTTCCGGAAGGATTGGTTTCGCCAAAAACAACGTCGGCAATCGCATTTCCGGCTTCCACTCCGGGGTGACCTGTAAAAAGAATGGCATCGGCCAGCTCATTTTCTTCGGCAATAGCGAGCGGACGGCCACTGATAATCACAAGTGTCAGCGGTTTTCCGGTGGCTGCCAGCGCACGAACCAGTTTTTTCTGGCTTTCGGGGATTGTGATATCCGAACGACTTGACGATTCACCGCTCATTTCGGTGGCTTCGCCAATCACAGCTACCACTGCATCAGCACTTTTGGCAACTTTTAAAGCTTCATTCAGCATTACTTCGGGCGAGCGTTCGTCAATTTCTATTCTCGTTCCAAAAACATTGATCTTTGCCGCAAATTCAGGGTCGTCGGAAATATTGGCACCTTTGGCATACACAATTTTTGCATTTTCACCGGCCACTGCTTTCATTCCTTCCAAAACTGCAACAGAAAGTTGCGGATCGCCGGTAGGTGCCCAGGTTCCGAGCATGTTGTTGCGGCTGTCGGCCAACGGCCCAATCAATGCCACAGTTCCTGTTTTTTTCAGCGGTAAAACTCCGCCCTCATTTTTCAAAAGAACCATTGAATGTGCAGCTGCTTCTCTTGCAATGGCACGGTTTTCAGCCGAAAGAATATCTTTTGCCGGACGTGTATCATCAAAATACCGGTACGGATCGTCAAATAAACCCAGTTTGTATTTGGCTTCCAACACACGGCGACAAGCGTTATTGATTGCTTCTTCTGTAACTTTTCCCTCGTTCAGCGATTTTTCGAGTGTGGTCAGAAAACCTTCGCCAACCATGTCCATGTCGAGCCCGGCATTAAGCGCCAGCGCCGAAACAGCCTGCAAATCGCCCATGCCGTGGTCAATCATTTCGTTTACCGAAGTATAATCTGAAACCACAAATCCACCAAAACCCCATTGTTCACGGAGCAATTCGGTGAGCAGCCAATGGTTGCCGGTAGCCGGAACGCCACTCACATCGTTAAACGACGACATTACACAACCCACTCCCGCGTCAATGGCTGCTTTGTAAGGTGGAAAATATTCGTTATACATTTTCATCCGGCTCATGTCAACCGAGTTGTAATCACGGCCAGCTTCGGGAGCGCCGTACAAAGCAAAATGCTTTACAGTCGCCATCATTGTGTGCGGGGCTTTTAAATCGTTTTGCTGATAACCTTTTACCATTGCTTTTGCAATTTGCGAACCAAAAAACGGATCTTCGCCCGAACCCTCGGAAATGCGCCCCCACCGCGGATCACGTGAAACATCTACCATGGGCGAGAAGTTCCAGAAAATGCCATCGGCGGTGGCTTCTTTTGCAGCTATTTGCGCTGTTTTTTCAATCAGTTCCATATCCCAGCTGAACGACAAACCCAGCGGAATTGGAAACGTTGTTTTGTAACCGTGAATAACATCGGAGCCAAAAATCATGGGAATTCCCAAACGACTTTCCTCCACTGCCAGTTTTTGTGCCTGCTTCAATTTCTCGGGACCGTATATCCCGAAAATACCACCCACGTTTCCGGCTTTAATTTTGGTTTCCACATCGGTACTCACCACCGAACCGGTTAAAATTCCGCCTCCCGGAGTAACCAGGTTTAACTGACCGATTTTCTCCTGAATGGTCATTTTGCCCATTAATTCAGCAACAAACCTGTCCATTTCACTGTCGCCACTTTTGGGTTGATTATTACTGCAGGCTGCAATTACCAGCAGAATTAAGTAAAAGGAAATCTTTCTCATGACAATTTATTTTACTTCGATTGTTTTAAACTTTTCAGAAACCCCGTTTTCGTTAAAGGCTTCGATGGTAAACCAGTAGGTTGTATTTTTATCGAGGCTTCGCAGTAAGAGTTCTGTTTCTTCATACAAAAGCCACGAATTGTAAAGTTTATCGGGAGCAATTCCCCACCTGATATTGTACCCGACTGCGTTTATTACTTTGTCCCATTTTATTTGGGCATCTCTGCTGTCGCCGGTTCGGGAAACCACAAAGTTTTTTACTTTTTCTGGTTTTTCACCATCTCCCAACCCAAAAATGCGAATATCGGACAAAGCGAAATATGGTGTGGGAGAATGAATATGATTGTACCTGATAAACCTTGCTTTTACAGGTTCTTCAAGCTGAACATATTCATTTGGAACATCCCTGAAATTTTTGCTTTTGTCTGTTATTTTACGCCACGAGCTTCCATCGTCAGAAACTTCGATTGTATAACGGTGAAACAGGTCGTTCCGGCGTTCAAAAATTCCAGCTTTGTAATCGTGATAATTAATCTGAAACGAATAGATATTGCATGAATTTACGAGGTCAATTTTTACCCATTGTTTTTTGTCGTTAGCCCCGGCCACCCAAAAAGTTTTTACATTTTCATCGTTGAGTACTTCAGAAATAATTTCTCCCTTATCATTCTGTTTGGTTTCAAGATTTTCAATTTCAGCATTATCACCCGTGCTCACACTTTTTTGTTGAATTAACGACGACGAAACGGTAAGCGGTTTTTTATACGAAAGCAGCATCCAGCCAGTAGGTTCTCCTTTTCTGCCTTGTACGGTTGGTGCCCAGCGCGGGTAGTCGCCATAATGCGTGTTTGTGTACATTAGCCCATCGTCATCAAAATAAGTGGGGTACATACACAGCCGGCGCTCCCATTTTACATTCGAAGAAAGTGCCATTGAGGCAAAATGCCAATATTGTCCGTCGGTTGCAAGCACCGTGGAGCCATGCCCTGCGCCGTTCATAAAACCTCC
Source organism: Draconibacterium sp. (assembly GCA_050179035.1). GTDB lineage: Bacteria > Bacteroidota > Bacteroidia > Bacteroidales > Prolixibacteraceae > Draconibacterium. The sequence goes on along the minus strand of JBFXFM010000005.1, from coordinate 114,430 downwards.
GGGTTTGTAACTCATGGGGTTATTAGGCATGTATTTGTATGGCCCGAGCGGGTGGTCGGCAATATAAACGCCATCTGCGTAAACATTGAATTCGGTTCCCGGAGCGCCATATTGCAGGTAATATTTCCCGTTGTGTTTTGTCATCCAGGGTCCTTCCATGTAGCCTTCCTTTAACGTGGGATGGAAGTGGTTTTCGCCAAAACGCTCCCACCCGTGTTCATCTTCATTCAGATTGAACAATTCGAAATGTTCACCAGTATCGATGAAGCGTTTGTTTTTGTTCAGTTTTCGCACCCTTAGCGGATATACATTCGATGAACCCCAGAACATGTAGGCTTGTCCGTCGTCGTCGATAAACAGCGCCGGATCCTGAAGATTATTGATAATTGAAGGCACGGGTTTCCAGTCGCCAATTTTCGGATTATCTGTAAAAAGAATACTCATTGATCCCGAAGGATCGCCGGTAACGTACAGTACCGAATCTTTATAATTAAAAGCTGCCGGGGCATTCGACCCCTGTAAATACCACTTTTCAGGTTCGATAAAAGTCCAGTGAAGCAAGTCGTAAGAATGCCAGTAACCAAATGACCGGGTGACAAACATATAGTATTCGCCTCTGAACTCCACCACTGCCGGATCGGCTCCCGAGCGGTACGACCAATCGTTTTGTGAATTGTAAACCATGTAGGTATAATCGATATTCAAAGGGTTGCAATACGTTTGTGATAGTTGATTTTGAGTAAAACCGGCAGGTAAGAATAGTATTACCAGTATTAGCGTGAATATCAGTTTTATCGGTTTCATTCTTAGTTCAGATGTTTTGCTGTTTTTATTTGCTGATGAGCAGTTTTGAGTGCAACACTTTTTGTTTTTCCCGGAGTTGCAGCAGGTACAGTCCGTTACTCAACCCCGAAACATTTACAGCTTCGCGATTCGAATCCAAATCAAGCCTTTTTTCAAGTACCAGTCGTCCTAAGGTGTTAAACACTTTCAGCATATAGTTTTCGCCCGTATTATTCTCTGTAATGTTGATGTAAATCTCATTACCGGCAGGATTCGGATAAATACTGAATGATTCCGGCTTTTTAATTTCGTTGCTGCTGTTAACAACCTGGTATTCAAAACCAAGTTTTGTAAGCCCGGCCTGAACATCGGGGTCTTTCATCACCGAATTCCACAAAAGCCCGGTACGATGGTTTTCAATCATCACCACAATCGGCCCCTGATCAATACCGAGGTACGCTCTTTTCACCCATCCAAGATTGTCGTTAAAAGCATCATACGGACCGTACATCCCAAAAACATCCTTTCCGCGTTCGCGGTAAAAATATTTCAGGGCTTTCATCGATTCCTCGGGTGTGTATGGCATACTTGCCAGTGCAGCTGTCGGACTTATTGTGCCATTGTCGTTACCCATCGGTTGGTGAGCCGTGTATCCTGAAGGATCGTCACTTGCCGTTAGTCCCCAGTTTTTATCGCTGTAATTCAAATGGTTTTTCGGATTCGCGATTCCATATTCATAATGAATTTTAGCCGTATTCATATTTTCTGTCCAGTAATCGGCGTATTGGTCTCGCAAACCGTGCGGGTTAATCCCAAGAAACGAATAGTGAATCCAGAATAGCGGACCTCCCCAATCGGGTGAAAGTTTGATATCGTAACCATAATAGGTACGTTTTCGAGCCATGGCTCCATTTCTGGCCCAGCCTTGTGTGTAAACTTCTTTCGGAATACCGAATGTTGGCGACGATGCAGCCATTACATACACCGACTGGCATTCGTTCCATCCTGTTACTTTCATATTCATCTGGAAAGCATAATTGGGCGACCAGTGCCAGTACAAAACATTTTGGGTTCCCTGGCGGTACCAGCTCCATTCAACGCCCTTCCAAAGCTGGTCGGCTTTTTCGCGTATTTGTACCGATTTTGTGTCGTCGCTGGTGAAATAGTTTTTCAATGCAATCAAACCTTCCACAACATAAGCAGTTTCCACAAGGTCGCCGCCATTGTCTTTTGTCGAGAATGGCTGAGTTTTTTTTGTGTCGGCATTATACCAGTGCGACCAGGCCCCATGATGTCTGTCGCATTTTTCGAGAAAATCGAGGATTGAAAGAACCCGGTCTTTGATTTCCTCGCGTGGCCGGTACTCGCGCTCGTGCGCCACAATCATTGCCAGCAATCCCATTCCTGTGGCTCCCGACGCAGCCGTTGTTGCACTGCCGTTTGTGCGTTCGAGCGCCATTCCTGTTGCCTGGTGCGCGCCTTCCCAGAAATAGCGGAAAGTCATTTGCTGAACAAGGTCAAGCAACTCATCGTCGGAGTGATCCCTGGTTACTGCAGTTCCTTCTTCGGGTGTCGATTCCACTTCCTGATACAACGAAACCACACGATAATTAATGGTTTTATTTCTGCCTTCTTCAGGTACAAAATCGAGATAAAAATTATCTGTTGTTTCGCCGCTGATTTGATAGGTTGTACCACCGTCGAATGAAGAATAAATGCGGTACGTAAGCCCTGTCATTGGTTTTGTCCAGGTTAGTTCCGTATGGCTGTCGAAACCACCGTTGACGGTTAAATTTGTTACCGGAGGAATGTCTTGAATGCTTTTGAAGACTGAAATTTCATCGATATAAATCACACGCGAGGTATTGTTGTTTTCCGATTGTGCAAACAAAATGCCCCTTGCCAAAGCAAAATTGAGGTTGATGTTCTGTGAATCGTTGAAAATTACACTGAGCGGGAAAGTGATTCGTGTCCAAGTGGCAGCTTCAATTGCCTGATTATAGTCTGACAATTTGTAATACACAGAATTTACATCGCCCGAACCGCTTTTTTTAATCGCCCGCAATCCGATTAACGGCAGCGCTTCGGCCGGGATGGGATTGGCAGAATAAATATAGAAAGAGATGGAGTCGAGGGCTGAGATATTTGTCGAACTCCAGTCGCTGCGGTAAATACTTACACGCCAACTGCCTGTATCAGCCGAAAAATAGTTGAACTTTAACGATGATGCACCTTTGAAAGCATTTACTGAGCATGGAACTTTATCGTTGTACTGTGGTGCGGCCGGAGGAGAAGTAAACTCGAAAGTACTTTTATCAAGACTTGTTTTGTCAACAATTCCCTGGTCGTAATAAGTTGTGGTGGTTCCATTAGAAAAAAAGTACACTTCCTGTGCCTGTACCTTAACCCAAATAAGTAAAACAAAAACAATGACGAAGTACTTTTTAATCATAATGAATAGTATTATTGATTCAGTAATCTTTCAAATTTAATAACTAAACCCAAGTTTTTTTAATCCCTGCTGAATATCTGCATCTTTCATAAACAGATTCCAAAGCAATCCGGTACGGTAATTTTCAATCATCACCACAATTGGTCCCTGGTCGATGGCCAGATAACGGGGCGGAAACCAGTTTTCAGTTTCGCTGAAAGCATCGTAAAAACCATAAGGACCCATCAGTTTTTCGCCCAGGTTTTCGTAAAAATAGCGAGCTGCGCGCATACTTTGCTCAGGCGAATACGGGAAAGACGAAAGTGCTGCTGTTGGTGAAATTACGCCCAAATCGTTTGATGGCATGTGTGCATCGTAACCTTTTACGGAGTAGCTGGCTGTGAGACCCCAGCAATTTTCGCTGTAGCCTTTGAATCCCTGTGGATTTGCTACACAATGCTGATAGTTAATCATTGTATGTGCCACATTGTGTTCCCAGTAGCTGGCATATTTATCTGTCAGTTTTCGTGGATCGAGCCCGAGGTACGAATAATGCGACCAAAACAAAGGGCCTCCCTGTTCCAACGCGCCGTTATGATTCAGTTTCAGCGTGTAACCATATTTTTCATGGTTCCCCGCAATTTCTCCTTTCCGTGCCCAGCCTTCGTGGTAAGCTGCCGGATCGATGGAGTGTGTTGGTGAAGCGGCACCCAGAACGTACATAATCAGGCATTCGTTGTAGCCGGTTACTGCAAAATTCATTTTCCAGCCCACATTGGGCGACCAGTGCCAGTACAAAACCTTTTCACCATCTTTCTGGTGCCAGTCCCACTGAACTTCGCGCCAGAGTTTGTCGATACGGGCCGACAGTTGTTTTTCGCGTTCGTTGCCTTCAATAAAGTACTGTTTAACAGCTATTAAACCCTGAACCAGATAAGCAGATTCAACCAGGTCGGCACCATCATCGAACTTGCTGAATGGCTTTACTTTGCCAGTTTCACCATCGAGCCAGTGCGGCCAAACGCCATGAAAGCGGTCGGCTTTTTCGAGAAAAGAAACAATCCTTTCAAATCGTTCCAGTCCCTGTTCGCGGGTGATGAACTTTCTTTCGATTCCAACCAAAACAGCCATTACTCCAAAACCTCCGCCTCCGGTTGTAATAATATGTTTGTCGTTTTCAGGATAAACACCATCAACATGATAACGTTCGCGGGCCAATCCGGAATTGGGTTCGGCGCCATCCCAGAAATATTGAAAAGTGTAATACTGAATGGAGTCAAGCAGTTGTTCGTCGGTAAGTGTTGCTTTAGGCTGCTCCGTATTTTTATTTTTTGTGCTCAGTTGCGAACATCCGGCCGCAGCCATAATCAATAAACTATAAACCAGATACTTCATTTCATCGTTTTTATTCGAAACAAATATGGCAATTCAAATCTAAAAAAAAGGCTGCCCGGCAACTTGCCCAGGCAGCCAATAAACTCAAACTAAACTACCTAATTAAACTAAACTATTTCTCGGCGTCGTAAATCGCTTTTACTTCAGCCGTTGTAAGTGCTTTATTAAACATGCGCAACTCGTCAATCAGACTGAGGTCGGATTTGTGGTCCCAGTAACTGAAAGTTTCACCACCAGAACCAATTACAAGCGTTTCGCAACCAGCCCAGCTGAAGCCAGCCATATCGGCAGAACGAATTTCCTCGCCATTAAAATAGATGGTATTTTTTGACTGAGAAATGGTAACTGCCACATGAACCCAGCCTGCTGTTGCCGGATCCAGAATTCCCCCGTCATTCCAGCTTTCGCCGGCGCCGGTACCCACATTCAGCTTAATACGCTGTTCGGTGGCACTGCCTTCGCGGAACAGGCGGAAACCCTCATTACGGCTTTCGGTTTTGGAGGCATCACCAACAGATAAAATTCCGGCACGGGCTGGATCGGCATTGATGTTCATCCAGAAAGCAGCACTGTACTCGTCTCCTTTTAATCCGGCTGTCGGGAAAGTAAGGTACGAGTCGGCTGCACCTGCATAAGCTTTGCCTTTTTTACCTGTGTTGTATGCCGGAGCACCAACAATACCGGCATTTGTCATCGAAACTTTATCATTTGTACTTTCCTCGAATGGCATGTACAGAATTTCGCCAGCGTATTTCGGAACATAGGGCGAATCGTCATTAATTAAATTCTGAATTTCGCCTGCTGAGAGAGCACGGTTAAAAATTCTCATTTCATCATATTTACTCAGGTCCGATTTGTGATTCCAATACGAGAAAGTTGGTCCGCCCGAACCTATTTCCATGTTCGAACAACCATCCCAGTTTATCGGACTTGCCATTACTGAAGTACGCACAGGTGTACCATTGATATAAATGGTGTTTTCGGTTGCAGTTACAGCAATTGCCACATGAACCCAGTCGCCCGTTTTTGGATTTACCACATCGCCATCATTCCAAACTTCACCGGTACCAATCCCTACGTTCAGTTTTATACGTTGTTCAGTGGCGCTTCCCTCGCGGAAAAGTCGGAATCCGTTGTTCCGGTTATCAGGAGTGGCACCAACTGTTAAAATACCTGATCTGTCAGGTGATGCATTCAGATTTACCCATAAACCTACGGTAAATTCACTGCCTTTAAACGAACTGATGGGGTAGGTTAGATAACTGTCGGCAGCGCCTTTGTACGCTTTTGTGTTTTGCAGGCCATCGTCGGCAAATCCGGGAGTACCGGTAACTGTAGCAGCTTTAAAAGAAATCATTTCCATATAATCGCCTTCAAAAGGCATGTAGAAAACTTCGCCATCGTATTTTGGTGAATACGGCGGGACCTTTGAAATGGCAATCGTTTTTGTGGTTGTTTTACCGGCAAGGTCGGCTGCCACAATGGATATTGTGTGATTACCCATGGTTACGTTGTCGTAAACCAAAGTATCAATGAGACGGCGATAATCTTTGTAATTGGCGCTGCTGTATGTTTTTATATCAACACCATCAAATTTCACAGCAACGTTCCCCAGTTCGATATCGTCGGTTACCTCAAAATCAATCTTAACCGGTGAAACAAGTTCGCCAGTTTTGATTTCATAGTTCTCTGTAGGCAATTTTACAGTCACCACCGGAGAAGAAGCATCAGAACCCGGAGCCACCGGAGTGATGGGGTCGATTCCCTGTTCGCACGATACGGCGAGCATGGCTGCCGCTGCAACGAAGAATATGTTTTTTATCAGTTTCATTTTCTTTTCAATTTAAAGTTTAAGCCTGAATTAATTCGTACCACCCAGCACAGGAAGCAGGTCGATTTGCGTTTGCGGAATGGGTAAAAATGCTTTGTCGGCACTGAAAGTACGACCGTCGTAACTCAATTCGCTGGTTTTTCCCAACCTCACCATGTCGTAGAAACGGGTTCCCCACTCCATTGCCAGTTCAGCGTATTTTTCATCCATCACCTGCTCGTTGGTTACACTCGACAAGGCTGGCATTGCGCTCCTTTCGCGTACAGCATTAACCGCAGCAACTGCAGTCATTGCCGAACTTGTTGCACCGTTTGTTAATGCTTCGGCGTGCATCAGCAAAACTTCGGCATAACGGATACAGGTGAAGTTTTTATTGGTGCCATAATCAGTGCGCCCTGGTGTAAGCTGGTCGGATGGCAGGTAATGTTTACCGCTGGCAAACAATGCCCTTGCGTAATCGGTGATTTTGTCGCCCGAGCGGGTTGTGTTTGAAATCCATGCCGGAAGAGTGGCATATTTTGCATCTTTTTTAATCTCGGCAATTCCCCTGTCGGTAAAAAGCACGCTGGTTTCCAAACGAACAGTTTCGCCACGGTCGAGCATAAATTTGATGTATTTCAGACTTGGTTCATAAAAGCCCCAGCCACTGCCGGCACCTTTAACTTCGGGAGTCCAGTTTTGCGGACCGAAGAAAGCATACAAATAGCTGTAGTTGGTACCTGAACCCAAGCCAAGGTCGGAATACTGAAGTTCTAAAAGGTTTTCACTGTTGAGTTTTCCTTTTATTTTGAACAGTTCATAAAAATCGGGTTCAAGTGCAAATTTCCCTCCGCTGATGATTTGCGAAGTTGCATCGGCAACCTTTTGGTATTCTTTGATTTCGAGGTTAGCAAGCGCTTTAATCGCCAAAGCTGTGTATTTAGTAACACCTCCGCGAATATCAGTTCGGGCATTTGGGTTCATATCGGGCAAATTCGGAATGGCTTCGTCCATCTGGTCTGAAATGTGTTTCATCACTTCGTCTCTTGGAGTAACTGCAGCCACGTAAAATTCAGACGGATCGGAACTGGTTGGCAACAATATATTACCCCAAACTCTTGAAGTCTGCAAAAGAAGAAATGCCCTCAAAACTTTTGCCTCTGCAATGTACTGGTTGGCTTTGGCTTCGTTGCCGCCATTTTGTTTGTACAGTTCAACCTGTTCCATGGCCGAGTGCGCCACAAACATATCGTTGTATAGATTTTGCCAAACCGAGTTGTACATCCAGTAATCCTTGTTGTAGTTGTATTTATCGGTTTCGGCATAATCCTGCTGGTCTCCCAAACCACCGGCATTTACATCATCGCCCCTTACAGCAATCAGCGGAAAATCTTCCCAGCCGCGAGCGTAAAATTCGGCATAAGCTCCAATGAGCGGAAGAATCATGTTATCAGCATTTGTATAATCTGTATCTTCGGTAAATGCCTTGTTTTCTGCTGGTTCTTCCAGCAAATCGTGACACGCTGTTGCAAAGAGCACAGCCAGTGTTAAAAATGAAATCCTGATGATATTATTTATTCGTTTCATTACAGTAATCTTTATTTGTTAAAACCTGACATTTAAACCAATTGTATAAACTGCCGGTATCGGGTATGTTTGTGTATCGATACCATTGGCAACTTCAGGATTGAAACCATTGTATTTAAACAATGTGAGCGGACGGTCGGCAGTAAGAACCACTTTTGATTCGGGTATTTTTACCCCGCCGAGTGTTACACCGGTAATGTTGTACGCAATCTGAACATTTTGAATACGGAAGAAGGAGCCGTCTTCCACAAAATAGTCGCTCATTTTCTGGTTCCAGCCTTTTCGTAAACCAGCCGACGAAGGGTATTTATTTGAAGTTCCCTCGCCATGCCAGCGGTTGATTGCCAGATCGGCATCCATATTTCCATCCGAAGTCCAGATGATTTCGCCACGTTTGCGGTTCAGGATTTTGTTACCACTCTGGCCTACAATACTTGTTGAAAATTCCCACTTTTTGTAGTTGATTCCAATATTTCCACCGTACATCAGGTTTGGGAAATAAGAACCCAGCACCACACGGTCGTCATCATCAATTACACCGTAACCATCTTCACCTTCTTTTTGCTGATCCTGGTATTTAAAATCACCCGGAACTGCTCCGGCCGGAGCCGATGGGTCGGCATCAATTTCGGCCTGATTCTGATAAACACCCTGAACATGGTAACCAAAAAACGCGAGTAGCGGTTCGCCAACAATTGAGCGCTGACGGAATTCTGCGCTTCCGCCATCAATATACGGCTGTCCGTAAAGGTCGCGCACTTCGTTTTTCAATGTCGAGAAATTAACACCCACATTGTAACTCAAATCGTCAGAAATTTTGTTGTTCCAGTTGAGAGCTACCTCGATACCCGAGTTGCGGATGATACCCACATTTTTGAGAATACTTGTGGTTGTTGAAGGAATTTTTACATAAATAGCTGCGTTTTTTGTGTCCCTGATGTAATAATCGATATCAGCCGACAAGCGGTTTCCGAACATCTGTGCTGTTAACCCCAGGTTTGTTTCTTCAGCAACTTCCCATTCAAGTGAAGAGAAGGTACTTGTGGTTTTTGTTCCCGATACTTCAACATCATCGATTGATGTTTTAATTACCGTAGTAGTTGAAGCACCGTCGCTTGCCTGGATTTTGTCGTTACCCAACTGGCCCCAGCTGGCGCGCAATTTCAGGTAATCAAAAACATTGTTGTTATCCATAAAATCTTCTTCGGTAATTACCCAGCCTGCACCAATTGTGGGGAAATAACCCCATTTCTGCTGGTATTTCGAGCTTCCGTCGGCCCTCATTGTACCATACACAAGATACCTGTTGTTGTAATTGTATGATAATCTGCCGAAATATGAAATTCCATATTGACGTGAACCACCATCAGAAACACCGGTTGTTGGAATTGTTTCAGCCTGATCGATGTACCAGGCATTTTCCTGGTCAACCGGAAAATTGATGCCCTGCGCACTCAACCCATGATAAGCTTCGTCGCGGTACGACTGACCGGCCATCAAGGTAAAACTGTGATTGTCGATTTTATCGTCGTAAGTAAGCACATTATCCCAAATCTGATTTGAATAATTTGAAAGTCTGTGTGTTAATGTGGCATCAACACGTTTAAAGTTGTTGCCAATAAAATATGGCAGGTTTACATTTCTCTCGTCAAGCGCACTGAAAGCATGGCTATAAGTGGTTTTAAACGACAGTTTTTCAGGAATCAACTGTATCTGCGCATAAAAATTGGCCATTGTTTTCCTGATTTTCAGCCTGTTTTCGTTGTAAAGCAATGTCGGGAACGGGTTCTGGCCACCGCGGTAACCAATATCCTGTGCATTGGCAAAATGTTCAGGCCAGGCGTTCATATTTTGCTCATCGTAAACCGGGAGAATCGGCACTGCAAAATAGGCCTGCCCCCAGGCTCCTTCTTCATCGTTAAATTTCAAAGCGTTACTGAAAATAACATTCCCACCAACTGTGAGCCATTCGGTTGCTTTAAAATCGACTTTTGCACGCAGGTTAAAACGTTCGTATTGGTTTTTCATATCGAGAATACCTTCCTGCGCAAAGTAGTTGCCACCCAGCGAGTAACTTGCCTGGCTTCCGCCACCGGTAAAATTCAGACTGTGGTTCTGAATTGGCGCCGGACGAAGAATTTCGTTGTACCAGTCGGTATTCACATCGGGCACGTTTGGATTTACCCGGCTGCGACCATAACGCTGCATGGCATTCAGGATAAAACTCTGGTCGGCTGCTGAGCCCGATTCCATTGCCATTGTGGTAAACTGTTCGGCGTTTGCCATTTTCAGCACATTCTGGGCAACTTGCGTTCCATAATAACCATCGTATGTAATTTCCGGCTTCTGGTTGTATGAGCCCGATTTTGTTTCAATCAGCACAACACCGTTGGCTGCTCTTACACCATAAATTGCGGCGGCCGAAGCATCTTTTAAAACCGACATTGAAGCAATGTCAGCGGTATTGAGGAAGTCGATGTTATCGAAAAACATACCATCAACCACGTAAAGCGGCGCTTCGTTGTTTTGGCCCGGATATGAACCGATACCCCTCACCCTTACGGTTGGCGCATCGCCGGGGCCTCCACTGCTAACAACCTGCAAACCTGCCACTTTACCCTGCAATGCCTGCATTGCCTGTCCGGTCGGAGTTTTTGCAAGTTCTTCAGATTTTACTGTAGTAATGGAAGATGTTAAATCTTTTACTACCATTTTACCATAACCCACCACAATTACTTCATCGAGACCAACCACTGATTCTTCCATCTTGATATCAATGGTACTTTGGGTTCCGACTAAAACTTCCTGCGAAACAAACCCGATAAAGCTATACACAAGGGTTGCACCACTTGTTGCTTCGAGTTTGTAATCTCCGTCAATTCCGGTAACTGTTCCTGTTGATGTTCCCTTTACCAGAATGGAAACTCCTGGTAATCCTGCTCCGGTATTGTCGGTAACCTTGCCTGTGATGGACAAATTTTGTTGTGCCCCAACAATCATTACCGACAAAAGCAGAAAAAAGAATAAACATAGTTTTCTCATAATGCTTTTAATTTGAAATTAGTTTCAGTCCGAAAGTTAGGTTGAACGTCATCCCGAAAAAATAAAATCCCTACACTTCTTTTTCATCATAAAAAGTGAATGGCTTTCAGTACCTCATCATTAACTCACCGGTTAAAAATTTTAAAATCTAAAACAACTGATTTAATGATATTTATGAACAATTAATTCAACCCTGAATTTCATATCAGCTTTAAAATATTTTTCTGACTAAAACTGGAAGTAGATGAAAATGGTTGCTATTTCTGCTATTTTATTGTTTCTTTAATCGTGTTTAACAACAAATTGAGTTAATGAAGTACATCGTACTGCTAATGTTACAACTTATGGTTGTCCGGGTTGTGGGTCAGGGAACTGCTGCCGGAATAGGGCCGTTCAGCGAGGTCAGGCATTTTCAGAAGCTTGCTTACAAAGGGGCCAGCCAGAACTGGAGTGTTAGTGCAGCCAATAACGGGCGGATTTATTTCGCCAATCATCATGGATTGGTTGAGTTTGATGGTTCGCGCTGGCAATTGTACGAACTTCCGAACCAGCCAATATTAAGGGCTGTGGAAGTAATTTCGGACTCGCTGATTTTTACCAGTGGTTATATGGAACTGGGGTACTGGAAACCCGACAAGTTTGGCAAATTGCAATACACATCACTCACTCCGAAAGCCTTTTCGCATTTCTCGCGCAATATTGAATTCTGGAATATTGCAGGCAACAAAAACGCTGTTTACTTCAGGTCATTCAACCCCGAAATTCTTGAATATTATAACGATTCGATTTATGTGGTTGAACTTCCGGGAAACCCCGGAGCAATGAGCAAAGTTCACGATAAAATACTTGTGGCTGTTGGCGATCAGGGTATTTACGAAATCATAAATCATAAAGCTGTACCATTCTTTATCAACTCCTTTTTTAAAAACAAGCAAATCAGGTTTCTTTTGGAAGCTCCAAATCATGAAATTCTTATAGGAACAGCATCGCACGGGATTTTTATAACCGACAGCATAAATATCAATGAGTGGAGGCCCGACTGGAAAAAGTATTTTACCGATAACGAATTAAACCGCGGGCTGAATGCCGGAAACGGATTGCTGATTTTAGGCACAATTAAGGATGGCATTGTGATTTTTAATGAAAATACAGGCGAAATAAGTAAATACAACACAGAAAAAGGGTTGGGAAACAATACGGTTTTAGGAATTGAATCAGACAAATGGGGAAACCTTTGGACTGCCCTCGACGATGGCATTGGTTTTATTCAGGGCAACAAAAACAATAGCTTTATTATTGAACCACTCCCAGGAATTGGCGCCATTTATTCAATAGCAAAAACAAAAAACCACTTGTTTTTGGGAAGCAACCAGGGTTTGTTTGTAAAACCGGTCAGCGAACCTGGAAACAATTTCAGCTTTGTGCCCGAAACCCAGGGACAGATTTGGGATTTACGTGTTATTGAAAACAATCTATTCATCAATCATAACAACGGGACCTATTTGCACGCCGGTTCAAAAATTGAGAAAATTGCCGGGTTCTCGGGAGGAGTTGGAGTTGCACAAGACCCCAAAAACCCCGATTTGCTTATCCAGGGAACTTACACCAACCTGATGGTTTTTAAAAAATCAGCCAATTCAATTATTTTCAGAAATAGCATTGAAGGATTTGGAGACCTGACGAGGTTTGTTGAAATCGACCACAAGGGAAACATATGGGCAAGCCACATGTACCAAGGTGTTTATAAGATTGAAACTGATGACCAGCGTGAAAAACTAATCCGTTCGGAATATTTCGGAAACGAGGTTTTTGGCAGCAATCACGCAGTGAATGTTTTTAAGATTGAAGACCGCATCGTTTTTTCGACTTATGAAAAGTTTTTTACTTACGACGACCTGAACGATACAATTATTCCGTACGATGAAATAAACAGCCAGTTGGGAAAATATGCCCGGTCGCACAGGGTTGTGGCGGCACCCAACCACCATTACTGGTTTATCAGCAAAAATTTTATCGGTTTATTATTTGCTTCTCCCGAAGGGTTTAAGCTAATAAAAGAATATCCAACCACCTTGTTTTCGTCGCCATCGCTTGTCGATGGTTTTGAAAACATACTTCCCACCGGTGAAAAAACGGCTGTTTTGAGTTTGCTAAACGGTTATGTCACACTGGACGCATCCATTAACGATACATTGGCAGAATTTGTAAAATACCAACCCGAAATCAGGGAGATTTCAATGTTTAATAACCGCGATGAAGAAGTACAACTGCCGCTTAACTCTTCGGGCATCAGCCTGAAATCAGCATTTAACAATCTTCGGTTCCGCCTTTCGTTTCCTTACCTGAACGGACAAACAGTATATTACAAATATTATATCAATGGGTTAACTGAAGGCTGGTCAGACAAAACAGCCAACCCTGAATTCAGTTTCGAACGCGTCCCTCCGGGCGACTACCGGCTCGAAGTAAAAGCCGTTGATTTATGGGAAAACGAAAGCAGGGTTTTTACCTACACTTTCGAAATTCTGCCTCCGTGGTATTCTTCGAAACCCGCAGCATTGATTTATACCCTGCTTTTCGTGTTCATCCTGCTGCTTTTCAGAAACTGGGGAATACGGCAAACCCAGCGGAAAGAAAAGGAACAACACGAAGCCAGGGAAAAAGAATTAATCAGGCTGAGAAACGAAAAGCTGGCCAACGAGGTGGAACACAAAAGCAGGGAACTGGCAAGTTCAACCATGTCGATTATCAAAAAGAATGAATTTCTGATGGATTTGAAAAACATAATTGAAAAACATAAATCTGAATTGGGCAGCCGCTATCCCGACAAATACTATAACTACCTGAACAAAAAAATTGACGAGAACATCACCAACCAGGACGACTGGCAGATTTTTGAAAACAATTTTGAGCGGGCGCACGACCAGTTTTTTACCAAAATCAAATCCGATTATCCCGATCTTACTCCCGGCGACTTACGTCTTTGTGCCTACCTTCGAATGAATCTTTCGTCGAAAGAAATTGCGCCATTGCTGGGTATTTCGGTGCGCGGCGTCGAAAACCACCGCTATAGACTCCGAAAAAAAATGAACCTCGAACACGACGAAAACCTTGTAAATATGATTAACGGGAAATAATCTTCATTAAAATAAAAAACCTGCAAGTCAATTAAATTAACTGCAGGTTTTTTGCTTCGTTTTATGCGTTTATTCCACAATCTATTCAACTGACAGATTGAGTTACAATTCAGAGTTGTCATATTATTTTCTGTCGTACTTAGACTTATTGCCTGCTCAAAAATGGCAACTCCAAATTTTCCTTTCAAAAAATGTTTGGACTTCTAATAACTTAATCCTTCATCGTAATTGAACAATGCATAGCCATCTCCTTCGAGATAACCCGGTACATCTTCCTTGTTATTTTCAACTGCTTCATCAGAAACCGGAGTAGAAAAAGGCATTTTCCCTGTCGGATTAAACTTCCCGGTAATTACATCGAGCAGGGCATCGGGAGTTGTTCCGAAGGTTGCAAGAACCCCAATCACATTTTTTGTATTGTTGTTGTAAACCTCGTTTATTACCCACGGATTAGTATAATTAACCACTAAAACCGTTGGTTTTTTTGATGAAATGCCATTAACATAGTCAACATCAATACCTGATTTTGAAAGGGAAACCGAAATCGGTTCACCAGTTGAGCGGAACAATGAATTGCCGGCGGGTTGTAACCAAAGCAAAACCATTTCAGCTTCTTCCGGGGTTTTCACAAATTCTATTTCATATTGATTGTTGTTTTCTGTGTAAATATTTGGGCCATCGGTTTGTGGTTGGCTGTTATTTCTGCCACCCGAACTTTTTGGCAGTGATTCGAAATATACTTTGGTTTTTGGTTTAACCGGCAGTGCATTATTTTCATTCCGCAGCAAAACAATTGATTTTCTCATAGCAAGCGCAGCTCTTTCCCTGAACTTTTCGTTGCTTACTACCGTTTCAGCCTCGTCTGCATTTACATACGGATTTTCAAATAACCCCAATTCAAACTTTTCTTTTAACAAACGTACAACCGAAGTGTCAATTAAAGCCATATCCACAGCGCCACTTTTAATCACTTCAATCAGCATTTCGGGGTCGGACTCTCCAGAAAAAAGGTTGGTGCCGGCTTCAATCGCTTTTTTGTAGCGTTCCTGTTTCGAAAGGCTTTCAACACCCCATGCCATGCGTGTAAGAATGCCGGTATCGGAATTTACAATCCCTTTAAATCCCATCTTTTTCCGGAGCAAATCATTCACAATTGCTTTATTGTAGGCAAAACCAACCTCTTCAAATTCAGTGCCTTCGGGTAACGAATAATAGGGCATTATTGCAGATGTTCCCGCATCAATTGCCGCCTGAAACGGAATCAGGTTATTTTCGAACATTCCGCCTGGATAAATAGCCGCTTTTCCCCATTCAAAGTGCGAGTCCTGGCCATCTTTTCCTGCACCACCGCCCGGAAAATGTTTGGTTGTCAGGGCAACAGATTTTGAAAATAATTTCTCACCCTGAAAACCAAGTACAATTTCGCGCATCATTTTTGCCACCCATTCCGAATTTTCACCCAGTGTTCCGTTTACCCTCGACCAGCGGGGTTCTGTTGCAAGGTCGGCCATGTACATGTATCCTTTCCGTAATCCAACAGCAGTCCATTCCTGCCGCGAATAATCCGCAAATTCGCGTACCAGCGGAAGGTCGCGCATGGCTGATAAACCAAGCTCTCCGGGCCATGCAGTAAAAACAGTAACTCCCACGCTTGTTCCCAGCGAAGCATTTGTGGTAATATGATTTCGCGGGTTTGATGCAATAATTGCCGGAATTCCAAGTGGTTCGCCTTCACACATTTCCTGCAGTTTATTGGCCCATTCGGCAGTAACTTTTGCACTTTCGTTTGCCCTGAGAATAAAATGCCTGTTGTGAAATTCCTTCACCATTTTTGAAGTCCCTGCAGGCCGTCCCATGTTTGCGATAAATGCACCTTCGGGATTTTGCGCGCCTTCACGTGCACCACCGCGGTTTCCCTGACGACCGGGTTCTACATTTGCCGGTCTGTTTTGTCCGAACCCACCGCCGCCGCCAGCGTCTTCAGAAAGGTCGCTTGCAGTGAGTTTTCCTTCTGAATTTTCGGCTGCTCTTGTTCCAACCATGTTCAGCGAATTTATCAGCATAAAACCGGCTTTTTCTTCAACCGACATTTTTGAAAGCAAATCCAGGCTTCGTTCATTTGCCGAAAGCCGCCAGTCTTCGTACTTATCGAGCTGGCCGTTTTTATTTAAATCTTTAAACTGAAAACCACCTTCTTTTAAAATGGTTGCTGAACGCACTCCCAGTTCGGGTTGAATGATTTCAGGTTTTTGTTTACAGGCAGAAAAAATTAGCAGAACAGCACTGAAGAATAACAAGCTTATTCCTTTTAGAGAAAAAGTTTTTGGTTTCATTCCGGATAAATTTTGATTGTTTCGATGGCCTAATTTATTGTAAAAAATTGTACCAAACGTCCCAATTGTTGTTTTGAAACCTATTTCTGCTGCTACTAATTCTGTGAATTCAGAAGAGGTTAAAACGATTTCATCATTTAAAAA
Organism: Draconibacterium sp.; assembly: GCA_050179035.1. GTDB lineage: Bacteria > Bacteroidota > Bacteroidia > Bacteroidales > Prolixibacteraceae > Draconibacterium. The sequence continues at coordinate 97,768 of JBFXFM010000005.1, read as the reverse complement.
GTAGTTTAATGATGATTTTGAATCAGAACTGCAATCCAGTTCGATCCCGGTTATATTAAGATGGATGAATGCTTTTCCTGATTGTTCAGAGTTTCGGTGTTAGTTTCAGTACAGTTCCCGGGTCGTTTAATACCACATAAATCGCACCGTCAGGGCCAGTTTGTACATCGCGCACACGACCCTGATTTTTCAGAATCACTTCGTCGTGGGTTACACGATCTCCTTCTATGTCAAGCAATCTTACTTCCTCGTATTTCAGTGCACCAACCAGCAATTTATTTTTCCATTTGGCAAAAAGGTCGCCAGTGTAAAAATCGAGCCCGCACACAGCAATTGAAGGACGCCAGTATAAATTAGGTTGCTCCATTCCGGGTTTATGGGTAAATTCAGTGATAATTTTTCCATCGTAATTTATTCCGTACGAAATTTCGGGCCAGCCATAATTTTTCCCGGCTTTAATCAGGTTCAACTCATCCCCGCCCATGGGTCCGTGTTCGGTAGCCCAAACTTCATCGGTTACCGGATGAATTGCAATTCCCTGAATGTTTCTGTTACCGTATGAATAAATTGATTTAATTGCCTTGGGAATATTAACGAAAGGATTGTCTTTGGGAATCGAACCGTCTTTATGAATCCTGTGCGTTTTTCCGTTTGGCAGTGTAATATCCTGAGCTTCTTTCCCGATACCCCGCTCTCCAATAGCAAAATACAAAAAGCCTTTTTTGTCGAAAACAATCCTGCAACCGTAATGGTGACGGGTTGTGCGGTACATTTCATGTGGTGCTTCAAACAGTGTTTGTTCTTCAACCCAGGTGTTTTCCTTTATTTTTCCGCGTACAATTTTTGTCATTGCTCCCGGCCTGTCCTGCCCTGCAAGAGGTTTGTCAAGCACATGACTAAAGGCAAGATAAATCCAGCCATTATCCTTGTAATCAGGATCAACAGCCACATCCATTAAACCACCCTGACCTTCGTTTAAAACTTTTGGGATATTTTTAACCGGTTCGGGTTGAAGTTTCCCTTTGCTAACCACACGCAAACGCCCGGATTTCTCGGTTATCAGCGCAGTGTTTGCGTCAATAAAATCAATTGACCACGGATTGTCGAGCTCTTCTGCAAAAATTTCGTTGTACAACTTATAATCTAAAGTTTCGCCCTCCTTTACAATGGCTGGTTTTACTGCTCCCGATTTTTTCTCTGTCTCAGCAATGTAGCTCAAGATAGCTCTTATTTCTTCATCTTTCAGTATTTCGCCATACGACGGCATTCCCAGATGCGGTATGCCGAATTTAATATTTCTGAACTTGTAACTTTCAGCAGCACCATATTGCCAGATTCCGTCAACAAGGCTGGTTCCGTTTCCTCCCTGTAAATCGGCACCATGACAGGTTGCACAGTACTGGTTGTAAATTGCAGCACCATCAGGTTGCGCATTTGAATTGAAGTTGATGTACAAAAAAGCTCCAATTGCAAAAGCAGTTTTTAAGTTAAACAGCATCGCTTTCATATTGAAATTCAATTTTACCAGGTTTATAAGTCTGTTAATACAAAAAACAAATCGCAAAATTGTTCAGTCAATTGCAAAACCCATTATCAGATTCACTTACAAGCTCTGCTTAACAATTTCACTTTTTTAGCAGATTTTACCTTATTCGAGATAATTACGAATAGCTACAGCCCAAATCTCATAACCTTTTTTATTCATGTGCAAGCCGTCTTCAATAAATAAACCGGGCAGGATATTTCCATTTTTATTGCACATCGGTGTCCACACGTTCACAAAGTCAACCTGCTTTTTCCGGTTGCAATAGCGTTCCAGTTTATTGTTGAATGTGAGGTATTTCTCCTTTAGTTTTTCCCTTGCCAGGCTGGGTTTTGGCGAGATAAAAAGAAGACGTGTTTCGGGTAAATCTTTTCTGATTTTTGCAACGAGTTCCTTTGCCTGTTTCATCACTTCTGTGGAAGTTTTTGAGTCGGCAATATCATTGTCGCCCTCGTAAATAAACAGAATATCCGGCTTTCTGGTCAGAATCAATTCATTGTAATAAAAGAGTAAATCGCTGAAATGCGAACCACCAAAACCATTGTTAATCACATTAAATTCAGGAAAGTAGCTTTGTACATCTTTCCACATTCTTATGCTTGAACTGCCGGCAAAAACCACAAGCTTTTTTGACGAATCAAAATTGTATTCCTTTTTAACCAGTTCATTAATCTCGTCTTTAAAACGTGCAGGGTCCTGTGCAGTGGAAAACAGGGCAAAAAATAAAAGCAGAATTAAAAATAGCTTTTTCATTGTTATTGCAATTTATAGGTTCTGAAACCGGGATTCGGTAATTCCGACATTGAATTATCGGGTTTATCGAGATAAAAATAGGCTGTTGACGACCAGTCATCAGATCGGTAAAAATTGGTCCAGCCGTCAATCAATGCCGGATTTTTGAGGTCAACCGGCTGTGGAAATTCGAGTAAACGAATAAAAGCAGTATCGTTTTGAACGGTTACCGGAATCAGCTGAACACCGGCTTCGAGCATTTCAATCACGGTTTTTTTCTGGTTTCCACCCATCGCCTGAATGGTTACGCTGATATCGGTGGCAAACATCACCGGATCGGGGATGTGAAAGCGATAAAACGTCCACCAGTCTTTTTCGGTGTCAGCCACCAGACAGCCCGTGTAACGGTTTATGAATTTTCCCTGCCCCCACGCGGTGCCAATGTAATCTTCGGTTCCGGTTCCCACCAGTGTCGGGTTGGCTCCGTCGCCATCAATATACATTTTTACCTCGCCCTCGCCCCACCACGATTTTCTGTATTTCGGGTTGGCCATCACACCAAAATTCACTCCCAGAAAACGGCCTTTTCCTTCAACTGTTGGCAAAATGATGTAATCGGTGCCGGGAGTTGTTGCCGTGTCACGGTTCCAAAAGCAATGAAAATAGAGATTGGCGGGATTCCATTCCGCAAGTTTTACAAAATCGATATCATAGAAAAGCATTTTCAGGTCGGTAGCGCCCTCGTTGGTAACCACAACTTTAGCGCCGGTTTTAAAAGGCATCGGGATAAAACAGTTAAACGAGCGGCCTTCGGGATTGGCAAAAAGTTCGTTTTCGTGTTGCACCATCATGCCCAGTCCGTTGCCAAAGAAATCGCCGAAAGGAGCCGAAACAGCTGGTTTTGCAGCGCCATCCCAAAACATTTCGATTTTCAGCGAACGCAGCATTTGCGGCGAACGATCCTGAATGGTAAACCACATCCGGGTGATAATTCCAGTCCCCTGCACATTGAGCAAAGTTTTTGATTCGCCGGCTTTTAACTGGTCGTACGGATGACCTTTTGCGCCTTTGTTTTCTGCGCCGCCAGCTCCTTTTTCCGAAGTCGGGTTTTCGAAACTGTTCCAGCGCGGTTCCAGCGGCTGGTACTGAAAAAGCGGGGCATTCAGCGTTTGCTCAAGGGTTTTTGGCTTTTCGGTTTTGCACGAAAAAGCGAATGTTGTCAGGGCAATCAGCAAAATTGAAATGTGGCTTTTTGGTTTCATATGCTGGTATTTTAAGTAATGTGAAAGATAAAAATTTTCTATGCCTAATTCTGTAATTTGCACAAGAACAAATAAGAAATAAGAAATGAGAAAATTCAATATTGCCTGAATTTTTACCCAAGTTCTTTCACTGGGTTCCAAAATCGCTCTTTAAAGTTCAGCATCTTTTCGTCTTCGTCAAAAAGCAAGCCTTCGTTTTCGAGGAGTTCGCGCATGGCATCGGGCGTGTCGAAATGGTGTTTCCCGGTTAATAGTCCGTTTCGGTTTACCACGCGATGGGCGGGAACAAAATCAGCGCTGTGGTGCGAGGCATTCATTGCCCAGCCCACCATTCGCGCTGCTCCCGGCGAGCCGAGGTAAGCAGCAATGGCGCCGTAAGAAGTTACTCTCCCAGGCGGGATGAGTTTTACCACTTCGTAAACCTGGCTGAAAAAATCGGACATATTTAGATTATTAGATTTTAGTATTGAGTACTGAGTACTGAGACAAAGAAATAAAATCTGGCTGAAATTACCTGAAGCTGATGAAACAACAATTGATTTCCTTTCAATTCTCCTGGTTAATCTGCCCGCAATTATAGTTGATTATCATGTAAAAAGGGTCCTGTTTTTCAAACAGCGGGCCGGGGTTTCGGGGGTATTCCTGCCCCCGGGTTTCCCGATAGCTATCGGGACCGGGGTTATTCAAATATAACCCCTTTGGGGTCGCTGCTAATGCCAGTTCCCTGCCATTTGCTTTTTGCGTACCGCTAATTTTTTCATCTCTTTTCTTTACTGACATTCACAAACTGCCGCTGTCATCTTCTCCGCTCAATACTCACTACTCAAATCTCATTACTATTTCTTACAAGTCCCTTGCGCTCCGGCCAAAACTGCGGTATTCGTCGTGTTCAATCTCTGTTTGGGGTTCTTTAATATCTTCGTTATGCAGTTTAAAGGCAATGTATTTTATTTTGATACCTCGGTCGAGCCACTGTTTTTCGTAGAAGGTTTTTATCTGCAACAGGTCGTTCAGGTATTCCGATTCGTACAAGTCGCGGGTTTCGGCTAAAATTTCAAATTCATTTAAATGTGCTAATTCGCTTGTGTAAGTAAACTGAAAATTGCTGTCGGTTTTCAGATGAATCGTTCCACCTGGAATAAGAATTCTCCTGTATCGCTCAAGAAAAAGGGAAGAAGTTAATCTGCGGCTTGTTTTTTTCATTTGCGGGTCGGGGAAGGTAAGCCAGATTTCTGTCACTTCGCCCGAAGCAAAAAAACGTTCGATGGCTTCTATGTTGGTACGCAGAAAAGCTACATTTTTCAATTCTTTTTCGAGTGCCTGTTTCGCACCTGTATAAAGCCGAGCACCTTTAATGTCAACCCCGATAAAATTTGTTTCGGGATATTTTTCGCCTAATTGCACTGTATATTCGCCTTTGCCACAGCCCAATTCCAAAATCACCGGGTTTTGGTTGTCAAACACGCGGGCAGCCCAGTTTCCTTTTAAGTAAAAATCTTCGTTTTGCAATTGCCGGTAGGGTGCTTCAATTACATTCTCAAAACCCCGCATTTCGGCGAATTTGGCCAGCTTGTTTTTGCCCACTTCTCAAAATTTATTGTGATTTTTTTTTATTCGACCCTGATTCCAATGTCGGTAATACCAGTAAGTATTTTACCGCGCATGCCGTGTTGAATCTGAACTCTGTAGTTACCTGCCTTTGGGAAATACACGTTTTTGCGGTACAGAGTTTCAGTAGTTTTCATGCCGCCAAAACCTTCACCAAGCCATTTCCCTGCAGGGTCGGCAAGGGTTATTTCGAGGGTATCGGTAACCGGAATTGTATCGCCGGGCTGGGTGATGCCGATAAACAACCAGAGGTTACTGTATTTGTATTCAATATCGTTGCGTACGTTTACAAAAACCTGGTGCATTATTAAAGTGTCGGCCACCGGCACTTCGAAAACCAGCAACGAATCTTTGTTCCAGCCGTTTTTGCTGATTATTTTGTATTCGTTAGTCAGTGATTTTCTGTCGCAGGCAACGAAAATCAAAATTGCAGCGAACATCAGGAGAATATATTTTAAACCTTTTTTCATTGCCGGGCCGGACGACGCTGTGCGTTGCGTTGAAAATTACGTTTCTTTTTACGGTTGGCGTTTTTCGGTTGGTCGAAACGCGTGAGGTCTCCCTGCTCCACCACATTATGAAATGTATCAGGTTCCTTATCCTTGGGGGCAGGAGCATCTTCCCTGTTCAGCAGTTTTGCCGGTTTTTTTCCTTTACGGTTCATTTGCTGAATTTCGGCTACTCTGCCAACCGGCACATAAAACTGGTTCGACGGGCCATTCCCCTGCTGTATGTACAAATACAAGCCGTTGAAAATATCGGCTTTGAGATAGAAAAATGTTCCTGTTTCGGTTTCAAGCGGAAAATGAGTTGGCGGAAAATTCCGTTGTGCATCAATGTAAGTTGCCAACTCGAAATTGAGGCAGCATTTCAGTTTGGCGCACTGTCCGGCAAGTTTTTGGGGGTTGGGCGAAATGTCCTGGTAACGCGCTGCATTTGTCGAAACCGAAATGAAATTGTTCATCCATGTTGAGCAGCAGATTTCGCGTCCGCAAGGCCCGATTCCGCCTATGCGGCCTGCCTCCTGGCGTGCGCCAATCTGTTTCATTTCAATACGGATGCGGAATGTTTCGGCTAACACTTTAATCAGTTGTCTGAAATCGACGCGGTCGTCGGCAATATAATAGAAGATGGCTTTTGTTTTGTCGCCCTGGTATTCCACGTCGCCGATTTTCATGTTTAGTTTCAGCTGTGCAGTAATCTGCCGCGAGCGAATCATGGTTTCATGTTCAAGCGAAATGGCTTCTTTCCACTTTTCAATATCGGTTGGTTTGGCAAGTCTGTACACCTTTTTGAATTCGCCGTTTACCAGCGATGGCTTGTGTTTGCGCATCTGGTTTTCCACCAGTGGCCCCATCAGCGAAACAATACCAATGTCGTGTCCCGGACTGCTTTCAACTGCCACAAGGTCGCCTGATTTCAGGTTAAGGTTGTTTACATTCTGGTAATAATCCTTGCGCGTATTTTTAAAACGAACTTCAACCACGTTGGTGAGCTGAAGCGGTGTTTTTATGTCGGCCAGCCAGTCGGTTACATTCAGTTTGGCACAACAGCCATCCTTTGTTTTGCAGTAACCCCGGTCGATGGTATCAATATCTTGTTCGTTGTACATAGATTCAATTTGAAAATCGAATTCCGACACTGAATTTCAGTTTCAGGTTGATTCGAAGTGCAAAAGTAATGATTAAATGCAAATTGGAGAAGGTTGACGCTGGTTTTTGCGGAGACGGAAAACTGATGCCGGATACTGGATAAAAAGATACTGATGGAAGAATTGAGATTAATGGAGATTGATTATGAAATTACTGCCTTCTGAAGACTGACGCTCGATACTGAATGCTGGATTGTGAAAAGGGTGATTGATGGAGATTTTTAGAGATTGGTTGTGATTGATGGAAATTGGTTGTGAAATTACTGCCTGCTGAAGACTACCGCTTGATACTGGATACTGGATTGGGAAGAAACTGATGGAGAAAAATGGAGATTGGTTGTGATTGGTTGTCCAAAACTACCGGTTAACTCCTGCTTTTGGATAATTGTAAATCGTAAATACGTAAATCGTAAATTTTTTTTTGTCTTCCGACTTCCGACTTTCTCTTATTTCTTTATCAGTCGCACCATTCTGAGTGCAGTGTCGAGAAAAATGATTTTAGGATTTCCGTTCCACGAAATGTGTTTGATTCCGGTTTCGAACTCGTTAAAAAGCTGAATCACATTTTGTTCGTTAATAAACGGGGCGAACTTTGTACCCCAGTTTTTTTCCTCTTCGTTTAAAAAAACCATCTGGCTGTTTCCGAAATTGAGGGCAAAATATTCGCGAACCATTCTGAGGGCATAGTTGAAGAATGCTTTCTGCCTGTCGCGGCCCAGTTTTGCCATTTCTTCGGCCCATTGCATCTGTGCCAGCACCTCGCGAGAGTAAGCCTGGCGCATCATTTCCTGGAATTTCAGGAAAAAAAACTGCTGGTCTTCGTTGGGTGTTACATATTCCCGGGCGCTGATGAAATTTCCTTTGGCAAGGTGCACAGCATCGTTTACCTGTCCCGGGTCTATATCTTCGATTGTTAACAGTGCTTTGCGCATTGATTCTTCATCGATAAACGGAAATTTCACCGGCTGTGTTCTTGACCTGATTGTTCCGATAACCGATTCTTCGTCCTCGGTAATTAAAACAAAAAGAGTCTTGCTTGGCGGCTCTTCAAGTAGCTTCAGCAATTTGTTTGAACAGGCAAGATTCATTTTTTCGGGCAGCCATACAATCATTGTTTTGTATTCGGCTTCAAATGATTTCAGGTTCAGTTTGCGGTAAATCGAATCGCTTTCCTTTTCGTAAATCATTCCCTGGGCATTCTCGGCTTCAATAAAATCGAGCCATTCGCTTAATCCGAAATAGGGAGAAGTGAGCACTTTCTCGCGCCACTCTTTAATAAAATTATCGCTGACCGGGTCGGCTTTATCGCGCTTAAAAACCGGGAAAACAAAATGGAGGTCGGGGTGTGCCAGTTTGCTGAATTTGTGACATGAGGGGCACACACCGCACGAGTCGATCTCGGTACGGTTGCTGCACGAAATGTATTGTGCGTAGGCAATTGCCATAGCCAGTTTACCGGTTCCGGCGGGCCCTGTAAAAAGCAGTGCATGGCTTATCCGCTCGTCTTTAACCGACTGGATTAATCTCCTTTTGATGGATTCCTGACCTATGACTTCGCTAAAAAACATGTGGCCAAAAATAGTTTTTAAAAAATGAAATTACCAACGCAAAACAACAAAAACAAAGATGGAATTTGATTCTGGATACTTGGATGCTTGATACTGGATTGAGGATTAGAGATTGATGGTGATTTGATGTTTGATACCTGATACCCGATGTTGGATTGAAAAAAAGAGATTGGGAGATTGTTTGTGATTGATTGACCCGGAACCTGCAACCCCTGCCCGATTCATTAGTCAGGCGGGCGAAACCCGAAACTTTTTCAAGTTACCTGAACATTAAATTCTTAGAAGCTGTTTTTTGCCTGCGAATTCAACGGAATATATTTTTTATCTTTGGTTGATTTTCTGATAACCAAATAAATAGAATAATATGCAAACGATTAGCACTTACAATTTTAAAGGGAAAAAAGCCCTGATTCGCGTTGATTTCAACGTGCCACTCAACGAAAATTTCGAAATTACCGACGACACCCGTATTGTTGCCGCAATCCCAACCATCAAAAAAATTATTGCCGATGGTGGTTCGCCAATTATTATGTCGCACTTTGGCCGTCCGAAAGATGGTCCGAATCCTAAATATTCAATGAAACACCTTGTTGGCCATTTCAGCAAATTGCTGGGTCAGGAAGTAAAACTGGCTCCCGATTGTATTGGCGCTGAAGTACAGGCTTTGGCTACAGCCCTGAAACCGGGTGAGGTATTGTTACTTGAAAATCTTCGCTTCCACAAGGAAGAAGAAAAAGGCGACGAAGCTTTTGCAGGCGAATTGGCAAAATTAGGCGACTGCTGGGTAAACGATGCATTTGGAACAGCACACCGTGCACACGCTTCAACAGCCGTGATGGCAAAATTCTTCCCGAACGACAAAATGTTTGGTTTCCTTGTTGAAAGCGAAGTTGAAAGCCTTGATAAAGTGGTGGCAAAACCTGTTCGCCCGATGACGGCGATTATGGGTGGCGCTAAAGTTTCAACAAAAATCACCATCATCGAAAACATGCTTAGCAAGGTTGATAACCTGATTTTGGGTGGTGGCATGACTTTTACGTTTGTAAAAGCAAACGGCGGAAACATTGGCAACTCGCTTGTGGAAGACGATTTTCTGGAAATGGCACTGAACATCCAGAAAATTGCCAAAGAAAAAGGAGTGAACCTTGTATTGGCAACCGATGTGGTGGCAGCCGATGCTTTCAGCGAAGACGCCAACACGCAGGTGGTTCCGGCCAATGCCATTCCCGAAGGTTGGATGGGTTTGGATGCCGGCCCTGAAAGTATTGCCAGATTCAAAGAAGTGATTGAAAACTCGGGAACCATTCTTTGGAACGGCCCGGTGGGTGTTTTCGAGATGGAAAAATTTGCTGTGGGTACAAAAGCTGTGGGTAATGCCATTGTAACTGCTACCCAAAAAGGCGCTTTCTCGCTGGTAGGCGGTGGCGACTCGGTTGCAGCTGTGAACAAATTTGGCATTGCCGATGGTGTTTCATACATCTCAACCGCCGGTGGCGCCATGCTCGAAACACTGGAAGGCAAAGTACTTCCGGGTATTGCAGCGGTAAGAGGAGAATAAAGAAGGAAGCCCCTCTAAATCTCCCCAAGGGGAGACTTCAAGAAGAAATAATATTTGACTTAAAAATAAAACCCGGGGTTTTGGCTCCGGGTTTAATATTATATGAAAACTCGATTTGATGAAAACCTTATTTTTTGTTTTCGAACCTTAGTAGTAAATTAACCGGCAGAAATCAAAAACCTTGTTTAATGAAATCAAAATCTCTTCTTGTTGACGACCAGTTTTCAAAATTCAATTGTGCCCAAACTGTATTCAGTTTGTTTGCCCCTGAGTTGGGTATTGATGAAAAAACGGCGCTGAAAATTGCCAGTGGCTTTGGTGGCGGAATGGCTTGTGCCGAAACCTGTGGCGCAGTTACCGGCGCATACATGGTTATTGGCATGAAACACGGACATTCATCATCAAACCCAGACGAAAAAGCCAATACTAAAATGTTGGTGAAAAAATTCAATGAAAAGTTTAATGAAGCACACGGAAGCCTGATTTGTAAACAACTCACAGGGTTTGATATTTCAACACCTGAAGGAAGTGCAGCTGCCAGCGAAGCCGGCGTTTTTGAAACTCGCTGCCCTGTATTCATCAAAACCTCGTGCAAAATTATTGAAGAAGATTTCTGAAACTAATTTCGGAAGTTTTTGTTTACATATTCAGTAGTAATTTTAAAACAAAAAAAATGAAATGTAATGTAGGAACAGTTGACCGCCTTTTGAGAATCATTATCGGGTTGGTAATTGCGCTGCTTGGCGTTGTTTTCGACAGCTGGTGGGGATTAATCGGAATTGTGCCGATTGCAACCGGGTTGTTCCGTTTTTGCCCGTTGTATTTGCCATTTAAAATTTCAACAGACAAAAAGTGATTTTACCGTTTCGGTATTGAACAAGGCAGGCTGAAAATCTGCCTTGTTTGTTTCAGGCCAGGCTGGTTATTTTGCTTATTTTACAATCTTTTTGATATCCTCCTTTATCTGGGGCCACTGGTGGTCGGGAAGATTGGCGCCCATTACTTCAACAGTTTTTCCCGAAATCAGCGCAGCAATTTTACCTGAAGTTTCAAGGTTGTATCCGTTGGTAATTCCGTAGAAAAATCCTGCAGCATAACTGTCGCCGGCACCGGTGGTGTCAATGGCGTTTGCTTTTATAGTACCTATTTTTAAAACTTCATCACCGCGTTTAATGTACGATCCCTCTTTTCCCACTTTCACAATTGCCAGCTCACACATTTCAGCAATTTCGTAAAGTGCTTCCAGAGGTTCTTTTCCGGTTAAGCTTCGGGCTTCCTCTTCATTGGCAAAAACAATATCCACATGCTTGCTGATTAGTTCTTTCAGAAAATCGCGGTTGGCATCAACCACATTGTAGCTTGCCAAATCGATTGCCACTTTTAAACCAGCGGCTTTTGCCATTTCAACACCTGCTTTTATCAATTCGTGATTGAAAACCAGGTAGCCTTCCATGTACAAATAATCGTAATCCGCAAACAATTCAGGTTTAAAATCATCTGGTGTAAGCTCGGCTGCTGCTCCTAAGTAAGTGGCCATGGTTCGTTCCGAGTCGGGACTTACAAGTCCCATCACTCGTCCGGTTTCCGTCTGGCTATACGAAAGGTGTGTCTTAATCCCTTTCTTCTCAAATGCTTCTTTGAATACTTTGCCCAATTCGTCGTTCCCGGTTTTGCCCAAATAACCTCCTTTGCCTCCAATACCGGCCAATGTGCGCATGGTGTTAGCCACCGAGCCGCCTGTGGAAACTTCGCTTTTTTCAGCGTAAACCGTATCGTATATTTTTTTTGAAAGGTTGGCGTCAACCAATGTCATGCTTCCGCGGGGAAGGCCAAATTTTCCGAGCACATCATCATTCTCAATCACTGTGATAACATCAACCAATGCGTTTCCAACGCCAAGAACTGCGAGTATGTTTTTATTTTTCATCTTGTATAAATCGATATTCAGCCTGCAAAGAAAAGAATTTATCATGAACAAACTGTCAATAAAAAACCCGGGAATGTATTAAAATCCCGGGTTCTTGTTTTGTTTTTGAATTCTATTTTTTTACCAGATTAAGTTTAATTTCGGGCGAGTTTAACAACAAATTCAGGTCGTTTAATTCGCTCTTGCTTTTCATGCTTACAAAGTCGGCAGGCAACACTACAATCCTGAAAACCTGGTCCTGTGTTTCAGCTGGTAAAAGTTCAGCTGGGGGCATGGTGGTTTCGAGGAATACGCGTACATCGTTTACTGTGTAATCGAAATTGTACTGTAAGACATCGGTTTCAGTATAATTCGTATAGATTTCCTTTAATACAATAGTTTGTGGCAGCGGGCGCCAAACATCGGTGTTTACGCCATTTACATTAACAACCTCCCAGAGCATGTAAACCATTACAACATCGGTATTATAAATCTCGAAGTTGTTCGGGAAATCATAAAACAACTGGTATTCGTTTGATGCAGTAAAATCGCCTTCGATTTCGAAAACGGAACCAATTAATGTGTCACCATCAATTCCGGGAGGGCCCATTGGTCCTTCGCACGACGAAATAATAAAGAATGAGGCAAGCAGAAGTGTGAGTGTTTTAATTGTTTTCATTGTGACTAATTTTTATGTTTTAACTTTTTATGGATTGACAAGTTTAATGCCAGAATCCAATTTTATTAAATGAATTAAACGCGTCAAACTATATTAAGTAATATGATGTATTTATTGTCGTATTTTAATTCACTCACCCGAAGCCACCTCAAGGTGGCTTGGGGGTGAGTGAAGAAATTGAAATATGACATTTAATTTTTCTCATTACTTATTTGTCTCATGTTTGCTTTGGATGGATAAAAAATGAACCCTTTGTGCAGGTTTTTAGTAAAACAGGTGTCAAACATTCATTTCAAAACAAAAAAACAGGAAAATGAAAATACCGGAAGAAGTAAAAATCAGCGAAAACGGGTTTGTATTTAACTCAAAAACAGGCGATTCGTTTAGTTTGAATCCGTTTGGTCTGGAGCTGATAAAAAACATTCAGGAGGAAAAAGAATTTGAAAACCTTAAAACCTCCATACTCGAAAAGTACGAAATTGACGACCTTACTTTTGAAAAGGACTTTTATGAATTTTGCGCTTTACTGAAACACCACCAGATTATTTCGCAGGATAACCCGCTCGATTTTAAATAACCTGTGAACATGGGAAAACAGAAAATTACTTTAGCTGTAACCGGGCTTAACAACACCGACAATCCTGGGCCGGGGGTTCCGGTGATTCGCGGAGCAAAAGAGTCGGAAGATTTTGATGTACGTATCATCGGGCTGGTTTACGAAAACCTTGAGCCCGGTATTTACATGGAAGGATTGTGCGACCGCATTTTCCAGATTCCGTACCCGTCGGGCGGTTCCGACGAATTGATTGAACGCATTGAGCACATTCATCAGCAGGAAAAAATTGATGTGCTGATTCCTAATTTCGATGCCGAACTTTTTTCGTTTATGAAAAATGAGCAGCGGCTGAGGGAAAAAGGAATCCACATGTTTTTACCCTCGCTGAAGCAGTTTCAGGAACGCGAAAAAGATAAATTGCCTGAATACGGAATAAAATATGGTGTGAAAGTGCCGGGAAGTATCAACCTCGGAAGCTTTAACCAGATTAAGGAAATTGAGGAGAAATTTGAATATCCGGTAATGATAAAGGGGCAATTTTACGATGCTTATGTGGCTGCCAACGAGGAACAAGTAAAACAGGCTTTTCATAAACTGGCTGCCAAATGGGGCTTGCCGGTAATTGCGCAGGAATTTGTAAAAGGTACCGAAGTGAATGTGATTGCACTCGGCGACGGAAAAGGCAACACAATTGCCGCAGTTCCCATGCGCAAACAATACATTACCGACAAAGGAAAAGCCTGGGGCGGAATTACGCTTGCCGACGAAAAAATGATGGAACTCACCCGAATGATTATCCAGAAAACAAAATGGAAGGGCGGCATGGAACTGGAACTGATAAAAACCAACAATGGAGAATATTATCTCATTGAAATCAATCCGCGAATTCCGGCATGGGTTTACCTTGCTGTAGGCGCCGGGCAAAATATTCCGGATGCGCTGATAAAACTGGCTTTGGGTTGGGACGTAAAACCAATGACTGCATACAAAATCGGAAAAATGTTTGTACGCTATTCGTACGACATGATTGTTGATTTGGAAAAATTCGCGGCTATTTCAATGAATAAGGAAATCTAATGCGGGAATGCGAGAATGCATGAATGCGAGAATGGGTGGAAGGGTGCTGTGGTTTTTAACCGCAGATAAAAATGATATTATCGGTTGAAGATTTGAAAAAGAGAAAAGGTAAATGAGTAATTGGGTGAATGGGGAAGAATACTTTAGACCGGGGACGGAATGCGATGGGGAACAACAGCCCCGAAGGGGCAAAATTTTAATAACCCCGGGTTTCAACCCGGGGAAAGCGGAGTCAGAATTCCCGCCCCGCCGTTTGAAATACCGGCGCTGAAATACTGAATAACGGAAAAACTATGTGTCCTATGTGCCTATGTGGTATTCGATTAGAAAATAAAGATTAATAAATAATAAACCTGACGCCTTTGCGTCTTAGCGAGAAAAAACACAAAACAATGGAAAAATTAAAATATGAAAAACCGGTTATCAGCAAAATAACCGCCGGAATCCCAAATAAATTCGGGTTGCCGGCAAAACAAAAAATAGTATCGGACATTGATGGAATTGCAGTGGATAAACTGATGAATGAATACGGTTCGCCGGTGTTTATAATTTCAGAGAAAACCATTCGAGAGACATACGCCGAAGCCCGTCGTGCGTTTCAAACGCGTTATCCGAAAGTGCAGTTTGCATGGTCGTACAAAACCAATTATCTCGATGCGGTTTGTAGCATTTTTCACGACGAAGGTTCGTGGGCCGAGGTAGTTTCGGGTTTTGAGTTTCAAAAAGCGCTTTCGCTGGGTGTAAACGGTTCGCAAATTCTTTTTAACGGCCCCGAAAAGTCGGAAGAGGATTTAACGCTGGCCATCAACCACAACGCCTGCATCCACATCGACCACTTCGATGAATTGTACCTGCTGATGGAAACCACGCGCAAGCTTGATAAAAAAGCAAGAGTCGCGATTCGTGTAAACATGGACACAGGTATTTACCCAATGTGGGACCGTTTTGGATTTAACTATGAAAACGGTGAAGCCTGGAATGCCATCAACCGGATTATGCTGGCTGAAAACCTTGATTTGATTGGGCTCCACACCCACATCGGAACTTATATTATGACGACTTCAGCTTATGCCGTTGCTGCTGCCAAACTGTCGAATTTATACATGGCTACCTACCGTAAGTTTGATTACTGGCTTAAATACATTGACTTGGGTGGTGGTTTTGCTTCGAAAAACACGCTGAAAGGTGCATACATGCCGGGCTCCGAAACTTGTCCGTCATTCGACGATTATGCTGAAGCCATTTCAAATGCAATTATTTCGTCGGAAATTCCGCACGAGAACCTGCCTGTGCTTTTCCTCGAAACCGGTCGCGCATTGGTTGACGATGCCGGTTATTTGCTCACTTCGGTACTGGCAAACAAACGTTCAACCACTGGCCGACGAACAATGGTAATCGACGCCGGGGTAAACCTGCTTTTCACTTCGTTCTGGTATAACCTTGGAGTTTATCCGACCACCGAAGTTTCTGAATATGTTGAAGATACCACCATTTACGGACCATTGTGTATGAACATTGATGTGATTCGCGATGCCATCAATTTTCCACATGTAAAAACCGGCGACAGACTTGTAATCGAGCGGGTTGGCGCCTACAACATGACACAGTGGATGCAGTTTATTACTTTCCGCCCCAACGTGGTTTTAATCGATTTGAACGGGAAAACACATATCATCCGTAAAAAGGAAGAACTGGGTTCAATACAAAACTTCGAGCTGAACCCGAAAAAGAACTAAAATGAATAATCTTATAATGTATTTGCAATTATCACCCCTTTATCCCCTCAAGGGGAGAATCGCTTCGAACATAAGCCGTAATAAGTTTGGAACTATTACCCCCTTGAGGGGGCAGGGGGTGAAAAAATACAACATCATATCATTTTTCGAACGTAATTAGATGAAAGCCAATGCGCTATCGGGTAAGGAAATCGTTCAATCCATTTTGAACAGTTATTCGCAGGTGTTTTTTTCCACCTCGAAGTTGTTAGCTGTATTTCTTTTGCTGATTAGCTTTTTCGACTACGGTGCCGGAATTGGCGGTTTGGTTGCCGTTATCATTGCCAACCTGCTGGCCTGGTTGCTGGGTTATAACAAATATTTTCTGGTTTCGGGATTGTACGGGTTTAATGCGCTGCTGGTAGGTTTGGGAGTTGGTTTGTTTTATCAGCCTTCGCCCGAGCTTTTTTTACTGATTGCAGTGGCTGCGGTAACCAGCTTTTTTCTTACGCTTGTTTTTCAGGGAGTATTAGGGAAATACGGCCTGCCTTATTTGAGCGTTCCATTTTTAGTAACCATTTGGATTGTAGCGCTTTCTCGCGGCGATTTAAACGCACTGCACATCAGCGAAAGGGGCATTTTCACCTATAACGAATTGTATTCACTAGGCGGCCAAACATTTGTTAACCTGTATGATTTTCTGGAGAATTCAATCAGTTCGTCGTTTATCAAAGTCTATTTTCATTCGCTGGGAGCAATTTTTTTCCAGAGCCATTTGTTGGCCGGAATCATAATTTCTATCGGGTTGGTTATTTATTCGCGCATCACTTTTGTGTTGTCGGTGTTGGGGTATTCAGTGGCGTGGCTGTTTTACCAGGCGGTTGGAATCGAGTTTAATTCGCTGGGCTACACGTTCATCGGGTTTAATTATATTTTAACGGCCATCGCGCTGGGTGGTTATTATTTGGTTCCCGGCAGGGTAAGTTTTGCATGGATAATTCTATTACTGCCGGCAGTGGTTTTAATCACCACCAGCACCCAGCAAATCTTTCTTATTTTCAGAGTTTCGCCATATTCGCTGCCATTCAATGTGGTTGTGCTTATGTTTTTGTATGCATTGAAACTGCGCGAAAAACGTTCGGAACACCTGGTTGAAACCCCGGTTCAGTTGGGCAAACCCGAGAAAAATCTTTATCTGTATTCAGGCAATTTAAAACGTTTTCCGGTGGCCTACCCGGTTTCGGCATCGCTGCCATTTTTTGGCGAGTGGACAGTGAGCCAGGCGCACAACGGCGAACATACACACAAAGGTGCATGGCGTCATGCCTGGGATTTTATTATTACCGACCGCAGTGGAAGGCAGTTCAGGGGTTCGGGCGATTTTCCGGAAGACTATTTTTGTTTTGCAAAAGCGGTTCTGGCTCCGTTCGACGGAACTGTGATTGAAGTTGTAAACCACATTCACGACAATAAAATTGCCGATGTAAACACAAAAAACAACTGGGGAAACACGGTAATTATCAAGCACAACGATTATTTATATGCCAAACTCAGTCACCTGAAATACCATTCTATCGAAGTAAAACCCGGCGACATTGTTAAAAAGGGCCAGCTTTTGGGGCGCTGCGGAAATTCCGGAAGGTCGCCTTACCCGCATCTGCATTTTCAGTTTCAGGTTACGCCTCACATTGGTTCGGCAACGCTCGATTATCCGTTTGGCCACTATTTGCTGAAAGAGGAGAACAATTTCAACCTGAAAAACTTCAGTTATCCCGGAAATAACGAGGTTGTGGTGAACCCGGCAAAAAACGAATCGCTGTCTGCAGCGTTGCATTTTATTCCAGGTCAGCAAATTAAAGTTGAGGTTGAGGTTGATTCGGCAAAACCAAAATGGCAAAACCTTGCGGGTACCTTTGTTTGGAAAGTGGAAACAGATGTGTATAACAATACTTACATCCGTTGCGAAAAAGACAGCAGTTTGGCTTACATTTATAACAATGGAGATTTGCACTATTTCACCAATTTTACCGGAAAGAAAAACACAGCTTTATACTGGTTCTTTGTTTCGCTTTTTAAGGTGCCGCTGGGTTTTCAGCCCAACAGTAAAATTTCCGACACCATCCCGGTAAACCTCATGTTTAAAGGTGTACCAAAAATTTTGCAGGATTTTGTGGCACCCGTTTTTCTGTTTCTGAAAGCTGAGTACCAACTTATAATTAAAGAAGCCGGTGATATTTTATCGTCGGGCGATATTGAAATGGAGGCAACCATTGCGCAAAAAATGGCAGGAAACGAAATCCGTAAGTTTCAAACCGGAATAAAAATCTCGCAGGAAAGTGTTTTTCATCTTTTGGTTAAGTTTAATGACGCTAAAATCAACATAATATGTCGAAACGATTTGGATTAACAGGATGTTTACTGGTTCTTTTGATATCAGTATCGGCACAGCAAAAACTGAATTATGCCGGAGTCGATAAAAAGTCGTACGAACTTTACACCCAGCAAAAATGGGCTGAACTGATTGATTTTGCAAATGAAGCACGCAGCAATGGAATCGACTATTTTTACCTGCAGGCGCGCGCAGGCATTGCATATTACAACCTGAAAAAATACCGCAAGGCAGCTGATTTTTTTCTGAAAGCATGGAAAAACGACCAAAGTTTTGAATGGCTGCAGGAGTATTTATATTACAGTTTGGTTTACTCAGGCCGAAGCGTGGAGGCATCGAAATATGCAGCACAATTTTCAGTTCCGGTGAAAGTGAAAATCAATTACCAGAATATGAAACCATTGCGCGCCGCGCTGGAAATCGGGTACAGCTTCAACCCCGATATTGATGCGCTTTCCAACCGGTCGTTTGATGAAGAACTGAATGTTGGAGCCGATTATGGCGAAGCTTTTATATTGAAAAACTATCATTTTGAATCGGTGGATTACAGCCACCAGCTTGCCCCGGGAGTTTTTCTGTCGCACAATTTCACACACCTTGGTATCAACCGCGAAGAACAGGTTTTTTGGGGCGAACGAAATTCATTTCCAATAGATATCTCTCAAAACCAGTATTTTATCAATCCCACTTTTGTGTTGGGCAAGAAATGGTATGTTTCTCCGTCGGCAAACGTAATCTGGGGAAAATCGGATTTGGTTTTAGGGAACTACGATCCCAACACATTTTACAGCACGTCGGTAAATTTTTCAGATTTTATATTCTCAACATCAACCTGGGCCCATTTTGGCAATTTTGCCCCTGGCGCCGAAGTTAATTTTGCCAATATTTACAACGAAGGATTCAACCAGGTTTCAGGCTGGGTTACAGTTTACCCGTTTTCAAACGTAAACCTTTATCTGACCCCGCGGGTATATTTTAAAAACGACATAGAAAATGGTTTTGGGTACAACACGTTCGGAATTTCGGGAGGTGCACAACTGGGGCCGGTACATTTTTACGGGCAATATTTAAATGGCGATATGAAAAATTTTATCGAACCGGCGGGTTATGTGGTTGCCAATTTCCCCGGCAGGTCGGAGCAAAAAATCATGGGAAGTTTGTATTTCCCGGTGGCCAAAAAATACCAGTTTGTGGTGAGGTACATCAATCAGGATATTATTGAAAAATACAATGTTTATACCAGCGGAACCATCACAAACTCGCTGGAATATAAATACATAAAACACACTTTAACAGCAGGATTATCATGGAATTTTTAAGAAGAGAAATTATTTTACTGATTTTTACAGTCGCCGGTTTTTCAGCGGTGGCGCAGGTTTCGCAGGAAGCACTCGAAGCAGCTTTTAACAAAAGTTACCAGCATGAAAAAGCCGGCGATTTTTCGGGTGCCGCCGATGTTTTAAAGAAGGTTTTTGATGAATCGTCATACGAACTCAATTTACGATTGGGCTGGCTGAATTACAATGCCGGACTTTTTGATGAGTCGGTTATTTTTTACAGCAACGCACAAAAATTAAAGCCCTATTCCGAAGAAGCCCGTTTTGGGTTGATTTTGCCCAAAGCCGCGCTGGGCCGGTGGAATGAAGTGATTGAACTGTACAACAAAATTCTGGAAATCAGCCCGAATAATTCGGTTGCGCTGTACCGGCTCGGACTGGTTTATTATGGCCGGAAGGATTACAACAAAGCGCAGCCGCTGTTTAAAAAGGTGGTTGATTTGTACCCGTTTGGGTACGACGGGCTGCTGATGTTAGGCTGGACTTCCTTTTTTCTGGGAAATTACCCACAGGCAAAAGTATTGTTTAACAAGGTGTTGCTTTACAGTCCCGGCGATAAATCGGCAAAAGAAGGATTGGGATTGATAAAATAAAACGAATCAGCGTTTCACCTAAGGTGAAGACTGACTAACTCCGGCATAAATGCCGGAGGTTTAGAATGCTGATAAGCTATGGACTTTAGTCCAAAATGTCAGGATTTAGGGCTAAAGCCCGATTTGAAGAGAATTCATAATCCCTGGCATACCCGCCTGCCGTCGGGCAGGAATGCCAGGGTTAATCAAAGAATATTTAACAACCATTAAAAATCAGAAATATGAAAACAACAGTCATTTTTATTCTGTTTTTCTTCCTGTTTGCCGGATTAAACGCACAGGTTACCCTCGAAAAAAAATACGACTATTCCACTTCAGTAGTTAAACTCGAAACGTTAGGTTACAAATACTTTCTGATGGATGTACCAGCCGGACAGTGCCGGATTTACAATCTTGATCACTCACTTTTTAAAACGGTTAATTGTAATGTACCTTCGGGTTCTTATCTTTTCGACATCAAATTTTTATCGGAAAAACTTTTCGACAGTGATGCGGGAATCGAATTGCTGTGTACATATTACAAATACATTACTTCGCAGGATTATTACGAGTACGACAGTAAAATTATTAACGATGACGGGTCACAAATCACATTTATTGACGGGTCGTTATACAATTACATCAACAAAACCGAAGAAAGTACTTATAAACTATTCTCGTATTGTTATGATTTCTCAGGGTTCCCCGAAAAAGTGTGGACCAACATTTACAGTTTGCCGGGCAGTACGGCGGTAAGTGCAATATTGATTGACAATGAACCTGACGTTTTGCTGAATGCATTTCCAAATCCGGCTAACCAGGCGCTGAAAGTTGCTTACATTCTACCTGAAAATATCAGCCAGGCAACACTTCACCTCATCAACAATTCAGGGAAACAGGTGGAACAGTTTGTAGTTGACAGCCACACCGACCATTTGATGCTTGATGTTAGCCGTTATCAGAGCGGTGTCTATCATTATTTTATTGAATACGGAAACACAAAAACTCCTGCAAAAAAGTTGGTGATACAATAAAAATTTGGCTTTTCAAACCCGTAGGGGTTAAATGGTTAAAATAACAAATGAAATCGTGCTATCCTGGTAGGGGGTTCAACAGCTTTTAATTCAGGCGGTTTTATAGTTATTATACTTCCAATAAAAGTTGTTGTTAAAGCCTCCCGAAAAATTACTCCGGGAGGCTTTCATTTATCAAGGGTGCATTATGCAGCTTTCACTGTCGCATTTTTAAGGTTGATTTTTACCGGTGTCGGGTTAATCAGGTTGTCGTTTACCGGACAACGGCTTTCAATAATTTCGAGCCAGCGGGCTAACGTTGATTCATCGGTATCGGCTTCGGGGAAAATATTCACCCTTATTCCCTTGAATCCGGGCCTGTCGGTTGTCTGATGCCCGAATACTTTTGCAGGGTTGAGGTCGCCTTCGGCTTCAATTCTGATGCTTTTCAAACCAAATCCCAGCTCCCGCGCAACAATGTGACCCATCACATTAAGGCAACCTGCATACGCGGCTAATAAAAACTCCACCGGGTTTGCACCCTCGTCGGTTCCGCCAAGTCCTTCAGGCTCATCGATGGTTAAAGTAAACTGCCTCGACCGGGCTACAAACTTTGTTGGGTTGACATTCTCTCCTGATATTGAAAATTTTAAATCGGCCATAATCTTTTACTTTTTGTTGATTTATAATTTGTTATTCAATTGCCTGCCCGGCCAGTTTTGCTCCGGGAACTTCTATAATTTTTCCACTCTTTACATCGAATATGTAACCATAAATATTTACGGTTTTCGAAACCAATGGATGATTCCGTATGCGTTTTACATCATTCAGCACACTATTTTCGAGGTTGTTTATTGTGAGCCAGTTGATGTATTTTCCTTCTGATGAACCTCCGCCGGCTTTAACATTTCTCCAGCCATTTTCATCGATGGTGGCACTTTCGAGGTTCTCTTTCAACAGGTCGGCAATGATTTCGTTGGTGAAGGTTTCCATTCCGCAATCGGTATGGTGAATTACAAACCACTCGTTTGTACCCAACAATTTATGACTGATAACCAGCGACCGGATGGCATCGTCGCTGGCACGACCGCCGGCATTGCGTATTACATGTGCATCGCCTTCCGAAAGTCCGGCGTATTTTGCGGGGTCGAGCCGCGCATCCATGCAGGTTAATATGGCAAACCTGCGCCCTGGTGGCATCGGTAACTTTCCTTTCTCACCAAATCCTGCCACATAATTTTGGTTGGCTGCAATTACTTCATTCAAAACATTACTCATAATTCTCTGCATTTTAAGTTATAAAATCGGTTATATATCAATAAAAAAGGCCCTCCCGGTAACGGAAGAGCCTTTCGGTTATAGCAATATTTTATCCTACTTCTTCCGCGAAATAATACCTGAACACATACACATCATTGTACATGTTGCCGGAATACTATTTCTGAAAGAATTAAGCATGTTTTTGTCTTTTATTTTGCCAAATATAGAAACTGTTTTTAAAAATGCAGGCGCAGAACGCTTATTTAGAAAGACTGTTATCTTTTGTTAAGCTTGTCTTTTCAATAAATCATTTGCTTCAGTCTTGCAAAATTGTCTCAATCTTTTGCAGTTCTTCAACCGAAAAAGGAAGATTTCTCAATGTCTCCACGTTATCGTCAATCTGCTTAACAGAGCTGGCACCGATTAAAACCGAGGTAATCCGGTTGTCGCGTAAAACCCATGCCAGCGCCATTTGTGCCAGGCTCTGACCTCGTTCGCGGGCTATTTCATTCAATGCCACAATTTTTTTGTGAGCCGAATCAACATGTTCCTTTTTCAGAAAAACCTCGCGGGTGGCGCGGCTTCCTTCCGGAATTCCTTTCAGATAGCGGTCGGTTAAAAGTCCCTGTGCCAGCGGCGAAAACGGAATACACCCGATGCCTTCCTGTTCAAGCACATCCAGCAATTCGTCTTCCACCCAGCGCACAAACATCGAGTATTTGGGCTGATGAATCAGGCAGGGAGTTCCCAGTTCCTTTAAAATCCGGGCGGCTTCACGGGTCATGTCAGCCGGATAGTTTGAAATGGCTGCATACAATGCTTTTCCTGAACGCACAGCCTGGTCAAGCGCCATCATGGTTTCTTCCAGCGGCGTGTCCGGGTCGGGGCGATGCGAATAAAAAATATCGACGTATTCAAGTCCCATTCGTTTCAGACTTTGGTCGAGGCTCGAAAGGAGGTACTTGCGGCTGCCCCATTCGCCATAAGGCCCGGGCCACATCAGGTAACCTGCTTTTGTTGAGATAATCAGTTCGTCGCGGTAAGCCGCAAAATCCTGTTTCAGAATCTTTCCGAAATTTTCTTCAGCCGAGCCGGGAGGCGGGCCGTAATTATTCGCGAGGTCGAAATGAGTTATTCCGAGATCGAACGCGCGGTGCAACATGGCACGGCCGTTTTCAAAATTGTCGATGCCACCGAAATTGTGCCACAACCCCAGCGAAACGGCAGGCAGTTTCAACCCCCACTTACCGCAACGGTTGTATTTCATCGAATCATAACGGTTTTCCTGAGCTACGTATGTCATATCTGTAAATTTTACCCGGTTTAAAATTGGATTATTTCAGGGTTGAAGGTATCTTTTTTTCTGAAAGTGCAGCCCGTCTTTCAACCACTTTTTCTTTCAGAATAGAACAAATCCGGGTAAAGTGAATATTTTAGCAGCAAAAAAAGCAGCCATGCAAAACATTTATTTTAAACCGGAAATCAAAAGATTCGCCACACTGTTTCTGATTTTAACCACACTGGTAATCGCTGTTCAGGCGCAACAAAAAGAGGTAACAAAAATTCAATACAAACCTGTAATCAATGGTAAAACATCAGACGGACCGGGAGTTACAGTTCTTTTTTCAGATAATGTGGCTTCACTTTCCGATTCAAAAAACAAAATCCGCGACTTTATCGATTACAACCGCAAACAAACTGTTACCATTTTAAATACCGGAAACAGACTGTTTAAAACACTTACTCCTTTTAGCCAACTGCCACAGCCCACAACCGGCGAAAGTAGCGACACCATTCTGGGGTTCGAATGCAATTATGCTGTTATCAGCTCTTTTTCAAATAAAATAGAACTTTGGTACACCGATAAAGCTGGTACAAAAGGTTCGCCATATCTGAATTATCTGCCATCAGAAAATTCGCTTGTACTGAAAGTCACAATCAACGGCAACCGCACGCTTCAGGCTGTTTCAGTTGAAAATGTTGCCGACGGAAACAAACCTGATTATCCGTTTGATGCAGCATTGGAAGTTACAGCACCCGAAATGGAGGAGCTCAAAATAAAATCGAGATACACTTCTCTGGTGGTTTTCGAAAATCAGACCATCAATTTTGACCCCGAAATCCCTGTACCAACAGCAAACGAACTCAATACCGGTGAAACCTACCGTTTCTCCAAGGGCAGCGTGGTAATGAAAAAGATAAAAATGCCCGAAAGCTGGAAAAAAGGCGGACAGGTTTTTGCCCGGCTTTCCTGCTGGTCGGATGGAGATGCTTACGACCGCACAGGTTCGGTTTTTATCATTCCCGAAACCGAAAATAAAATCACCATGACCGATGCTTTGCTGAACGGAACAGCTGTTTTGCCTGTTTTTACCGATAGCGCAGGACAAAATTACCAGGGATTTACCACCACCCCCGATTACGAAACACCGGTTGAAATTATGCGTTTTTTTACTTCGTTTGGGGCACGCTATTTTAATACACGCCGTGTGATTAACAATTACAACTGGAAGGATGCAGCATTTTACAACCACGAGGTTACAGCGCTTATTCCTTCGGATGCTGAAGAATTGTGGGTAGGAGTTTTTATAGGCAATTACGACAAAGGCGGTCACAAAATCAACCTGCAATTCGATTTCTATCCCTCGTTTGATGATGAACAAGCAAAACCAAACTGGATTCAACCCTTGTTTTACACGGTAAATGTGATGGAAATGTCGGGCCAGAATTATGGGAGATTCTTCAGAACCGATACTTTAAAGGTTGAATTTACCGTCCCTGATTCAGTTTCGGGCCTTCAGTTGCTTTACACTGCCACCGGTCACGGCGGTTGGGGAAGCGGCGACGAATTTGTACCCAAACAAAACCATATTTTTATTGATGGCAAACAGGTTTTTGAGGTAGTTCCGTGGCGAACCGACTGCGCAACCTACCGTTTGGGAAATCCGGCGTCGGGTAATTTTGTCAACGGCTTGTCGTCGAGTGATCTGAGCCGCTCGAACTGGTGTCCGGGAACAATGACTCCACCTTATTTAATTCCACTTGCCGGATTGCAACCCGGAAAACATGTGATTGAAGTGGGCATCGATCAGGGAGCCGACGAAAATGGAAGTTTCAGTCACTGGAGTGTATCAGGTGTGCTCACTGGAAACAAAAAATAAAGGAGATTACCGGGCGGTTTTAAGCATAAATTTTGCCGAACCCGAACTGGTTTTCAGCAGGTAAAATCCGGCGGGCAAATAGTTTACATTCACAGGCTGATCGTGAATAACAGTTCCCTGCCAGATTACCGATCCGGAACTGTTATAAATTTCTGCTTTGCCTTCGTAACCCTGAATTGTAATTTCCCCTACTGATGGATTTGGGAAAATGCGAAGGTCAGTTGTTTCAAGTTCAGTTTCATTAACCGCAGTTTCATTACAAATTACGGCATTCAGTTTCTGCCAGATCATGTTGCACAAAAAAACGCCGATTTCGCTGAGCGGTGAATTGCCCGGATTGCCCATGCGTACTACAACAAGACCTTGTGAAGGAACGATACAAAGCATTTGTCCGTTTTTACCCATGGCGGCAAACATATCGTCCGGTGCATCGGGCGCCCACGAACCGTTAAAGAAAAACTGAACTCCAGGCAGCATGTAGGTTGGTTTTCCATTGAGCCACCAAAGGTATCCGTACGACTGGTTTATCTCCTGCGAAGTATTTATCATCTGTCGGAAATAAGTTTCATCCTTTAACAGTGTGTCGTTTCCCCACACCCCGTTGTTTTGAATTAAAAGACCAAAACGGGCCATACTGCGCGGCTTGCTGAAATAAACATTGTCGTAATCAACCATTGCCCACAAACCAGTCATTCCGGTCGGTGATTTCAGTTTCTGTTGTGTCAGCACATTAATGTCTTTTCCGGTGGAGTTCTCCAAAACTTTTTCGAGCAGGGTGTACGGTGCATTGTGGTACGCCCATCTCGTACCGGGTTCGGCAAGAAACTGAAGACAGGTATCAATTGTACAATGATTGTCGGGAACGCGGTCGTCGAGACCGGAGGTCATGGTTAACTGGTGGCGGACAGTGATTTTTTGCTCCTGCGCCTCAGATAAACCCGTCCAGCCCGTACCCAGATAATCTGATGTGGGATTTGTGATGGAAAGCAACCCGTCGGTTTGTGTCTGACCCACAAGAAAAGCCGTCAACGTTTTGCCAGCCGAAGCCCAATACCATAAACTGTCTTTTGTAAACGTGCCAAAATATTTCTCGATGGCAATTTTACCATCTTTCAGTACGATAAAAGCTTTTGAGTTTTCCTGCTCAAGAAAACCAAGGAGCGAATCGATTTCCGAGGTGCACCAGCCCAATGACTCAGGCGAAACAGTTTCCCATGTATCGCCAGTAGTTGGCGGAAAATACAGGTTTTGCGCCTGCAACCCAGGCTGGAATAAAATCAAAACAAATAAGGTTGCAATCAGCCAATGTTTCATAATTTCCAAATATCCTGATTTTTATTTGAAGTAAAAGATACAGGAAAGTTAAATTAAAAAAGATGAAGAACCAGATTTTTATACTACCTCTCACTTCTAAGTTTACAATAAACTTTGTACACATTGGATGGAGAATAGATTACGAAAATGAACAAAATTGCAGGGTTTAGCCTTTTTAGAAAATATACAAATCACGATTACAAATCCGAATCAGTAATGAAATACAATACCGGTTCTTAAAAAAAATTGTAATTTGCATGGTTTTAGCGTAGTAAAAATAAATTAGTCCAAATTCAGTTTGTAAACATATCCTGACTCACCCGCCACATGTATTTACGTGGAAAGGGGATTTAAAAACATGACAGTATATGGTTTCATTACATTGAGTTTGGCAAACAGGATTAGCGTAAAACCCAAAATTTGAACATTAATGAATAACACTCTTAAGTTGTGGTTCTTGTTGTTTTTATTTTATCTGCTGATAATTTCACCTGCTGCATACGGGCAAAGTATCAGCAATACAAAAATCGACAGCTTGCGTATGGTTGTTGAAAAAAAATCGGGAAATGATAAAATAGCTGCTGAACTTGATCTTGCCCTTCAACTATTAAATACCGACAAAGATGAGGCATTGCAGCTTGCAACAGCTGTATTGCCCGAATCCAAAGCCATCGCCGACAGAAAACTTAATATGCGCTCATTCTATGTGTTGGGAAGAGTTTATGCTGACCTGGATAACAGCAAACTTTCGCTGGCTTATCTCGATTCGGCTTTACTGATTGCAGAGACAACAGGAGATAATTGGAACAAGGGAGAAATTCTGTACCACATAGGATTGCGAAAACACCAGCTGGGTGAAGTAATTCAGGCGCTGGAGGCATTTAACGCTTCAATTCAGGCCAGTCGCCTGTCTGATAATTTCAGATTTTCAGGTTCCTCTTATTCTCTTATGGGGACCATATTCAGAATGAATGGATTGTACGACAGGGCAATTGAGTATATTATTAAAGCGGAACTGTATTACGAAAAAGCAGGTTTTACTGAGGGCAGTGCCTGGGCAAACTATTTGTTAGGCCGGATTTACTACGATTTAAAACTTCCCGAAATTGCACTGCGCTACTTTCAGCAATCGCTTGAAATTTATCTCAGACTGGCTGCTATTGATGGTATAAAAAACGGAGTGGCAATTTGTTATGAACAGATTGGAACATTGTACATTGAATCGGGCAATTTTGATGAAGCACGCGAATGTTTTAGTAAAACGATGGAAATATATACCGAAAGCGAATCAAAATATGGTATTTCGAATGTGTATAAAAATCTGGGCATCCTTGAATATTCCATAGGAAATTACCAACTGGCTGAAAAACATTTAAATAAATCACTCGAAATTAAAAAAGAAGTGAACGATAAACTCAGTTCACCGGTTATATACGAGTACCTTGGATTGAGTATGATTGCAAGAGGACTTAAACAGGAAGGATTCAGCTATTTACAAAAGGCACTGGATTTGGCCATAACCAACAACCAGAAAAAAATTCAGCTCGATATTCTTTCGAAACTAACAGAAGCCTGGCTGTCTGTTAATGATCTCAAAAAAGCAATTGACTACCAGAATCAACAAATTCAGATTCAGAATTTAATTCTTTCGGGTGCTGCCAATATTAAAACTGAGCAATTACAAACCATTTACGAAATTGACCAAAAAAACAGCCAGATTGCCGAACTTGAAAAACAAAACAAAATAAGTACCCTGAGTATTAAACAGCAACGAATGATCCGCAACATCATGATTGCCGGAATCATTCTGGCTATTTCCATTTCAGTAATTATCTATTGGTTCAACAAGAAATTGCAGCTAAAAAACCTCGAACTTTATGAGACAAATGCAACAAAAGATAAATTCTTTGCCATTATCGCTCACGATTTGCGGGGACCAACCAGCTCCCTTTCCTCATTGCTCGAACATCTCAGTTCTAAATTCGATGAGATTAGTGTAACCGAATTAAAATCAATGTTGCAGGTTTTACACAAATCCGCCGAAAATGTAAGTAATCTGTTAGAAAACCTGCTGATTTGGGCACGTTCGCATGTAAACCGAATTGAATACAGACCCGCTGTATTAAACCTGGCCGAAGTACTTCAGAACTCATTAAGAGGATTAAGTCAAACAGCCGATAAAAAACAAATTGAATTAAAGGTTAACTGTGCCGGACAGATTTTTGTATTAGCTGACCCCGACATGGTTCAAACCATTGTGCGCAATATCCTTGGCAACGCAATAAAATTTACCCATCGTGGCGGCGAGGTAACCATTACAACTGCTGTTACAGATAAAAATATGGTTATGGTAAGTATTATCGATAACGGCGTTGGAATCGAAAAATCAAAACTTTCAAAAATTTTCGATATCGACAGCTCTTCTCATACGCAGGGTACCGAGAAGGAAATGAGTACAGGGTTAGGCCTAATTCTGGTGAAAGAATTTGTGTTGAAAAACAAAGGAACACTAACCATTGATAGTGAAAAAGATAAAGGAACAACTGTATCGTTTACCCTGCCGTTAACGCAAGAACCCATAATCGCAAGTTCTGTGCATCAAGCATAATCAGGAGTTCAAAAAATTACTTCCAGAGAGCAACCCTGAATTCAAGGATTAGGGAAAGGTAAAAAGCAATCATAATAAACTTTTCATCTCATTATTCATATACTTAGATATGAATACTTTAAAAAAAATTGTAACTTATACAGTCTAACTTTAAAAACCGGAAATCATGAAAAGATATGCCAGTATTGTGACCTTCATTTTGCTATCAATAATCTCATTTCATTCGTTTTCAGGAGTTAAGTATTTTCATAAGGTAGTGGCTTCCGATGCCGAAGAACTAAACAAATTAGGCACCGCTCTCCATATTTCAGGATTAAGCGGATGGCCCGTTTCGGATATGCAAATTGATGGTGCCGATGAAAAAATTGATGGTGTCGATTTTTATATAATTAGCACTGAAAACATCCAAATTAACAAAGACAGTACGCATATTATTTACCATTTGGCTGTAAAAAATATTAAAATCAACGGTCGTGGATTAACAGGCACTTTACCCTCATTGAGTTTTGCACGGCTAGAGGTTTTCAACCTGAATGATAATAAAATTACCGGGTCAATACCCGCATTCAATTTTCCGGTATGTAAATCGCTTAGTTTAAACAGAAACCAATTGACTGGAAAAGTACCTTTGATTGATATGCCCGAATTGCTTACACTCGATTTACAGGTTAATCAATTAACGGGGTCGCTGCCTTCTTCTTTTCCCTCAAAACTGGTTAATCTGCTGTTAACCGACAACCAGTTGGATGGAGAACTGCCAGCGCTTTCGCTGCCTTACCTCCAGTATTTTATGGCATCGCGCAATAAGTTTTCGGGCAATATCCCTGATTTCAATTTCCCGATGTTAAGCACCCTTGAGTTAGAAGAAAACAACCTTTCCGGTACCATTCCCAACTTTAATTTTCCGCTTGCCTGGAACATAAGGCTAACTGCAAACCAGTTAACCGGCAATATTCCCGATTTTAAATTATCCGAATTATCCAATCTCGCACTGGGAGACAACAATCTTACCGGGGAAATTCCAACATTCAACATGCCAGAACTAATTCTGCTGAATGTGAAGAACAACCAGTTGGAAGGCACTTTTAACAGCTCTGGTTTGCCAAAGCTTTATTCCCTTTATCTTCAAAACAACAATATTTCAGGAATCCCCGGCCTGAAAATCAATTCACCCGAATTAACTTATGTTGATATCTCGGGCAATAAACTCACCTTTGAAGACTTAGAGCCCAACATGGGTATTGGGCGTATTTCATATACATACAACAACCAGCAACGGGTTCCGTGTAATGCCCGGGTGGAGGGAACAAACATTAAAGTGAGCGTGCAGGTGGGCGGAACTGCAAACAGCTACCAATGGTATAAAGTTATCGACGGCAAATCGGCCAAAATTGAAGGGGCAACCCAGGACGAACTGGTTACTCCAACAGAAGCAGATGCCAGTTACTATTGTAAAATCACCAATAGCTCAGTACCCGGAATCAGCATCAATTCCGAACTTTCTAAATTGCTCTCCTGCACCGAAGTGGCCGGTTTTAACTTTTGTATTGAAAACGGGCAATGGAACGGAACAGAAGGCACATCCCGCATTACAAATACCAACACAGTGACCATCAACGATTATCTTGTTTTTTCGGGAACAATGACCATTGACACATTAAATTTCAGCATCGCTGCCAACGGGCAATTCTACATCAATAATATCCCCATTCCCGGTGGAAGCACAGGAAAATTTGTGCTTGCTGAAGGCGAATTTCAATTATCGCTTTCCGAAGAAGATGAGAAAATCAAAAACTTTTTGAATACAGTGGCCAGCTACCCCGCACAACTGTTTGGCGTTACACTTAAAATTGAAGAGTTGCAGTTTTTTACCCGCCACGATACCATTGGCATAAAAACCGCGAGTTCGGTTCATATTCCATGGGCATCAACCGGATGTGGGGTTTATGGGGTTTACGAACCCGGTGCCGATTTAAAACTGAAAAGCCTCGAAATTACAAACAAGGGCATTTTAAATCTGGCTTTCGAAATCGAAAATATCGGACTCATTAAAAAAGATTACTGCATAAAAAACATCACCCTTGAATACGACTGGGTGAAAGATGTTTTAGTTGCAGGTGGTCAAATCTCCTTGCCCTTTCTGGGCGAAATTGGCGGCGGAATCAGAATGGAAAAAGGATTTATTGATAGTATAGCCTGGAGTGTGGAAGGAGGGTCCACCGCATTGTTACGCCCTATCCCGGTGGGTTTCGGAACGCTCGGCATAAAAGGTTGTTACGGACACATTGCCGGATTGTACAACCCCAGTTTTTTACAACCACTCAATCTGGACGTGAAGCTGGGCGGAATTTTTACCGACATCATAATCGATGATTTGTACAGAATATCCGGTGATGCAAGAATTAACTGGCCAAAAATTTTCGAGATTAATGGCACTTTCCAGGCATTACAACCCCTCGACGACCTTCCATTTCAGCTACAGGGAGATGCCCGGGTTACTTATCTGGTTTCCGACAACCTGCTCGAAATGGCATACAACGGCAACTTTCTCACTGCCGACGAACAAACCTGGCTCGCCTCGGGCGGCGGTTCATTAACCATCAATCTCGACAAAGAAAATCCGGGGTCAAGTGCCAATTTCTCGGGTAAAATCACAATCCCTAAAATCGGTGATTTCTGGCCTTTTTCCTGGTTCAATACGCTAACTTTCGGAACATACATGGCTACATTCAACAACGACAAACTGGTGCATGGTGTTTTATACCACCATCCGGATGGTGGAAATACTGCCGGAGATGATTTGCTTTTTAAAGTTTATTACATTGTAAACACCCAAAAACAGTTTTACGAGGAAGGATATCTTACTTTTCCAGAAACAAGCCAGGTAGATATTGCCATTGAAACTAAAAGCGCAGCAGCAAACAACCCGCTTACCGACACCATCAGTGTTCCGGAAAACTGTGCGTTTGGTGTTATCGAAGTAAAAGGAATTGATAACATTCCCGTCTCGACAATTACTTCGCCCAATGGCAAGGTTTTTTCTGCCTCATCTGTGGCCGACTCGGTTTTATATACACAATCAGCCAACAACAAATCAGCATTCTGGTCAATACTTTCGCCAGTGGCCGGCAAATGGCTTATAACGCTCGAAAATGCTGCGACCAACGATTCTGTTATCAGCCATTTTCAATACAAAACACCCCAATTTAATTTTACAGTGCAACAAACCGGAAATTTGGTCCACCTGCAATGGAACCCCGCACAACTTGATTCGGAACAAATTGTACAATTCTTTTTTGATACCGACAATGTGGGTTTTAACGGAATTATGGCGGGTTCTTATACCGCTGAAGAGGGTTCGGCAAACATCGTGCTTTCCGGAAAATATGCCGGGTGCAGCTATTATGTGTACGCACAAGCCATTACTCCGGCAGGTGCTATTGAAACTTATGCCGATAACATGATTGAAAATCCACAGCCGTCGCTTCCACCTCCCGGAAACATTGTTTCTGCCTTGAATCCGCAAACCGGAAATATCGACATCAGCTGGACACCTGCTCTTTCTGCCGAAGCCGATGGTTATATTGTTACCATCGCCGACCCGGAGGGTAACGACTCTGTATTTGTGATGCCTGACCCCAATGCCACCGGCATTTCGGTTTACGTTGCGGATTATCAGCGCAAACATGCGATTATTGAAACATACAATAGCACTGGGAAAACAGGGTGCGGGTATATTTTGCCCAGTTTAACAACAGGGTTAAATCAACCCGGGTTACCCCATACCGAACAGGAAACTTTACTGGTGTATCCTAACCCGGCAAATGCGAAAACAACAATTCGCTTCACCACCCGAAACAGCAGCGATTACACAATCAATTTGGTCGATTTTAATGGAAAACCGGTAACTGCCGCTGTTTCTGGTCACACACTTGCCGGCACCTGCGAAAGAGAATTCGATTTGGCTCACCTACCCGCGGGTATCTACTTCTTTGTTTTGCGCTATAATAACCAACAGTTAGTTGCCAAATGTATTTTAAGCAAATAATACCGATTTAAAAACCTATCAGGACTTTTATACACAAATCTGATTTGCAGAAAAAAGATAGCAAAGCGTACTTACAACACAGATAACCTTGAAGCAGTTGAACCATTGCTTTTGCTTATTGTTTATCCCAGAAAAATTAATCCAAGTCTTATGAAAATTCACGCTGTACTTTTTGCTTTGGTTTTAACAATAGCCAATCAGATTAACGCGCAAACCGACCACGAAGGAAAAATCTACCCCACGGTAAAAATCGGGCAGCAGGTTTGGATGTCAGAAAACCTCAGTACAGGCATGTTCAGTAATGGCGACCCGATTCCTGAGGCTAAAACTGAAGAAGAATGGGTAAAAGCCGGTGAAGCTGGAAAACCAGCTTGGATGGCTGTACCTGCCGATGCCAACCTGGGCGAAACTGCCGGAAAACTGTACAACGGATTTACAGTGACCGACCCGCGCGGACTTGCCCCTAAAGGCTGGCATATCCCAACCGATGAGGAGTGGAATAATTTAGCCGGTTCTCTCGGGGGAAAAGAAGCAGCAACGCTGAAACTGAAAAGCAAAACCGGCTGGACAGAAGGCGCTGAAGGTACCAACGAAAGCGGGTTTAACGGTTTGCCCGCCGGAAAAATCACTCCTGACGGCTATGCTGAAGATTATATATACTTCGGGTTTTGGTGGAGCAACACCCCCGACGAAGAGTTTCAGAAAAACCGCAATCTCGATTCCGAAAACTATCCTTTCGATTCAGCTTCATCATTCAGGCAGGCCGGGCTTTCCGTAAGGTGTGTTAAAGATTGATTCGCCTCGTGAATCAGTCTGTTAAATGCTTCCTGAGACATTTGTACTGCTCTTTCCCTTTTAATTTTTGATACAGGTAATTTTAGAAGAATAGCGTCAATAAGCCAAAATAGATTTAAGTTTAACGCCGGTATTTATAAGTTGAACCAACATGAACTGGACAAAAAAACAAATTTCGATATTGGCAATTGTAGCGGCAAGTTCGTTCTTCGGAACGTTTCTGATTTCGTCGGTAAACATTGCTCTTCCGGCCATTGAAAAAGATTTTAGTCTCGATGCGGTTACACTCAGTTGGGTGGTTACC
The DNA here is from genome assembly GCA_050179035.1 of Draconibacterium sp. Lineage (GTDB taxonomy): Bacteria > Bacteroidota > Bacteroidia > Bacteroidales > Prolixibacteraceae > Draconibacterium. Next base: position 63,112 of record JBFXFM010000005.1, on the reverse strand, counting down.
TCGTTTTTATTGTCAACGGCCATGTTTTTACTGCCGGTTGGGCGCTGGGGCGATCTCACCGGAATCAGGCGTTTGTATAAAACCGGGATGGTGATTTTTACTGTTTCTTCGCTGCTGAGCGGCTTTGCCACTTCGGGCTACTGGCTTATTGTATTGCGGTTTTTACAGGGTGTTGGCGCAGCTTTTACAAGTACCACGGGTGCTGCCATTCTTGTTTCTGCATTTCTGCCTCAATACCGTGGAAGAGTTCTCGGAATCTCGGTTTCGGGTGTCTATCTCGGACTGGCATTTGGCCCTTTCTTTGGTGGATTTTTAACGCAGTACCTCGGCTGGCGATCCATCTTTTTTATATCGTCGGGTTTTGGTTTGCTGATAACTATCATCGCTTTTCTGTTTCTGGGAAAAGATGATGCACAAAAAACCGAACGACCAAAACTCGATTTTAAAGGCACTGCATTTTACATGCTCGGACTTGTAGGGCTTGCCTACGGTTCGGCACGAATTCCACAACTTTTTGGCTGGAGTTTAATGGGAGCCGGTGCAATTTTTCTGGTCATTTTCTGGATGTTAGAAAACCGATCGGCAAACCCTGTACTCCAAACCCGACTCTTTACACACAACCGTTTGTTTGCCTTTTCGAACCTGGCTGCACTTATTAATTACAGTGCAACCTTTTCCATCATCTTTTTGCTGAGTTTGTACCTGCAAAAAATAAAAGGTCTTTCACCGCGCGATGCCGGAACAATCCTGGTAGCTCAACCCATAGTGATGGCACTTTTTTCGCCCATTACCGGGCGCCTTTCAGACAAAATTCAGCCGCGTTATCTGGCAACCGCAGGAATGACGATGTGTACCATTGGGTTGGCTGCTTTTGCTTTTCTTTCTGTAAATACACCCACTACTATTATCGTTCTCCTTCTTTTCTGGGTGGGAACCGGATTTGCACTTTTTTCTTCGCCTAACATGAATACAATCATGAGTTCAGTACAGAAAAACCAACTGGGGCTGGCGTCAGGTTCGGCTTCCACCATGCGCGTAGTGGGTCAGATTGTAAGCATGACAATTGCCACGTTGTTTTTTGCAATTCTGTTTAATAAACAGGCGGTTGAAACCGTAGCCAATCCGCTGTTTCTGAAAGCGTTAAAAATGGGATTTATCACTTTTGCAACCATCAGCGTGGCTGGAATTTATTTCTCGTTTAACCGCGGGAAAATGAGCCGCGAGCATCAATAATCTGCCATTTTCTCACTCTTGCAAATTCTCATTTCAACATTCTAATATTCTTCCATTCACGCATTCACACATTCATGCATTCACGCATTCTTCTATCTTTGCACCGATTTAAATATTTATCGAAATGAGTCAACCAAAAGTAAGGGTGCGTTTTGCGCCAAGTCCAACAGGGCCGCTGCACATGGGCGGTGTCCGCACAGCTTTGTTTAATTACCTGTTTGCCAAGAAACATGGCGGCGATTTTCTATTGCGTATTGAGGACACCGATCAGAACCGTTTTGTACCCGGTGCCGAAGAATACATTATCGAGAGCCTCAACTGGTGTGGACTGCATTTCGACGAAGGTCCGGGGATTGGCGGAAATTATGGTCCGTACCGCCAAAGTGAACGCAAGTCTTTGTACAAACAGTACGCCGACCAATTGCTCGAATCGGGCTGGGCATATTATGCATTTGATACACCCGAAGAACTTGAAAAACTTCGGCTTGAAGAAGAGCAAAAAGGCAATGTTTTTTCGTACGGAATGCAAACCCGTGGCGGACTTTGCAACTCACTTACTTTGTCGAAAGAAGAAGTTGAAAACCGGTTAAATTCAGGAGAACACTTTGTGGTTCGGTTTAAAATGCCGGAAAATACAAATGTTACAGAAAATGATATTATCAGGGGCGAAGTAACTTTTAATACGTCGGTGCTCGACGACAAGGTAATTTACAAATGGGATGGAATGCCAACGTACCACCTGGCCAATGTGGTTGACGACCACCTGATGGAAATTACGCACGTTATCCGCGGCGAAGAGTGGTTGTCGTCAATGCCGTTGCATGTTTTACTTTACCGTGCGCTGGGTTGGGAAATCCGCCCGCAATTTGCTCACCTGCCGTTGATTCTGAAACCTGTTGGCAAAGGAAAACTCAGCAAACGCGATGGCGATAAAATGGGATTCCCGGTGTTTCCGCTGTTGTGGAACGACCCGGCTTCGGGTGAAACTTTTCACGGTTACCGCGAAGATGGATATTTCCCGGAAGCATTTATCAACCTGCTGGCATTGCTTGGCTGGAACCCCGGAACCGAACAGGAAATATTTTCAACCGAAGAACTGGCTCAGATTTTTAGTCTCGAAAGAGTGGTAAAATCAGGTTCGCGGTTCGACCCCGAAAAAGCAAAATGGTTCAACCGCCACTATTTTCAGCAGAAAAGTGTTGCTGAATTGGCAGGGTTATTTAAACCTGTGCTTGAGCAAAAAGGAGTAAAAGCCGGCGATGAGAAAATTGGAAAAGTGGTGACTGAAATCAAGGAACGCTGTGGTTTTGTTTCTGAATTGTGGGAGCAGAGCTACTATTTCTTTGTGGTTCCTGAAAGTTACGATGCCAAAACCATCGAAAAACGCTGGCTGCCCGAAACGGCTGGTCAACTTACAGAAATCAGCAAAGTTTTTGGTGGCGTTGAAACCTGGGAACAGGCAACTGTCAAGGAAGCTTTTTCAATTTTTATGAATGAAAAAGGTTGGAATTTTGGCGCCATTATGAATCCGCTGCGGCTTTGTCTGGTTGGTGGAAATGTGGGGCCCGATTTGTTTAAAATTTGCGAAATACTTGGTAAAGAAGAAACCATTACAAGAATTCAAATTGCCATTGAAAAAATAGGGAAATAGATTTCTGTTTCTGAAAGTTTATTCTTTATCAATATTTATCCATGAAATTTTAAAATATGATTTTAATTTTTCATGGATATTTTTTTATATTTGCCATGAAATATTAAAATCAGACAATCATTTAAATAAAATAAAAAAATGATTACCAGAATTTTGGCGGGCGAAATATTACAATCGATGGAATACTTTCCGGTAGTTTCTATTATCGGTCCGCGACAAGTAGGAAAAACCACATTGGCCAAACAAATTATGGCTGAAATTCAAAAACCATCTATTTATCTCGATCTTGAATCGTCTTCTGATTTATTTAAGCTGAATGATGCAGAACTTTTTTTATCGCAACATTCTGATTATTTGGTGGTAATCGACGAAGTACAGCATAAAAAGGAATTGTACCCGCTTTTACGTGCACTGGTTGACCAGAACCGGGTTCCGGGCAGATATTTACTTTTGGGTTCGGCTTCACCTGAACTAATCAGGCATTCTTCTGAATCGCTGGCCGGGCGTATCTCCTATCACCAGCTTCACCCAATCGGGTTGACAGAAATTCCAGATTCGGTTTCACAAAACGATCTGTGGATAAAAGGTGGTTTCCCGTTGGCACTGTTTGCACAAAGCAATGATTTGTCGCACAGGTGGATAGAAAATTTTATCAGCACTTATCTTAACCGCGACCTCATTCAGTTAGGGTTAAACGCTTCGCCAAAAGTTATCGGTAATTTATGGCGAATGATGGCGCATTTAAACGGCCAGTTGTTTAATGCATCGGCGCTGGGTAATTCGCTGGGCGTAACATCGCCAACATTAAAAAAGTATGTCGATTTTTTAGAAGAGGCATTTCTGCTGAAAAGTTTGCAGCCATTCTCATGGAATATTTCCAAAAGAATTGTGAAAACGCCCAAAATATACCTCACCGACACAGGTATTCTTCACCATTTGATGGGGGTTTCAAATCTTGTTGAACTGTCAGGGAACCCAATCGTTGGAAGTTCATGGGAAGCTTTTGTAATCAACCAGGTAAACGCATTGAAACGCAACCGGATTGAAATAATGTTTTACCGGACCCACCAGGGAGCAGAAGTTGACCTTGTATTTGTAAAAGGGTTAACTGTTGTTGCTACAGCCGAAATAAAGTATTCCAACTCGCCGCAACTTAGCCGCGGAAATCTGCAGGCCATGGAAGATTTGAAATCCCCGGTAAATTTTGTGCTGACACCTTCATCTGATGACTTTCTGATAAAGGAAAACATCAGGGTTTGTTCGCTGAAAATATTTATTGACAAATATTTACAAAATCTTTGATTACAATTTCAGTAAACAAAACCCAAAAGCCACATCGGAATTTTGTTTCTGTAGCCAATTTCAATATCATCGGAAATAATAAATCCGGCAGTTGTATCCTTTAATTGTCGTCCCGTTTTTGATTTGCCACCCACCTCAAAAGTAAATTTTTCATCAATCAGAAAATCGGCCGTTTTGGATAGCTCAACTTTGTGTTTGTATTTTAACTGACTGACTACAAATGACTCACGCAAACTTCCCTGGTTAATATTTTCAGGGCTTAAACAGTAGGCAAGATTGGGATGAAGCAATAAAATTTTTCCCGGTTTTGAGAGTTTCCCGTAAAAACTTCCTGAATCGAATAACGATATTGTAATTTCCGCATTATCCAAAAGATTCAGATAAGAGAGTAACGATGCCCGGTTTAATTCCAAAGCTTCAGCCAGTTTAGTGATGTTGGGTTGAAAAGGTACGCTCGAAGCAATGATTTTCAGAAGACGTTTAAACTTCTGAATGGTTTTCATATCAGCTTTCAAAATTGTGGAAACCTCGTTTTCAAGTACATAGTTGATTGTGGAATTCAATTTAATTCCATAAGTAGTTTCTGATTGAAGGAAATAGGGATAAAATCCAAATCTCCGGTATTTCTCAAACCATGCCAAAGGCTGAAATTGTGAGATCAATGAATTTGCAATTGATTCATGATTATCAATGATAACGTTGAGTTCATATACAGGCAATTGAGTTGAAAGATTAATTTGAAGAAATTCGCGAAATGACAAACCGGGAACCTGGTAAATCACAGCGCGCCGGCTTAAATCAACTTCATCACCTGTAAGTTTTAACATCGATGAACCGGAAAAGACCACTTTCAGGGCAGGTAATAAATCATAAATGTTTTTCAATTCAGCTCCCCAGTTCGGAAACTTGTGAATTTCATCGATATACAAACGCTTTCCGCCTGATTGGAAAAAAGTTTCAGCAAGTAAAAACAGACTTTCAACAGGCGTTGCAAGATTATCGATGGTGATGTATAACGTTTCGTTTTTGTTTTGGGTGGTTTGTAATAAATGCTGCAGCATGATGGTTGTTTTACCAACGCCGCGGGCACCAACCAGTCCGATCAATTTTTCATTCCATTCAATTTGTGTCGAAAAGTCACGTACGAACAAAAAGGATGAGGCCCTGATTAGCTGTTCCTGAAAGGAATATAACGCTTCCATGATGTTTTGTTTAATGCGATGAACAAAAATAGAAATAAAATGTTTATCGCGATAAACATTTTTGCATTTTCTTTTATAAGAAATTAGTTTCCAGTGCTTTCAGAATCATATTTTTCTGAAAAAGTAGGAGGTTTTTTCAGCTTTTATATCAAAATTAAATATTTCAGTTTCCCTGTTCTGGTAAAAAACCGTAAGCAGTCCAATGTCGCCGGCGCAGAAAAGGCTGTGCGCGCTCATCACAAAAATCAGAAAGTAGAAAACCGGGTGACTGAAAAAGAATATAATTCCGGTTAAAGTAACCAGTTTTACCACAAACAAAGGAGTTAACGCGATAAAAGCAAATTGCCGGCGGTTGATGACAAACTGGTCGGCTTCGGCATAAAAAACAAACTTTTTAAGGTAGCCGCCAAAAGTAACGTACCTGGCTCCAGCCAGTTTCAGCGCTATTCCGTGCAACAACTCATGAATTACAATCAGTGCTGAAAAACAAAAAACCAACGCGGCCAGCGAATAATACAACGGCATTGTGTTGGCTTTAAAAGCAATCACAATTGAACGGGTAAAGAAAAACATCCCAACCGCAATCATCAGAATTTGGTAGTACATATAAAAACGGATGATTTTTGTGTTGGTAGTTAATTGTTCAACTACAAACTCCTTAATCTGACTATGATTGAGTTGAGCTATCAGTTCATATTTCCCTGAACTCTGAAGTTCGCTGATGGTTGGATTGGGCATGGCTAACGGGTAAGAACGATTTTGTAAAGCTCTTTCACATTAATCAACCGCAATGCAAAAGCTACCAAAAGCGATGCAAAAAGCAGAAAAAGATAACCGAAAAACCAGTTGCCGAAGTATTTTGATACAAAGGCCAATCCAATCACTGCCCCAGCAAACAGTATAAATTGCAAAATAACCCTGAAATCGGGTTTCAATTTAAAAATATACATTGCTAATAAAGCTTGTGCAATGCCGGTTAGTATTTGTGTTGTAAGACTGGCGTATGCCGAACCGAAGGCAAGGTATTTCGGAATTAAAACAAAGTTGAGCGTTACATTCAGTACCATTCCGCCCAAGGCCATCAGGTTCAGGTGTTTGATACTGCCGTTGGCTGTAAGCAAGGTTCCAAAAATATAAGTGGTGGCAATACCCAGAAAGCCGGTCATTAAAATGCCAAGCAATTCCGACGAGTGCGCTGTGTTTGAATGGTACAGCACTTCCATAATTTCGGTATCGTAAAAAATACTCGAAACTGCCACTACAATTGCCGGAACCATCAACAGTGTAAACGAAAGTTTTACCATCGACCCGATGGCTTCTTTTTGAATCAGCATTTTTGCAAAAATAGGAAGCAGCAATCCGGCAACCAGAACACCAAACATCGAAACTGCATCCAACAGCCTGAAAGCCTGTGCATAAATTCCCGCCTGTTCCTTTCCCAAAGCTTCTGGCAATAATCGTTCGAGCATAACTGCATCAATACGGTTGTAAAATCCCATTAATAAAATCAGCAGCGCGTAAGGGTATGATTTCCGTAGGAAAACTGTATAAAACTTCGGGTTGAAACGGACAGAAATCCTTCCCGACTTTTTCAGCACAATAAAAAAGGTAATGATTGTGGTAAGCAGATAAGCCGCTGTTTGTGCATAAACAAACCAGGCAATTGAAAAATTTGCCCTGAAAAAATCGGTAAACAACAAAACACTGCAAATCAAAATCATAATACTGCGATCGAGTACCGAGATAATACTGTCGGTTTTGAAAAGATGCAGTGCACTGATATTCGACCTTAAATACAAGGTAAACGAGATAAGAAACTGGTTGAAAATAAGAAAAACCAAAAGGTGAATCTGCACTTTGCTGTACCCGATGATTGCAGCGGCCGTAAGGCTGAAAACCGCGTAAACAATGGCAAGCAGAAATTTCAGCCCGACAATATTCGGGAAATGTTTTTTCAGCAGAAAGTTGTGCTGTGCAATGTTTTTGTTATTAAAGCTGGTGATTCCCACATCGAGCAGGATATTCAGCAAAAGCGAAAAGTTGAAAAGGGCGAAATAAAGTCCGTAAGTTTCATCGCCAACAAGGTTTTGCACCGAGCGGTCGATTCCGAGTATCCAAAATGGTTTTATAAGCAGGTTGAGGGCAAGCAACAATATGAGGTTAGTTATAAACTTGCGTTTCAAAGCTTTTGGTTCAATTCGTTAAACTCGCGGCAAAAAAAAGAAATTATGCTTTTCGAAATTTGCTTTTTCAAATGGCACCAGTTCTTTTTTATCTAATATGAACGCTGAATAGTTCAGGTTATTTAAAAAGCTGATACATTTTTTTCTGTTGTCGTTATCCCACAATTCACAATAGATTACCGGCTGGTGTTTAACTATCATTTTTTCAGCACCTTTAAGTACGTGATACTCGAAATTTTCGACATCCATTTTTATGGCCGAAATAGTTTTTTTGGGGTTTTGCAAGGGTTCAAACTGGTCGAGTACAACCACCGGAACGGTGTATTTAAAACCCGTGTTCAGTTCAGAAACTTCGTCGTTCACCACATGGCTCAGTCCATGCATTGGTACATTATTAATTACAGGCATAACCATTTCAAGTTCGCCGGGTGTATCGCCTGCGGCCACCTGGTATTCAGTTACATTTGTTAAACCAAAACGTTTTTTTACCCGTTTCAGCGTGTCTATGTTCAACGTCAGCGGTTCGATTGAAATAATATTGCTGGCCGGAAATTTTTTGGATAAGTGATACGTTGTAACACCAATATTGGCGCCTAAGTCGAGAACTGTACCGCCATCCTGAAAAAGTTGCATGAAGTAAAAAAAGTCTTTTTCTTTTTTATCCCACCTGATTTTTACAATCACAAACACCGCAAAAACATAGAGGTAAGTTTTCAGCCCTAATATTTTTTGAAGGACATATTTAACGAAAGTCTTCATTAACCTTTAACTTTGGGGGGCAAAGATATCAGAAAATAATTTCTATTTTACACCTGAAATATGAGGATTGCCGTAAATACCCGATTGTTGCTGAAAGAGAAGCTCGAAGGAATTGGCTGGTTTACTTTCGAAACTTTGCAGCGAATAACGCGCGAAAACCCGGAGCATGAGTTTATTTTTATTTTCGACAGACCGTACAATCCTGATTATATTTTTGCCAAAAACGTTACTGCTGTGGTAGTTGGGCCGCAGGCCAGACACCCTGTTTTGTTTTACATCTGGTTCGATTTTATAATTCCCCGCGTACTGAAAAAGCACAAGGCTGATATTTTTGTTTCGCCCGACGGATATTTGTCGCGCCGCACAAAAGTGCCGCAACTGGCAGTCATTCACGATATTAATTTTGTACACCGCCCCGAAGACCTTCCCTGGTTGATAGCAAAATACTACAACTATTTTTTCCCACGGTTTGCCAGAATTGCCAAACGTATTGCCACAGTTTCGTTTTATTCGAAAGAAGATATAACGCGTTCTTTTAAAATTGATTACGATAAAATTGATGTTGTTTACGATGGCATCAACCAGATTTATGAACCGCTGGAGGCAGCAACAAAACAGAAAATAAGAGAAAAATATACCGGCGGGGCTGATTATTTTCTGTTTGTAGGTGCTTTGCATCCGCGAAAAAATGTGAGCGGATTGTTAAAGGCTTTTGATGGGTTTAAACTCGAAACAAATTCTAATATTAAACTGCTGATTGTTGGTGGCGAAATGCACAAAACAGGCGATATTTTCGAAACCTATGACAACCTGCGTTTTAAAAACGATGTGATTTTTACCGGGCGTGTTTCAACCGAGGAGTTGCGCGATATTTTTGGCGCAGCACTGGCACTCACTTTTGTGCCGTTTTTCGAAGGATTCGGGATTCCGGTGGTGGAAGCAATGAGTGCCGGCATACCCGTTATTTGCTCCAACACCACTTCAATTCCCGAAGTTGGGGGAAATGCCGTTTTGTATGCCGACCCCATGAAAACAGGCCAGATAACCGATGCCATGATTCAGTTGGCACAAGATGAGGAACTCCGAAAAGCGCTGATTGAAAAGGGATTTAAACAAAAGGAGAAATTTAGCTGGGACCAGACAGCCAGTTTATTGTGGGCAAGTATTAACAGGGCGTTACAGTAAGTGGGTGTTTGAGTGAATGGGAGAATGAGTGATTGGGTGAATGGGTACCCCGATGCTTCGGGGGAGTGATTGAGGAAGGAGAACCGAAAACAGAAGAGGTGAGCGATGAGAGAAAAAAAGGAATAAAGAAAAACTCCGTAGGTGTTGGATTATAATAGAATAATCGGCAGTTGTTAGTAGGCAGAAAAAAAAGACGGATGACAAAGATGTTAAGAGGAGAATTGAGAGATGAAGCTTGAACTGTCATCAGGGCTGGGTTGGAGTAAACAGAGCAGCAGCACAATAATTGCATAAAAAACTCCGTAGGAGTTAGATTATGGTAGAAACGGGTAGCCACCGGGAAATTCTGTCAGTAGTTCAGGGCACAGACGTGATTAATCGATAAAATAATTGTTTTACAGAGCGATGAGTAAGTTACTACCCTATTTCAAAGAAGGTGTTTTAGAAGCCGGGTGCGATGAGGCCGGCCGCGGATGTCTGGCGGGTCCGGTATTCGCAGCGGCAGTAATTTTGCCACCTGATTTTGAAAACGACTTGCTCGATGACTCAAAAAAACTTACAGAAAAACAACGTTCTGAACTGCGCCCACTCATCGAAAAGGAAGCTTTGGCCTGGGCAGTTGAGGCCGTTGACAACAACGAAATCGACGAAGTAAACATTTTGAATGCCTCTTTTCTGGCAATGAACCGGGCAGTTCAGCAGCTTAAGATTCAACCCGGACATCTGCTAATCGATGGAAACCGGTTCAGACCACAAACCAACATTCCGTTTACCTGCATGATTAAAGGCGACGGACGGTTTCTTTCAATCGCCGCTGCTTCGGTGCTTGCAAAAACTTACCGCGACGATTTTATGCTAAGCATTCACAATGAATTTCCAAACTACGACTGGAAAACCAACAAAGGCTATCCGACAGTAAAACACCGCGCTGCCATTGCCAGCTGCGGTATTACCAAATACCACCGCAAATCTTTCAGATTGCTGAACGAACAACTTGTACTACAATTTTAACCTGATAATGAGATGAAAAAACTGATTTACATTATTATTCTATTGTTACCGCTGGTTTCTACGGGTCAAAAAGATACAGTTTACTATTTTGGTGTAAACGGAAAATTGAACCCTTCGGACAAACAGGATATGATGAAAAAAGTGGATTTTAAAGGTAGTGGAAGAGCGAGGATTAAAACATATAAAAATACAGATGAAGGCTGGGTGCTGGTTTTCACAGAAAAATTGAAACCACAAAATGATTCGGTTTACTGTGTACAGATAAAAAGCGATGAATTTACAGGTAAGCTGATCAGAACTTTTAAACCGCTTGCCGATGGCAAATTCGAATTTACTGACAGATTAAATACTGCGATAAAACGTACTGGTATTACAACACAGAAATCTCCGCTGATACTGGATGGAAAGATGAGGGAACGCTACAATTCAGGTGTAGAAAAATCAATTTCGGTTTACAGGAATAACGAATTGATTTCGAATAAGACCAGGCTGCCCGACGGAACACAGTTGGTTGATAATATTTTTTATTCGGTTGACAGTGACCCCCGTTTTGAGCCGGGAATAGGTTTTTTAAACCAGCAAATCAGAAAGGCAATTAAAGATGCAAAATTCGACTTGCTTACCGTGGAAGGAAGAATGGTGGTTGGGCTTGTAATTACCAAAGATGGGAAAATTGGCGGAGTACAGATTGTTAAAGGCATCAGCCAGACACTCAACGGAATACTTGCAGATGCTTTCTCAAAACTTGAGGGTGCCTGGGTTCCGGCAAAACTGAATGGTGAGCCGGTCAGTTATTTTCTGATGTTTCCCATCAATTTCATCTACAACAAATACGATTTCGATTATCTCGAAATGAAAAAGGGAATGATGTACTGGATGATTAATTAAACTGTTAATTCAATCTGAAAATTATAATTTAGTACTTTCTGAAATCAAATCATTTTCAGTATGAGCAAACAATACGATGTAATTATAGTTGGTGCCGGTCCTGCCGGCATTTTTACTGCCTACGAACTCATAAAAACCAGGCCCGGACTCAAAATTCTGATGCTTGAAAAAGGCAACGGAATTTACAAACGCAAATGTCCAAAACATACAAACGACGGAATTTGTGTGCATTGTAAACCCTGTAATATTACCACAGGATGGGCTGGAGCAGGTGCTTTTTCTGATGGAAAACTGTCGCTTTCGCACGAAGTGGGCGGAACAATTTCAGACTACATTGGAGTGGAAGCTGCCACTGAAATGATTGCCTACACCGACAAGATTTATCTTGAATTTGGCGGCGATCCGCGTGTGCACGGAGCTGAAATTTCTCCTGCCATGCGCGAAATTCAGAAGAAATCAATCGAAGCAAACCTCCGGCTGGTGCATTGTCCGGTGCGGCATTTGGGTACTGAAAAAACACAATCATTGTATAAATCGCTTTTCGATTTTATCAGTTCAAAAGGTGTTGAAGTGCTTTTCCGCAAGCCGGTTACTAATTTTATTTTCGATGACGGAACTATTACCGGTGTGGAGGTAAATGATGAACCCATTTTTGCCGCAAAAGTGGTTGTTACCGTTGGGCGGGAAGGCTCCAACTGGCTGCTGAAAATGTGTGAAACGCATAACATCAATACCGAAGTCGGGGTTGTTGATATTGGCGTTCGCGTGGAATGCCGCAACGAAATTATGCAGGAGATTAATGAGAATTTTTACGAAGCTAAATTGGTTCATTACACAAAAACTTTCGACGATAAAGTGCGTACGTTCTGCTCAAATCCGGGTGGTTTTGTGTCATCGGAATATTACGATAACAACCTGGCGGTGGTAAATGGGCACAGCTACAAAGACCTGAAAAGCAACAACACAAATTTCGCCTTGCTGGTGTCGCAAAAATTTACCGAGCCATTCAATGCGCCCATCGAATTTGGGAAACATATTGCTGATTTGGCCAATATGCTCACACAGCACAAAATTCTTGTGCAGCGTTTTGGCGACCTCATTCGCGGGCGGCGAACAACGCCCGAACGACTGTTCCGTAACAATATTATTCCAACATTAAAAGATGCAATTCCGGGTGATTTGAGCTTGGTTTTACCCTACCGCATTATGACTGACATTGTCGAAATGATTCAGGCACTTGATAAAGTAAGTCCCGGCCTTGCCAGCGACGAAACGCTGTTGTATGGTGTTGAGGTAAAATTCTATTCAAACAAAATAAAGGTTAACAAGGCTTTTCAGGCGGATAATATCCGCAATCTTTATGTGGGCGGCGATGGCGCCGGAATTACCCGCGGGTTGATGCAGGCTTCGGTAAACGGGGTTTTGATTGCACGTGAAATTTTAAAGGAGATTTAAAAAGAAAAGAGCAGCCACAAAAAATGGAGCTCTTTGTAATAGCAAATATCGAAATTGAACGGATAATCGTTAACACTCCTGTTTTATGTAACTACCTCAGGTACTTATTTAACATTGAATCAAGCGCTGTTAATTTTATTGGTTTGGTAATATAACCATTGCACCCTGCCTGAATAGCTTTTTCTTCATTGCCTGATAAAGCAAAGGCTGTTTGTGCAATAACCGGAATCGTATTGTTTAATTTCCGAATTTCCCGGGTTGCTTCAAAACCATCCATTACAGGCATTTTAATATCCATCAGAATCAACGAAATTCCTGGGTTCTGTTTAAAACGCTGTATGGCTTCGTAACCACTTTTTGCCCTGATTAACACTATGTTTTTTTGTTTCAGAATAACCTCAAGATATTGATAACTCGTATCATCGTCTTCTGCTACAAGAATTGACGTTTCATTTCTAAAACGCTCATTCTGTTTGTTTTTGTCTTCAATTAAATTGTTTTTAACCGGTTTTGGCTTGTAGGGTATTGAAAAATAAAAAGTGCTCCCTTTATCAACCTCTGACTCCACCCAAATATCACCTCCCATTAAACTTACAAAAGCTTTTGCGATTGAAAGCCCTAATCCTGATCCTTCATAAGACCTGGCTAAACCTGTTTCAGCTTGCACAAATCTTTCAAAAATTGCTTTAAATCTGTTTGCAGGAATACCACAACCAGTATCTTTTACGTAAAACACAAGTGTTTCATTTTCAATATAATTACCTAATTGAATGATCCCCCGAGAAGTAAATTTTACTGCATTCTTTACCAGATTGGTTAAAATGCTTTCCAACTTGTATTTATCTGTTTCAATGAATGATTCGCTGGCCAAAATTTGCTGAGCAATGGATATCGCAATTCCCTTTTTATTAGCCTGCAACTGAAAAAATTCAACATGATTTTGCATTACTTCTGCAATATCGACTCCTGAATTTCTTACATCCTGTTCGCCTGCTTCAATTTTCGAAATCTCAATGATATCATTGATGGTGTCAAGTAATCGTTGTCCGCTCAAATTAACCACGTTAATATATTGCTGTCTGCTGGTGTCATCCAGATTTTTTGAATTCAACAATTCGAGAAAGCCCAGTATTCCATTCATCGGAGTTCGAATTTCGTGGCTCATGTTGGTAAGAAATGCTGTTTTTAAACGATCGCTTTCCTCTGCTTTTTCTTTGGAATAAATGAGATCGGCTTCCATTTTTTTCCGCTCAGTAATGTCGGTAATGGTTCCAATGTAGCCAGTTGTAATATTCTGATCGTTTTTTTGAGGAACCGCTTGCCCGATAACCCAAACCTCAGACCCGTCGGGATGAACAAAGCGATATTCTGCATTTGTAGCTTGTCCTGAAATAGAAGTTTGTTGCCAGGAAAGCGCCAGATTTTCCCTGTCGTCAGGATGGGTTGCCTTGAGCCAGCCGTTGCCTAAAGCTTCATCGAAGCTTAAATGAGCAATATCACACCAGCGCGGATTTACATAAGTTGTTAGTCCATTGCCATCGGTGGTAAAAATTCCTACAGGCGATGATTCAGCTAACAGCCGGAAGCGAAGTTCACTTTTTTTAAGTGCATCTTCTGCAATTTTCTGCTCGGTGAGGTCGCGAATAACAGTGCTCGTCCGTTCATTGCCATCTTTGTCGTGAAAATTTGTTGAAGACACTTCAGCGGGAAATTTTGATCCATCGTTTCTGATAAAGGTAAGTTCTCCGCTTGCAAGTCCGAATTGCTTTCTTTCTTTAAGCAGAATCTCCAGATTTACATCAATACTATCGACTAACCCGTTTCTGCCCAGTGTGCAGATTTCTTTTTCGGTGTAACCAAAAAGTTTACAGGCAAAGCTATTGGCAGAAAAAATTCTTCCATCGGGGGCAGTGAGTAAGATTGCAACACCCGAGTTTTCAAATATAGAGCGGTATTTGTCTTCACTTTCTTTTAGCGCCTGTGATGCCTGCTTTCTTTGTTCAATTTCGGCTTCAAGCTGAGCTGCATAAACCCTGATTTTCTTTTCTGCCTCTTCGCTTTTCAGCATCCGGTCCTCCATCTTACGAATCAGCGTTTCATTGTATTCTTTCAGCAGCTGAATTTCAGAGGATTCATCTTGATGAGTCGTCAAAATCTTACCATTTCTGAATTCCAACAGCACCTTCTCAATAATCGCTATAAATACTTCGGGTTCCTGTGGCTTAACAATGAATTTGTCAGCGCCCAGGGTTAACGCAAATTCTTCGTCCTTAGGGTGAGTATATGTTGCGGTATAAAAAACAAAGGGTATCTCTTTCAAAACATCGTCTTTTCGCCATTCACGGCAAAGTGTATAACCATCCATCACCGGCATCAGAATGTCTGAAATAATAATATCCGGTGGATCTTTCAGCGCAAGCCCCAACGCTTCGGCGCCATTATTCGCTAAAACGATTATATATCCGTAAGCTTTCAACAGCGATTCAAGCAAATACAGGTTTTCAGGAATATCATCGACTATCAGCGCTTTCTTCATGATTCTCTTCTCTTTTTTAAAAGTTCTTCCGAAAAATAAAACTCCATCTTTTGAATAAAATTATCAGGGTCAATAGGCTTTTCAATATAACCGGTTGCTCCTGAGGCCATTGCTTTTTCGCGATCACCAACCATTGCATGAGATGTAACCGCAATTATCGGGATACTTTTAAGGTCAGATCTTCTACTCAATTCATGGGCTATCTGGTATCCATCCAATTCGGGCAATTGAATGTCGAGAA
This sequence comes from Draconibacterium sp., assembly GCA_050179035.1. Classification (GTDB taxonomy): domain Bacteria; phylum Bacteroidota; class Bacteroidia; order Bacteroidales; family Prolixibacteraceae; genus Draconibacterium. Next base: position 47,466 of record JBFXFM010000005.1, on the reverse strand, counting down.
GAATAACGTCGGGAAGATGTTCAACAGCAGCTCTTATACCATCCAAACCATTGTATGCCTGAATTACTTCGTAATTGTTTTTTTCAAGCAGAAAACTCAACATGTACATGTTCTGCTCGTTATCTTCGATTATCAATGCCTTTAACTTCATTATAATTTTTATTTGAACGTTTTTACGCCTGAAAAATCATTTCAACAGGTAATTCGACTGTAAATGTGCTGCCTTTTTCAGGTTCCGATTCAACTGAGATTTTGCCACCCAACATCGTAACCAGTTTTTTACTTATCGACAAACCTAATCCGGTTCCGTCATGTTTCCGTGCAATTCCTGAATCAATCTGAATAAATGGCTTAAACAGGGTTTTGAGCTGATTGGCTTCGATTCCAATTCCGGTATCCTTTACTTGAACTACGAAATTATTATTCTGTTTAAATACATTCACCGTAACAGCCCCTTTTTCAGTAAATTTCAATGCATTGTTTACCAGGTTGATGATAATTTGCTGAACCCTGATTTGATCGCTAATAACCTCTTTGAGCTCAGAATCGACAACAGACGTTAAAATTAAATTCTTGCTTTGGGCAAATGGTTGTGAGATATCAATTACATTTTGAACAACATCAGCAATTTTAAAGCGGTTGGTGCTCAGTTTTAACTGACCGGCTTCAATTTTTGATAAATCGAGTATATCGTTGATGAGTGATAACAAGTGCCGACCGCTTTTCTGTGTCATCCGAAGTTGTTTTTTTTGCTCGTCGTTCAACGGGCCGGGCAATTCCTGAAGCAACATGCCGGTGAACCCAATAATTGAGTTCAGCGGAGTGCGCAACTCGTGCGACATGGTGGCCAGGAATGCAGACTTTAACTGGTCGGCTGATTCAGCTCGTTCTTTCGCGATTTCTAACTCGGTAGTTCGTTCTTCAACCATGTTTTCGAGGTGCTTGCGGTAATTTTCCAATTCAAGCTCAGCATGTTTTCGGTCGGTGATGTCCCAGAAAATTCCTTGTACTCCAACCAACACACCATTTTTATCTTTAACAGGAATCTTTATAACCTGGGTCCAAAAGGTTTCACCCGCGCGCTCTTCACATATTTCTGTTTCGAACGGTTTGCCCATTACCAGGAAATCGGCATCTTCTTTCCTGTATTTCTCAGCCAATTTTTTTGGAAAAAAGTCATAGTCTGATTTTCCGGCAATTTCGGATGCCGGAATGTTTAGTTCTTTTGCAAAGTTTTCGTTACATGATACAAAATTCAGTTCAGCGTTTTTAACAAATATCTTTTGTGGCAAATTCTCAAGTAAGGTTTGGTATTTTATCAGGCTTTCCTGCAGGCTTTCATTCATTTTTCTCCGTTCGTAAATTACCGATGAAAGCACTAAAAAAGTAATGGCAACAACACCAATAAAACTTTGAATAACCAAGATCGAGTCGTTCTGCTGAAGTGTATTATTTATGTTGTAATGTAAACTTGACCAAATGGTTAAAGCACTTATTATAAGCACCAATACACTCGTTTCGAATTTGCCGAATCTGAAAATAGACCACAATAAAATTGGGATGAACAGGTAAATGAGATTATAAATCGTAAAGAATACCAAATAGGATATAAAACCTAAAACAATAATGAACCCGGCTAATTCAGCAAGTTTTAGTAAGTCCCATTTTATCAATCTTCTTTGTTTCCATTTTATGATAATTGGCGCAACCATCAGCACACCCAGTGCGTCTCCAAACCACCAGTTTAACAGCATATTGTCGCAAACCGTCCAATGATTAGTAAACACACAAAACGAAAAAGAACCGATAAATGCTGCAATTATCGGAGAAAACAACGCTCCGGCAAAAATAAAAATAGTAGTTCCTCTCAACGATTCCAATGGATATTGATTGCGGGAGAAACGCAAAATTACCCAGGCTCCTGTAACTGCTTCCAATGTATTGCCTGCTGCTGTGATGATGGAAATAAAAGACACGGTGCTGAATGACAATCCGGAAACGAACAAAACCTGAAAATTGGCCAGAAAAGCTCCCAAAAATATAGCTGGCCAAATTCTGTATCCCGCAAGTAAAACTGCGGCAATAGCAATGCCCGATGGCATCCAAACTGGTGAAGCATTCGTATTTTCAAATGCAAAAATTAAACCGAGTCTTGCTGTAAGGTAATAACTTAAAGTAATTACTAACAACAGAATGAAGCGATTCCATCCTTTTTGGTGTATTGATTTTGTAACTTTCATTGTAGATTATCAAATTAAGTGGAACCAATATTTTCTTATGTTTTTGGTTGGAACCTCACAGTTGTGCACAAATATCTCTTCCTTTTTATTTGAAAACCACAGATTGACAAACCCAACAATTCTGCACTTGCAAAATTCTTTCCAAACCGGGTTTTCAGTTTTCAGGCTGGTAAATTCATTTTTATAACATAAAACTAATCAACTAACTTACCCAATAAAAATAACTCTGCCCAGCGTGTAATTTGCTCTGCCACCAAATTCTGATGTTTTCACTCTAAGCATTCGACCGGCATCTTACGTGGTAATTAACCTCACGAACTTTTCTATAAACTTAAGAGATATTTTTGCAACCATAATTATTGTCAATGATATTTTTTTGATCTATGCTAATTTTCAGCACATCTGAATCACTTTGCCATTTTTCATTCAAAAAAAACAGAGCTTAAAATTGTTGTAAAGTCTCTATTTTTTTAAGGGGAGATTATTGGAACAACAACCTGTTTGCCGCATCAGAATGAGGTTAAAACAAAATAACTGCGAATTGAATTAAATAATCGAAGAAGATAAAGTAACGGTTGTCATGGTATCGGTAGCCGACATTATTAATGCTTTTCGAAGGAATATTTGATGTTACTGAAGCCTTGTTAAAAAACAAAAACGAACACTGTTAAAGTATTCGTTTTCAATTGTTTGTATTTTATATTTGTGGAGAATATCGGAATCGAACCGATGACCTTTTGACTGCCAGTCAAACGCTCTAGCCAACTGAGCTAATCCCCCTTATTATTTCAAATACTCTGGCCTCCCGAGGCTTCGGGAGAGCTAATCCCCAATTGAGGCTGCAAATATAAAATATTTTTTATTTGTAAGTAATTCCTAAAAATGAAAAATCTTTTTCAAAGCTCCCACAAGCTTTTATTTCAACAAATACTCATAAACCAGTACGCCACCGTTATGTCCGGTGATAAAAAGTAAAATAACTGTTATTGTATTCAGCGTAAAAGCAAGCCATTTCAGTCTGGTTTCATCTTTTCTCTCTATTTTCAGATAAAGCATCAGGATGGTATTGATGAGAGCGGCAAAAACTGTAAGCTCTGCAAATAGTTCATGACGATTGAACACAGCCGTTGCTTCAGGCGGTACAGCGCTTGTAAGAAATGCCCCACTGAAATAGGCTGCAAACGCCGACACCGAACCTGCTGCCAACAGCCAGAAATGAAATTCCTTCAGAACTGGTTCTTTCCTGAAAAACAGATGTGTAATCTCTGCCACATACCCGCCAATAATAAGGGCTATGGGAAAATGAACCACCATCGGGTGAATATGTTCAATAGCTATCATTACTGATTATATTATTTCACCACCGGGAAATTTTTTGTATCAGTTTTCTGGTAAGGTTGCCACGACATGGTTTGTTCTTCTCGAACCATTTTATTGTGCATAAACGAATTATTTCCAAAGCGAAGGGTTTTGGCATTGTAACCGAACAAACGCAGGTAAGCCGTTACAAATGCCGAATTGTGACCAGTTCCGCAGTAAACCACCACTTCCTTGTCGGCAGGAATTGTCTGCATTTCGGCGATAATTCCAAGTGTTCCTCCTGGTTTATAACGCACAGCCCCGGGAATGTGACCTGTGTCGTATTTATCTTTTCGTTCGTAGTTGATGATGTAATATTTTTCGGGACGTGCAAATACCGAATCAGCACTAATGTGAGCGTTTTCATACACGCTAAACAGCGGAACCACCCGTGCATCAAAAATTTCAGCACCATTGGTTTTCCCGGTATTTAACAAAGGCAAATCGCCGGCAGCGGCTTTGCTGTATGTGATAGTGTCGAGTTTCGATTCATATCGCGACGAAATTCCTGCTGCCCATTTGTTGTCCATTTTAGGGTTCCAGCCACTCATTCCCAAACGAAGTGAAAAAACATTTCCGTAACCCATCAACCGCAATAACGAGGCCGCGTAACTCGAACTCTGCCCCGAATAACAGGCCAAAATGATATTATCGTATTCAAAAGGTTTTATTTTTTCTGAAAAATAAACCGGCAGATCAGGCATTTCAACATTAACAGCTCCTTTGATGTGGCCCTTTTTGTAAACGTCAGGTTTCCGCATGTCGATTACAAGCGTTTTTGCTTCGAGTACTTCAAAAGCGGGTTCGGCACTAATTAGCGATGGAAATTCGCGACTGTTTACATAGTCTCCGTTTTTAGCGAGGTAATCGAGCAATAATTTTGCCTCGTTGTTAATTTCAACAGGTTTCGCAGCTTCCTGTTTTGCGTTTGAATCGGCTTGAACTGACTGTTTCTGACCTCCTGAACATGCAGCTAAAATAATAACTGTAGCCGATAGTAAGATTAATGTGATTCTTTTCATTTCAAAAATCAGGTTAGAAGTAAAGTATTAACTGTTGTACCCATTAAAAATAGAAAGTTTTACTTCGGACTGAAAAAACTCCGAAGTAAAACTTCTAAAAATATTGCAAAATTATTATTGCTTGTTTTCAACAGGGTTTCCGTCTTTATCGAAGCGCAGGGTTTCTGTTCTGCGTCCAACTTCATCATATTTAAACTCGGTAACTGCTACTCCACTGTTCGGATCATTTATCACGTTACGGTTTTTATCCATTGAAGTTCTTTTAACCGGTGCGCCGTGTTCGTCATAAACAGTTTGTGTAACCGGAACTCCTTTGCCACCGAGGTATTCATCATCCTGATCGTACATGGCTGTTTCGGTAACATAACCGTTGGCGTCAACCGTGTTTACCCTTTTTGCCCAGCCCCAGAAAAGGTTCGACATGCGGCCTGTGGTGTTGTGAACTGAAAAGGTTAATAAATCGCCGGCTTCGTTGTTTTCGAATTTGAAATACGAAACACCAACATCACCACAGTTTTCGGCAGTGCAGTTGTAAAGTGTGTCGTTATCATAGTTGGCCATGCGGGTGAGGTAACCTTTTTCGTCATACGAAAAACGTAACTCAAAGAATGGGCAAAACGGATTCATCACCACTGAATCGCCTGTAAGATTGTACCTGAGCTCGCGAATCATTCCATCATCAGTTTTCGACCAAACAAAATTGTGGATTTTGTTGCGGTTTTCTGCCGGCTGACCAGCGTCATCAAGAAAACGGAGTGCAACACGCATCCCGGCAGAATCGAGTTTGTATTCATAAACTGATGCACCATCATCCTGGGTAGGCTGACCTTTATCGTCGAATGAACGTTTTACCTGTAAATCACCTTCGTAGGTGTAGGTAATTTTTGCAGGTCCCATGGGCGAGTAATTCAGCAACGAGTCGTTTCGGTTGTATTCAACCGAAACAAGCTGATTGCTTTCATTCCAGGTAAATTTGTAATTGTTAATGGTTTTTGCTTCAGCAGCTGTAATTTCATGTGAGCCGCGTTCGGTATCCCAGGGCGATTCGCTGAAAAGCAGTCCGCGATAATATTTTACATTGGCTTGTTCAACAGGCTGAGCCGGTTTTGGTGAACATGAATAAAGTGCTGCAACTAACACAGCAAAAAACAGAAAATTGTACAGTTTCATTATTAATTTTTTTTGAGTTGATAAATTTTTAAAGCAATTTCTGTTCATAAACACCAAATAAGTTCTAATGTTTACAACACAGCATGAATTGCCACAAATGTTTAATCCTCCTGTTCATCGCGAATTTACCATCCATTTCGAAAAAACATCGAGATATTTCCAGAAAGAGTGTAAAACGGGTTCAGGGAGTCCGGTTTTCAACAGCGGCTCGCGGTAACAGGCCAGCCACACTTCACGCCCTTCGGCGGTAATAGAGAAAGGCAGGTGCCGGCGGTTGAGCATTGGTTTTCCGCGGTGTTTATTAAAATACATGGGGCCACCGCAAATCTGAATAAAAAAGTCGGCTGCATGTTCTTTTGCCTTTTCAAGTGCTATCGGATTTTTTGGGAACAGCTCCTTTATTTCGCTTTGAACAAGCAAATCGTAGTGATTGCTTACAAGATTTCTGATTCCCTCCTCGCCGAGTAAAGTAAGTACCTGTGTAGAAGGTAGCTGTACATCGGGTTTTTCGCCCCAGCTATATTTACTGATTGTAAGTTCCATTTTCAATTTTATTAATCACAAATGAATAACAAATCAAAACAAAAGTAGTTGTAGGTGTAAACTTAATAATCGGCAAAAGCAAGCGTGCCAATACTCACGCGTGTACCCTGAATTTTCAGCAATTCGGTGGCACAGGCTTCGAGTGTTGACCCAGTGGTAACCACATCATCAACCAATAAAACAAGTTTTCCGGCAAATTCATCGGGATTTTTGATTTCAAAAATGTTTTCCACGTTTTCCCAACGTTCGAAACGGGTTTTGCGGGTTTGGGTTGATGTATGAATTCTTCTGACCAGGTTATTTACTGAAACTGGTTTTTGCATCGAATTTCCCAGTCCGCGGGCAATCCATTCACTTTGGTTGTAGCCGCGCTGCTTTTCTTTTTCAGGGTGTAGCGGAACAGGCACAATAATGTCAGCATCGCCAAAATTTTCAGCGTTCTTCAGTGCATGGCCAAAACGCAGGCCGGTTTCAAAACCAAGTTCTTTTAATCCTTTGTACTTTATAAAATGAATCAAATGCTGGTAATTACTTCCCTTGTTAAAGGCAAAAAAAGCTGTTGCATTTTCAATCTGAACCCTGCCCCAGAAAAGCTTTGCGACTCTGTTTTCGGGCGAAAGATGAAAATTTGTAACCGGCAAATCCTGCCAGCAATGCATACACAGAAACTTTTCCTGCGATACCAGCCTGTCGCTGCAAGCGATACATAAATTCGGGTAAAACAACTCGGCCAGATTTTGAATTTCCCGGGTCAACCATTTCATAGCCTGAAAGATACAAAGATAATTTGAAACTTACTCTGATTTATTAACTAAACTTTAACCTGCCATTAACAGGATTGTGACTTGATGGGGGTAACATTGCAACGAAATAGTTTTTAGATTTCAAGAATTAAGTTTTATTCTCATTATCTTGTATCTGTTCCCCGGGTTGTCTTTGTGCAAGACAACCTTTTCTTTTTATGGCAAAATAATCACGTCCTGCCGGGTTAGGTAATAATCACATTTTGTGCGTCTTTAAACTGAATTAACTAAAAATGTATTTCAGAATCTGCGCCGGTTTTTATTCTTTCTAAATTTTCGAGAAATAATTGGTCAGGTGAACTACTTTTTAAGAATTTACTAATTTTGGTGCAGTTTCAATCATACCTAAAAAACTAAGCGATTTATGCTGAAAAAAATTCTGAATTATCTGAGATCTAAAATTTTGTTGCTTTTATTAATTGGTTTTGTGATTGGAATTACAGCCACAGTGATGTCGAACAAAGCCCTCGAAGCCACATCAACAAACAAATCATGCGAAATGTGTCACGTGCATCCACATGTTTTCGATTCGTGGAAACGGTCGGTGCATTACGAAACCCGTTCCGGAATCCGCATCGGATGCGTCGATTGCCACCTCCCACCAAAAGGTCAGGGTTATCTTCCTGAAAAAATTAAAGCCTCTGCCCGCGACTTATATGGATTGGTTTTCAAAGACAGCGCCGATTTTAACTGGGAAGAAAAATCGACTTTGGAATATGCACAACATCATGTTTTTCAGGAATCTTGCGATAAATGCCACCCGAATCTTTTTCCGCTTACGCTCACAAAAGATGGTCAGAATGCGCATCTCTACTATTCACAGAATAAAGACACAAAAGGCTTGCTTTGCATTAACTGTCACCTCAATGTGGGTCACTACGATCCGAATGCCCTGCACGCCAAAAACGTAAGTTTTGGAAATGCCGGCGGTGCAGAAAAAGCAAAATTTGATTCAGCTGCTATTGTCACCGGGCACAAAGATTTTACTGAAAATGTTCCAGGAACAACCGTATCTTTTAATATGAAAGCCATTCCGGGCGGTTCGTTTAAAATTGGCAGTCCCGAAAGTGAGCCTTTGCGAAAAGCAGATGAAGGCCCGCAAAAAGAGGTAAAAATCAGTCCGTTCTTTATGGCCGAAATTGAAGTGAGCTGGGAAGAATATCTTGCTTTCTACTCTGCCACAGCTGCTGAAGGCCGTTCAACTGATACCGAAGGAAGCCGCACAATGGCTGATGTTGATGCCATTTCGGGGCCAACTCCGCCTTACGGACAGCCCGACCAAAACTGGGGAATGGGTAAACGTCCGGCCATCACAATGAGTTATCATTCAGCCGAAACCTACTGCAAATGGCTTTCGCAGGTTACCGGCAAAACATACCGCTTACCCACCGAAGCTGAATGGGAATATGCAGCCCGCGGCGGTACACAAACTCCGTTTTACTTCGAAGGAAATCCGAAAGATTTTGCTGAAAAAGGATTCATCGGGAAACTTTTTGGAAAAGATAGTGACGTGATTAACAAATACGTTGTTTATGGTAAAAACAGTCGTAGCAAAACTGAGGAACCTCAAAAAGTGGAAGCCAACCCGTTTGGATTGAAAAATATGTTGGGTAATGCCGCAGAATATTGCTCAGACTGGTACATCGAAGATGCTTACGCACAACTGCAGGATGGCACAACCGACCCCAAAGGTCCGTCGGGGGGTACTGAACGTGTGATTCGTGGTGGATATTTTAAAAGTGACATTGCTGATGTGCGAAGCGCCGCACGCGGTGCAACACAAAATGAGGCCTGGTTGAAAACCGACCCACAGATGCCAAAAAGTATCTGGTGGCTCTCAGACTGTAATTACATCAGCTTCCGTGTAGTTTGTGAATTCGATGAAAAAACTGGAAATAAATGATAATTTTAAAGTCCTAAATTCAACTAAAAATTAAAAATATGAGTAACAATCCGTTTTCAAGAAGAAAATTCCTTGCTGGCGCAGCAGTAGTTGGCGCAGCAGGTTCGATGGGAGTTGGTACGCTGGCATCATGTGCCGGTGGTGGTGCAAAACAGGGCGCAGCCGGAGCTTACGACTGGGTGCCAAAAGAGTATAAATTCCCGCCGATGCTTGAAAAAGCACCTGAAGGAACTGAATTAAAAGCCGGTATCATTGGCTGTGGCGGTCGTGGTTCGGGTGCTGCCATTAATTTTCTGAGTGCAGGTCCCGGGGTAACAGTTACAGCACTTGGCGATGTTTTTCAGGATAGGGTTGACAGCTGTCGTGAAAAAATTAAAACCGAAAAAGGCGTTGAAGTACCTGTAGAAAACTGTTTTGTTGGTTTTGATGCTTTTCAGAAAGTAATTGACGCTGGCGTTGATATTATTATTTTGGCCACTCCTCCGAAATTCAGACCAGAACATTTTGAAGCCGCTGTAAAAGCACGCAAACACGTGTTTATGGAAAAACCAGTAGCCGTTGATCCGGTTGGTATCCGCCAGGTAATGGCCGCAGCAAAAATGGCCGACTCAATGGGCCTGAAGGTAGTTACCGGGACGCAACGTCGTCACCAGCACAGCTATATCAGCCTTTATAAGGAAATCGCCAATAATAGCATCGGAAATATTGTATCGGCCAATGTATATTGGAATGGTGGCAAATTGTGGCACCGCGACAATAAACCCGAATGGAGCGAAATGGAATGGATGATTCGCGACTGGGTAAACTGGTGCTGGCTTTCGGGCGACCATATTGTTGAACAACACGTTCATAACCTTGATGTTGCCATGTGGTTCTTTGGCGAAGCTCCGGTAAAAGCTGTTGGTTTTGGCTCACGTCAGCGCAGGCCCACCGGCGATCAGTTCGATAACTTCAGTATCGACTATACTTTTGCCGATGGAAGACAAATGCACAGCATGTGTCGCCAGATTAACGACTGCGCCAACGGTGTGTACGAAGTATTCCACGGAACAAAAGCAATTGCCCGTACCGACGAAAGTGCCAGAAGAATTGTGGACCCAACGGGTAATGTACTGTTTACCACCGATGATAAAGATAAAACAGATCCATACGTTCAGGAACATATAAATCTGGTTACCTGCATCCGTCAGGATATTCCATGGAACCAGGCGGAAGAAACAGCCATCTCAAACTTAGTGGCTATGATGGGGCGTGTTTCGGCATACACTGGAAAGGCAGTAACTTACGAAGAAATGATGAACTCAGACCTTAAACTGGGCCCGGAAATTTATGTAATGGGCAACGTTGGCTACATTGAAAAAGCCACTGTACCAGTTCCCGGTTCATACAACAAAGAAGGATAACAGCTCAGAGAAGGAACCCGGAAAATCGGGTTCCTTCTGAAAACCCGAAAGGGATTAATCAATCAATCCGGTAAACCACCTGTCAGCTTTTGCTTTCGGGTGGTTTCTTTTTTTACCAATTCGTAAAAAATGGCATAATTTAATTTGTACCCAACTCATTTTCATTTAAAAATTTACTTTTGTAAACTTCAATTTCGAACTTACTACGATTGATTCAAATGATTATAAGATGAATATGAAACGAATTAAAATTAAGGATATTCTGAAATCGGGTGTTGCCGGACAAACAGTGGTTGCCAAAGGTTGGGTGCGTACAAAACGCGGAAGTAAAAATGTGATTTTTATTGCACTGAACGACGGGTCAACCATTCACAACCTGCAGGTTGTGGCCGAGGTAAGCAATTTCGATGAGTCGCTTTTGCGCGAAATCAACACAAGTGCAGCATTATCAGTTACCGGAACTTTGGCTGAATCAACCGGAAGCGGGCAGAACATTGAACTTACTGCAACCGAAATTGAATTACTCGGAGCTGCCGACCCTGAAAAATATCCGATTCAACCTAAAAAACATTCACTCGAATTTTTGCGCGAGAATGCCCACCTGCGTTTTCGTACAAGCACTTTCAGCGCAATTTTCCGCATCCGTCACGCCATGGCTTTTGCCATTCATAAATATTTCAACGAAAAAGGCTTTAACTATTTGCACACCCCGATTATCACAGGCAGCGATGCCGAAGGCGCCGGGCAAATGTTCAGGGTGAGCATTCTTGATCCGAAAAACCCGCCACTTACCGAAACAGGCGAAATTGATTACAGCCAGGATTTTTTTGGTAAACCTACCAATCTTACTGTTTCTGGACAGTTAGAAGGTGAACTTGGTGCAATGGCTTTGGGCGAAATATATACTTTCGGGCCAACCTTCAGGGCCGAAAACTCGAACACAACCCGCCACCTCGCCGAGTTTTGGATGATTGAACCCGAAATGGCATTTTACGATTTGAAAGATAACATGGATTTGGCCGAAGAGTTTCTGAAATCATTAATTAAGTATGCACTCGACAATTGCATGGATGATTTGCAGTTTCTGGCAAAACGCCTTCAGGAAGAAGAAAAAGATAAACCGCAGGACCAGCGTTCGATGGAACTGATTGAAAAGCTGAACTTTGTTTTAAACAACGATTTTATCAGGCTTACATACACCGAAGCCATCGAGATTCTGAAAAACTCACCCTATTATAAAAAGAAGAAATTCCAGTTCCCGGTGGAATGGGGAATCGACCTGCAAAGCGAACACGAACGTTATCTTGTAGAGAAACACTTTAAATGCCCGGTAATTCTGACCAACTACCCGAAAGACATTAAAGCATTTTACATGAAACAGAACGACGACGGTAAAACCGTTGGAGCTATGGATGTTCTATTTCCGCAAATTGGCGAAATTATCGGCGGTTCGCAACGTGAGGAAAACCTCGAAAAGCTGGAAACCCGCATGAGGGAAATGCATATTCCGGTTGAAGAAATGTGGTGGTACCTCGACACCCGTCGTTTCGGCACAGTGGTGCACAGTGGATTTGGGCTTGGTTTCGAACGTTTTATCCTTTTTGTTACCGGCATGGGAAACATTCGCGATGTGATTCCATTTGCACGAACTCCTAAAAATGCCGAGTTCTAAAAGCGTTGCTCATTTACTTCGCAAAAAAATGTAAATTTACGGGGTAAAAAAGGGTTATGAAGCAAAAACTATCGTTACAGCAAAAACTGCTTCAAAAGCTTTCGCCACAGCAGATTCAGGTGATTAAGCTTTTGGAAATTCCTGCTTTACAACTCGAACAACGTATTAAAAAGGAACTTGAAGAAAATCCGGTACTCGAACTTGAATCGGAAAGCGGCTCTGATGAACCGGATAATGAAAACCAGGAAGATACCGGGCCGGAAACAGATGTGGATAACGACGAGTTTACCTTCGACGATTATTACGACGAGGACGAAGATATTCCTTCCTACAAACTGAACACAAACAATTATTCGAAAGACGATAAGTACATCGACATCCCCTTTTCGGTTGGAACCACATTTCATGAGTATTTGCTTGAACAACTCGGAGTGGCTGATTTGACCGATGAAGAACAGCAATTGGCGGAGTACATCATCGGAAATATTGACGACGATGGATACCTGCGCCGCGATTTACCTGCTATCAGCGACGACCTGGCGTTCAATCTTAACATGGAAATATCGGAGCAGGAGTTGCAAAAAATTCTGAAAGTGGTTCAGCAGTTCGACCCGCCCGGTGTTGCAGCCCGCGATCTGCAGGAATGCCTGCTGATTCAGATTAACCGCATGAACCGTGAACATTTTGCCACTGCCCGCGAAATTGTAAAGACTTATTTCGACGAATTCACCAAAAAGCATTATTCAAAAATTCAGAATAAACTTGAGCTCGACGATCAACAACTAAAAGATGCAATTGACCAGATTCTGAAACTGAACCCAAAACCAGGCAGTTCGTACAGCAACCCCATGAACAAGGCCAATCAGCACATCGTACCCGATTTTATTCTTGAAAATATCGATGGTGAATTAATACTGTCGTTAAACCAGCGCAATGTTCCCGAGCTGAAAATCAACGATACTTACCTTGATATGCTGCGTTCAATGGGCGAAACCCAAAGAACCAGGAGCCGCAAAGAAGCGCTGGTTTTTGTAAAGGAAAAACTTGACTCGGCAAAATGGTTTATCGATGCCTTGCAACAGCGCCAGACTACACTGATGCAAACCATGTCGGAGATTGTGAATTACCAGAAAAATTACTTTATCGATGGTGATGAAACCAAGATGAAGCCAATGATTCTGAAAGATATTGCTGAACGCACCGGGCTCGATATTTCTACCATTTCACGCGTTTCGAACAGCAAGTACATTCAAACCCATTTTGGCATTTACCCGCTGAAATTCTTCTTTTCAGAAGGGATGCAAAAAGACGACGGGGAAGAAGTTTCGACCCGTGAAATAAAGAAGATATTACAGGATTGTATTGAAGCAGAAGACAAAAAACACCCGCTGACCGATGATAAACTGGCTTCAATATTGAAGAAAAAAACCTATAATATTGCTCGCCGCACCGTTGCCAAATACCGCGAACAACTGGGAATACCAGTGGCCCGCCTGCGAAAGGAGTTATAAAATGACCCAAAAAACAGCCAAAATAATCTCATTTTTATTTCACCCCGTAATTTTGCCGGCGCTTGGATTTTTACTTTTGCTAAATACAGGGTTGTATGATTTCATGCTTTCGGGCCAGGCAAAAAGATATCTTTTGTTAGTGATATTTTTCACCACAGCCACTTTGCCTATGCTTTCGATTGCCATGCTGGCGCTGAATCCGAAATTCGATTTTTTAATGCGCGAAAGCCGCGACAGAATTTTGCCACTGCTGTTGACGTCGGTTTTTTATTACATCGGTTTTGTGCTGCTCAGCCGCATTTATTTTTTACCTGTATTCAGGCTTTTTATGATAGCATCGGTGATACTGATTGTGGCTCTTTTATTGATTTCGGTGAAATGGAACATCAGCATTCACATGGCCGCTGCCGGGGCAGTAACAGCTACATTTTTTGCCATCTCATTCAGGGGCGGCGTAAACCCGGTGGGTGCGCTTGTAATAATAGTGCTGGTTTCGGGATTAACTGGTACTGCACGTGTTTTGCTCGAAAAAAATAACCTGCCACAGTTAACGGCAGGTTACTTGTTGGGTTTTATTATTTTGTACCCTGTTATTTATTTCGTCTGAACATTCGGGCATTTTCTGCCAAATTTGTCTTCAGTCAACAAATTTGTACCCGATTCCTTTGAGGGTTTTAATATGGTCATTACCAATTTTTTCGCGCAGTTTGCGAATATGAACATCGATGGTGCGGTCGCCAACCACCACATTTTCGCCCCAAACTGAGTGGTAAATTTCTTCGCGTGTAAAAACCTTCCCCTGTTTCGAAACCAATAACGAAAGCAATTCAAACTCTTTGCGTGGCAAAACCATCTCCTCGTTGTTGATTTTTATAAGGTATCTTTCCTTGTCGATAATGAGATTGCCAACACTTACAGTATTCTCATTCTGAACCACAGGAGCAACGGTTGTTTCGCCTTTACGTTTCAGGAGTGCTTTTACCCTGCTGACCAATACTTTGGGCCTTACAGGTTTTGTGATATAATCGTCGGCACCAGCTTCGAACCCTGCAATTTGTGAATAGTCTTCGCCTCTGGCAGTTAAAAATGCAATTACAGTATTATCAAGTGCTGGCATTTTTCTCATTTCCTCGCAAGCTGCAATGCCATCCATTTCGGGCATCATCACATCAAGAATAACCAGATGAGGCAGGTTTTTTTCAGCCGATTTTAAAGCCTCAATACCATTTTTGGCAGTAAATACTTTATATCCTTCTTTTTCGAGGTTGTAACTAATAAATTCGAGAATGTCTTCTTCGTCGTCAACCAACAGAATTTTAAAAATTGTATCCTCCATAATTTTCAACATTTATGAGTTGGTAAATATACCGATTACATGGAAACGTTCTGTTACAATACAGCTAATTTTCAGCGACTTTAAAAATTGTTTATCATTTGGCCTTTTCGAGCGTGAAAGTAAAGGTGGTTCCTTCGTTATGCACACTTTGTACATTAATGGTTTGGTTGTGTGCTTCAATGATGTGTTTTACAATTGAAAGCCCGAGTCCTGTTCCGCCCTGTTCACGCGAGCGGGATTTATCGACCCTGAAAAATCGTTCAAAAATACGCGAAAGGTCTTTTTTATCAATCCCAATTCCGTTATCAGAAACTTCAATCATAATTTTATCGTCGAAATCATAGAAACCCACTTTTACAAAACCATTCACTTTTCCGTATTTAATACCGTTTACAACAAGATTGGTCAAAACTTCAATGATTCGTTTACGGTCGGCTTTTACCATCAGCGGTTTATCGGGCCGATAACTGTAAATCAGCGAAATCTGTCTTTCTTTCGATAAACGTTGTTCGAGTTCAAAAACCTCGTCAACAATTTTCACAATATCGAAAATGGCAAAAAGCGGTTTTAACTCGCCGGTTTCGAGTTTATTAATCGATTCAAGGTCTTCCACAATCGAAATCATACGGTCGATACTTTTTTCGGCGCGTGTAAGGTAGAGTTTGTTGATGTTTGGGTCTTCGAGCCCGCCTTCGAGTAAGGTTAATATGTAGCCCTGGATATTAAATATCGGCGTTTTCAGCTCGTGCGAAACGTTTCCCACAAAATCTTTACGGTAACGTTCCATTTCTTTTAAACGTTCAATTTCCTGCAACTGGTTTTGCGCCCATTCTTCCACATCGTGCTCAACCTGTGCAAGTTCCACAAATCCTGGTGTCAACCTTAATTTCGGTTCATTTTCCTTATGCGGTACAAAGTCGATAATTTTATATAACGGTCTGATTTTTTCCAAAATAAAAGTGTTAATGGCAAACTGGATGATGTAAAATACAAACACAAAATAAGCCACCAACCCAATCGCCATAAATAAAAACGAAAAGCCGGTTAACAAAAGGTAATACCATCCGATACCAACAACGAGTGTAAGCACCAGCGATAAAAACACCACCACCTGTTTCGAAGTAAGTTTTTTCATAAAGGTTTTAATTTCAGCGCAAAATTAGGAAATTATTATTTGTACCTGCGTAATAGATTTTTAATCGTTTTGTAACATTTTTTTAATATCTTAACACAACTCAGTTTTTTCATAACGGTATCTTTGAAATGTGAATAAAAACTTAATACACTAACCAAATGGAGAATTTTTACATTATTCTGGTGGTAGTGTTGTTTGCACTCGCAGCATCAGATCTTGTTGTTGGAGTAGCAAATGATGCGGTAAATTTTCTGAATTCGGCAGTTGGCTCAAAAGCCGCACCCAAATGGCTTATTTTCACTATGGCCGCTTTGGGTGTTCTTATTGGAGCTGCGTTTTCAAACGGGATGATGGAAGTAGCACGTAAAGGGATTTTCCACCCCGATATGTTTTTCTTTTCCGAAATAATGATCATCTTCCTGGCAGTAATGATTACTGATGTGGTGATGCTCGATACTTTTAATGCGTTCGGAATGCCAACATCCACAACGGTTTCGGTGGTTTTCGAACTTTTAGGCGCTTCAGTTGCGGTTGCCGTCATTAAAATCAAACAAGCTGGTGGTTCGGCAATCATCGAATTATCCAATTATATAAATTCTGAAAAGGCTTTAGCCATAATTACTGGTATCTTGGTTTCGGTAGTGATTGCTTTTACGGTGGGAACGTTTGTACAATATGTGGCGCGGTTAATTTTTTCATTTAATTATCGGGGACCGATGCGCTATTTTGGCTCAATTTACGGGGGACTTGCCATTACAACTATAACCTATTTTATTCTGGTAAAAGGTATCAGCGATTCTTCGTTTGCCGATATTCCTTTAAACAGCGGAGAAACATTAAGCAGCTGGATAAAAGGCAATACTTCGCTGGTTTTGCTATATAGTTTGATTGGCTGGACGGTTCTGATTCAGCTCTTTAAATGGATTTTCAAAATAAAAATTCTCAAACTGGTGGTTTTGGTGGGCACTTTCGCACTTGCAATGGCATTTGCCGGCAACGACCTTGTAAATTTTATCGGGGTTCCACTGGCCGGGTTTAATTCATTTAAAATATGGATAGCCGGAGGAGCTCCTGATGCCGGCAGTTTTTCGATGGGAATGCTGGGCGGCAAGGTTGATACACCTGCTTACATGCTTTTTATTGCAGGGTTAATAATGATAGCCACGCTGATATTCTCAAAAAAATCGAGAATGGTTATTGCAACATCAGTCGATCTTTCGAGGCAAAGCGAAGGAACCGAGAAATTTGATTCTTCGCCAATTGCGCGGATGATTGTGCGGTCAACTTCACGGTTCAGCAATAAAGTTACCGGAATAATTCCACAACGATTAATACAAACCATCGACAAAAGATTTTTGCCTTTCGATTTAACAACACCAGCCGACCCTGAACCACCTGCTTTTGACAAAGTAAGAGCTTCGGTAAACCTTGTGGTTGCCAGTGCATTAATTGCAATTGGAACTTCGCTGAAACTGCCGCTTTCTACAACTTATGTAACTTTTATGGTGGCAATGGGAACTTCGTTGGCCGACCGCGCCTGGGATCGCGATAGTGCAGTATTTCGCGTTTCAGGAGTTATTGCTGTTATTGGCGGTTGGTTTTTAACCGCTGTTGTTGCATTCACCGGTGCAGCATTTATTGCATTTCTGATTTCCATGGGTGGCAAGCTGATGATTTTTGTTTTTATCGCCCTTGCTATTTTTGTGGTTCTGCGCACTCATTTCATGCTGAAAAAACGCTCAGAAAACACGCAGGTTGAGGCTGAAGATTTAATTGATGTAAAAGACACGTTTGATGTTATCATTTCGAAAAGCCAAAAACAGATTATTAAAGGAATTGTCTCGTCAAACTATGTGGTTTCTTTAGGAATTGAGGGATTTTTAAGCGAAGACAGAAACAAACTCAAACTTGCAGAAAAATCGAGCGAGGACTTTCTCCGGCGGTCGAAACGAAATAAGGAAAAAAGCTATTCTACCGTACAGGTTTTAAGCGGCGGACAGGTTGATTCGGGGCATTTTTACCTGCAAATGATGAATTATAAACGCGAAATGGCTCATGCCGGTCATTTTATGCTCGAACCCATAATGGTTTACACAAAAAATAACCACAAACCATTTGTGGCTGAACAACATTCAGAGCTTTTAAAACTTGTGTCACAGATCGATGGTTTCTTTAACCTGGCGCTTAGCTCAATCAAAGAATTCAATTTTGACGATATTGAAAATATTTCGAATGAACGTGATAAGCTGTTGGAGGTTTTGGCCAAACTCGAAAAAAACCAGATAAAACGAATCAAAAACAAAGAAGTGAATTCGCGCAATTCGGTGCTTTATTTTAAACTGATTGCCGAAATAAAAGCGCTTTTGCTGCACACCGTAAACATGATTAAATCGGAACGCGACTTTGTTGTAAATACACGAAAAACATTATAAATACTGGAAATAAGCCAGGTTCAAAGTGCAGATTTTATCCCGAAACCTGCACTTTGAAACCGGCTTCTTTTAGCTTACCGGCAATATTATTCAATTCGGCAAGTGGCACTTTTTGAAGCGTATCAAGTGGCGTATCGCGGTCGATGGTGTAAATCATCACCTGCGAAGGCTTAATTTTTCTGATGAGTTCAATCCACGCCGAAACTTCCGGTTCGGTAGTGTTATCAACCTTTGCCTCTTTGAACTTGCCACGTACAAACATGGTTTGAATAATCACACGTCCGTTAAACGCAGTCAACTGTTCAATCACTTTTTGCAGGTTGAAATTACCTTTTGGGCAATCGAGCAGCCGCACTGTTTCTTCGAAAGCCGAATCAAGTTTCAGGATGTTATCATCAATTTTCAGCAGCGCATCAAAAACAGGTTTTTTATGGAGCATGGTTGAATTTGAAAGCACGGCAATCCGGGCTTTTGGAGCAAACCGGTTTCGCAAACTAATTGTATCGTCAATTATTTCTGCAAATTCAGGATGAAGCGTGGGCTCGCCGTTTCCGGCGAAAGTTATCACATCGGGCAGTTCGCCAGATGCTCCCATCTCCAGCAATTTTTCTTCTAATTTTTCGCTTACCTGTTTGCGTGTGGGCAAAACAGCTTTTACTTCCTGCTTTTTGGGTGTCCAGCCACATTCGCAGTAAATACAGTCGAACGAACACAGTTTTACATTGGTGGGCAACAGGTTGATACCCAGCGAAACACCCAGCCGGCGGCTTTTCACCGGGCCAAATACTATTTTATCAAAAAGAAATGTTGACATTATTTTAATGTTTTTTCCTATGAATACTATGTGCCTATGTGGTGAATTTAAACCACATAGGCACATAGTACACATCAGATTAGTCTTTTTACTTTACTGATTTTAGTGAATTTCATGTTTTTAAAATCAATTCCTGAAATCAGGTTTACTCCCGGCTTTTTTCCTGGCTCAAAACTTCCGAACCTGTTTTCAACCTGCAAAGCTCTCGCGCCATTGAAACAAGCCCAGTTCACCAGTTCTTCGAGATGAATACCGGGGAAATTTTCCTGCAATGTTATCATTTCAGCCAAAACAGAAAGCTGATGGTTTGAAGCCAGACTATCGGTTCCGAGACAAACATTGAGGTTGTTTTGCCTGAACATTTCAACTGGTGGCAATTGGTTTTCGATGTACAAATTTGAGTTGGGGCACAACACAAAAAAGGTGTTTTCCCTATTGCGCTGTTGTAGCAAAACATCAATATCGGCTTGTGTAGTAAAAGTATTGTGCACCAACAGCAGCGGGTTTTTTGCCGGTAAATATTTCAGTACCGAAACCAGCGAACTTTGTCCGGTGGGTTTCCAGTGCGATGTGTCGATTCCAAGATTTTCAGAAATATGTGATGCAATTTCACCGGTGCCGCTGGTAAAAAATTCGGCCTCGCCTTCACTTTCCTGGTTGTGCATGCAAACAAGGCTGTTTTCTTCAACAGCATTTTGAGCGATTTTTTCGAACAACGGCTGCGAAACCGAGTAAGGCGAGTGCGGCACAACCGAACTTTGCAGGTTTCGGTTGGTAAACTGTTGTTGCACAAAAAGTGCATAATCAAATGCCCTTTCAGCCCGCGAAGGGTGAAATCCGAATGACTCGATAAACGTGTGGTAAAAAATCCGGCTTTTCAGTTTTGGTTTAATCGAAAGTGCTGAGTTTGAAATGTCGCCAACCACCGAGATTCCGGCGGCCCACATTTTGCGGTCGGCCAGGTGCATTATTTTTTCCGTGTCGCCAAAGTCGAGGTTGCGCAGCTTGTTGATTTGGCCAACAAAACCACCAATGCCGGTTTTTTCTTCAATTTTCCCTTCGAGTTGCGAAAGTTCGAGATGACAATGTGCATTCACAAAACCCGGAACTAAAATTCCGCTGTAATATTCGAGGCCGTGTTGTTCGGTTAAATTTTTCTGACTGTCAATTTCCAGAATTGTTCCGTCATCATAAACAGTCAGAATTCCGTTTTTTATTGGTGGCTGGATTCCGGTGAAAATATAGGTTGCGCCAATTTTTCTCACTGCGCATCTTTGGGTTTAAATTCGAGTTCATCCAGTTTTCTGCCCGAAAAATCCTGTTCAATTTCAACTAATTTATTCACCACTTCTCGGTACATTTTTTCGAAATTTTTCGGGTCGCTGGCGTAAAAAACATACGATTTTTCGAAAACAGAATCGGGAACCTGGTACTTTTCGAGAACAGAATAATAAAAATTAGCCGAGCTGCTGTTGCGTACAATCGAATCGTAACGCATGTGAGTAAAAGTGGCTTCGGCCAAATGAATGTCAACAAGCATTTCAATCATTTTCTTTTCTTTCAGCAAATGATCGGGCTTTTCAATCACAGGTTTGTCGCACGAAATAAATGCAGCGACAATAAAAATCAGTGGTATTAATTTCTTTTTCATATTAATTTCAGCGGGCCAAATTATGAATTGTTGCACCACAATTCAAAGAAATCGAAGTTAAAAAACATTTTACGAGAAGATTTTGCGAAACACTTCCTCCACCCGTGCGGCTTTCACAATTTCAATTTTGAATTTCGCGTGGTCGAAACTTTTGTTGTGCGCCGGAATAAAGATACGGCTGAACCCCAATTTTTCGGCTTCGGCAATGCGTTGTTCAACCCGGTTCACTGCGCGGATTTCGCCTGTAAGTCCCACCTCACCGGCAAAACACCATTTGTGGTTGATGGGTACATCGAGGTTCGACGAGAGAATAGCGCTGATTACCGAAAGATCGGTTGCCGGATCGCTGATGCGAAGTCCGCCGGCAATGTTCAGAAACACATCTTTTTGAATGAGTTTAAACCCGGCCCTTTTTTCGAGCACTGCCAGCAACATATTCAGTCGGCGCAAATCGAAACCGGTGGTTGAGCGTTGCGGCGTTCCGTAAACCGCCGAACTTACAAGCGACTGAATTTCGATGAGAAAAGGTCTTGCTCCTTCAATGGCACTTGCAATGGCAGTGCCGCTCACATTATCGCTCATTTTCGAAATCAGCAATTCCGAGGGATTGATTATTTCGCGCAAACCATCGCTACCCATTTCAAAAATACCGAGTTCGCTGGTTGAGCCGAAACGATTTTTGTTCGAGCGCAAAATGCGGTACATATAATTGGTGTCACCTTCAAACTGCAACACCACATCAACCATGTGTTCAAGCACTTTCGGGCCGGCAAGACTGCCTTCTTTTGTGATGTGTCCGATCAGAATTACAGCAGTCCCGGTTTTCTTGGCCAGTTTTAAAATCACCGACGTGCACTCGCGCACCTGCGAAACCGAACCGGGCGACGACTCGATGGTTTCGGTTGAAAGCGTTTGAATTGAATCGATAATTAAAATTTCGGGCTGAACCTGTTCGGTTTGAGCGATTATATTTTCGAGTGAGGTTTCGCTTAAAAACAAGCAGTTGTTGTTCATTGTTTTCAGGCGTTCGGCCCTGAGCTTAATCTGTTGCAGACTTTCCTCGCCCGAGGTGTACAGAATTTTTCTGTCGCTTAACTCCAGCGCCAGTTGCAGGGCGAGTGTCGATTTCCCGATTCCGGGGTCGCCCCCCAGCAAAATCAGCGAGCCTGGAACAATTCCACCGCCAAGCACGCGGTTAAATTCTTCAATTTTTACTGAAATACGTTTGTTATGAACTGTTTCAATTTTATCGAGGGTGAGGGGTTGGTTGCCTGTAATTTGTGCAGCAATTTTTCCGGTTGCCTGTTTTTTGCTTACCACCTCTTCAACAAAGGTGTTCCATTCGTTGCACGACGGGCATTTCCCCAGCCATTTAGGCGATTGTGTCCCGCAATTCTGACAGGTGTAAATGCTTTTTATGGCTGACATTTTATTCGCTGTTTTTAATTTTCTGAATAATACCGCTGGTTGATATTCCCGGAATCAAATCGAGCGTTTCAACCCGGCCACCGTGTGCAAGCACCGTATCGTGACCAGCAATTTCGTGAATTTCGTATTGTTTACCTTTTACCAAAACATCGGGTATAATCTGGGCAATCAGTGTGGCAGGGGTTTCTTCATTAAAAAAAACAACCGCATCAACAAAAGCAAATGCAGCCAATACAGCAGCTCGCGATTCATAGTTGAGAATAGGCCTGTTTTGTCCTTTCAGCAGTGCAACAGAAGCATCAGAATTCAACCCTACAATCAGTTTGCTTCCCAATTCAGCCGATTTGTGCAACGAATCGACATGTCCGTGGTGAATGATATCAAAGCAGCCATTGGTGAAAACAATGGTTTCGCCGGAACTTTTCCAGGCTGCCAGTGTGTTCGCAAAGGTTTCAAACCCCGGGAATATTTTCGATTGGTAATTGTAATTCATTGTTTATTTCCTTGTCGTTAAAATTAGGAAAACCTGCTGTTTGTTTATTCGATTTTGGCCGAATCTTTAAAAATATCGGTGAGTTGAAATCGGTTGTCCGAAATAAATCCTTTTTCGGTAAGCTGAACTGTGCAACATTCGGTATAAAAATCGTGTTCAAAAAACAAAATGTAATGCTGTTCAGCAACTTCTTTCAGAAATGTCTCTTTTTCCTCCATCGTTTTTACCGGGTACAAATCGTAAGCGGCAATCCAAAGCAGCGGAACATTTGCAGTTGTTGGAATCAAATCGGAAGTGTAAACAATTGTTTTTCCTTCGGCCTGAATAAACGGAATCGCCAGCCCCGGCGTATGACCGTAAAAAAAACGAACTGAAAATCCGGGAAATAGTTCGCCTTCGTTGGCAATCAGATGCAGCTTCCCGCTATCGGCAAAAAACCGCAGAATATCAAGGTGATAAGCTGCTTTCTCACGCAGGTTTGAGATTTTGGCGTGTTCCCACTGGGTTTTGCTGCACCAGTAATTTGCATTCGGAAAAACCGGCAAAAACTTTTCGTTTTCGGTTTTTACAGCGCCGGTGCAGTGGTCCCAATGCAGGTGGGTGAAAAATACATCGGTAATATCGTTGACCGAGTACCCGTTTTGCTGAAGTGATTTTTCGAGATGATTGCCCGGAATGTACCCATTGTTCTCAAAATGTTTCTCCGGGTAGTGATTTCCGATACCGGCTTCGATGAGGATTTTCTGTTCACCGAGGTCAACGAGCAGGCAGCGCAGTGCGAGTTTGGTAAAGTTGTTTTCATCGGCAGCATAAACTTTGCTCCAAAGCTTTTTTGGAATTACACCAAAAAGCGCTCCTCCATCACAATGAAAATTTCCGGCTGAAATAGGAATTAGCTTCATTATTCAATTAAAAATTGAGAATTAAAAATTAAAACTGGAAAATGTTTGCTCAGCAAAAATAGGGTATTTTACTACTGTTTCAACTCCCATTTTTGTTTGAATTTTGTATCATACGAGTAGTCCATCACAAACTTTACCACGCCGCTGTATTCTTTTACTCCCTCCTTTATTTTGTTGGTTTTCAGGTAAAAATCGTTCACTTTCGAGGCTGCCTCATCAATTTTTTCGTTGCGCAGACTCATCCAGTTTTCGCGAATTTTTTGCAGGTCTTTTTTTACCCGCTTGTCGAGTTTGGCAATAATTGCATCGTACTCATCGAGTTTGTACCCCTGGTACAGAAAATATTGCAGCACGTGTAAATTAGCCGAATATTGCAGTTGTTTCGATTTGCTGTTTGTACAAACCAGCCATGCATAAAAATTGGCTTCGGCCTCGTTTGTAATGCCCAGTTGGTGCGCTTTTTCGTGAGCAAGAATGAATGGGTATTCCACCGGAAGAATGTAAGTGTTTACATGCACTTCGTTAAAAAACGGGCCGTAGTAACCTGAAATTCCTGCCTGTGCAAAAAAGTGGCTCATGGTAACCGGTTTGGCTGGTCGTTTACCTCCCGGATATTTTATTTTCAGTGCCGGGGCCAGTTTTTTATATGAGGCTTCAATCCGGGCATCCACTTTTCCGGGGTCCCAGCTATCGAAAGTACACCACGATTTGTTTGTGTTTTCAACAAGTTTACGGAGTTGTACCACAAACTCTTTAGTGTTGGCGTTTCGGTGTTTCAGCGCCAGCCGGTTGTAAATGTCGTTTCTGAAATAGTTGAAACCCCACAAAACATAAAACAGGATGTAAACCGAAGCGAACACATTTAAAATTATTTTCCCGGCAGTTGAAAACCTGATTTTTCGAAGAATGAGTAATGCAATAAGTACAACAAATGCAGCTACAAGCAGTACATAAAAAATATCGTCGAGCGAAAAAGGCGCAAACCTGCTGATATTTGAAAAGATTGCTGCAATAACAGGGTAAATTCCACGCGAATAGAGTTTTTCAGTTACCGCCGGAAACCGCCAGGCAAGCTGCGTGAGCCCGAAAACAGCCACTGCTGTAACAGGCAAAATCAGCCATTTTTTATTTTTTAATCTGCGCATTCACCTCATAATTTTCTGTCGGCCAAAATAAACCCAAACCAGCTATTCAACCAAATAAAACCGGGTTTGTTTCCATTTCTACATACACTGTTTTTTATGCTGATAATTTTGTGGCGCTTTTTTCCCCGGATGGATTGATTTTACAATATTTGCACTCTTTGAAACAAAAACTGATGAAGATAAACTTCCTCACCCTGTTTTTACTTTTTCCGGCATTCTGGGTCTCGGGTCAGTCGCGACCCACCGGCAACTGGATTGATTTTGGCAGTAGCCATATTAACAAATGGTTGCAGATTGCTCCCGCCAAACTTGGGCCAAACGCATTGCCGGTACCTGCCATGGATTTTGCTGTTCTCGATTCGCTTTCAAACATCGAAACAGGGGTACATGCACATTATATGGAAGGCGATCGCGGCGTGAACTCGTATCTGAGTTTGTACTGGTCGGTGGTTCCAAAGCGGGTGGTGGTGCATGTTTGGGGATTTCCGACCGAAACTTTTCAAACCGACAATTCAGTGCGCGATGAACGCCAGATTTATTACGACGATACCGGCTGGATTACGCAAACCGGCGACATTTGGATAAGCACTTTTATACAATTGGTGCGCGACAGGAAAAACCTGCCCGATATTACTATCAATTATTCAGCGAAAACCACCACTGGCGGCGCTATTCAGGGGCGTTACACCGATGCACCGGCCAACTATTACCACATTGCTTTTGGTAAATCAGTTTTTCCGAAAAAGGGTTTTATCGATGAGGTGCGGGTTGCAGCAATGGGCGGTTTTTATGTGTGGCAAACCAATAAAGTTGAACTGGCCCAAGACGAAGGAGCGCTTTACCAATTCGGAATCGATCTGAAACACAAACGACTGAACTGGAAAAACGAAATCGGTGGTTACAGCGGTTACGATGCTTACCAGTACATGGGTGTGCGCGGTTACAACGACCCGCTTGTTTACCGAACCAATCTGAAATTTTCTTCCGCAAATTTTGACTGGAAAGCGGAATACCAGACCGGTATAAACGACTACCTTTATCAGACTTTCAGATTTACAGTTTTCTATAAATTCGGTTTTATGCCGTTTAACAAAAACTGACAGCATTTTTTAACCTGATTTTATAATGAATTTATTTGCATGTTTCGCCCGTCAATCATCAGTTTGAACTGTATTTTGTTATTATTGTAAATCATTCTGAAAAACCGTGTTTCTATGAAAAAGGCGTTTATGTTGCTTCTGGCACTCACAATGCTTAATTCGATTGTTGTTTCTGGTCAGGCCACTAATAAGAATGTGGCGGAAATTCACAAAAAAGCGCTCACGGTTGACACGCACTGCGATACACCCATGAATTTATTAGACAGCACTTTCAATGTCGGCATAAAAAATAAACCACCACAAAGCCGGGTTGATTTTCCGCGGATGATAGAAGGCGGACTCGATGCCATGTTTTTTGCCGCATTTACCGGGCAAAAACCCAGAACACCTGAAAACACACAGGAAGCATATAAAATGGCGAATGATATGATTGACGCCATTAATGGCGCCTGCACCAAATACAGCGGAATGGCAAGTGTGGCAGTAAACTCGAAAGATGCGGCACTGTATGAACAAGCCGGAAAACTTGCCATTTACATCGGCATGGAAAATGGTTTTCCAATTGGAACCGACATCAGCCGGGTGAGTGAGTTTTACAACCGCGGTGTCAGGTACATCACGCTTTGCCACTCGTACAACAATGATATCTGCGACTCATCGACCGACAAAAAAGGAGCGGAACACAACGGACTGAGCGCATTTGGGAAAGACGTGGTAAAGGAAATGAACCGGCTGGGAATGATGGTGGATGTTTCGCACATTTCGGACAAAGCTTTTTATGATGTGATTGCCACAAGCAAAGCCCCGGTAATTGCCTCGCATTCGAGTGTACGCGCCATTGCAAAACATCCGCGGAATATGACCGACGATATGATAAAAGCATTGGCCAAAAACGGCGGTGTGATTCAGATTTGCCTCCTCGACGATTATATAAAAGACCCCGACACAACTTCCGTTTTCTATCAGAAAAGGAAGGAGTTTTACAGCAATTATGAAGCACGGTCGGCTTCATTGACCGAAGAACAGAAAAAAGAATTACGCAAGGAGTGGCGCCAGCTGAGCGAAAAATACCCGAAACCACTACCCACTGTTGCTGATTGTGTCGATCACATCGACCATGTAAAAAACCTGGTTGGAATTGATTATGTGGGAATTGGCAGCGATTTTGATGGTGGCGGCGGTGTTGAGGGTTGTGCTGATGTGAGCCAGTTCCCGAATATTACTGCCGAAATGCTGAAACGTGGCTACACCGAAGATGAAATTATAAAAGTGTGGGGTGGAAATTTTTACAGGGTTTTCGCAGAGGTTGAGCAACTGGCACAACAATAAATCTTTTCTCGGCGCGTATTTACCTTTGTATTATTCCGTTAAACCATTTTAATCGTGTTTTTACCGATTTTTGCCATGCAATCAGGGAGGTAATTTTCTAAATTCGCAGCCATAAATTCGGAACTTAGCTTAACATGAACTTTATCGATTACATCATCATTTTTATCCTGTTTTTTTCCTTAATAGGAGGTTATAAAAACGGACTGATTGCAGAACTTGCGTCAATTGCAGCGTTAATACTCGGAATCTGGGGAGCAATTCATTTTTCGCAAATCACCACCGAGCAACTGATTAAGTATTTTAAGTTACAAACCGTTTACCTCGACATCATTTCGTTTGCCGTAACGTTTGTGGTGATTGTGATTCTGGTTCATATTGTTGCCGATGTGGTCAGCAAAATGGTGGAACCCGGCTTGCTGGGTGTTTTCAACAAAATGGGCGGTGTAATTGTGGGGTTATTGCGTTCACTGCTTTTCCTCAGCATCACTTTAATGATTTTTGATAAAATCGATAACGACATGCGCTTTATTCCTGAAAGCGCTAAAAAGGAATCGCAGATGTACGAGTCAATCAGAAATCTTGCGCCTTCCATTTTCCCGTTTATTGATTTGTGGGACGAAGAAAAGCCAGAAGAGAAGGATGAAAAACCTGCTGAACAGATTTAAACGTTTACTAAAACCTGTTGAGCAACCGGTTGCTGAAAACACAACCTGCGAAAACTGCGGAACTGTTTTTACAGGGCGATTTTGCCCGGAATGCGGGCAGTCGGTAAGTGATTTCGACAAACCATTTGGTTTTATAATTATCAATTTTCTGGGCGATTTTTTTGCGTTCGACACCCGCTTTTTCAGAACGTTAAAAGCCCTCATTTTAAAACCCGGATTTCTTCCGTCGCAGTTTTTTGACGGGAAACGTGTTCCTTATGCACCTCCCATCAGGATTTTTATTTTTTCGAGTTTTTTGATGTTTTTGTTGCTGCAATGGCAAACCAGCCGGATTTTTAACGAATCGCTTCAAAACGACACAGGTTCGGCAAATTATTCAGCAGAAAATGATGAAACTCTTTTGAACAGCAATAAAACAGCAACTCAGTACGAAACTATAATCAACGATTCGGTAGTTATTGTGGATTTCGACCCACTGATTTTCAGCAGTCCGACGAAACTAAAACAACAACTCGACCATACAATTGAAGTATTGGAAAAAAACCTTGAAAGTGCTGATAATGAAAGTGAAAAAAAAGAGATCAGACAGTTAATCCGTACGCTCAGCGACCCTGAAATGATGGTGAATAAAATGCTGAAATTAATGTCGTGGGCGTTTTTTCTGTTGTTACCAGTGTTTGCATTAATGCTGAAACTCTTCTACAGAAGAGTGCATTTTGTAAGGCATCTCATTTTTTCGATTTACATGCATTCTTTCATTTTTGTTGTTTTAATTGTCATCGTTTTGCTCGGTTTTATTCTATATAATCTGGCAAGCTGGCCAATATTAATTGTTCTTTTAACGATTCCGGTTTACCTGATAATTGCAATGAAGAACTTTTTCGGGCAAAGAATTTTAGCTGTGTTGCCAAGGTTTGTTGGTGTAACTGTTTTATACAACCTTGTTTTTATTTTTGTTTTGCTGTTTGTGGTGTTGAATGCCATGCGTGTCATTTAGTAACCCCTTAATTATTCAGGTTCTGGCTCTTTTTACATGTTTCATTTTTTATCTTTGCGCAAATTTTAAAAAAGCTTGCTCATGAATTTTGTGGATGTGTTAAAATGGAGGGGAATGTTACACGATGTAATGCCTGGAACACAGGAACAACTCGATAAAGAATTAACAGCTGCATACCTTGGAATCGACCCGACAGCCGATTCGTTGCACATTGGCCATCTTGTTGGTGTAATGATGCTCAAACATTTCCAGATTGCAGGACACAAACCCATTGCACTTGTTGGCGGAGCTACCGGAATGATTGGCGACCCATCGGGCAAATCGCAGGAACGCAATCTGTTAGACGAACCAACACTGCGGCACAACCAGGAATGTATAAAAAAACAACTGGCCCGCTTTCTCGATTTCGAGAGCGATGCGCCAAACGCCGCCATCCTTGTAAATAATTACGACTGGATGAAAACTTTTTCGTTTCTCGATTTTATCCGCGATATTGGAAAACACATCACGGTAAATTATATGATGTCGAAGGATTCGGTGAAGAAAAGATTGGGCGAGGAGTCGAAAACAGGGATGTCGTTTACCGAATTTACCTACCAGCTGGTACAAGGTTACGACTTTTTGTACCTCAACGAAAACCACAACTGCAAATTGCAACTGGGTGGTTCAGACCAGTGGGGAAACATTACCACCGGTACTGAATTGATTCGCCGAAAAGGCAGAGGTGAAGCATTTGCGCTTACCTGTCCGCTCATCACAAAAGCTGACGGTTCAAAATTTGGAAAAACCGAATCGGGAAACGTGTGGCTTGATGCAGAGCGCACGTCGCCATACCAGTTTTACCAGTTCTGGCTAAACACTTCTGACGATGATGCCGAGCGCTACATTAAAATATTTACGCTGCTTTCGAAAGAAGAAATTGAAACTCTTGTTTTGCAACACAAAGAAGCTCCTCATCTGCGTGCGCTTCAGAAAAAACTGGCCGAAGAAATTACAGTGATGGTTCATTCGCGTGATGATTTTGAAATGGCGGTTGAGGCAGCACAAATTCTTTTTGGCAACGGCACAGCCGAACAGTTGCGTAAACTCAACGAATCAACATTTCTTTCGGTTTTCGAAGGTGTTCCGAAATTTACCGTTGACAGGGAAGATATTAAAAACGGGATTGGAGTTGTTGAACTGCTTGCCGAGAAAACCCGCGTTTTTGAATCGAAAAGCGAATTGCGCCGCACTGTTCAGGCCAATGGATTAAGCATAAACAAAGAGAAAGTTGCCGATGGGGAAATGCGAATCGACAGTTCGTTTCTTATCAACGGGAAATACATTCTGGCACAAAAAGGCAAGAAAAATTACTCGGTAATTATTGTTGAATAAATGCCCGTAATTCGAAAGCAAAATAAATAATAAACATATTTTTCAGACGTTACATATAACGATCGGATTAAACCATATTCTTATGAAACAGACAGTGCCCATTACCCGAATCTTTCTGTCTCAGCCGGAATATTAAAACAGCGTTTTTATGAATAATTTTTTTGACAACCAACGAATTGTAAATCTTATCTGGAAACGAAAAATACATTTTGTAATTGTTGGTATTGCAGCAGTGGTTTTAGCCGCCATTTTTTCGGGCCCGGCTTTTATCAGGCCAATGTATAAATCAACTGCGCGTATTTATCCGTCGAATATTGGTGAAATGAGCGAAGAATCGAAGACCGAGCAGATGCTTGAAATCATCAACTCGAACGACGTTAAAATGAAAATGTTTGATGCTTTTCCGTTAAACGAAGATTATAAGCTGAAAAAAGACGACCCGAAATACCTCACTTACATGTTCGATATTTACAATAAAAATGTAAGTGTATCAAAAACACAATATGAAACGGTGGAGCTTGTGGTAATGGATTTTTATCCACAACGCGCTGCTGAAATGTGCGACTCGCTTATCAATTTTTATAATCAGAAGGTTGGTGATATTCATAAGGCAAAAAACGGTGAAATGCTTGTGATACTGGAAAGGCAACTGGAGAAAAAGCAAAATAAAATCGATTCGGTTTATATGCGTTTGAATAAAATAAGGTCTGAATCGGGGATCGTTGACTTTCAAAACCAGGTTCCCGAGGTTACAAGGGGTTATATGACTGCTTTAGCTACAGGCAGAGGTTCGGCAACCGATACAAAACAAATTAAAAATCTGTATGATAACTTGCTTGTTTCCGGTGCAGATGCTTTCAGGCTCGAAAAAGAGTACGACAATCTGATTAACAGTCTTGATTCAATTCAACTGCTTTACGATATCAACTTAAGCGAATACGAAAAGGAAATTACCTACTGCCATGTGGTTGAAAAACCTTTTGCAGCCGATAAAAAATCACATCCGGTGCGCTGGATAATTGTATTCTTCTCGGCTTTCTCCGCAGTTTTCATGGCTTTGCTTGTTTTCCTTGTTCTCGATTACCGCAAAGTGTAATAACACGCAAAGTGTTTCAAAAAGCTGCCATAAGAATTTCATTTTTTTACCTCATTTCAGCAGGTTTTATTCTGCTGAACCTTTTTTTTATGGTGAAGCGCGACCAGGTTGTGATTAATGCACTGCCGGTACTGTTTGCCATCCTGCTGCTTGTGATTTATTCATTCGATAAAATTGTTTACCTGGTGGTATTGATGTCGCCGCTTTCGGTGCAGCTTTCAGAATTGGTTCCCGGTCTTGGGTTCGATATGTTTTTGCCTACCGAACCACTGCTTTTCGGACTTCTTATTATTTTTCTGCTGAAGGTTATTTACGAGCGCGGATTTGACCGTGATTTGCTGAAACACCCGGTCTCAGTGGCTATTTACATTAATCTTGCCTGGATTCTTATTACAGCAATTACCTCAACAATGCCTTTGGTTTCGGTTAAATTCTGGCTGTCGCGTGTTTGGTTTGTGGTTGGTTTTTATTTTTTAGCCGGCAAACTATTTGCCGACAGAAAAAATATGGAAAAATATGTGTGGTTGTATGCCGGAGCGCTTGTAATTGTAATTTTATATTCAACCTACCGCCACCTGGGTTATGGGTTGTACGACAAGCAGGCCGCGCATTTTGTGATGTCGCCGTTTTACAACGACCATACCTCGTACGGTGCAGTGCTGGCAATGTATATTCCATTTCTTACGCTTTTTACATTTGGCAGCAGCTACCCGCGAAAATCAAAAATCATAGCACTTTTTGTACTTGCAGTTTTATTGCTGGGTTTTATTCTTTCATACAGTCGTGCTGCCTGGCTGAGTTTAATTGTGGCATTCGGGGTTTATGTGGTGATGAAACTGAGAATCAGATTCAAACCACTGTTTATCACAGTACTAACGATGCTGGTTTTATTCTTTTTGTTTCAGAACCGCATTTTTATGATGATGGAGCAAAACTCAGAACAATCATCGGCTGATTTTCGCACCCACATTTCATCCATGTCGAACATCACCACCGATGCCTCGAACCTCGAACGCATTAACCGCTGGAGCTGTGCAATTCAGATGTTCGAAAAAAAGCCGTTTTTTGGCTGGGGCCCCGGAACTTACATGTTTAAGTACGCACCATTCCAGCTAAATGAAAATCGTACAATCATCAGCACCAACTCAGCCGACGGTGGAAATGCCCACAGCGAGTACTTAGGGCCGCTCTCCGAATCCGGATTGTTTGGGATGCTCACTTTTTTGCTGATTATCGGGGTTGTGGTTTACACGGCTGTGCATACCTACACCCGCCTGAATGAGAAGGCGCTCAAATCGCTTGTGTTGACTGCATTAATCGGGTTGGTTACCTATTATATTCACGGATTCCTGAATAATTTTCTCGACACTGATAAGCTTTCAGCGCCTTTCTGGGGTTTCACCGCAATCATTGTAGCGCTTGATATTTATTCGCGGAAACAGCAGGAGCAGGCACAAAAAAATCCGGACTGAGCCAGACCGGATTCCCTTGTATTCAAAATCTTTTTATGACCTTACGCGTTCGCTGTACGACCTGTCTTCGGTGTTTACTTTAATAATATCGCCTTCGTTAATAAACATCGGAACCATCACTTCGGCGCCGGTTTCAACGGTTGCCGGTTTTAAAGCATTCGAACTTGCAGTATTGCCTTTTTCACCGGCAATGGTCGAAGTAACAACAAGTTCAACAACCGGAGGCATTGAAGCAGTTAACGGAACTTCCTCCTCGGCATGAAAAATAATCTGGATGATTTGTCCTTCCTTCATCAGGTCGGAGTTGTCAATCATTGTGTCGGGTATGGTGGTTTGCTCAAAGGTTTCAGTATTCATTACGTTCAGTCCCATGTCATCTTTATAAAGGAACTGGTATTCGCGGGTTTCAACCCTTACGTCGTCAACTTTTACCCCCGAGTTGAAAGTATTTTCAATTACTCTGCCTGTTTTTACGTTTCTCAGTTTGGTACGAACAAAAGCGGGCCCTTTTCCTGGTTTTACGTGAAGAAAACTTACAATTGTGTGAACCTCTCCTTTAAACATGAAACACAAACCGTTTCTGAAATCTGCTGTTGATGCCATTAATATTTTATTTTCGAATTAAGCCGCGAAATTAATCAAAACAGTTATAAATCAATCAGCTGAATAATTTTTTAGTTAAATTTTGTGTCACTTTTTTGCCATAAACTGATATTTATTAGCTTCTGGCCTGCTTTTCAGGCAGCTATTCTCAACCTAAAATTTTGTTTTTTGGGATAGTGGCCACAAAATTTTTCAGGTAAAATGGCTCGAAATAGGCCACATCCTCAAATTGTTCCGCCACATATTTCCGGTTCGAAAGATGCGTCATAAAAGCTGCTGAAGTAGTTATTGGTCCGGCAAAAACCGCATTTTTGTGTTGCAATACGCCTGTACATTTGGCTGCACCATTACCAAAAAACAACACGGGTTGTTTTTCCAAAATTTCAGCAAGGAAATCAGAAGTAATTATTTCAGCCGAAACCGGCCTGATTTCGTTACCTGCCAAATCGTATAAAGCAGTATAAACTTCCATTCGTCGGGCATCAATCATTGGGCAGAAAAGAGGTTCGGCAGCCGCGGGAATATTGGTAAACCGGCTGAAGTTTGTAGCTGTATAAACCCCGAGCGTTTTAAGCGAACCAACCGAAATCAGCGGAATTCCCAGTCCGTAGCACAACCCTTTTGCCACCGAAACGCCAATTCGTAATCCTGTGTACGACCCCGGGCCTTTGCTTACTGCAACCGCGTCCAGCGTTTTTATTTCGAGCTTGTTTTCGCTGAAAAGCTGCTCAATAAACACTGTCAGCAACCGCGAGTGGTTCATCCCTTCGGTACTTTCTTTCTGGTAAACCACTTCGCCGTTTTTTGCCAGCGAAACCGAACAAACCTCGGTGGATGTTTCGATATTTAAAATCAGTGCCATAATTATTCCCTCAAAAATTGATGCAGCAAAAATAGTGAAACCGGATTAATTAACCCCAGTTTTAACTGGCCGTGTGAAAAGTAACCAGAATGACGGATTACCACAGCATTTCCATCAATCTTAAACAATCACCACCAATCTCAATTTGCATCAAATATCCAGTTCTGTCCAGTATCAAGTATCCATTTCAATCCGGTATCAGAATCCACACTTCAAACAAAATTCGGTATAATTGCAGTTCAAACTGATATTCAAAATTCAACCAGAATGAAACCAAAATTTACAGCGCTTTTAATTGCCTCCTTTGTTTTTTCGCTGATTACAAGTGCCCAGAACAAAGCTGAAAAGTTTTTCCCGGCAAAAGAGTTAACCTCAGTGGGGGTTTATTACTATCCCGAACATTGGGACGAGTCGCAGTGGGAGCGCGATTTTCAGAACATGGAAAAAATGGGTTTCGAATTCACCCACTTTGCCGAGTTTGCCTGGGCGCAACTGGAACCCGAAGAAGGCAAATATGATTTTTCCTGGCTCGACAGGTCGCTGGCGCTGGCGGCCAAATACAACCTGAAAGTGATTTTGTGTACCTCAACCGCCACTCCACCGGTTTGGCTTGTACGTCAACACCCCGATGTGCTGGCCACCGATGAAGACGGAACAAAAATGGACCACGGAAGTCGGCAACACGCCACTTTTTCGAGCAACTATTACCGGCAATATTCGATGACAATGATTGAAGAGTTAGGCAAACGCTACGGGAAGGACAACCGCGTAATTGGCTGGCAACTCGATAACGAACCACGCCGTTTTCTCGATTACGGCACCGATGCCACACAACGCTTCCGCTCGTGGCTGAAAGAAAAATATGTTACTATCGACGCACTCAACAAAGCCTGGGGCAATAACTTCTGGAGCGGAACTTATTCCAGCTTCGATGAAATCAATATCCCGCAACACCGCCAGTGGGGTATGAACCTCCACCAGCGCCTCGACCACTACCGGTTTGCCGACAGCGAAACTGCCAGTTTTCTTGACGAACAGGCACGTGTACTCAGAAAATATACTTCGCCTGACCAGTACATCACTTCAAATTACATTCCTATGTACGATGTGGGTTATGTGGGCCAGAGCCGTGAACTCGATTTTGTGGCTTACACGCGCTACATGGTTTATGGTAACGACAGGGGCATCGGGCCGAAAGGGTACCGCGTGGGCGAATATTCGCGCATTGCCATGGCCAACGACTTTTTCCGCCCTTTGAAAGGTGCTTATGGCGTGATGGAATTGCAGCCAGGCCAGGTAAACTGGGGAAGCATCAACCCGCAGCCGCTGCCCGGCGCCATCAGGTTGTACCTGTGGCATGTTTTTGCCGGGGGCAGCAAATTTACCTGCACCTATCGCTACCGCGCACCACTGTATGGTTACGAAGCCTATCATTACGGAATTGTGGGAACCGACGGTGTTACACCAACAACTGGCGGACTGGAATTTGAGCAGTTTATTGGTGAGATTGACCTGCTCAGAAAAAATTACAACGAAAGCGCAGGAGTACCTGAAGCGTATGCAAAACGGAGGACAGGAATTCTTTTTAACTCCGACAATGTGCAGCAGGTGAACCTGAACAAACAGACCACCGAATGGAATACTGAAGGCCATTTTCTGAAATATTACAAAGCTGCCAAATCGATGGGTGCGCCGGTTGATTTTGTGCGCGACACCTTTGATTTTACCGAATACCCGATTTTGATCGTTCCGGCTTACCAGATGATTGACCAGCCAATGATTGACAAACTGGCAAAATATGCCGAAAACAGCGGCAACCTTGTTTTGAGTTGTCGCACCGGTTTGCAGGATAAAAACGGACACCTGTGGGAAGCCAGATTTTACGAACCAATGTGGAAACTCTTTGGCGCCGAGGTAAAATCGTATGATTTACCGATGCCGCATTCACCCGGAATCGTGAGGTTTGATAACCGCGAAATACCCTGGACCAGCTGGGGCGATTTGCTGAAACCCTTTGAGGGCACCGAAACCTGGGCTACATACCAGAACGAATTCTATGCCGGAACTTCGGCAGTGGTGCACCACAAACTGGGTAAAGGAACCGTCACCTACATCGGAGTTGACTCGCGTAGCGGCGAGCTTGAAAAACAGGTTTTAAATAAACTCTGCAAACAACAGGGCATCGTCATTGAAAATTATCCCGAAGGAGTTTTGGTGGAATACCGCGATGGTTTTGGCATTGCCATGAACTACGCCGACAAGGATTTTGAAATGCAACTTCCGGCAGGAACCGAAATTCTGATTGGTGAAAAGACCATTAAAACTGCCGGGGTGTTGGTTTGGAAAGTGAAATAGTTGATTTTTCAGACTCGTTTTCAGTAAAATTTTGAAGACATTAAAAGAAATTAATAAAGCCTTTCAGCTTTTATATGAAGCCTGAAAGGCTTTATTAATTCAGCCTGGGGCAACGTCCCGGGTAAGAAATCAGAAATAAAAAATCCCTAAATCTTGATAAAGATTTTCCGTTGATACATCCAATACGTTACATACCAGAGTGAAAACCACACCGCACTACTGATAAGCATTCCGGTAAAAATATGCCCGCTC
The DNA here is from genome assembly GCA_050179035.1 of Draconibacterium sp. Classification (GTDB taxonomy): domain Bacteria; phylum Bacteroidota; class Bacteroidia; order Bacteroidales; family Prolixibacteraceae; genus Draconibacterium. Next base: position 10,399 of record JBFXFM010000005.1, on the reverse strand, counting down.
CATCCAAAAAAGGCAGTGACAAATGGTTTGTAAATCCGGCCAAGAATATCGGCTCCGCCGAGGCTGAAAACAAGGTAAATAAAAATACAGTTCATCCCCACAACGATAAAAACCCGGGTACCGGCAGTCCATTTCTTTACATCAATCATCCAGTACGAGAGCGCCAGTGCGAGCATTGCCCAGCCGCCGCTGGCAAACACAAAAGAAGCTGTGGCAATCTTTTTGATTATAGGTGTTACAGCCAATAAATCAAGTCCGAAACCAACAACAAGCGCAACCACACCCGCAATCACAAGCAGTTTTATTTTTTCAGCGGCCGGTTTACTTTCCATCAGCAATTTACCACACAAAACGCCCCAAATGGTGTGCGCTGTGGTTGAAACTGCATTCAGACTCGCCCAGATACTTGCCTTGTCGGTGCCTTCGAGCCAGTTGTTTACCCACGAACCGAGATTGAGAAAAGGTTCCCAGGGCTGATTGAAACCACTCACAGGAAAAACCCTGTAAGCAATGTCGGCAACCAGCAACAACGCCAGCGAAAGCGCCAGCTGGTAAAACCATTTCCAACGCATAATCAGAAACGCCACAAGGTAGGTAACCGACAACTGGGCCAGCACATTCTGTAACCTGAAAACTATTTTGTCCTCGCCCGCAGTGTAAAGCGCCAGCCCCAGGAAAAACAACAACGCCGAGCGTTTCAGCGCATGAAAATACAACGACCGTTGTGTAGCACCTTTTTTCAACCGGTTGGCCACAGCAAACGGAATGGCCACGCCCACGATAAACATAAAAAAGGGCTGAATCAAATCCCAGAAATACAATCCATGCCACTCGTGGTGCGTAAGTTGAGTACCGATGAACTGGAAAAACCCCAGGTTTATCTCACTGAAATAGTGAAACATACCGGTACTTTCGCCAATAAGCAGAAACATGGTTAGACCACGGAAAAAGTCAACAGAGGTTATTCTTTCGCAGGTAAAAACAGCTGTTTGCAAATTCTGGTTCATATCAGTAAGGTTTAGTTTTCAGTTTTTATTAATGATAAAAGATCCTCAAAAATGATAAAATTCCGCGAAGAATATCAATGACTTCTGATTAAAATGCGTCGAAGAATATCAGCGCCTTCAAAGTGAATCATATTATGAGACAGGACCAATGTTATGCCTAATAAGCCACCATTACTGTACCATTCCTGATTTCGCCATTACCCAAATCAAGTACCCAAACATAGTTGCTTACTTTCACAATCTTACCCGGTTGATTTAGTACTGCCCGGGTTCCCTGATCCCACTGGTATTCGGTGTTACCCCACCACCATGCATCCTGATGCGAGCCCCAAACCTCAAAATTACCATAGTGTTCCTTCATCCAGAGCAGGTTCCCGTTGCGGTTGAAAATGCGCATCACTGCATCGGGATACAGGTGAATACACATTACACGGAAGAAATCGTGAATACCGTCGCCATTGGGCGAGAAACCTTCGGGAACAAACAGTTCGCATTCAAGTGGATCGGGATTTTCCTCGGTACAATACACGTCGATATAAACCCAGGCCGTATCTGATAAACTTGGAATACCAACATCATAAATTTCGTATTGGAAACTGTCGATGCCCACAAAACCTTCGTTGGGGATATAGTCAAACGATCCATCGGTATAGAATGTCAGCTGACCATGATCTGTAGAATCAAGCGGGACAGGATTAAATACAGGATCGCCCGACTCATCATAATCGTTAATCAGTACATTGTTGCTAATCATGTTACAATCATCGATTGAGTAATAATCATCAATCGCAACCGGCGGCAGGTTTGTGGGTTCAATCACGATATAAACAAATGCTTTACCGCATTCCGGGTCACACGGAATCCCATCGTCGCAAATCCTGTATTGCAAAATGTCAACCCCAGAGTAATTCGGATTTGGCGTATAAAGCACATCGCCGGTGATTGAGTCTATTTCAGCGGTTCCCCACAACGGTTTAATTTCAATTGAGAGGGTCGAAATATCTATCGAAGTTTTTTCATCATAATCGTTTGTAATAATATCAATCACCACCGGAATATTCTGAGCTGTGCGTGCGCTGTCGTCAACCACGGTAGGTGCAATGTTTCCATAAATGGTAACAAGGCTTTCGCAGTAAGCGCTGTCGCCATTCACATCAACTACCCAAAGTTTTATAATTGTTTTCCCTATATGGTCGCAATCCAGTTCGCGCGGTTCAACAAACATGGTATCAATACCGCACACATCATAACTCGATTCGTAAAGTTCATACACCTGAATGGTATATTCAGCATTTTCGTCGAGCTGAATCACAACAGAATCTTTACAGGTTACATACGGCCCGAGGGTATCGAGAACCGTAACAAGCGCAACACACGAATCCTTCAAATCATACATATCAACAACGGTGAGCGTTACTTCATTCACACCAACATCAGCACAATCAAAATCATATCTTGAAAGATACATGGTATCGATTTCGCAATTGTCATAAGAGGCATTATCGATTTGTGCAGTAGTAATATATGCTTTCCCGGTTTCGTCGATATAAACCGTATCGTTGCGGCAAATGGCTACCGGCGGTAAACTATCGATAACATTGATGTGTGCATAACAGGAGTCCACATTCCCTGCTTCGTCTTTCACAATCACCAGCAATTCAACCCCGCTTTCCACATCGGCACAATGCACTTCAGATGGAATAAGTTCAAATGTCAGGTTTTCGGGTAGCGTACAATTATCAGTCGAACCTGAAGTTATAATTTTCACATCGGTTTCGTCGGGCCTGTAAATACCCGAATCGCCAAGATAAACTTCAATACTTACACACGCAGCCACCGGTGGAATTGTGTCGGCGCTAATCATGGTCTGAACACAGGTACTTTCGTTTCCGCACCAGTCTTTTACACTGAAAGTGGTAACAATTTGTTTTCCGCCGGCCAACGTGGTTATAACTTTATCTACAGTAAATGATGCAGAATCGAGGCGGCAATTATCAGAAATGATTCCGCCAGCAGCTACAAAATCATCAATGGTTTCAATGCTTCCCAAAACAGCCGGCAAACATTCTGAAATGGTATCATCCGGACAAATCAAAACTGGCAATTCAGTGTCGTTAACAAAAACATACTGCTGGCAGGTGTCTTTCATCCCACACGAATCGGTAATGGTGTATGAGCGAACAATGTTCAGACAGTATAAACCGGCCACTGTATCGTTGGCAATAAGTTTGAAACTTGAAGTGTCAACACCACAGTTGCTTACCACATCTCCGCCACCGGCAAGGTATTCGTTAAAGCTATTGAAAGGCGGATGCGCCAAAACCTCATCAACACAACCGAGGTTGATGTTGTTTGCACAAAGCATCGTCATTTTGGCATCTTCAGAAGTTATTGTAAACGTTTTAACCGCAATACAATTCATGTCATCGGTAACCGTAACTGTATAATTGCCGGCAACCAGGTTGCGGATATCTTCGGTGCTTGCCCCGTTGCTCCACGAATAGGTAAATGGGGCAGTGCCACCGGCAACAGTAATGTTTATCAACCCGTTGGGGCGGTTCCCCGGACCTGCATTTACCACAACTTCGGTAATTACAATTTCAGGAGTAACCCTGATATTCAAGGTAACTGTCTGAGCACACTGGAAAGGATCAGGAATAAAAGTGTAAGTTGTTATTCCGGCCACAGTTGTATTAATTGTTGCCGGACTCCAGCTGCCGCGCACCCCGTTTTTCGAAACAAGCGGAAGCGGTGGCGCAGCGCTGCCAAAACAGAGCGGACCAATCGGGTCGAATTCAGGAGTGATTTCAGGTATAATTTCTATTTCGATGGTGGTGGAAACAGCGCATTCACCATTATCGGGTGTAAAGGTGTAGGTGAATATACCCAGTGCATTTGTTTTTATTGTTTTTGGATTCCAGGTTCCCTTTATTCCATTTTCTGAAATTAACGGGAGAGCCGGAGCCACGCTGTTCAGGCACAACGGACCCATTGGTAAAAATACAGGAACCTGAATACCGGTAAGGGTGATTTTCTGTATATAAACACTCTGGTTATCGCAAATATCAGTGAAAGCATAGAAACGATAAATCATTCCTGCAGCATCAGCCGAGTCTTTTTGCCAGGTCATTACAAAGTCGCTGCAGTCGAATACAAAACCGCCTGCTCCGCGGAACTCCTCATAATTTCTCAACGGAGGTGGTAATATACAGTCGGGTTTGTTGATATCGGGAATTCCACTGAAAATAACCGGAACTTTGGTATCGTTTACAGTGGTAACTTCAGTTTTGGTAACCGAATTACCGCATTCATCAGTTAACCTGTAGGTTCTTCGGTGTACTGTCGGGCAAATACCCGTTGACGATTCGGCCACCAATTCGATTTTCAGTTTTTGCCAGCCGCAATTATCATCAAAAGTTGCACGTCGGCTGTCACGAAGTTGCTGAATATTATCGTAATAGAACGGGCCGTTACCACACTCAACATCGCGTTCGGTAAAAATCAAAGTCGGTGCTTCAACATCGTGAATAATAATTTGCTGATCGCAATAATCCTTGTCGCCATTTGTGTTTTCGATTGAATAGGTGCGGGTAATTATTTGCGGACAGGTTTTCCCATTCGATATTTCACCTTCGAGTTTAAATGACCCAGGAACCAAATTGAAAGGCGGGTCGGTGAACGCGCTGCCACCTGCAGCCCTGAAAGCAGCATACGTATTATACGATAGTGGTACATCTTCAGGGCAACTTACAACAATTGGAGGCGGACAACTTATTGACAATCCCGGGTTGAAGGAAACTTCGATAATTTGTTTGCAGGTGGCAATATTTCCGCAGTAGTCGGCAATTTCGTAGGTACGGGTAATGGTTGTGGGGTTTACATTGCCATCCGAAACATCGGCAACAAAATGGAAGGTATTTTCAATGATTCCGCAATTGTCAGAAGCGCTGCCACCGGCAGCAACAAACTCAACATAATCAAGGTACGGAATTGGTACATCGCCCACTACGCCGGTAATAGCCGGTGCACAACTGATGAGCGGCGCAATAACATCGTTAACCACAATAATGTGCGTGCATTCAAGCGTGTTTCCGCACGAATCGAGCACGGTGTAGGTACGTTTCATGTTCAGACAGAAAGGTCCGTCAACAATTTCCTCGCCAGCAAAAGCGAAGGTTCCTTCGTCAATACCGCAACCACTCTGCGCAATTCCACCGGCGGCTGCAAACTCAGCATAATCAGCAAATATGGGGTGCGATGGCAAATCTTCGTAACAGGATAATTGCAGCGTATCGGGACAACTGATGGAATACACCACGGTTTCGAGCGTGATGGTTACAGTAATTACTGCTTCGCAGTTGTGGCTGTCGGTTACAGTAACCGTGTAAATTCCGGCAGGCAAACCTGATAAATCTTCAGTGGTTTCGCCACTGTCCCAGGCAAAACTGTAAGGCGCTGTTCCACCCGAAACCGTAATATCGATACTGCCTGTCGGGTCGGGAGCTGCATCATCGTTCCGGTGATTTTCAGTCAGCTGCAGTTCGTCGGGTTGCGTTACTTCAAAGGTGTCCTTTATGCTGTTCCCATTGTTGGCGTCGGTAACTGTTACAGTGTAAATTCCAGCCTGAACGTTTAACAAATCCTTTGTGGTGGGCCCGTGCGCCCAAACAAAGTCGAATACGCCGCTGCCACCGGTAACGGTTAACTGAACCGAACCAGTGCTGTTGCCGTAACAATCAACCGCGGTAATCACGGCAGTTACAAACAAGTCGGTGGGCAGCAGCACCCTAATCGTGATTTTATTCGATTCAGCCGGATTGTTGATCACACAACTGAGGCTCGAAGTTAGCACAGCATAAACAACATCGCCATTTTGCGGAATATAGCTGAATGTTACAAGTGTTTCTCCAGGTTGCAGCACGTCGTTAACAAACCAGGCATAAACCGGTGTGGCTCCACCGTTTACAGGTGTAGCCGTAAATGTTACTGTTTCTCCTTCGAAAACTGTAGTCCTGTCGGCTACAATAGTTACGCTCACAGGCAAATCGCTGTCAACGGTTATGGTAATTTTATTCGAAGTGGCCGGATTGCCGGTGGCACAGCTCAAATCGGAGGTAAGTGTTGCATACACCACATCGTTGTTGTTTGGTGTATAAACAAATACGGCGGCAGTTTCACCCGGCATCAACACATCATTTACAAACCAGGCATAAACCGGGGTGGTTCCACCGTTTACCGGGGTGGCTGTAAATGTTACAGGTTCGCCAATACAAACCGGATTTTTGTCGGCCACAATCGAAACGCTTACAGGCAGTTCGTCAGCAACTGTGATGGTTATTTTATTTGATGTGGCCGGATTGCCAGTGGCACAACCCAGGCTCGAAGTAAGCACTGCATAAATTTCGTCGTTGTCTTTCGGGTTGTATGTGAAAGTAACTTTTGTTTCACCGGCAACCTCAACTCCATTTACAAACCAGGCATAAACAGGGTCGATTCCGCCGTTAACCGGGGTGGCAGTAAATGTAACCGGCTGACCGGCACAAATATCCGTCTGGGTTGCAGTAATTGAAACACTCACCGGCAGTTCATCAAAAATTTTCATAATAATTTTGTTTGAGGTAGCCGGATTTCCTGTGGTACAAGCAAGGTCGGAGGTAAGAATGGCATAAATTTCATCGCCGTTGGCAGGGGCGTAACTGTAATTATCGCCGGTTACGCCGGCAATCAGTGCGCCATTAACATACCAGGCATAAACTGGCGCTATACCTCCGTTTGTTGGTGTGGCGCTGAAAACCACCGCTTCGCCAACACAAATGTCGTTTCTGTTTTCAAATATCCGCACACTTACCGGAAGCGCCGGATCGATTAACAGCTCGAGGGTGACAATTGAATCGCAGCCATCGACGGTTAAAAGCGTGTCGGAGTAAAATCCTGCAGTCATCAACGACTGACTTTGCCACAGGTAAGGTAAATCGTTTTCACAAACCAAAACCTGTGTCGAATCGCGGAAAACCGGAACGATTAACTCAAGCACAAGTACCGAATCGCAACCGTGAACCGTGTTGAGTGTATCAGAGTAAAAGCCGGGAATACTCAGCAGTTGACCGTTCCAGTCGTAGGGCAAATAAGTTTTACAGACTTCAACCTGCGACGAATCGTTGAACACGGGCCACACTTTAAAATCAACAATCTGTATCGAATCGCAGCCATTAACTGTTTGCAGCGTATCGGAATAAAAGCCCGTTATATTCAGGAGCTGACCCTGCCAGCTAAAAGGTAATTCGTTTTCGCATACCTCGGCCAGCGTGGTATCGCGGTAAACCGGCCACGTATTCAGTTCGAGGGTTACAATGGAGTCGCAGCCATGAATTGTCAGCAACGAGTCGGAATAGAAACCAGGTGCATTCAACAGGGTACCGTTCCAGTCGAAAGGCATTTCGTTTTCGCAAACCATCACCGGAATCGAATCGTGATAAACCGGCCATACAATAAATTCGAGATTGATGATGGAGTCGCAGCCATGAATAGTCAACAGCGTGTCGGCATAAAAACCGGGCAGGCTGAGCGACTGGCCATGCCAGCTGAACGGAAGCTCATTTTCGCAAACTTCCTGTTGTAACGAATCGCGGTACATCGGCCAGGTTTTAAGTTCGAAAACAAGCACCGAGTCGCAGCCGTTGATGGTTAACAGTGTATCGGAATAAAAACCGGGCGTGTTCAGCAAATTTCCGTTCCAGTCGAATGGCAGGAAGTTTTCACAAACGGTGAATTCCGACGAATCGCGGAAAACAGGCATAAACAATTCGAGATTTACAATGGAATCGCAACCGTGAATGGTAGCCAGCGTGTCGGAATACACGCCGGGGCCAGCAAGAATATTTCCATTCCAGTTGTACGGAAAATCGTTGCGGCAAACGGCTAAAATGGTTGAATCGTTAAAAATTGGCCAGGTTTTCAGTTCGATTGTAAGCACAGAGTCGCAGCCGTTCATTGTGGAAAGTGTATCGGAATAAAAGCCGGGTGCCGGTAATAATTGGCTTTGCCAGCTGAAAGGCAGTTCGTTTTCGCAAACCGTGGTCTCCGACGAGTCGCGGAACATTGGTAAAACATCAAACTGAATGGTGATAATTGAGTCGCAGCCATTGATGGTTTGCAGCGAATCGGAGTAGAATCCGGGCAGCGTGAGGTTTTGCGAATGCCAGCTGAAAGGCAATTCGTTTTCGCAAACCATCACCACCAACGAGTCGCGGTACACCGGCCAGACATCGAAATTCACTGTTAATATGGAGTCGCAGCCATGAATGGTTGAGAGCGTATCGGAGTAAAAGCCGGGCAGGTTGAGCGACCGGCCCTGCCAGATATGTGGAAGTTCGTTGGCACAAACAGCGGCCTCAATTGTATCGCGCGAAACCGGCCAGATGAACAGTTCAACAGTTACAACCGAGTCGCAGCCGGCGGCGGTCAGCAACGTGTCGGAATGGAAACCCGGCAGGTTGATGAGATTGCCATTCCAGGCAAAAGGCAGTTCGTTTTCACAAACTTCGGCCACCATTGAGTCGCGGTAAACCGGCATGTACAATTCGAGTGTAACCACCGAGTCGCAGCCAAAAACTGTAAAGAAAGCGTTGGTGAATATTCCGGGGGCATAAATTGTGGTTCCATTCCAGTCGTACGGAAAATCGTTGCGGCAAACGGCAATACTGATTGAATCGTTATATGAAGGGTGAACAGTAATCGTTTCAGTGTCGGATGCGGTACAACCATTTTCGTCGGTAACCGAAAGCACGAGTGTGTAAATTCCGGCGGGTGCGCCGGCAAAAACAGGTGTGTTGCTGTTCGGGTTGTCGAGAAATGCTGCGCCATCGCCTGTCCACAACGAGGTGAACAAACCGGTTCCTCCGGTAATGGTTGCGGTGAGTAAGGTTGTATCGTTTTCGCAGAGTTCAGTATCATCGGTCAAAATATCAGCCAATAAAAGCGGGGGTTCGGTAACTTCAACCGAGTCGGTAACAAAACACATCAGGTCGTCGGTAACAGTAACCCGGTACCAACCAGCGTGAAGGCCCGAAATTGTGTTGCCTGTGGCGAAAAATCCGCCGGGGCCAAACCATTCGTAATGATAATCGGGTATCCCACCCGAGGCAGTTGCTGTAACCGAGCCTGTACTGTCGTTAAAACAAAGCAGGTGATTTACATCGAATGTAACTTTCGGGTTGCTGTACCTTATTCTCATTTCATCAACCACAGGGGCGCAGGTATTGTTGGCTGCCAGCCCGTAAGCCGTAAGCGTTAATATTACCGAGCCGGCAATACTGTCGCCGGGCCCTAAGGAGTAAACCACATGTATTCGTTTGTCGGAATCAAAAGTGCCATCGCCAGAGGTTGTCCATTGTACATCTCTGTAATTTGCAGCGCTGTCGCGTACAATGGTGATTATCATTTTGTCGCACAAATCGATATCCCAACCGGCGTATGCAAAAGGCAAATCAAAAACTTTGACGCGACCCTGTTCAAAAGTATCGCAGCCGTGTATTGAATATTGCAGCACCGAAACATCAAAAACCCCGATGCTGTCCCACAAGTATTTTGCTTCGGCTCCCCAGGTGGTGTCGCCGGGCGTGTTTTCGCGGAAAAAATCGGTGTAAGAAGGATTTTCGATGGTGTTGCCAAGGGTATCGCGGATAAACCATTGGTAGGTTGAGCCTTTTTCGCCGTCGATTCGGTAAGTACGTTCGGAGCCAACACACAACGAGTCGATTACATAGCTTTGCCCGGCTGCCCAATTGACAGCTGAAATCAGTAAAAGCAATATGTACATCAAACGCTTCAAGAAAACTTTGGTAATTTACTATTTACACATGTACCCCCGAAGTTTCGGGGTACAATTTCTTTTCTTCTTCGTGTACTCTGTGTATTCTCAGTGTTCTCTGTGTTTAAATCCTTTTTTTACCACGGAGGGCACAGAGTAGCCACAGAGTTTTTTTCCCACAATCAATCTCCATCAATCTCTTTTTTCAATTCTTCGCATTCACGCACCTGCCTACTCCCAACTCATTTTTCATCACTCACCTCTTTCCTCTCCGTTCTTCTTTTCCAAATCAAAAATCGTTAATCATCATTTTCATTGTCAGCGCCCTGAACTGCGGGGCGGGTTGTGTGAGAACGCTCATTTCTACCATAATCGAACCCCTACAGGGTTTTCTTTTCTTCGGACTTCTTCGCTCATTCGCTCATTTCTCATCTCTCACCGCTCATCTCTCACCTCTCTGTTCTTCTTCTTTCCCAAATCTGCAATCGAAAATCTTCAATCGTTAATCATCATTTTCATCGCCGGCGCCCTGAACTGCGGGGCGGGTTGTGTGAGAACGCTCATTTCTACCATAATCGAACCC
>JBFXFM010000004.1:0-196094 GCA_050179035.1 Draconibacterium sp. | reverse complement strand
TATCACCTATTCGAAAGACGGCGGTTCCACCTTCCAGAGTTCCAATGTATTCAGCGGACTTTCAGCCAACGACTACACAGTAGTAGTAAAAGACGCCAATGATTGCGAAACACAAACGCTGGTTACCATTGAAGCAGACGTAACCAGTAGTGAAATCTTGTCGGGAAATGGTATTGAATGTTATCCAAATCCATTTAAAGATGAAGTCTTTATCAAATTGTATTTGTTGAATAATTCTGATGTTACGGTTGAAGTTTATAATCAAACCGGGCAAAGAATCAGAGTTATTCAGAACTCAAAGACCTTCGATGGTGATATTGAATTTAGTTGGGATGGTAATAATGAAAACAACCAACGTGTTAAAGAAGGATTCTATTTTGTAAGAGTTGTAATTGATAATTCAGTTATAACAAGGAAAATAGTACTTGCAGATTATTAAAAAATTAATGTTTGAAATTATGAAAGTATTTAATTTGCTTCATTTTGGGTTTAAGCTTCGATTGGTTTTAGTGTTTACATGGGTTATTTTATTATCTCTGAAAATAATCGCTCAACCGTCTCAAAACACAATGCTGGCAAAAGTAAAAAGCGAATTCGATGTCGATTTAATTTCGCATAAACTCATTGGCCCCGGGGGGATTGACCGTGAATTTCGTGAAGGATTTTATGTTGATATTTTTTCTCAACCCTTCGAAGTGGTTCAAAAATCTGAATATCCGGAGTACCCGGTCAGGTACAAGGCAAGTTTAAGATACATGAAAAGCGGTAATTCCTGGGTTTTTGAACAGTTCACAGTCGGTTCATCAAGCTACCTGAAAGTTCCTGAACCCGACAGAGCTGACATGCAAAATCAGCTTTCTGAACATCCTGATATTTGGATGGGAAGCATGATTAACTATGCTGTTGGAGAAATCGAAACAATTCAATTTCCGGATGACCCTGATTGGTATTTCAGAAAACCAATTGATGTTGCTTTTTATGTTAAAGTTATATTCACAGAGATTATTTCGGCTACCGAGTTGGAGAAAGCCGAACACCTTTATCGCATTTATGCCAAACGTGAAAATCTGACCTCACCCTGGAAAATAATAAGTGGAAGCGAAAAAACCGACGTAAAAAAATCAATTTCGAAAACAAAGCATTCGCCAGAGGAAATTAAAGGTATGAAATCAATTGGGCGACTGGCAGAAGAAAATGCTGCTTCAGAAACAATGAATAGCTTGCCCAAAGTGCCAGATGCCCCGGTTTTTCTATCGGATAAACAGTTGTTTTATTATTTGCACGAAAAATTATTGAACGTACCCGATGGGCCAACTGCCGAATCGTATCTAATGACTGTTGTTGATGCTACTTGTTATGAAGACGGCAGTACGGTATTTTTCAAACCCTATCATGCTGATTGGATTAACAATTTGGTAGCCAATATTGATAAATACAAAAAAGCATTTTGCAATTATCCGGGTGTAAAAGCCGAACAATACGGGCAAATAGAATTTTTAAACCGCACATTTACCAACTACGTTACAATGACCGCAAAACCGGTTAACGGGACCTGGAAAATTGTGGATTTTCGATTTTCTCCACCCAATGATGCTATGCTGAAACAAATGGAAGGCAATGATACCAATTGTCAGCCTAAACCAGATTTATCGGTGAAAGAAGTAGTCAGATACAAAGTAGGTGAAAAAGTAACTGTTCAATTCTCGAATGGGGCTCGTGCGTGTATTATCGACAGAACAGACCCTAGCATGGATAACCGGTATTTTGTAAAAATTGCAGGTGATAAAAGTGGGAAAGGATATTGGATTGACCAATCCTTAATATCAAGATAATTATCCGTAGAGCTATTCTTATCAGTATTTTTATAAGATTAAAAATCAGGGAATAAACAAGGCAGGTTTTAAACCTGCCTTATTTTGTTTCTGGTGCAGCAGATATTTTTGAATATCAAAATGGTTTCTTCCCCAACGCTGACTTCCAGCCAACTTTTTTATATTTTTGAGCACCTGATTTCAATTGTAAAAAATCAAATTAGAACCAAAAATATCATGAACAGTAAAGTATTTTTTTTAGTGATGCTACTCGCAGTTCTGTTTTGGAATTGCTCAAAAAGCGGCTCCGACCTTATGATTCAGAAAGAAATTAACCAAAACTGGCAATTCAGCCAGGCCGGAAAAAACGAATGGTTGCCGGCTAAAGTTCCGGGCACAGTTCATACCGACCTGATGGACAACGGAAAAATTGAAGACCCGTTTTATCGCCTCAACGAACGCGATGTTCAGTGGATTGATAAGGCTGACTGGGAATATAAAACCACTTTTTTTGTTGATGGCGAAATCCTGAGAAGAGAGGTTGCCGAACTCGAATTTGAAGGACTGGATACCTACGCCGAAGTTTCGGTAAACGGAAATGTTGTGCTGAATGCCGATAACATGTTTCGTACCTGGAAAGCCGACGTGAAAAATTACCTGAAAGAAGGCGACAATGAATTACATATTTTGCTCCGTTCTCCAATCAATGAAGGTATCAAAAAATATGATGCACAGGGTTTTGAAATTCCGGTTTCGGATAATGACCTGGCGGCAATCGGGCAGGTGGAAGGCAACAAAAAAGTAAGTGTTTACACCCGCAAAGCCGGTTATCATTTTGGCTGGGACTGGGGTCCGCGTCTTGTTACCAGCGGAATCTGGCGGCCGGTGACTTTGAAAGCCTGGGACAGGGCAAAAATCGAAAACCTGCAGATTGTTCAGCACACGGTTACCGATGAAAAAGCCACACTCACTGCTGTTTTCGAGGTAAATGGTGTTGTTGAAGGTGAAGCTCATATTGCTGTGATGAATGACGGGAAAATGCTTGCCAATAAAAAAATTGAATTGAAAAAGGGCGTTGAAAAATACAACCTTGATTTTGAAATACTCAATCCGCAATTGTGGTGGACAAATGGTTTGGGCGAACCTAACCTGTACAACCTCACCGGCGAAATCAATGTAGGAGGCGGAGTTGATTCCAAAACCGAAAGAATCGGTATTCGTACCCTCGAACTGGTGCGTGAAAAAGATGCCGATGGCACTTCATTTTATTTCAAACTGAATGGCCACCCGGTGTTTATGAAAGGCGCCAATTATATTCCAAACGATGTTTTTCTGCCGCGCGTAACCGAAGAAAACTACCGCAAAGTGGTTGAGACAGCTAAAATATCGAACAACAATATGTTGCGTGTTTGGGGTGGAGGTGTTTACGAAGACGACAGGTTTTATGAACTCTGCGACGAAGCAGGAATTCTTGTGTGGCAGGATTTTATGTTTGCCTGTGCCATGTTTCCGGGCGACGAAGCTTTTCTTGACAATGTAAAACACGAGGCTATCGACAATGTAAAACGTTTGCGGAACCACCCGAGCATGGGATTGTGGTGTGGTAACAATGAAATTCTGGCTGCCTGGAAAGGCTGGGGATGGGAACAAAAAGAAATAGAGAAAAATCCTGAAAATGCTGCAAAAATCTGGAAAGCTTACGAAGATATTTTCCACAAAGTATTGGCCGATGTGGTTGCAGAATACGACCCGCAGCGCAGTTACTGGAGTTCGAGCCCGTCGTCAGGAACCGGAATTCCGGCTGATTTAAAGAACGGCGACGAACATTACTGGATGGTTTGGTGGGGAAAAGCGCCTTTTCAGACTTATGCCACACACCTGCCACGTTTTATGAGCGAATATGGGTTTCAGTCGTTCCCCGAAATTGCCACGGTTCGCAAATACGCGCTGCCGGAGGATTATGATATTTTCTCGGAAGTGATGCAATCGCACCAGCGCTCGTCAATCGGCAACGGAACCATTGAATATTACATGCTTTTGGAATACAACAAGCCAAAGGATTTTGAGTCCTTACTCTATGTAAATCATGTTTTGCAGGCCGAGGGAATCAAATTCGGGCTGGAAGGACACCGCCGCGCGATGCCTTTCTGTATGGGTAGTTTGTACTGGCAGATTAATGACTGCTGGCCGGTGGCTTCGTGGAGTTCGACCGACTACTTCCAGAAATGGAAAGCACTTCAATACTATGTAAAAAAGGGTTTTGAACCCGTTTTGGTAAGCCCGTTTACGCAGGGCGACACACTGAAAGTGGATGTGATAAACGACAAATTAGAACCGATTAATGCTGAATTGAAACTAAAGCTGATGGATTTCAGCGGAAAAGTTATTTGGGAGAAGAGCTCACCAATTACGGTTCCTGCCAACACAAACACCAATTTCTTTGAAGTAAACAAAACAGCTTTTCTGGCCGAAACAGGCAATCTTTCCGACCAGACTGTGTTGGTTTGCGAACTGGTGGAAAATGAAAATGTGATATCGAAAAACAGCATTTTCTTCAAACCATTTAAAGAACTGAAAATTGAAAAACCACAGGTTTCGTATGAAATTGCAGGTGTTGGGGGCGGTTTCGACATTACAGTTAAAAGCGATAAACTCGCTAAAAATGTATATCTGCAAATTGGCGACGAGGAAGGTTTTTTTGCTGATAATTATTTCGATTTGTTGCCGGGGGAGACAATTACAATCAGGCTCGAAACCGACATCACAGAAGAAAAGCTGAAAGAAGTTTTTACTTTGAGAACACTTGACAGTGCTTTTTAAAACAAATGCTGGTATTTAACGTTTCAATTTTGTTTCAACTTTATAAAAGTTGGACTTTTGTAACAAAAAATAGCAAGTTCAGAAATTAAACATTTGTAATTATGAGATTTTTAGTCGTCGTTTTTTTATTGATTTCAACACTTCTTTCAGCAAAGCCGGTTGCCAAAGCCAAATTAATTCTTGAACCAGGTTCTGGCAGAGATGTGATTGCAGTTCATCAAACCGGCGAATTGGGGAAGGTTAGTTTTAGTTACCTCGATGCCGGGTATTATTTGTTGTATGTTGAGTTTCCGCAACAGGAAGGAAAATACATCAAAGAAAATTCGAAACACACCACGCTAACCAAAGTAACCTACAATGGTAAAAACCGAACCTACTATTACCAGGGAATTGAAGGCTATTTCGCGGTAAAAATGAGCGGACTGAAAAAGATGAACAAGGAAAGTGTTCAAGCCGTTTTCAGGGAGCGGCACAAAGAAGACAAGATGCAAATTCTGATGGCCCAGTTTCAGGCTGAAAAAAGGGGAGCTTCAATCACAATTGCGGTTGAGGCGATTACGGCGGCTCAGTTTAAAAAGGCTACCGATAAATTAGGCAGTGATATTGCAACGATTTCAATTCAAGGTGTTAAATAAAGAAACCCGGAAGCAATTCCGGGTTTCTCATTTTTTGTCTGTACAAGTATTACGATTTGATTAGTCCAAGATTTTTCCCTACCCTGATAAAAGCATCCACCGCTTTGTCGATTTGTTCAGTAGTGTGTGCTGCCGACAGTTGCACCCTGATGCGCGCTTTTCCTTTTGGCACAACCGGGAAAACAAAACCTATCACATAAACACTTTCTTTTAACAATTCGTTGGCAAATTTTACGGCCAGCGGAGCGTCGTAAATCATTACCGGAACAATGGCCGTATTTCCTTTCACAAGGTCGAATCCGGCAGCTTCCATTTTTGATCGGAAATGTACTGCGTTCATCATTGTTTTTGACGGAAGCTCACTTCCAGAGTAAAGCATATCAATCACTTTCAGCGTGGCTCCCACAGTTGCCGGTGCGAGTGTATTCGAAAACAGATAAGGTCGTGAACGCTGGCGCAGCATTTCAATAATTTCTTTCCGCCCCGAAGTGCAACCGCCATTTCCGCCACCCATTGCTTTTCCAAAAGTGGTGGTGATAATGTCGATTTTCCCCAGCAATCCGTAATGTTCCGCTGTTCCGCGGCCTGTTTTGCCGATGTATCCTGTGGCGTGCGAATCGTCAACCATTACAAGTGCATCGTATTTTTCTGCCAATTCAACAATTTGCGGCAGCGGGGCAATGTCGCCATCCATCGAAAAAACGCCGTCGGTAACCACCATTCTGTATTTCAGATGTTGCGAATCTTTCAGACACTGTTCCAATTCTTCCATGTTGGCATGTTTGTACCGGAAGCGTTCAGCTTTGCAAAGCCGCACGCCGTCGATTATCGACGCGTGGTTCAGTTCGTCAGAAATAATTGCCGAATCTTCACCCAGCAGCGGTTCAAAAACACCGCCATTGGCATCAAAGGCAGCACAATACAAAATAGTGTCTTCGGTTCCGAGGAATTCTGAAACTTTTTGTTCAAGGTCTTTATGAATCTGCTGAGTTCCGCAGATAAACCGCACCGACGAAAGTCCGAATCCCCAGTCGTCCATTACATCCTGTGCAGCTTTTATCACTTCCGGATGGTTGGCCAGACCAAGATAATTGTTGGCACAAAAATTCAGCACGGTTTTCCCGTTTACCTCGATTTCGGCACTTTGCGACGAGGTAATAATTCGTTCAGTTTTATATAAACCCTGTTGTTTCAGTTCTTCGAGGGTGTTTTGCAGGTCGATTTTTATTTTTCCGTACATCACTGGAATATTTGAATGTTAGAATTTCTGAATATCAGAATGGGAGCAAAATAAGTAATTCAGCAATAAAAAATTGGTGATAAATGGCAGAAAAGCGGTCGGAATAAAAAATCATAACCAATGAGTTTTTTTAAGAAAGAATGAAGTAGCAATCTCAATTTCTTTTTCTGAAAACGAAAAAAACTATCTTGCGACAAAAAAATTGAAATATGAGCATTCACATCCGGAAAGCAGAAGAAGCAGATTTTCCCGCCGTTTTAGAGATGATTAAAGGCCTTGCGTTATTTGAAAAAGCGCCTGAAAAAGTAACCAATTCGGTTGAACAGATGAAGGAGGAAAAAGACCTTTTCAGGTGTGTTGTAGCCGAAACCAAAACGGGCGAAATTGTGGGAATGGCACTCTGGTTTTATGCCTACTACACCTGGGTTGGCAAGTCGCTTTACTTAGACGACCTTTTTGTAAAAGAAACGCACCGGAAAAACAAAATTGGCACTTTGCTGCTGAATTACATCATGGAAGTTGCACGGAATGAAAACTGTAAACGTGTGCGCTGGCAGGTGCTCAACTGGAACACAAACGCCATCGAACTTTACAGAAAAGCCGGAGCTGTGATTGACGGCGAATGGCTGAACTGTGATTTTGATGCCGAAGGAATCAGAAATTTTAAACCACTAAAAACTGTTTCTGCAGTGTAGTAGACAATAAGAATTACAAGATTAAAGAGAAAGCATCAACTGTAATTACTCTGCCACCAGATTGGCAGCTTCCGTAAGTATTTTTCTGATTTGGATTTCCGTAAATCCCATCTCTCTCAGCAATGGCTGATTTTCATCTAATTGACTGCACAAAACAATTCCCTTTTCGAGCAGCAACTGCTTGTCTTTTTTTGTAAGCGAAATCAGCGAGGTAACTGGTTGCAAACCTGTTTTATCAATTCTGTATTTCAGCCCGGTTTCGGCTGGATAGTCCCACGAAATTACAAGCAGCCCGGCACAGGTTGCATAGCTGATGGCATCGTCGCTGAAACGTGTATTGGTAACAACGCCTCCCTGGTAACGGATATTTTTTCCGTACTTTTCTTCCCAGGCAGCTTTTACATCAAGAAAGCGCGAGTGAATATACAACGGAACCTGAACACCGCTTTTTGTGGCGCTGTCCATGTGAAATTTACATTCAATCATAATCATTTCGCCGGGCTTACGCGCAATTACATCCACTTCATGCTGAACGCATTTTCCCTGTACCATTATGCCTGTTTCAACTTCGTAACCCATCGTTTCGAAAATTTTTCCCACAAAAACCTCAAACGGAAATCCGGTTGGCCCCATTTCCATAATGGCATTCTTCAGCCGGTACCGTCCGGCAATTTTGTGCGACTCCCTTTTCAGCAGGTCGAACGCCATCTGGTAAATTTTCTTGGTGGGGATGCCGTTGTATATCCGGGCTTCAACCTGTTTTGCAATTAGTTCCTGTTCCCCGGTGCCTGCGCCCGACGAAGCCAGCGCCTGTTTTAATTTTTCCTTGTCGAAAAGAACTCTCTCTCCATTTCCTTTTATAACCTGAATTTCCATTATGTTTTGATTTTGGCTAAAGATAAGCCGGAGACTGTTTATAAAAACGAAAAATCCAAAAAATTACCTGAGAATTCTTAATGTTTCATCGCGCTAAACTTCTTCATCACCTCGGTCCAGGTGGTAATGATAATACCGTTTTCGGCAAAGAATTTTTTCACTTCGGGGTCTGAAAACAGTTTTGCCTCGGCATTGCGCTGGTTCCACGATCCGGTGATGGTTTTTAGATTTTCGCTGTAAACAGCCGGGTGAAAAATGATTTCAGTAATTCCCGGTTTCAGCGAATTGACAAGTCCGAGAAACCTGGTTTTTATTTCATCGTAAGTTTTCCCATCAGGAACACTGCCGAAATTGTCGAGTTTTGGAAGCGGATAATTATCAAGCACTTTCATCATTTCGTTGTCGATAGGGTAGCCGGCGGCACGGTAAAAGTCGGCCACTTCTTTATTGGAAAGATCGATGGCGTTGGCCGGAATATTATATTTCACCGCGGTTTCGAAGAACACCTTTGCAAATTCGGCTGAACCGTACAAAGTTCCCATGTGTGTGTCGATGTGTGAGGGTTTGAGACCCATCTTCAGCATTTTATCGATTTGAGCATGAATTTCAGTTTCAACCTCTTTAGGTGTGGCATGTTGAACCACTTCGGGAACATCGTGCCACATTTTTCCTTCAGGGTCAATTAATCCAGGTACTTTTTTTGGGTCGGTTAATGTGCTCCAGCGGTAGGTTTTCCATTCGCTGGTGAGGGTAAGGTGAACGCCAATGTCGGCATTCGGATGTTTTTTTGCCCACTCCACCATTTCTTCGGCATTCTTACAAGGCATCATCACCGCGGCAGAAAGAATATCTCCCGATTTGATGTAATGCTGAACACCCGCGTTGGCTTCGGTACACATTCCCGCGTCGTCGCAATGCAACAGCAACACTTTTTTCCCTTTCGGAAATCCGAGTTTTTCGGCATTTGTCATTTTCTCCAGAGCTGAAGCTGAACTGAAATTGAGCAGCAGAATCGGAAGAATAAAAACTGTCAGTAGAATAGACTTTTCCTTAAAATCGTGTGAATTTGTTTTCATTTTAAATTGTTTTTATTTCATTTTTCTGATTTCTAATTTTAAGGCCAAACTCCTTTGTTCATGGGTTTTGCAGCAATTTTTGCAGGGTCAATCACCACGTGTTTGATGAGTTTCCGGTTCCAGGTGTAGGTAATGTGAATCATTCCGTCGCTGGTTTGAATCACTGCCGGGTACGAATATTCCCCATCTTTTGCCGGATCGTTTTCGAGCAGCACTGCTGCATTCCACTGAGTCCCATTTTCCGAAACAGCCACATTGAGAATATTTCTGGAACCCCACTCTTCGCCCGGGAAAATGTGGTTGTACACCAAAATATGTTTCCCGTTTTTCAAAGTAACTGCATCAGTTCCTGAGTTTGGATTGGGCAACTCAATCGGCTCCAATTTGCTCCAGCTTTTGCCATTGTCGGTTGACCAGGCTGAAAGGATGAATTTGTTTCTGCTTCGGCACAAAATCTGAAGCTTTCCGTCGGGATGTTTAAGAATACTGGGTTGAATGGCCAAAACCTCCTTTCCGTCGTTCAGTGCTTCGGTGCGTTCCCAGGTAAGTCCGCGGTCAGTTGTAAATTCCATGTGTACGCGCCATCCGTTATCTTCCGAACTTGAAGGGCAAATCAGTTCGTCATTGGGTAAAAGTTCAGGTTTATTTTTGATTGGGCCTGCAATTCCTTCGGGCAAACGCACTGGTCGTGACCAGGTTAAGCCGTTGTCAGCCGAAGTAACAAATTTTCCCCACCAGGTGCTCGGGCTGGGACCTTCTTTGTAAAACAGTATAATTTCGTCGCCAAAATTAAAAAGTACCGGATTCCACGTGGGGTAACGTAATGTTTT
The DNA here is from genome assembly GCA_050179035.1 of Draconibacterium sp. GTDB lineage: Bacteria > Bacteroidota > Bacteroidia > Bacteroidales > Prolixibacteraceae > Draconibacterium. Next base: position 186,111 of record JBFXFM010000004.1, on the reverse strand, counting down.
ATGCTGAATTCCGTTGGCAACTTCCACGGGAACAGTCCATTTTTTGTTTTCGAAGCGGCTCACCCAAATGCCAACGTCCGGATTTCTTTCGTGCGTTCCGCCAAACCATGCTGCTATCAAACCACTGGAAGTTTCGGTAATGGTTGAGGCATGACAACTGGGAAATTTTACATCTTCTGACTGATAAATAAACTCTGATTTTACGATTGATTCTTTTCCTTCAAATGGTTTTTGCGCCAACAAATTGAGGAAAAGAAAGAGTAGCGGAAAAACAAATAACCTTTTCATTTTAACGTTTTCTTATTTTTTTTGATTGAAAAATCTTAGCAGAAATAAACCCGGTAAGAAAAATAGCCAGTGTACCAAAAACAATGGTGAGATTATTGTGGAACGGACTGCGGAAAGCCGGTAACTTGCCTTCGGTGAAATACAATGGCGACAAACTCAGCCAGATTATTACCAAAACTCCGATTACCACCCCAATCGCAGCATCGATATTTCGTACCTTTTTCGATAAGAAAGCGAGCAGAAAAAGTCCGAGCATTCCGCCACTGAAAATGGAGGCCAGCGACCACCAGGCATCGAGTACACTTTTAACTCCGGTAAGTGTGAGCGCTGTTGCAGTACCCAGAATTCCAAAGATGAGCGATGAAATGTAAAGTATCTTCATCGACGATTTTTCGCTGGCTTCTTTATTGAAATATTTTTTATAATAATCGATGTATATTATTGTTGCCGTGCTGTTTAAACTGGTGGAAACCGTACTCATGCCGGCAGCAAAAACCGATGCAATTAACAAACCGGTGATTCCTTTTGGCATGCCGTTTACAATAAAATACGGAAATATTTTGTCGCCTGCTCCGGGCAATTTCAGTGCTGCAGGCAAGAGTTCGGGCCGGGCGGTGTAGTAGGCAAACAGCGCGGTGCCGATGTAAAAGAACACAAGCGAAACCGGCAGGTACAAAAGCGAACCAAACAACGCCGACGATTTTGCTTTCTGTTCGGTACTCGTGGTCATGTAACGTTGCACAAAATTCTGGTCGATTCCATAGTTTTGCAGGTTAATAAACAAACCGTAAATCAGCACCACCCAAAAAGTGGAATCGGCCAGGCTGAGACCAAAACTTCCGAGGCTGAACTTGTTGTTGGCAGCAGCAATTTCGAAAACTTGTGCCGGACCTTCGGGCATTGAAAACGTAAGAATCACAGCACTTACAATTGCGCCCATAATCAAAATAATTCCCTGGATGGCATCGGTCCAAACCACCGCCTGAATGCCGCCCAACATCGAGTAAAACGTAACCGCAATTCCGGTAACAATGATGATGGTTTTTACATCCCACCCAAACAAGGCATTCAGCGGCAGTGCAAGTAAAAGCAGGATTGCGCCGGTTCGCATTAACTGGGTTAAAATGTAGCAACCCGAAGCATAAACACGTGCCCAGCTGCCAAACCTGATTTCGAGAAAATTGTAAGCCGAAACGCTACCCAACCCGCGGTACAACGGTACAAAAAATTTCACAGCCATGATGGAAGCAATAGGAATGGAAAAGCTGAAAACCAACGCATTCCAATCTGAAGCAAAAGCTTTTCCGGGCAAAGCCAGAAAGCTGATACTACTTACAAAAGTGGCAAATATCGACATCCCTGCCACCCATGCCGGAATTTTGCCTCCACCAAGTGTAAACTGGCCCGAAGTTTTATTTTTCCGGTAAAAACTGGCGCCAAAAATAATATTACCAAAAGTGATGAAGATAAAAATCACCAGGTCAATCAGGTGCAGTTTCATGAATTCGGTTTTAATTTAATTTGGTTTGGTTTGTTTCGGTTCCAAGATATTCAATTCTTTTTAAAATTTGTACTTGCTTCGCAGATGCTATTTCTCTCATTCTAAGTCTATCTGGTAAATTGTACTCCGTCCGGCGCCGTTCACACTGAAAACTTTAAGTTCAGAAAGATATTGCAAATCTCTTGTGGCAGTAGCCTTCGAAACGTTGCTTATTGCAGCATATTTTCCGGCATTCATGCCACCTTCAAAACCTTTGACGCCCTCTTCTAACATTCGGTTTATCACTTTTAACTGACGTTCGTTCAGCATTTGTTTGAATTTGTCAAAGAACTTAACTTTTTTGAGTGTAAATTCTAATTCGGTTTCAGCGTCGGTTTGAGCAACGGATATTGTATCGACAAAAAAATTTATCCAGGAACTGATTTCGAGGCTGCTTTGTGCTTTTTCAAGTTCGGAGTAATAAGTTTTCTTCACACGTTCTATGGCTTTTGATAAACTGAGCAAAACCGGCTGTCCAAAACCTTGCGAAAGTGCTTTCTCTGCAAGGGCACGTCCAATTCTTCCATTTCCATCCTCAAACGGATGAATTGTTTCAAAATACAAATGTGCAATAGCCGATCGCACTGGGGCCATCTTTATTTCAGCTTTTCCTCCGGGGGCTGTTTCATTAAACCAGTTAATAAATTCTTGCATTTCCAACGAAACTCTTTCCGAAGGCGGAGCCTCAAAGTGAACCTTTATTTTACCGATGGTTCCGGAGATAACCTGCATGGGTTCTTGCTGACTTCTCCATTTTCCTGTTTCAATGTCGTTACGGTAACCTAACAACAGTGAGTGCCAGTGGAAAAGCATTTTTTCAGTTAAAGGTTCGGCGAAAGTGTTTCTGACTTGAATCATCAGGGAACCAATGCCTTGTGCCCTTTTATCCCTGGCAGTGATTTCCACCGGTAATCCCAGATTTTTTCTGACTGATGAAATTACATCAAGCCTGCTGAGCAGCTCGCCTTCAATCTCCGAAGTTTTTATCGCCTCCGAAACCATCAGGTCGATTAATGTTTCAGTCTGAATTTCGTCAGAAACAACTTTAAACATTCCCTTCAGCAGACCTGCTTTTTCAACAATCTTTAACAGCGTGTCTTCTGCTTCTTCAAGAGAAAAAGTAAAGTGGGGCCATTCTTTTTTTTGCCAGTTATACATTGTCATGAGCCGAATATGGTTTCTAATCGGCTCAAATATAATTAAAAATGGAGCCGATTAGAACAATTAATCGGCTCAAATAAATTTTAGAATTTTAGGGTGTGTAATTCTGTGAAAAAAATTGTAGAAACGCGGTCCGACAAAAATTCTAATGTCAATATTGAATTGAAATCGGGGCACAAATGTTTTGTTGAATCGGCAATTCATTTGTTATTTTGGTGAAACACTGATTGTATGCCAGTACGAAAAAAACCACAAGCTGTAATTTTTGATATGGACGGAGTTTTGGTTGATACCGAACCTTTTCATTATGAAAACGAAAACCGTATGTTTAAGCGGTTGGGACTTGAAATACCCGATGAAGAACATGCCCAATTTACAGGTGTGGCAACCGATGTGATGTGGCAAAATATTGTTCAGTCGCGGAATTTGCCTTATTCAGTTGCCGAATTAACTGAGCTTACCATTCGTGAAAGTATTGGCTATTTTCAGTCGCTCAAGAAGCTTGATCCGATGCCGGGTCTGATTGATTTGCTTGAAAACCTTGTTACAAACAAAATGCCGCTGGCAGTTGCCTCCTCTTCCGATACTGAAACCATGCGAAACATTCTCGCAAAATCGGGACTGAGAAAATATTTTCAGTTTACAGTAAGCCGGAACGACGTGGCCAAAAGCAAACCAGCACCTGATGTTTTTCTGCAGGCGGCTCAATTGTTGGGTGTTGAACCAAATGATTGTCTTGTTTTTGAAGATTCGCGTAACGGAATTGCAGCTGCAAAAGCAGCCGGTATGTTTTGTATTGCTTACAGCGGGGCCAACTCGGGTAAACAGGACAGAAGCGCAGCCGATGATTTTATCAGTTCCTTTGATGATGTAAATTCAACCCGTTTTGAATGGATTTTTAGACTGAACAACTGAAAAACCAATATAAATGAGAAACTTAATATTAGTTTGCACAATGCTGATACTTGTTATGGTTCAGCAAAATAGCCAGGCTCAGGAGCACATGCTATGTCAGGGAGCACACTGGACTGAAGATGAAGCTGCTGCGTTTATGAAAAAGTGGGGGTCGGAATGGACAACACGCGCCGACTGGGAAAAACGGGCAGATGTCATTCGCCAAGGATTGATAAACGGAATGAAGCTCAACCAGATGCCGGAAGTGGACAACAACTTCAACCCAATTATTCACAGCACCCGCGAAATGGATGGTTATATTGTCGAAAACATTGCAATCGAAAGTTTTCCGGGCTTTTATGTCACAGGAAATTTGTACCGGCCACTGAGAACAGATAAAAAATATCCGGCAATATTAAGTCCGCATGGTCACGGGCCAGATGGCCGCATGGGCAAAGATGCCCAAATACGGAATGCAGCTTTTGCCCGCATGGGTGCAGTTATTTTTGCTTATGATATGATTGGGTACAACGACTCAAAACAGGTTACGCATAAAATGCCGGTAGCACTGTTGTTGCAGACATTCAACAGCAAAAGGGTTATCGATTATTTGGTGTCGCGGCCCGATGTTGATGCTGAAAAGATAGGTGTAACCGGTGAATCGGGTGGTGGTACACAAACGTTTATGATTACAGCGCTCGATAATCGCATCAAAGTTTCGGTGCCTGTGGTGATGGTTTCGGCTTACTTTTTTGGCGGCTGCACCTGCGAAAGCGGAATGCCGGTGCATAAAAGCGACCACCATCAAACCAACAATGTAGAAATTGCTGCTTTGTGCGCCCCGCGTCCCATGTTGCTGGTTTCGGATGGCGGCGACTGGACAAAAAATACCCCGCGCATTGAAATGCCTTACCTGCAAAAGGTTTATGCGTTGTATGGTGCTGAAAGCAAAATTGACAACGCTCATTTTCCGGGTGAACGACACGATTATGGCGCCAGCAAAAGATTTGCGGTTTACAACTTTTTCGGGCATTATCTGGGTTTGAATGTGGGAAAACTGCCTTATAATGATGGCTTTGATGAAAGTTTTGTAACGATTCTTTCTAAAGATGAATTATCTGTTTTTAATGATAAGAACCCGCTTCCGGCCAATGCATTAAAGGGAGATGAGGCTGTAATCAGCTATTTAAAATTGAAATAGGATCATTGTGTATAACCAATAACAAGTAACATAATCGTAACAATACCAAAGAAATAATTTGATTTATTTGCACGAAAAACTTCAAAATGAGTTTCCGTTTCAGCTTCCTGTTTTTTCTCTTTTCCAGCTTCTTTGCTATAGCGCAAACCGATTCTGTCCCCTCAGTTTTAATAAATGAAGTTGTTGTAACCACACAGCGTATTCCTTTGAATGAACAGCTGATTCCTTACAGTATCAGCCTGTTGGACAAAAAGGAAATGGAATACTTCGCCAAACGTTCAACCCCGGAAATGCTGATGAATACCAACGGGGTTTTTGTGCAGAAAACAAATCACGGCGGCGGTTCACCATTTATCCGCGGATTAACCGGAAATCAGACTCTGATACTTTTAGACGGAATCAGGCTCAATAACTCCATTTACCGCTACGGACCAAATCAATACCTGAACACAGTTGACGTTTTTACCATCGACCGCATGGAAGTTGCCAGGGGAACCGGTTCTGTGCAATACGGTTCCGATGCAATGGGTGGGGCACTTCAGATTTTTAGTGTTGAGCCGCTTTTAAATTCAGCAGGTTCTGAATGGCATGGAAACGTGACGGGAAAATTGATGACTGGCGGAATGGAAAAAACCGGTCGCGGGCAACTGGAATACAATTCAAAAAAAATGGCGATGATGATTGGTGGCACAACCCGCGATTTTGGCGACCTTGTGGGTGGAAAGGAAACAGGTGTGCAAAGTCCGTCGGGTTATACTGAATATGCATTCGATGGGAAACTGCTTTTTGCATTGAAGGATAACATGCAACTCACTTTAGCCAGCCAGTTTCTAAATCAGTCGCATGTTCAGGTGTATCATAAAGTGGAGCTCGAAAATTATGCAGTTAACGAGTTTCAGCCACAGCAGCGGTTGATGAATTATGCCCGGCTGAATATTCAAGGCCGCAAAAAAATATTCGACCAGGTAAAATTTATTGCTTCATGGCAGCAAAACACCGAAAATACTACGGCACAAAAAAACAATTCAATCCTGATGCAGCTCGACAGCACCCGTGTGAATACACTCGGTTTTGTAGCCGATGTTACTTCAGCATTCAGCAAAATCTGGTCGGCCAATTCGGGTGTGGAATATTATCACGACAATGTTTTAAGCAGTCGTTTTGTTATCAGTACAGATAATTCAGTTCCTCCGCTCGAAAAACGCGGATTATATCCTGATGATTCGAAATATGGCAATTTTTCAGTTTACTCGTTGCATCATTTCACTTTGAATAATTGGGTAATCGATGGAGGAATCAGGTTTAACGCCTTCAATATTAAAATTGATGACAAGGATTTGGGCAAGATAAAAATCACACCTGAAGCGCTTGTTTTTAACCTCGGAACAATGTATAACATCAACCGTTCGAATCATTTGTATGCCAATATCAGCAACGGATTCCGTGCGCCAAATATCGACGATATGGGAACGCTGGGTATTGTCGATTTTAGGTACGAAGTTCCGGCATACGACCTCAACCCTGAGAAATCAGTCAGTTTTGAAACCGGTTATAAACTCAATCTCCCGAAATTTCAGGCGAATGTTGCTGGTTACTATATGGACCTTAACCAACTAATTACGCGTGTAAAAGTGGAAGGTGAATTTGTGGATGGTTACCAGGTGTACAAAAAGGAAAATGTGGAAGAGGCTTTTATAACCGGATGCGAGGCTACTTTTTTGTGGAAGGTTGTACCAAATGTGGATTTAAACAGCAGCATTTCATATACTTATGGACAAAATATTACACAAGATGAACCTTTGCGCAGGATTCCGCCGCTCAACGGAAAGGTTTCGGCAACTTATACCTTGAAGAAATTTTTTGTTTCGGGCGAACTGCTTTTTGCCGGAAATCAGGACAGGCTGGCCGAAGGGGATAAAAGCGACAACCGTATTCCTGAAGGTGGAACACCCGGCTGGAAAGTGGTTAACTTTTTTGCCGGTTACCAGTTGGCAATGGTAAAAATGAAAGCCGGATTTGAAAATATTTTCAATGAGGATTACCGCACGCATGGTTCGGGCATTAACGGGGTGGGGCGCAGTGCCTGGATTTCAGCTGCCTTTATTTTTTAAACGGGTCGCCTTTTGCATTCTGGCTCAGTACCCAGCGAAAAGCATTGATAAACAGTAGCTTTTGCGTGGCATCGGTATATTCCTCGTCGCCGTGCCCCATGTTCAGGTAAATCATCCTGTATTTTTTGTTGGCCCACACAATTGGCCAGTCGCCAAAACTTACTACATCTTTTATTCCGAGCGGGTAATTTTCAGGAGCAATTGAAACAAGCACTTCCACATCGGGATTTTTCCGTGGGCCTGGGTTCCACTGGTACCACTCGCTGGCAGGTACCACAAACGACTGTGGCAGATTTTTGGTAACTGCATGTTTGCTGTTGTCGGTTTTCACCAGCACCGGTTGAGGTGGCCAGTTGTTACAATAAAAAACACCACCACCCAAAAAATTCACCAGCCAGGGCCAGTTGGTATTTTTGTCGTTGTAAGCCGAGGCATGAAAACCCAGCCAGCCGCCGCCGTTTTCCATGTATTGCTCAAAGGTTTTGCGTTCTGAATCGCCTCCCGGACAACCATCGGGCATAATCAGAATATCAAACTCTTTCAGTTTTTCATAACTGTACTGCGAAAAATCGGTGGTTACTTCCAGTTTATATCCATCTCCCCACGACAATCTTTTAAAGAATTCAACAGTTTGATGTGCAAACTGAACGTGTGCTTCTTCGGCATGGGTGGTATAATAAATCAGTGCTTTAAACCTTGGGGCGCCTGCATAACTGGCAGGGTAGCCATCGGGTTCCTGCGCCTGAATGTTTATAACAAATACTGAAAATAAAAGGCCCAGGATGATGTTTTTAAGTTTCATTGGCTTTTGGTTTTTATCGATTTTTTATTTACTGCCAGCCCAGATTATGGCGTTGGCAAGCATGGTTTTAAAGTCTTCCGATTCAAAAAGTTTATTGCTGTGGCCCATCAGGAAATAAACATTCCGGGCTTTTTTCTTTGCGTTGACCCAAACCGCAGGGTGGTCGCCCATTTTAATATCGGTTTGCGGATTGTAACTGGCTTCATCCACATTTGCCAGTACGTGAACGTTTTGTCGTGGCGATTTGTCGAAAGTGTACCACTCGTCGCCCAAAAGTGTAAACGATGGCGAAACACCGTTCATTACAGGGTGGCGGCTGTCTTCCACACGCACAGTTCCATCGGCCAATTGCGCAATATAGTTCTGAAAGCGGATGCCTCCCATAAATTCGGAAAACCAGTTCCAGAGTGGGTAACCATCAAATTCGCCCAGCAATGTGGCGTGATGAAAACCTATCCAGCCGCCCAGTCCTTCGTCGATGTAACGCTCAAAAGCTGTTTCGGCTTCTTTTGTCCACGAATAAGGCGGATAATCGAGTTGTAAAATCAACTGAAACTGCCGGAGATATTCAGCTGTAACAGGTTTTGTGTTGTTGATTTCGGTAACCGAAATATTCAGCTTTTTCTTTTCTGAATCTAACCACTGAAGTGCAGCAGCAGTAAAACTTTCGTGCTGACCGCCCCGTTCTGTGAGAATCAGAATATTGATTTTTTGTTTTGATTTTTCAGAATGAGCTACAACTGCGTTCGCACTGAAAACAAAAACAGCTGCAATTAACTGTAAGAAAATAAGAAATGTTTTCATCGGTTTCAGTTTGTCAGAATATTTCTTCCCGGTTTTTAATGGCTATGGTTTCACGAACAAAAATATTCGTTTTTCAATGCTAAATAAATTTGTGGCGTAAGAATTAAAAAAAAACAGACCTTTTTAAACACGCAAGGTATTAATTGGGTTATAATCTCAGATTTTAAAATTGAAGTGTAAAACAATTGATTATATAATGAAGAAATTAGAAACAATTCTGGAACAGTTTATCTTTTTCAGTCGTTGGATGCAGCTTCCAGTGTATTTGGGATTAATTGTTGCATCGGTGTTTTATGCAGCCAAGTTTATGATTCAGTTGTGGAAACTGATAACTGGATTTGGGTTGATGGACGAAAATACAATCCTCTTATCGGTACTTGGGTTGATCGATATTTCGATGGTAATCAACCTGCTTGTGGTGGTTTTTATTGGTGGTTACACCACTTTTGTAAGTAAAATTGAGTTCGAAAACCACGAAGACAAACCCGAGTGGCTGGGGAAGATCAATGCCAGTTCGCTGAAAATCAAACTCATTGTTTCGCTTGTCAGTATTTCGGGTGTTCACCTGCTTAAAACCTTTATCGACATTCATAATGTGCCATTACAAGATGCAATTTTGCAAATCACCATTCATCTTGTGTTTCTTTTATCGGCTTTACTGTTGGCATACTCCGACAAAATAATGGCATCGACAAAAGGGCACTGATGATTTTTGTTTTGAAGAACATAAAAAATCATTATTAAGGATTCAGAGACAAAAAATTTAATTGCCATATTTGACGTTTATTTTAACTAAAAACCAAAAAAATTACAGAATGAAAAGATTTAGTTTTTTATTGATGGCCATTGTAGTGGTTTTTTCAGTGAGTTGTAACAAACTTCAGCAAAATAATCAACAGGAACAACAGCAGATGTCACCAGCAGGTGGCGGCATGGGTGGTGGCAATTTTGACCCTTCAGCATTTGTCGATCGCCAGATGGAAGAATTAAAAGAAGGGCTCGAACTTTCTGATGACCAGGAAAAACAGGTGCGCGAAATTATTGTTGCCGGTTTCGAAACCATGCGTACTGCCCGCGAAGGAATGCAGGACGGCGGCGACCGTGAAGCAATGCGCGAAAAGATGCAGCAAATGCGCGAGGAACAGACAGAAAAAATTAAAGCAGTGCTTTCTGAAGAGCAGTTTGCAAAATATGAAAAGATTCAGGAAGAACGCCGCGAAAGAATGCGCCAGGGCGGTGGTGGTTTTGGAGGCCCACAAAACTAATTTTCTGAAGACAAGATTTTTATAACTGAAATCGTATTCGGAGTTAAATCCGGGTACGATTTTTTTTTGGATATTTTTACCCTGCAGGTTTGTAATTTGAAAGCTTAAAATATTGTCTCCTGATTTCATTTCCCGCATTACAAAATTTCAGCAAAAAGATATTATTTTGGTTTCTCAAATTCTTGGTAATCAAAAACCGGTGTATCAATAAATTGCGAATCAAAAATCAATGGCGGTAATTTCATTAATCGGAGCTGTTCAGACTTTGTTTTATTTGATTTTATTCAATTCAAAAAAGAAAAAGGTTTTAAGCGATTATGTTTTATTACTCTTCCTGCTTTTGCTTGGACTGGTTTTTTTCGACAACTACCTGCGCAACACAGGTTTTTATGAAACATACCCCGGTTTGTGGGGAATAACTTACTGTTTTCCTTTGCTAATTGCCCCGTTGATGTATTACTACACAGTGTTGGTGACGATGCAGGTACAGCGGTTTGATTGGCGATATTTATTACTCACTTTGCCTTTTATGTGGTTTTTGGGTTATTACATGGCAAACTACTACGTGCTGCCCGTAGCGCAAAAAATCGATTTTTTTCAGAATGCTTCCCGAAATCCCTGGGAAATGATTTTGGCCGGAGAAGCCTTGATTATTAGCAGTGGTCCGGTTTATGCAGTTTTAAGTCTGGTGAGGTTGCATAAACATTCAAAAAACATCGGGGCGTATTTTTCTTTTAAGGAAGGAATCAGTCTGCAGTGGCTGAAAACAGTTTCGTACCTGGTTATTATATCCGATTTTATTATGCTGCTGACCAATTTATTCAGCGATTTTATACCTGTTATTACCGTTGAAACTGCCGACAATATTGTGCACACATGCAATGTGCTGCTGGTTTTTTATGTCGGTTTTATGGGATTCCGCCAAAAATCAATTTATGCTTCAGCCGATGAAAAAATCCAGCCGGCGGTTGATGAAAAGTCAAATAAGCCGGAAGCAGAAGTTTCAAAATATGTAAAATCAGGGTTGAAGGATGCTGAAGCTGAAAAATACTACCAACTGTTAATGGATTTGGTTGAAAAAGATGAACTGTTTCTGAACGGAAAGTTGTCGTTGAAAGATGTTGCCGACAGCCTGAACATCAGCAATAATTACTTGTCGCAAATCATCAATCAGAAAACCGGGAAGAATTTTTTCAGGTTTATCAACGAGTACAGGGTTGAAAAAGCCAAACAACTTTTGGCCGACAAAGCCGGCAAATACACCATTTTATCGATTGCCTACGATTGCGGGTTTAACTCCAAATCGTCATTTAATACCATTTTTAAAGAGTACACAGGCAAAACACCATCAGAATTTTTAAAATTCGAATAATCATCAACTCGTTGTAATCTAATGGCTTGAACGTCCGGATTTACAGGCAGTGGTTCAGCCTTACACGCACGGGCGACCGGCATTATTGTACTTTTTATGTTTGCCCGAAAATTTAAAATCAAAAATTTATGGAAACAAAAAGTACACGTTTGTATTATGTCGATTGGTTAAGAATCCTGGCGTTCGGATTGTTGTTTGTTTTTCACTCGTGGCGGCCTTTCGACCATTTTGGCTGGCATGTAAAAAATGTTGAACAATCAGGTTTTTTTGATGTTATCACCATTTTTATTCACGGCTGGCGGATGGATTTGATTTTTCTTGTATCCGGTGTCGGAACCTGGTTTGCCTTACATTCAAAAAGCAGTTCATTTTTTACCGACAGGATTAAAAGGCTGATTGTCCCGTTCATTTTTGGCGTAATATTGATTATTCCGCCACAGAAATACATTGAAGCCATTTCATTTCATGGTTTTCAGGGAAACTACCTCAATTTTCTGGCTGAATGGCCCGGCATTGCGTTCTCATTTAATTTCGGGAAAAGCATTTTATTGTGGTTTGGCCATCTCGGCGCGCATATTTACTATCTGCCTTACTTGTTTGTAATGACAATTCCGGTTGTTTTTCTGTACAAAACTTTCAGCAACAGAATGCCGGGTTTTGACCGCATAAAAAATGTTGTTCAGCATCCGTGGGGTGTGTTTTTGCTGGTTGTTCCAATCTGGATAACCCGCTTCGCCCTGAAACCTGTGTTCCCGTCGTACACCGACTGGGCCGATTTTTTTGCCTACATGTGGCTGTTTGTTTATGGTTTTCTGTTGATTAAGGAAGCCAGGTTTATTGAGGTTTTAAAAGACAGAAAATGGCTTTTTCTGAATATCGGGCTTGTGCTCAGTGTGGTTTCGGTTTTTATTTTTATCAACCAACAAGGCAACCCGGCCGAACAGTCGTCACCTTACGGATGGGAACAATTGCTGATAACCCTTGTTACTGCTCTGATTGAGTTTAGCTGGGTAATGTTTTTTACTGCGCTGGCAGCAACAAAACTGAATTTCAGTCACAAATACCTGCAACTGGCCAACCAGGCGGTTTTGCCGGTTTATATTCTGCATCAGACAGTTATTGTCGTTTTCGGGTATTTCATTGTCGGGATTCCGATAAATCTTTGGGTGAAATTCTTAATGCTTGCAGCAGTTGCCATTTCGTTTTCGGTGCTTTTGTTCCTGGTAATCAGAAAATGTGTTGTGCTTCGTTTTGTTTTCGGAATGAAAAGGGAAGTGAAGGTTGAAAAACAGCAAAACAAGTTGCCGGTTCAACCAGCCGGAAATGCCCTTTGCGAAGAAGTCGATTTAAAAGAAGCCACAATTGTTGTAAGTCCGAACGATTTTGGCGCTCACCACAATCGGTAAAACAGATTTGCCGAATGGAGTGTTTTTTTATTAATCCTTTCCCCAAAATTTCATTAATTAATGTATAAGAAGACAATTGGAATTTAAACAAAGAGTTTTTAATGCCTGATAAAAAAATAATATTTTATACATATGGTCACAAGTTTTTCAAATGAACCGTGTCTGATGCTTAAAACCTTTTAGTTAAACAATTAAAATTTTTAAGTTATGAAAACAATTGGTGTTAAAATGGTAATTATTGCCATGTTTGTTATCGTTGGAAATTTAAGTTTAAGTGCACAAATCGGGCGTGGTGGTTCATGCTTGCGCAGAACTATTACTCCGACAACTACTCCCACCGTAGTGGAACAACCTGCAACTTGTACCACGGTTCAGTTAACAGATGATCAGAAAACAATTCTGAACGATTTGTATGTTGTTTTTCAGGCCGAAATGGCTGAATTACGATCAGCAATGAGGAGCACTTTCGTGTGGGCCGATAAACTGGTAATCCGCCAGCAAATGGTTGATTTGCGCAATGCACATCTTGCCGAAGTAAAAGCGTTAATGGAAGAATGGGGATATTGATTTCCCTTTGTTAAATACAGGGAATAAAATGGGACAGGCCGGAAGTATTAGCTACTTCCGGCCTTTTATTTGTATGAATTCTTTTCTGAAAACAAAATAACTTGTAGGGTTGGTGCTATTGTTAGTAATTAAAATGGTTGCATGGTTATACATTCTCTACTTGATTTTATACGCCATCAACGCCGCGCCGTGCCTGATGTACAAAATGCCGTTGGCAATAACCGGGTGGGCAAAATGTTCCTTGTTGCCCTGAGTAATTTTGAACGCGCCGCCGGTAGTGAGTTTTCCGCCAGTGAGGTTAAAAAGGCTCACATCGCCATTGTTGCCATAAACAATGAATTTGTTATCGGTAAAAATAATTTGTCCGTAAGGCGACTTGATTTTTTCGGTAACCGCCCCGTTGCCAAGGTCAAGCACGTTCAGGTTTTTATTTTCGGTGGTGGTGTAAAGTTTGCCATCAAGCACAATCAAACCACCCATACTGTTTCTGATTTGTGGATTACTCCAGATTTCCTTTACGCTTTTTCCGTCAGGCGCAATTTCAAGTTTTACTGCGCCACAACTATTTTCGTCACCTGAAACCCAGTACAGGTAAGGCGCTTCATAAACCGGTGTATTTACATGGTCGCCATCGTATTTATACAGGCTTTTGTATTTCCAGAGCAATGTACCGTTTTGGGCGTCAACACCAAAAACATAATGTCTTGATATTGAAATCAACATTTTCTTCGCATTGTGACTGACCAAAATCGGGGAGCAGAAATGCGTTGTATCGCCCAGTGCTTTGCTTGTCCAAACGGTTTTACCGGAGAGACGGTCGAGCGCCACAATGTTGTTGGTTTTTCCACCGGGGAAACAAAACAGTAGCTTTTCGTCGGTAACAAACGACTCGGCATAACCAAACTGGTTCAGAAAACCATCGAAATTGCTTAGCATGTCAAGTTTCCAAATCTCTTTTCCGGTGGCAGCATCAAAACAGGCCATCCGTCCGAGGCCCGATGAAGTATAAACTTTGTCGCCAACAACAGTTGGAGAAGGGCGTGCCCCGGGGAAATTGGCCGAGTAGCCATCGCCTGTAAACTCTTTGCCATTGGCCGATTTCCAAAGCAATTTTCCTTTCAGGTCGAAACAGAAAAGGAAGCTGGTTCCATTCTCCATGCCATTAATAAAAAGTTTGTCGGTAGTAACCACCGGCGAAGCGTACCCGTCGCCCAGTGTTTCGATTGACCACAACAATTGCGGACCATTTTCAAGCCACTGGTTGAGCAGCCCGGTCTCGTTGTATTTGCCGTCGCGGTTGGGCCCGCGCCACTGGAAAACGGTTTGCGAAAATGTTTCGGAAAAATGTGATACAAGCAGTATCATCGCGATGATGGTCAATAGTTTTTTCATTATTCAGGTTTTCTTTTTTTTTCATTTATAAAAATATACCTTTTTCTTTTTTTTTCGACAGACGAAGATGAGTTTGGTAAAGTTTTTGTAAAATGAGTATTGAATGAATAAACGGCCGACGTTCTCTGAATATGAACTAAAAAAACTCTGGTTAAAAAGAGTTTAGCTCTGTTTTTGAAATCAAATTGAAATAGGTTTGATTTTTACATTTATTTTTTATCTTTAGACCCCGTTTTTAAGGGTAAAAAATCGAAACAAAAACTATAAAAAAGATCAAAAAAATGGAATTGAAGAAAACACCAAAAGCAGATCTTGAAAACAAAAAACAATTGTATTTCATGGTTGGGCTTGTATTGGCACTTGGAATAGTGCTTGTGGGTTTCGAGTGGACTTCAAAGCCGGATAAGGCAAGCTCATTGGGAAGCCTTACTGCCGTGGCAGTTGAAGAAGAAATCATTCCGATAACCCGTGAGATGGAAGTAAAACCACCGCCACCTCCACCTCCAAAAGTAGTTGAAGTACTGAATATTGTTGACGATGATGTTAAGATTGACGATGAACTCGAAATTGAAGACTCAGAAGCCGACGATAAAACATTGATTGATGTTGCACCTGTAGTTGCTGCCAAAGAAGAAGAAGAAGAAGAAACTGCAGAAGTTTTCTTCATCGTTGAAGACATGCCTGAATTCCCAGGTGGTGAAATGGCACTTCGTGCTTTTATTGGTAACGCAATCAAATACCCGGTTATTGCACAGGAAAACGGTATTCAGGGTAAAGTTTATGTAACATTTGTTGTGGGGAAAGACGGTTCGGTTAGTAATGCGGTTATTGCCCGTGGTGTTGATGCATCACTCGACAAAGAAGCACTTCGCGTGGTAAACACACTTCCAAAATGGAAACCAGGAAAACAACGCGGTAAACCGGTAAACGTTTCTTATACTGTACCAATTAATTTCCAGTTGCAGTAAACGATTAAAAACGATATTTTTGCACTCCTGATCCGGAAACGGGTCGGGAGTTTTTATTTTATTTAATTATAATGATTGAAACAGCACCAAATATCGAGAAAGCAGTTCTGGTTGGGTTAATTAATGGCTCGCAGGATGAGAAAAAGGCCAGAGAATATCTTGATGAACTTGAATTTCTGACAGATACTGCCGGAGCAACCGTACTAAAAAAGTTTATGCAAAAACTTGAATATCCAAATACAGCAACTTTTGTAGGCAGCGGTAAACTTCAGGAAATTGGCGATTACATGAAAATGATGGAGGTTGACACCATTATTTTTGACGATGAACTAACACCCTCTCAATTACGTAATATAGAGCGTGCGCTCGAATGCAAAGTGCTCGACCGCACCAATCTTATACTCGATATATTTGCAAAACGGGCACAAACTGCTCATGCAAAAACACAGGTTGAACTCGCACAGTATCAGTATTTACTGCCTCGCTTAACCCGCATGTGGACTCACCTTGAACGGCAACGTGGTGGAATTGGGATGCGTGGCCCGGGTGAAGCTCAGATTGAAACCGACCGCAGGATCATTCTGGATAAAATTGCGTTGTTAAAAGAAAAGCTGAAGAAGATTGATATGCAGAAATCCATTCAGCGTAAAAACCGTGGAAAATTAGTCAGGGTGGCGTTGGTTGGTTACACAAACGTTGGTAAATCAACCATCATGAATATGATTGCAAAATCGGAAGTTTTTGCTGAAAACAAACTCTTTGCAACACTCGATACCACAGTCAGAAAAGTGGTTATCGCCAACCTGCCCTTTTTGTTAGCCGATACAGTAGGTTTTATCAGAAAATTGCCGCACGGTTTGGTGGAGTCGTTTAAATCGACGCTTGATGAAGTTCGCGAAGCCGATATTCTTTTGCACATTGTAGATATCTCGCATCCAGGTTTTGAGGAGCAGATTGAAACTGTGAACCGTACGCTGGAAGAAATCAAGGCAAATGATAAACAGGTAATTTATGTGTTTAATAAAATCGATGCGTTCTCCTATATTCAGAAAGACGATGACGATTTAAGTGAACGCACTAAAGAGAACTTTTCGCTTGAGGAATGGAAAAACTCGTGGATGGGTAAAAACAATACGCCCTCCGTTTTTATTTCAGCCTTAAATAAAGAAAACATTGAAGATTTTAAAGATTTAATGTATAACCGGATAAAGGAAATTCACGCACAACGGTTTCCGTTCAACGAATTTTTATACAGCACCGATTGGGACTTGGATGTTGATTAAAAACCTGATTATTGTTTTTTTATCTATTTTCAGGAGAAATAGCAGTTGCATAGCAACATAGCACTAATTATGTGTTTATTTTGTTTCGTTAAATTATATTTGAGCCTAATTAAAAAAAGATAAAGTCAGCATGATTTGGACCTGGATTGTAAGGGTAATTTTGCGTCACCGGTTAACCATTCTCATCGTAATAGGTTTGATTACAGCTTTTATGGGATATATGGCGCTTAAAGTGCAGCTATCCTACGAAATGAGCAATATGCTCCCCGAAAGCAATTCTACTTTTCAAAGCTATCAGAAATTTAAAAAGCAGTTTGGTGAAGACGGAAGAGTTATCGCTCTGGGCATCAGAAATCCGGAGATTTTCGAACTGGAAGAGTTTAACCGGTGGTACGACCTTGGTAATAAAATAAATCAAATTGAAGGAATTCAGGAAGTTGTAAGTATTTCGCGGATTGTGGTGATTGAGAAAGATACTGTAGCCCGTAAATTCACTTTCAGGCCATTGGTTACAAATCGCCCCACCAGCCAGGCCGAAGTTGATAGCATAAAAAATCAGTTACACAGTCTTCCGTTTTACAGAGGTTTGTTTTACAACCCCGAAACACATGACTATTTGATGGCGATAACGCTCAGAAAAGACGAAATCAACTCGAAAAGCAGAATAAAAGTTGTAGAAAAAATTCAGAAACTTGTTGAGCAGTATCAAACCGAAAGCGACCGGAAAGTTTATTGTTCAGGGATGCCCTACATCAGAACTGTAACAATGAAGCTGATTCAGCAGGAACTTTTTCTTTTCGTGGTTTTATCGATGCTCATTGCTGCCTTTATTATGTTTTTGTTTTTCAGATCGTTCAGGGTTGTAATGTCTTCACTGGCAGTTGTTGCAGTTAGTATTATCTGGGTTATGGGATTTATATCGATTATGGGGTATAAAATTACCATACTTACCGGGGTAATTCCTTCGCTCATTGTAATTATCGCCATCGAAAACTGTATTTATATTCTGAATAAATACCATCTCGAATACATCAATCACGGGAATAAAGTAAGGGCGTTGTCGCGCACTATTCGCCGAATCGGTTTTGCTTCGTTAATGACAAATACTGCAACAGCACTGGGTTTTGCTGCATTTATTCTTGTAAATAACAAGATGTTCAGCGAGTTTGGGTTGGTGACTTCAGTAAATATCATGCTCGAGTTTTTACTCAGCATAACGCTATTCCCAATTTTTATCAGTTTTATGAAACCGCCAAAAGAGCGGCACACAAAACATCTTGAAAGTAAATTTTTTAATGGGATTACTGAGTCGATTGTTACACTCATCACACATCACCGACCGAAGATTTATATTACAACAGCAATAATTGTTGTAGTAAGTGTTATTGGATTAACAAAGATGAAAACATCGGGGAAGGTGGTTGACGACCTTGCTTACGACGACCCTATAAATGTTGACCTTCGCTATTTCGAAACCAATTTTGGCGGTGTGATGCCATTCGAAATTACCATCGACACCCGAAAACCAAATGGTGTTTTGCAGTTATCGAACCTGAGAAAAATAAACCAACTCCAGGAATATATCAGCCAGTTTCCCGAATTTTCAAAACCAATCTCGTTAACCGAAATGGTAAAATTTGCACGGCAAGCCTTTTATTTTGGCGATCCATCGCAATTTAAATTGCCAGGCGAGATGGAGAAGAATTTTATATTAACCTATCTTCCTGATACTAAGAATGGAAATCCATTAAAACCGTATATCGACAGTACGATGCAAATTACACGCGTTACTTATCAGGTGGTTGATATGGGTACCAATGATATGGAAGCCGTTCTGGCTAAAGTAAAACCCGGAATTGATTCAATTTTTAGTCCCGAAAAATATGATGTTACGCTAACCGGCAACAGCATTGTGTATGCAAAAGGAACAGATTTTCTGATACGTAATTTGTTCGAAAGTGTGGCGATTGCAGTTGCTTTGATATCATTGTTAATGGCAATCATGTTTCGTTCTGTGCGAATGATTGTGGTATCAATGGTTCCTAACCTGATACCGTTGCTTGTAACTGCTGCAATTATGGGTTACAGCGGAATTCCGTTGAAACCTTCAACGCTCATTGTTTTCAGTATCGCGCTCGGCATTTCTGTCGATAACGCCATTCAATACCTGGCACGTTACCGGCACGATTTAAAAACCAGCAACCTGAATATTGCACTTTCAACTGTTAATGCATTACGCGAAGCATCCTTCAGTATGATTTATACTTCAATTGTACTTGTGCTTGGTTTTATTGTTTTCACTGTTTCCGATTTTGGCGGTACAAAAGCACTGGGTATTCTTATTTCAACCACCTTGTTTGTGGCCATGTTTTTTAACCTTGTTGTGCTTCCCTCTTTACTGATGACACTCGATAAATATGTGGTAACAAAAGCGTTTACCGAGGATGCAATCATTGAAGTTTATGATGAGGAAGAAGAAGGGGAAATAAAATAGGTTTTCCCTTGATTTATTTCCCCATTTATTCTGAAGATCAATGGTTTTTACTTTTTCACTTCGCCGTTGGCAATCAGCCATTCGGCTATCTGAACTGCGTTCAGTGCAGCGCCTTTTTTAATCTGGTCGCCAACACACCAGAATGTAAGACTGTTCGGGTCGGTAACATCTTTACGGATGCGGCCCACATATACATCGTCTTTTCCGGCAACAAACAATGGCATCGGGTATTGTTTTTCAGCCGGGTTGTCAATCACGGTTAATCCTTCGAAGCTTTCGAATGCAGCTTTTACTTCTTCCACCGATAGTGGGTTTTCGGTTTCAACCCAAATGGCTTCCGAATGTGCACGGGCCACAGGAATTCGCACACAAGTTGCGCTTACTTCGGCGTCGGTGTGCATAATCTTTTTGGTTTCCCAGTTCATTTTCATCTCCTCTTTGGTGTAGTCATTGTCGAGGAAAACATCGATATGCGGGATAATATTCATCACCAGCTGGTATGGGAACTTTTTAATTGTGGGTTCTTTCCCTTCAGCAACTTCAACCAACTGATTTTCCAATTCAGCGATTCCCTGAGCGCCAGCGCCGCTGGCCGCCTGGTAAGTAGCCACGCGAACACGTTTGATTTTCGACAGTTCGTCAATGGGTTTCAGCGCAACAACCATCTGAATGGTTGAACAATTGGGGTTAGCAATAATATTGCGCGGACGGATGCGCGAATCTTCGGGATTCACTTCAGGGACCACCAGCGGCACATCGTTATCGTAACGGAAAGCGCTTGAATTATCAATCATAATTGCGCCATATTTTGTAATGGTTTCAGCAAATTCTTTCGAAATACTGGCTCCGGCCGAGGTCAATGCAATATCAATATCCTTAAAGTCGTCGCCGTGCTTCAATTCCTTCACCACAAGTTTCTTACCCTTAAAATCGTAAGATGTTCCGGCGCTTCGGGCCGATCCGAACAGTACCAACTCGTCCATGGGAAAATTCCGCTCTGCAAGCACCTGCAGGAATTCTTGTCCCACAGCTCCGCTTGCTCCAACAACTGCAACTTTCATTTTTGTAATCTTTTTAAAATTTTAAATCTGTAGCTATTTTTTAATCGGGCTAAAAATAGTATTTTGCTTCTAATTGTAAATGTGATGTTTAGCAATCTTCCAAAATTCTTAATATTAATTATCCTGCTGATAAATAATACCTTAACCGCACACGAATTGTGGCGCGAAAGCTTTGATGTACCTGGAAAAGGTATCTGGGGTATTGAAAATGAGACAATTCAATCTGATTTTGCAGGAGTTACAAAATGGTCGCTTAATTATTCAAATGTGAAAATGCAGGATGTCGGCGACTATGCAAAAACTGTTTCCACTTCGGGAGGAAGATTTGAAGTGGTGGATATTGACGGGGAAATTACCTGGATTTCTGAAATCATTGATATCTCTGACTACATTAAAGCTGAAATCACCCTGACTGCTTCCGAAACAGGCAGTAACACCAATGCAAACACCAAATACCTGAAAGCATTTTATAAACTCGATAATGGGATGGAGCAGCCTTTTGCTGTAAATTCTTCGAATTCCGGAAATTGGGGTTCAGTTGTTGCGGAACAAAAAGATTTGGCAGGGAAACAGCTTCAGATAATTGTGAAAATGGCTAATAATTATGGCGCCGACAAAGTGATTTTGGATGAAGTAGTGGTAACCGTGGAGGAAAAACCAGCCGAACCGATTCTTCCCGGAGAAATTGTGATTAACGAGGTGATGTTTAATCCGAAAGAGAATGGCAGCGATTACCTGGAGATTTACAACATCTCGGCAAAAACAATCGATTTGAAACGACTGAAACTGGCCTCTCGCACCGACGACCTCGAACTGACCCAGGTGTACCAGCTAACCGGTTCGAAACAACTTTTTGAACCCGGCGGTTTTTTGGCACTGACAAAAGATACAGCCGGTGTTTTCCCATATTTCAGCATTCAATGCAAATCTTGTTTCCTGCAAATGGAAAAATTTCCATCGTTTAACAACGACGAGGATTTTGTGGTGTTGCTTGATGAAAATTTGAACGTGATTGACGAGCTGCACTACACCGACAAGTTGCACCATCCGCTGTTGGCCGATGAAGAAGGAATTGCACTTGAAAGAGTATCGTTTACAGAATCCACCAATGAATTTTTTAACTGGCATTCGGCCGCTTCGGTGGCAGGTTACGGAACACCGGGTTATAAAAATTCGCAGGGCGAAACTGCCAATATCACACAACCCCAAATTACCTTTTCTCCCGAATCGTTTTCACCCGATTTTGATGGTTATAACGACGAATACCAAATATGCTATGCGCTTGAAAAACCCGGATACGTAGCAAACGTCTCAATTTTCGACGCTGCTGGTAGGTTTGTGATGAAACTGGCCAACAACGAAATTCTGGGCAGCGAAGGAAAATTTACATGGAATGGCGAAGACCCAACCGGGCAAAAACAGAAATTGGGTGTTTATGTGGTTCTGGTTGAGATTTTCAGCCTCACCGGCGAAACCTGGCAATTTAAAGATGGCGTGGTGCTGACTGGGAAATAGCCCCCTTCCCGTTCCCCCAAAGGGGAAAGCTTTTTTTAATCAGATTTCGTGTTTTCATTATACTGAAAACAATTTTGTTTTTGTTATTTTATTTCCGGTATACTGAAAACTTTTTAGTTTCTAATTAATCTTTCTTTCAAATAAATTCTTCCAAAGCTGAACTCATGAAAGGCAAAATTGTAATTTTATCCTCCAAACTTTTACTAACCAAAAGTCTCCGTTCTCATTACTCAAAACTAAAATCTCACTACTCAAAAATATGAAACGTAACTTTTACTACTTTGCCTGGAGAGAACTTACAAGGTCGTCCTATTTCAGCAAAAACATGGCTGCCAAGGGAATCCTGATTTTTCTGGCGCTTTATTTTTCGGCAACCGCTTTGGTTCTCGGGTTTGCCATTACTGAAAACCTGGCCGAAAAAGCCGACATCGTTTCCAAAGTCGCTGCTTTTAACTCCTTCATTTTTGTTTATGCCGGTTTCGACTTTGTTTTGCGAATAATGATGCAGAACCTGCCAACCATTGGTTTTCAGCCGTTTCTCGCACTTCCTGTAAAACGGAAACGGATTGCCCGCTACCTGCTGAATAAATCGGTATTTCACTTTTTTAATGTGTTGCCGCTGTTTATGATTTTGCCATTCACTTTTAAACTGGCGATTAACGAACTTTCGGCACCGGTTCTGGCAGCCTGGCTGGCGTCACTGATTCTGATGATTTTTGTGAATCACTTTCTGGCTATTTACATCAAATGGCGCACCAACGAATCGAATGCCTGGTTTTACGGGTTTCTGGGTCTGGCCGCAGCGGTAATTGCAATCAACAAACTGGGAATATTTGATTTGAATGCCGCATTTGGAAAGATTTTCGATACAGTGGTTGCCTATCCAGTTGCAGTCGTTGTTTTTCCGGTACTCATTTTTTTGCTTTATTTTCTGAACCAGCAATTTCTGTTGAGCCGATTTTACATCGATGAACTTTCGAAAAAGAAGGAAGACAAAATGACCCACGATTTTTCGTGGCTGGGCCAGGTTGGCGAGTACGGCAAAATGCTCACCATCGAGGTAAAAATGATTGCCCGCAACAAACGCCCGCGCACTTCAGCTTTATTATCCGTGTTGTTTGTTTTTTACGGATTGTTACTATACAAGGACCCGAAAGGAGAAGGTGTTTCAGATTTTATTTTCATGCTGGGTGGAATGATTATAACTGGTATGTTCAGCATGACTTACGGGCAATTTTTTCCGGGATGGCACGGCAAATATTACCCGTTGCTGATGGTTCAGAAAGTTAAAATGAAGGAGATTCTGCAATCGGCTTTTTTCCTGATGGCAGCTTCAAATGTAATTTACTATCTGCTTTCGCTGGGCTACATGTTTATTTCGCCAAAAGTTTTGTACATACACCTTGCAGTGATGTTGTACAACGTGGGTGTGAATACTTTTGTGATTTTCGCCCTTGGATTGAACAGCCGGAAAGCAGTTGAACTCGAACAACGTGCAGCATTCAACTACCAGGGAATGAGTGCCACCAACTGGCTGATTACTTTCCCGGTGATTTTCGGGCCTTTTGCCATTTACGGGTTGCTTGCCTGGCTGGTTGGGAATAACATTGCTTTTGCTGTTTTGGGCGGACTGGGAATTATCGGAATTGTTTTTCACCCAAAACTCATCGACTATTTTGCCGGACAATACACAAAACGCAAACACAAAATGGTAGCAGCTTACAAAGCGAGTTAGAGGCCTCCCCCAACCCCTCCGAAGGAGGGGAGTTGGAAAAGTGAATAACAACGACAATTCAATTAAATCACAATAAATTACAACAAATCACTTTCTTATGATAACAGCAACAAATCTTCAAAAAGCATACGGCAGCACCACAGTGCTCGACATTACAGAACTCACCATCAACAAAGGCGATGTGCTGGGTTTGGTTGGAAATAACGGAGCCGGAAAAACCACTTTCTTTTCGCTCATTCTCGACCTTATTCGTGCGTCGCGGGGCCGGGTCACTATCAACCAGATTCCGGTTGAAAAATCGGAAGAATGGAAAGCCATCACCGGCGCTTATATCGACGAGAGTTTTACAATCGGCTACCTCACACCCGATGAATACCTTGGTTTTATTGGCGAACTGCGGGGTATGAATGCCAACGATATTGCCGCGTTTGTCAAAGATTTCGAGCCGTTTTTTAATGGCGAAATCATGGGGAAAAAGAAGTACATCCGCGACCTTTCGAAAGGAAACCAGAAAAAAGTGGGTGTGGCCGGTGCGTTTATGGGAAATCCGGAAGTGGTGATTTTAGATGAGCCATTTGCCAATCTTGACCCGTCGTCGCAGTACCAGCTTCGGGGAATTATTAAAAATTTCGCTGCCGGAAAACAAAAAACCATTCTTATTTCGAGCCACGACCTCGACCATGTGACCGATGTTTGTTCGCGCATCGTGATTCTTCAAAAAGGACAAATAATCCGCGACCAGGCAAAAACCGAATCGACACTGGCAGAACTTGAGGAATTTTTTACCGGGGTGAAAGTGGAGAAGTCGTTCATGGAAGAATAAATTGTTGCCTTTAATGACAAATTTTAATAATTCAGGCAACCATTTTCCGTAAAATTTCATCTTCTCTAAAATCAATAACCTACCTATGAAACATTATTTTCTGTTCTTTTTCCTGTTTTCATTTTTAACTCCTGCCATGGCACAAAATTTTATGTTTGGAATTGAGAATGGAGTTAATTATTCAAATATTCATCAATCGCAGGGAACCGACCAAATTGATGGATTGCCGGGTCCGGTCAATGGTATTTTTGTAAAGTTTGAACCCTTGAAATGGATGGTTTTGCAGTCGGGAATAAACCATACAACCAGTTATTTTAATCAGAAAAATTATTGTTACTATTCTGACTATTATATGTATGGATACGCTTCATATTGGGTGCCTGATCTGTCTTCTTTAATGATTGCGCCACCTTCCTATAATTTCAAAAATCAGAATTTCAGCTTTCTCAGGATTCCGCTCTTATTAAAACTTAAAACTGGAGGCAGGCTCAGTGCTGAATTCGGGTGCGGAGTTTATTATGCCATTGTGACTAACGACGAATTCAGGGGGAAAGACGGCGAAATTTATACCGAGGAATACATGAACAACAATTTTCCTCCGCTAAATGACTGGGGTTCCATTGTGGCAGGTTCGCTGAATTTTCAGATTAACAATCATTGGTCGGTTTTTGCAGCTGGACAGGTTACCAACGCAAAATCACACTTTCTGAAACCGGAGATGGGGAAAATCGGTTCTTCAGAATTTACTTTCGGAGTTGGCTATTCACCATTTGAATATGAATATTCTACACAACAAAATGATTCTGTTCCCTCAAAAGTGGTATTATCGCCCCATGCCGGAGTATTAATATCAATGGTACATACTTCTGATAATAACGAAAACTATAAAAACAAACCGGGCTTTTCAGGCGGAGTTTCTGTAAAATGGATGCTTGACAATACTATTTCTTTAAACTCAGGAGTCTGGTTCGAAAGAAAAGGATATGGCCTTGAATATGATGGCAGTCATGAATTTATTTATTTGTCACAATCCGATAACGAGTTGCGAAACACATCGTATTTATCATCTGATGTAAACCTTGATTATCTTACATTTCCTTTTTTGTTTGAATTTTCAACCAGAGGCAAACTAAGGTCTGATTTCAGTACCGGACTCTATTTTTCATGGCTTCAGAATGCTTACGTGCAAGGCGAAAGAATTAGTACCTATCAGTATGATTCAGGGTACAGTGTGACAAAAAGTTTTTTCGATACCGACATTGACAAATGGATTAAAAACTGGGATACAGGTTTTATTTTTGGCTACCAGCTTGAATATTCAGTGTTTAAAACAGGCAGTATTTTTCTGGGGGTGAACCAGACAATCGGGTTGGTCAATCTTTTTGAAAACCTTGGCGATATTCAGAATCCGTCGTATTCTGCCAGAAATCTGAAAATGTTTAACCGTGCCACCACCATTGTGGCTGGTGTAAATATTCCACTTGCAAAATAAACAGCCATGAAACAAATTGTCACAATATTATTCGTCGTTTTCATTTTGCTTTCGTGTGAACAATACCCTGAACCCGGTTCATTGACATTAGAATCATTCGGATATCAAAAGTCAGGTGAAAACCAGTCAGCAGTTGCCGGCGAATATCTTGAGTATGAAATTGGGATTGTTGCGTATTTCAACAGCGAAATCAACCTGATACCCGGAAAGTTTTACACCGAATTCGTTGTAACATCGGGAGGCGGAACAATCGATAATTCAATTGTTGAAGCTGACATGGAAAACAAAATGACCACCCGGTGGAAACTGGGAACCGAACAGAATCAGCAAACCGTAAAAGGGAAGATTTTTGACTCCAACGGAAAATCTTATTCTGAATTTACTATAAATGCAACAGCTTTCTTTCACAATAAATTAAATACAGTTAAAAGAGGTCTGTTAGTCGGAATTCAGGATATGGTGCGTGATACAATCGATAACCGGTCGATGTTGATTTCGGGTTGTAATATTTACGTAAGCAAAAATACATTTTACGACTGGGAGCAGATTACTTTTCCGTTCAGCGTATGTCTTAAAGACCTTGAAATAAATAGCAAAGGTGAAGTATTTGGCGGTGGTTGGGATGGAAATCTGTATAAAACAAATGATTGGGGGAAGAGTTGGACACTTGTTTCAACCCCTATTCCAAATAATATTTACCATTTTGAATTCTCGATATCGAAGGATGATTTAATTTGGGTAAGCAAATGGGAACGTGGTGTTTATTGCTCAAAAGACAACGGACTTACCTGGACAAAAGACTCAGTTGGTCTGTTCAACCAGGAAGAGCTTGGACGAGTTTATGCGTATAAATCAGATTCACATCTTGCCCTTTCTCATAACAAACTGGTTATTCTTCAAACTTTCGACAAAGGAAAAACCTGGTCGCCCATTCCCACACCTGAATACTCTTTAACCATGTTTGTTACCGACGAAAATGCCATAATTGCCCAAAATCAGGGAGGATTCAATCTGCATAAATCAACCGATGACGGAATGAGTTATAAAAAAGTATTCAGTCCTTCTGTGGCTTACGGAACAACATCGTGGCATTGTTACGACAAATTCAGGGATTATTATTATGTGCTGGCTCCCGGTGGCGGAGTATGGAAAACCAAAGATTTTGAAAATTTTGAGGAACTGATGAAATTTGCGGTTCAGCGGAACCTTTTTATTGATCATACTGGTACAGTGTATGCATGCGGATTCAATTATTCCAATGCAGAACCTGAATCTACACTGGTTTTACCATCTCAAAATTGAAAGTGCTGAAAACATTTATTATCCTGTTTTGAAGACATAGGTTTAAGTAACTATTTTTCTTAAATTTATTGCGGTTCAAAATCAGCATATTAAAATGGAAAACCACGAATCAACCGCCCGCGAAGCCTTTATGAAAATGGCGCAGTTATGCAGCCGCTCAGAGCAATGCTCAGCCGACATCAAAAAGAAAATTGCTGCTTACGATATCGTTGAAGAGGTTGTTGAGGAAATTATTGCCAGACTGAAATCTGAAAAATTTTTAGACGACGACAGGTATGTTCATGCTTATATTTCTGATAAAATCAGGTTGAACAAATGGGGCCGGATTAAAATGCGATATTACCTTAAAGCAAAAGGGTTACCCGATGCTGTGATTGAACGGGGCTTGAACGAAATTGATGCGGAGCAATACAAAAAAGTTTTGCTGGCCACCATGAATGAAAAGGCTAAAAAAGTTAAAAAGGAAAACAAATACGAACAAGCCGCGCATGTTATCAGGTTTGCGCAAAGCCGCGGTTTCGAACCTGAGCTGATTCACCGCCATCTGAATGAAGTGTTGAAGTAAGTAATATTTTCATACCAGAAATTCTTTTTTACTTTTGTCCCCCGATAAAAAACAAATAATCATGATTTTCAAGGACCAGGTAAACGATTTGCTGGAGCGCCGTGCGGCACTAAGGAGGCATCTTTGACTACGATGCAAAACTGATTCAATTACAGGAAGAAGAATTGAAAACCCAGGACCCCGAATTCTGGAACAAAGCAAAAGAAGCCGAAGAACAAATGCGGAAAATCCGCGCCATAAAAGTATGGACCGATGGATTTAATGAAGTAAACCAGGCTGTTGAAGACTTTCTGGTGCTTTACGAGTTTTTCGAAGCCAAAGAAGCTGAAGAGGCAGAAGTTGACAGCGCTTTTGCCGAAACAGTTGACGCTGTTGAAAAACTGGAAGCAAAAAATATGCTTCGTAATGAGGAAGACAGATTGGGTGCTGTATTGAAAATTAATGCTGGTGCAGGCGGTACTGAAAGCAACGACTGGGCCGAAATGCTTTTCAGAATGTACACACGCTATGCCGAAAAAAGCGGTTTCAAGCTGAAAATTGCTGACATGCAACAAGGTGACGAAGCCGGGATAAAAAGCTGCACACTTGAGTTTGAAGGCGAATTTGCCTACGGTTATCTGAAAAGTGAAAACGGGGTCCATCGTTTGGTGCGAATATCGCCGTTTAACGCGCAGGGAAAACGAATGACCTCTTTTACTTCGGTTTATGTGGCGCCGCTGGTTGACGACACCATCGAAATAGAAATTAACATGGCCGATATTACCTGGGACACTTTCCGCAGTGGTGGTGCCGGTGGCCAGAATGTAAATAAAGTGGAAACCGGAGTCAGGCTGAAACACGCTCCTTCGGGAATTATTATCGAAAACACCGAAAGCCGCTCGCAGTTGGGAAATAAAGAAAATGCAATTCGCCTGTTAAAATCGCAGTTGTACGAAATGGAACTGCGAAAACGGCACGAAAAAACAGCCGAAATTGAAGCCTCAAAAAAGAAAATTGAATGGGGTTCACAAATCAGGTCGTATGTACTTCAACCGTATAAACTGGTGAAAGATGTTCGTACCGGCTACGAGACTGGTAACGTAAACGCGGTGTTAGATGGTGAAATTGATGGATTTATAAAAGCCTACCTGATGGAATTTGGCGGAGAATAAGACCTCCAAACTCTGGTTTCTCAACATATTTTTGGTTACAATATTATTAAACATACAAACAGGGTTTGATTTCTCGAAACCTTTTGCAATCTTGGGGGTTGAATAATTATCAATTCAATTTTTATGGATTCCGGGTTCAACTTTATTAACCGCGAAATTAGCTGGCTCTCGTTTAACGAGCGGGTTTTACAGGAAGCTGCCGACCCCAACACGCCGCTTTTTGAACGGATTCGATTTATCGGGATTTTCTCAAATAACCTCGATGAGTTTTTCCGCGTTCGGTTTGCGGCAGTACGCCGTATGGTTGACCTCGGCAGTGACGAGGAAAACCTGCTCGGTAATTTCACCCCGCAGGAACTGATGGATAAAATCCAGAAAATTGTTATTGCCCAGCAACAAAAAGTACAGCAGATTTTTACCGATATTTTCGAAGAGCTGAAGAAGGACAACATCTTTATGATTAACGAAAAAGAGTTGAACCATCAGCAGGGTATCTTTGTGCGCAAATATTTCAACGACAAGGTTTTGCCCAACCTTGTTCCTATCATGTTAAGCAACAAAAACAAATTTCCATACCTGCGCGACCGCTCGGTTTATCTTGCCGTAAAACTTTCGAAGAAAAACGAACCCAGGGAATTTGCTTATTCGCTTATCCGCATTCCTTCACTTTCGGTGCCCCGGTTTCTCGTACTTCCGAAATCGGGAAATAAAAAGTTTGTGGTAATGCTCGACGATGTAATCAGGTTTTGCCTCAAAGAGCTTTTCTTTTATTTCGATTACAACGTTCACGAAGCTTACACACTGAAAATGACCCGCGATGCCGAACTTGATATCGACGATGATATCTCGAAAAGTTTTATGGAAAAGATGACGCACAGCCTTAAAAAACGCAAAAAAGGAAAACCTGTGCGGGTGATTTACGACCGGACAATGCCGGAAGACCTGAAAGCTTTTCTTTTTAAAAAATTGAAGCTTGGTAAGGAAAATGCAATTCCCGGGGCACGCTACCACAACGACAAAGATTTTATGAATTTCCCTGAGATAGGGAAGAAGAAACATTATTATCCAAAGTTGACACCATTCAGACACAAGGATTTACGGCAAAACACAAGTATTCTGAAAGTATTGAGGCGCAAAGATGTGATGCTTCACTACCCGTACCAAACATTTAACCATTTTATCGATTTGCTTCGCGAAACTGCCATCGACCCTGAAGTAAAAGAAATTGGAATTACAATTTATCGCGTGGCCGAAGCTTCGAAAGTGGTGAATGCGCTGTTAAACGCGGTGCGCAACGGAAAAATTGTTACTGTAGTAATCGAATTGCAGGCGAGATTTGACGAGGAGGCCAATATTTACTGGTCGAACAAGCTCCAGGAAGAAGGAGCCGTTGTGATTAATGGTATTTCCGGACTGAAAGTACACAGTAAACTGCTGTGGATTAAACGAAAGGAAAGTAATGGGTTCAGAAATTATGCCTACATCGGCACCGGAAATTTTCACGAAGGTACAGCCCGCGTTTATGCCGACGATGGTTTGATGACTTCAGACCCACGGCTTGCCGACGAGGTTGCCCATATTTTCGAGTTCTTTAAACAGAATTTCAAGCACTTCGACTACGAAAACCTTGTGGTTAGTCCATTTAAAATGCGGCATTTTTTCAACAAATGTATCGACCACGAAATTCGTCTTGTTAAAAAAGGGAAAGAGGGCCGAATGGTACTGAAAATGAACAGCCTCATTGACCCCGGGATGATGCAGAAAATTGTGGAGGCTGCCGAAGCTGGTGTAAAAGTTCAGCTTATTGTTCGCGGAATTTTTGGGTTGCCCATTAATAATAAACTGGCTGAAAATATTTCGGCCATTAGTATTGTTGACAAATATCTCGAACACTCGCGTATTTTTCTGTTTGGCAATGGGGGCAACGAAAAGATTTATATTTCGTCGGCCGACTGGATGCCACGCAATCTGAACCGACGAATTGAGGTCGCCTGTCCGGTTTATGACGAAGAAATCAGGAGCGAATTAAAGGAAATGCTGAATATTCAGTTAAAAGACAATTCGAAAGCGCGTATTCTCGACTCGAACCTGATAAATGAATACAATCATGGAAACGCAGGTCAGATTTTCAGGGCACAGGAAGACTATTACCGTTTTATAAAAAATAAGCACCATATCGTTATGATTATTTACCACAACCCGCGTTGTGCAAAAAGCCGCGCCGGACTTCAATACCTCGAATCGAAAGGGTACGACATCGAAATCAGAAAATACCTCAGCGACGGAATTACTGAAACCGAATTGCTCGAAATCATTAAAAAAACAGGGAAAGATGCTTTCAGTTTGGTACGCACTAACGAACAGGATTACATCGACAATTACAAAGGGAAAACGCTGACAAATGAACAGTGGATAAAGATTCTTGTGAAAAACCCGAAACTGTTACAGCGCCCGGTGGTGATTAACGGCAAAAGGGCAGTTTTGGCCAATCCGCCTGAAACCATTGAAGAAATCGTTTGATTTACTGAACAGGTACTTTTTTCTGGAGTACCTGAATCTCTTTTTGCAATTCGGCTTTCTGCTTCAGCGCGGTTGAAAGTACAAGTGCTTCGCTAACAGCTTCCTTATCCCATGCTGACAAAACAATAAACTGCTGCTGACGACCAATAAATGCAGCTTTTAAATTGCGATCGGCGTTATTGGCAATAAACTGAATAACACCATTATCGCGGCCATTCAGGTAAAGCACTTTTTCCCATTTGTAATCCAGAAAATCGGATTGGTGATTTTCCTGGCTGCCAACCGGCACCGAGTCGGTTTTTGCGCTGATGTCGCCATCGTAAACCCTGAGCGCATAATGGTTTAACAGGCTTTTACCAAAATAATTACTGCTTAAATATAATGTACCGCGCTCGTCGAGATGGACTTTAATAAACGATCGGCCAAGCGCATTTTGTTGATTTTGCTTTTTGTGAATGTATTGAATGTACCTGTCGTATTCTGTTTTTTCCTTGTCGAAAGCGGTTTCGAGCAATGCAATTTTTACATTGAGTGAATCGAGTTCAACTTCCTTGTTTTGCAACAAACTGAAATTGATTTCGGCTGCCAGGTTTTTTGCGGCATTGGCTGAATATTTTGCTTCAGGATAAAAAGCAATACTGTCGAGTTGTAAAAGTGCATTTGTTGTGTCGCCTTTTTCGAGCAGAAATTTTGCATTGTTCAGCCTGATTCTTGCTTTTTCTTCGTCGGTCGGTTTACAAGCAGCGAACAAGACCACAAAAACAACCAGATAAAATATTGACAAGCCTTTCATATAAATTCTGTTTTATCACACAAAAATAAGATTTTATGCAATATCCGTTGTTTCATCCGGGTCTGTAACAAAGAAATCAGGTTGTGTTTTCGAACACAAAACTTAATATTAATCACTTTTTAATCTCAGCTTACTCACTTTATTTCTATTTTTAGCACAAAATCAACCGCCGTTATGATTACACTTACTCAACTTGAATATATTGTAGCTGTTGACACTTACCGTCATTTCGGGCAAGCTGCCGAAAGTTGTTTTATTACCCAGCCAACGCTTTCAATGCAAATAAAAAAGCTGGAGGAGGATCTCGAAATCATTATTTTCGATCGCAGCAAACATCCGTTATTACCAACAGATGTGGGGCAGCGGATTATCGATCAGGCGCGTATTGTACTGAAACAGTCGGAAGAAATTAACAACATTGTAAAAGATCACAAAAACCAGGTTTCGGGGTTAATCCGTATCGGAATTATCCCTACAATGGCACCATATATTTTGCCGGCTTTTATTGGAAATTACAAAAAGAAATACCCCAATATTCTGATAAAAGTGTATGAACAAACCACCGACAACATCATCAACCTGTTGCAGAAAGACCTCATTGACGTTGGTATTCTGGCCACACCTTTGCGTGAGGAAAAAATTAATGAGAGACCCGTTTTTTACGAGGAGATGCTGATTTATACAAACCCCTCGCACCCGTTGCATAAACAGGCCGAAATTACACCGAAAGATATCGCAACTCCCGATTTATGGTTGTTGAGCGACGGGCATTGTTTTCGCGACCAGGTAATCAATCTTTGTTCTTACGCAGGGGGCAGCGACAGCCAGCTTCCGTTCCAGTTTGAAGCCGGCTCGCTCGAAACGCTGATGAATATTGTTGATCGTGAAGGCGGAATAACACTGATTCCTGAATTGGCAAAAGAAGGAATGTCGGAAAAAAGACTGGCTAATGTAAGGGCTTTTACAAGTATTAAACCATTACGCGAAGTCAGTCTTGTGTATTCGCGTCATTTTGCCAAACACAAACTCATTAACCTGCTCTGGCGCGAAATGCGCGACAGCTTTCCGGCTGAGTTGCAAAAAGCAGAAAGAGGTACAGTGGTCGATTTAAGATAGCCAATTTTCGTATTTAAAATATTTAGTTACCTTTGCGCCGCAATTTTGCGGGCATGGCGGAACTGGCAGACGCGCCAGACTTAGGATCTGGTGCCTTACGGCGTGGGGGTTCGAGTCCCTTTGCCCGCACGAAAAACCGCCGACCTTTCTGAATGAAAGTGTTGGCGGTTGTTTTTGGATTTTAGTAAGATTAAAATATATCGTCATCATGAACATTACAAGGGTAAATACCGACGAACTGAATGCAGTTCTGAAAATTAACATCGAAAAAGCTGACTACGAAAAAGCAGTGGCTGAACAATTGAAAGAGTACCGCCAAAAGGCTTCTATTCCGGGTTTCAGACCAGGGAAAGTACCTGATTCAATTATCAAAAGAAGATTTCGCGTACCCGTATTGGTTGACGAAGTAAACAAACTGCTTTCAAAAAGTTTGTCGGAATACCTGGTTGGCGAGAAACTTCATATTTTGGGAGAGCCACTTCCAAACGAAGAATTGCAGCAAAAAATCAATTGGGAAACCGATGAGAATTTTGAATTCGATTTCGACATTGCGCTGGCACCTGAAGTCAAACTTACCATCGACAAAAATGATGTAATTCCATATTATACAATTTCAGCATCAGAAGAAACCATCGACAAACAGATTGAAATGGCCAAAACCCAGCTCGGAGAAAATGTTCCGGACGAAGTGGTGAAAGAAAACAGCACTGTTCGCGGCGATTTTGTTCAGCTTGACGAAAATGGCGCACCCGTTGAAAATGGCATTCAGCCAAAAAGTGTTGCCGTGGCCATCGATTTGATTAAAAACGACGAGATTAAAAATAGCTTCATCGGAAAGAAAAAAGACGATGTGGTTGTATTCGACCCTGTTGTGGCGTTTGAAAACCGCCACGAAATAAAACATTTACTTAATATTAAAAAGGAAGAAGCCGAAGTACTGAACAGCAATTTCAGCTATACAATTACCGAAGTGCTGAAATTTGAAGAAGCCAGCCTCGACGAGGAACTGTTTAAAAAATTGTATGGCGAGGAAACCGATGTAAAAACCGTTGAAGATTTCAGAAACCGCATCAGAACTGAAATTGAAGCAAATCTTGTTTATTCTTCGAACCAGAAATTTGCCATCGATACCCGCGATAAATTATTAGCTGATACCAAACTGCAACTTCCTGAAGCGTTTTTGAAACGCTGGCTGGTTGCAATTAATAAAGAGCTGACTGTAGAGCAAATCGAAAAAGAGTTCGACGATTTTCTGGTTGATTTGCGCTGGCAGTTGATTAAAGACACGATTATCAAAGAAAACGAGATAAAAGTAATTCCTGAAGAAGCGCACGCATTTGCCACCGAAATGGCACGTGCACAGTACAACCAGTACGGTATTTACGATATTCCGCAGGAACAGCTCGATTCGTTCGCAAAAATGATTCTTGAAAAAGAAGAAGAACAGGAAAGGATTTACAAACGGCTTTACGAAGACAAGGTGGTGAAAGCCGTTAAAGATAAAGTAACGCTTCAGGAAACACCTGTTTCTCAGGAAGATTTTAACCAACTGATGCAGTAAGCAAAATGCCGGTAATCGGCCGCACCAAATAACATTTTGCTGGCCGAAGCAGCAAACAAACTTTTTGTAACTTTGTAACTCGTTAAAAAACGAAACTTACAGAGTTACTTTTTTTAAAAGCAAATAATATGGACAATAACAACGAATTCAGAAAATACGCGGTAAAACACGCCGGTTTCAGCAGTTTAAATCTCGACAGGTACGCCTCTTTGTACGGCAGTTATATATCGCCCACCATCATTGAGGAACGCCAGTTAAACGTGGCATCAATGGATGTTTTTTCGCGATTGATGATGGACCGCATCATCTTTTTAGGTGTACCTATCGACGATTTGGTAGCCAACATCATTCAGGCACAGTTGCTTTTCCTCGAATCGACTGACCCAACAAAAGATATTCAGATTTATTTTAATTCACCAGGTGGAATGGTTCACGCCGGTCTCGGTATTTACGATACGATGCAGTACATAACCGCTAACGTAGCTACAATTTGCACCGGAATGGCTGCGTCGATGGCAGCAGTTCTGCTTACTGCCGGTACAAAAGGAAAACGTACAGCGCTGAAACACTCGCGTGTAATGATTCACCAACCAATGGGTGGCGCATCGGGACAGGCATCGGAACTCGAAATTACAGTTCGCGAAATCATGAAAATTAAAGCCGAATTGTATGCAATCCTTTCAAGTCACACTGGTAAATCGATTGAACAGGTTGAAAAAGATGCCGACCGCGATTACTGGATGACTGCTGAAGAAGCCGTGAAATACGGTATGATTGATGAAGTTTTGGTTAGAAACAAAAAATAATGTCGAATAAATTTAAATCGGATAAATGTTCGTTTTGCGGACGTGAAAAAAACGAAGTCAGCCTGCTGATTGCGGGTATTGACGGGCACATTTGCGACCGCTGCGCCGAACAGGCTCATGCCATCATTCAGGAAGAAACCCGAAAAGACAGCAATTTCGACCTGAACGGGGCGAAACTGATGAAACCCCAGGAAATAAAGGCATTTCTCGACCAGTATGTAATTGGTCAGGACCATGCTAAAAAAATACTTTCGGTATCGGTTTACAATCATTACAAAAGGTTAAAACAGGCAATTGATGCCGACGAAACTGAAATCGAAAAATCGAATATCATTCTTGTGGGCGAAACCGGAACTGGCAAAACCTTGCTGGCCCGCACCATTGCCCGCATGTTGCATGTTCCGTTTACCATTGTCGATGCCACTGTTCTAACCGAAGCCGGTTATGTGGGTGAAGACATTGAAAGTTTGCTCACCCGGTTGCTTCAGGCTGCCGATTACAACGTGGAAGCCGCTGAACGCGGAATCGTATTTATCGACGAGATAGACAAAATTGCCCGCAAAGGAGACAACCCGTCAATTACACGCGATGTTTCAGGCGAAGGCGTTCAACAGGGATTGCTGAAACTGCTCGAAGGTTCGATTGTAAATGTTCCACCACAGGGTGGACGCAAACACCCCGAACAAAAACTCATTCCGGTGGATACGAAAAATATCCTGTTTATTTGTGGAGGTGCTTTTGACGGAATTGAACGTAAAATAGCCAACAGGCTCAATACAAAAGTGATTGGGTACAGCGCTGCAAAAGAAGTTGACCGCATTGAACGTGAGAATCTTTTACAGTATATCGCTCCACAGGATTTAAAATCGTTTGGTATGATTCCTGAAATCATTGGCCGGCTTCCTGTGCTTGCATACCTGAATCCGTTAGACAGGGACACACTCCGCAGTATTTTAACAGAGCCAAAAAATTCTATAGTAAAACAATACAAAAAGCTTTTTGCCATCGACGGAATTAAACTCGATTTCGATGAGCAGGCGATGGATTATATTGTGGATAAGGCAGTGGAGTTTAAACTTGGCGCACGCGGCTTACGGTCGATTTGCGAAAACATCATGAACGATGCCATGTTTTATTCGCCATCAGAAAAGATTGAGCATTTAAACATTACGCTTGAATACGCAGAAGATAAACTGAATGGGGCTGGCATTCATCGATTAAAAGCGGGTTAAGCCGCTTTTTTTATTTTATTTCGGTTGATACCCCGTATCAGGGGGTAACCCCGGTTGCAGCGATGCTGCTACAGCCAGTTCATCGCAACGCTCGTTCAGCGGGTTGTCGGCATGGCCTTTTACCCACACAAATTTTACGTTGTGCTTTTTATAGATGTTTAGAAACCTGAGCCACAGGTCTGGATTTTTTTTGTCTTTGAATCGTTTTTTTACCCAGTCGAACAACCAGCCTTTGTTCACCGCATCGGCAACGTAGCGCGAATCGGTGTAAATGGTAACATCACTCCCTGGTATTTTTAATGCCTCAAGTGCAACAATCACAGCAAGTAATTCCATCCGGTTGTTTGTGGTGTGGTTAAACCCACCTGAAATTTCTTTGCGGTGTTCACCCGAAAGTAAAACCACGCCGTACCCACCCGGCCCGGGATTTCCGCGTGCAGCGCCATCAGTGTAAATTGTTATTCTTGTTACAGCCATTTGTTATTCAGTACTGAGTCATCAGTACAAAGTAGTGAGTAAAATATGCGAAAAGCAAATTGGTAAATCATTTCGTGCGTTAACATAACAAAAATTTTTATTAAAACAGACAGAGTTAATTGTAATAGAAATTATAACTTTTGACTGGTATTATTTTTGAGCTTTTCCTGAATGTATAAATCAGGTAAAAAAATAAGATTAAACGTGAAAACTACCTTTTCCATATTTTTTTCATTCTTGCTATCGGTTTCTTTATTTGCTCAGATAAATGGAAATGTATCAGGCGAAAACGGAGAATCTGTTGAATTTGCAACAATTTATAATATCACTCAAATAACATCTTGCATAACAGATAGTCACGGGAAATTTCAAATTAATGGCAACATTGGAGATTCAATAGAAATCAGACATTTAAGTTACAAAACAAAAAGATTCGTCATTAATAATCAAAACGAAAGATACACCATTTTCCCAGAATTATTTTTGATAAATGAAGTATTAATTTCAGCAAAAGAAGCAGCAATGCTGTTTGAAAAATGCTGCAGAAATACCTTCAACAAATTCCGGGATTTTGACTACACCCGGGGATATTGCAGGTATTTAAGAAAGAATAATCAGGATACGACCTTTCTTATTGATTTGGATTTGGACATCATTCACCGGAAAGTCAGAAAATTTGAAAAAGATTTTAATATTTTACCGATAATTGTCCAAGAAAGAATTTTGGCCGACGGCTTAAAGTTTGAAGACGATGTTTCGTATAATATTGCCGGTTTTTATCCTCACATAAATGCCATCAACTGGGTTAAAATTTCAAATGATTTCAGCTATTATAAATCAGAAGATTCACTGTTTATTAATCTGTACTTTATAGCAGATAAGCACATTTGGGATTTGCCATATAATTACGAGGTTAAAATATTTAAAGCCGATTCCTGTTTGTCTTCAATTGCCATGTCAAATAGAAATAATTCAACCATCACAAATATTTATAGTTATATTGGCAGCAATAAAGGTAGTTTCGATACTGTTGCTGTAATACAATGCAGATCAAATTACGTTGAATATAAATACGAGAACGGATATAGTTTTCTTTCCGGATTTTCGCATCAATTTGAACTTATTTCTTCTGATTCATTGCCAGATTCTGTTTTTATAGATGTCACATTTAAAACATATGCCAGTGATGCAGGAAAAGATCAAAGAAGATTTGGCTACCGTATTTTTGAAAATAAATTAAAGCCTGATGAAATTCAAAACAGATACAAACATAATTTCTGGGAAAGCAGTGATTATATTAAAACTCCTTTAGTGGATTACGGGAGAATATTACACCTAAAAATTGATGAATAATAAGGAAGGTATCTCTTTAATCTAGGACAAAATTATCTAATAATAAAAAACCCCACCGAAAACCGGCAGGGTATTTTTAGAAATATATGAACAAAAACTTTTACTGAACGATTTTCATTTCGTCAACCAAATGACCGGCACCGGCATACACATCGATTACCCAAAGTACAAAACGGATATCGACATTTACACAACGCTGGAAATCGGGTTCGAAAGCGATATCGCCGCTTACACCTTCCCAGTTGCTGTCGAAGGCAATGCCAATCAGTTCACCTTTGGCATTGATAACCGGACTGCCTGAGTTTCCGCCGGTAATATCGTTGTTTGTGATAAAGCAGGCGCGTAATTCGCCATCTTTTGCAGCATACCTGCGATAGTCTTTATCCGTCAGCAGTTGGGTCATTCTTTGCGGCACATCAAATTCGTCATCACCCGGAATTGCCTTTTCGAGATAACCTTTTGCTGTTGTGTAGTAATTGTAGGTTACACCGTCGCGGGGTTCAAATTCGAGCACTTGCCCGTAAGTTAAACGCATGGTTGAGTTGGCATCGGGATAGAAAACCCTGTCGGGTTGCATTTCCATCAAACCGGCGACAAAAAGCCTGTCGCCAACGGTTTTCATTTTCTGGCTTTCTGCGGCCTTTTCATTTAACTCCCTGTATTTATTAAAGATATCAGCAGCCGTTGTAATTGCCATATCCTTTTTAAGCGCTTTGGCATTTGGTTTTTCTAAAAACGCTGCTAACTCTTCTTTACTGTCGAAAACTGTGTTTTCAAAAAGTGCTTTAACAAACTTGTTGTAATTGCCTTTATACTTTTTCTGAATGGTTGCATAAATCTCCGGTTGAAACTGTTGTGAATTTCTGTCGGCATACAATTTAAATAAAGTGGCAATTACTTTTTGGTCGGTTGCAGCATCGTAATCTTTAAAATAGTCGTCCATGCCGCTTTTAATGGCACCAACCAGCCTGTCGATTTTCTCCTTGTTTTCTTCAGGTTTTTCGAGCAGTTCGGTCAAAGCCTGCGCGCGGTAAGCATACATAAAAATCTCAGGGCCGCTTAACAGCGCTTCGCGCATGTACGCATTGGCCATGTTGAGTTCTTTGTTGCTAATCGATTTTTCAATCATCGGAAGCGCATTGCCGTATTTTTCGGTACGTTCTGCGTTACCTTTTACCCATTCAGTAAATTCTTTTTCAATTGCAACTTTATTATCGATGGTTTTTAAACGGTCGAGCGCTTTGTTTTGCCCGATGCTGTATTTGTAATAGTTCGAGCTGCGTGCATATTTCGAAGCATACTGAATACGGGCCTTTTGGCTGGTAGTCATGTAATCGCCCCAAATGTTCAGCAGTTTTTCGCGCACATCGATGCGAACGTTGTTGGTTACGTCCATTGTGCTTTTTACACCAAACGACGTTTCGTAGCGGGTTGTACGCCCCGGATAGCCCATTACCATTGCATAATCGCCTTCTTCAACGCCTTTCAGCGAAATTGGCAAAAAGTGTTTAGGCTGATACGGAACATTATTTTCGGCATATTCGGCAGGTTTGCCGTCGGGACCGCAATACACGCGGAACATCGAAAAGTCGTTGGTGTGGCGGGGCCACATCCAGTTGTCGGTGTCGCCGCCAAATTTACCCAGCGACTGCGGTGGTGCGCCAACCAAACGGATGTCTTTAAAAGTTTCGGTAACAAAAAGATAGTATTTGTTTGAGTTGAAAAAGCTGCGAACATAAGTTTCGTAGTGCGTATCACCCTTGGCTTTCTTCTCAAGTTCAGCCGAAACTTCGCGTACTATTTTTGCTCTCTCCTCTTCAGTTGTTTTGTCAGTGATTCCAGCCAAAACCTGGTCGGTAACCTCCTCAACACTCACTAAAAAAGTAACCGATTTACCCGGATTTGGCAGCTCTTCTTTACGGCTCATTGCCCAAAAACCGTCGCGCAGGTAATCGTGTTCAACACTCGAATGTTTTTGAATTTCGCCATAACCACAATGGTGGTTGGTTAAAAGCAGCCCGTCTTTCGAAACAAGTTCTGCTGTGCAACCGCCACGGTCGAGAGCAACAACTGCATCTTTCAGGCTTGAACCATTAATGCTGTAAATTTCTTCGGCGCTCAGTTCGAGCCCCATTTTCTTCATATCATTAATATTCAGTTTATGAACAAGTGACGGAAGCCACATCCCCTCGTCGGCAATTGCCCAACCGCTGAATAACACGGTAAATAAAATCACTAAGTTTAACTTTCTCATTCTTTTTATTTTTTATGGAATTCGCAAATATAAATTTTCAAACCGCAATGTTTTGTGATTTATGTCTGTTATAAACCAAAAACCGCTTTCAAAGTTTTTACCATTCAGAATTTTAAATGAGTTTGGTTTTAATCCAATTCATTACAAACTGAATATGAGTTTAATCTTTGTTGTTAAAACAACATTTTTCCGGTCATCCTTTTATAAGAGGTTAAAAAACTGAAAACGAAAGCGATGTTTTCCTTTTCTTTCTAAATTTGCACCTCAATAAATTTTTTTGGTGTGGGAGAAATCAGGAAACGCAACTTTATCAGCAAATTAAAAGACCATTACCGGTTAACCATTTTCAACGATTCAACATTTCAATCGGTTTGGAGCATCAAACTAAACCGGTTAAAAGTACTTGCTGCCGCAGCCATTGTTTCGTCGGTGATCGTGATGCTTGTTACCTTTCTAATTGCCGCCACTCCCTTACGTGAGTATATTCCTGGTTATCCGAATGCCAAGCAGCGCCAGATGATGGTTAACAACGTGCTGAAAATAGATTCATTGGAAGCTGAAATGGCCAAACGCGATGCATTTTTTGAAGGGATAAAAGCGATAGTTTCGGGGAATGTTCCGTTTGATTCACTCACAACCGATTCAGCAGGTGGATTAATGAATGTGCAATTTAATAAGTACAACCACGATTCTGTTTTTCAGGACGATTTGCTTGAAGAGCAACTCAGCCTTTCGATGCAGGGAAACACAACGCGTCGGAATGAAATCAGCCAGATGCATTTTTTTGTTCCCGTAAAAGGAATTGTTACCAACGCTTTCAATCCTGCAATCGACCATTTCGGTGTTGATTTGGTGAGCGACCCCAATGCCCGCATTTGTGCAGTTTCAGACGGAACCGTGATTTTCTCAGGGTGGACGC
Organism: Draconibacterium sp.; assembly: GCA_050179035.1. Lineage (GTDB taxonomy): Bacteria > Bacteroidota > Bacteroidia > Bacteroidales > Prolixibacteraceae > Draconibacterium. The sequence goes on along the minus strand of JBFXFM010000004.1, from coordinate 143,888 downwards.
TCGAAACCGGGTATGTAATTTATATTCAGCACGAAGCCGACCTTGTTTCGGTGTACAAGCACAATGCTGAGTTACTGAAATCGGCAGGAGACCAGATAAAGGCCGGAGAACCAGTTGCCATTATCGGAAATTCGGGCGAATTTACCACTGGCCCGCACCTCCATTTCGAACTTTGGCACCGCGGCAATGCTATCAATCCTCAACAGTATATCGACTTTTAACCTATGAAAAAACGAATTGCCATTCTCGGTTCAACCGGCTCAATCGGAACCCAGGCGCTGGAAGTGATTCAGCAAAACCCCGATAAGTTTGAAGTGGAGGTTTTAACAGCCAACAATAATGTTGATTTGCTGATTGCGCAGGCAAAACAATTTCAGCCAAATGCCATAGTAATTGCCAATACCGAAAAATACAGCTATGTTACCGAAGCACTTAAAAATGAACCTATTAAAATATTTGCCGGCCCCGACGCGCTGAATCAGGTGGTGCAAATGGAATCCATCGATATGGTTCTCACAGCAATGGTTGGCTACTCAGGGCTGTTACCCACTTACCATGCGATAAAAGCCAAGAAAAATATTGCATTAGCCAACAAGGAAACACTGGTTGTTGCTGGCGAAATCATCACCAAAACTGCACTTGAAAATCAGGTGGCAATATTACCAGTCGATTCAGAACATTCAGCCATTTTCCAATGCCTCACCGGAGAATTTATGAATCCGATTGAAAAAATACTGCTTACCTGTTCAGGAGGCCCGTTCAGAGGAAAATCGATTGAAGAGCTTCGCCATGTTACGGTTGACAATGCGTTGAACCACCCCAACTGGGACATGGGTGCAAAAATCACCATTGATTCTGCAACCCTCATGAATAAAGGTTTTGAGATGATTGAAGCCTGCTGGTTGTTTGGAGTTCCGTCGTCGAAAATCGAAGTTGTGGTACATCCGCAATCCATTATTCATTCTATGGTTCAGTTTGAGGATGGCTCAATAAAAGCACAAATGGGTCTTCCGGATATGAAATTGCCGATTCAATATGCACTCGGATTTCCGGAAAGGATAAAGAATAACTTTTCCCGGTTTAGTTTTACCGAACACCCCACGCTGACCTTCGAACCACCGGATACGAAAATTTTTCGTAACCTTGCACTCGCTTTCGAAGCCATAAATACTGGCGGAAACATGCCGTGTGTTTTAAATGCAGCCAACGAAGTTGTTGTTGAAGCATTTTTAAACCGGCAGATTTCTTTTCTGCAAATGCCCGAAATCATTGAAAAAGCAATGGAAAAGGCAACATGGATTGAAAAACCCGGCCTCGACGATTTGGTTGCAACAAACTCGGAAACAAGAAGTATAACAAAGTTGTTGATTGAAAACAAAATATAAGAACAATACTACTGAATGGAGACAATACTGATAAAAACCGCACAACTGCTGCTTAGTCTTTCAATACTCGTAATTCTGCACGAATTCGGGCATTTTATGTTTGCCCGCCTTTTTAAAACGCGTGTGGAAAAATTTTACCTGTTTTTCGACCCCTGGTTTTCACTTTTTAAAATTAAAAAAGGCGAAACTGAATACGGAGTTGGCTGGCTTCCGCTGGGTGGTTACGTTAAAATTTCGGGGATGATTGACGAGTCGATGGACAAAGAAGCCATGAAACTGCCGGCACAGCCCTGGGAATTTCGTTCAAAACCGGCCTGGCAGCGTTTGCTGATAATGCTTGGCGGTGTGATGATGAATTTTCTGTTTGCAATGATTATTTACATTGGGATATTGTATGCCTGGGGTGAATCGTACCTGCCAACAGCCAACGTAAAATATGGTATTTCGGTAAACGAAACCGGAAAAGAAATTGGATTTCAAACCGGAGATAAAGTACTGAGTGTTGATAACCAGATTGTTGAAAATTTTTCGGCTGTTATTCCAACCATTGTACTTGATAATGCAAAAACAGTCCAGGTTGAAAGAAACGGACAAAAAACCGATGTTGAAATCAGTGATTCCGATTTGGCGCTGTTGTTAAAAAGCAAGTCGGTGATTTCACCGCGAATGCCTTTTGAAATAAAAATCGGAAGACTTGAAAAAGAATCGCCGGCCGATAAGGCCGGACTACAAAAGGATGATGTTTTTGTGGGTGCCGACAGTATCAGATTTCAGTATTACGATGAATTTACCGATTACCTGTATTCGAAAAAAGGACAGGTTATTAATTTTGAAATGACACGTGACGGACAACCACTTCAAAAAGAAGTGGCAGTTTCGGCAGAAGGCAAAGTAGGGTTTTATCCAGCTTACATCAAGCCCGATCTGTTTGAATATAAAACCATTGAATATGGTTTTTTCGAATCAATACCAGCCGGAATTAAACGCGGTGTACGTACTTCAACCGACTACCTGAAACAGTTCCGTTTGTTCTTTAAAAAAGAAACAAAAGCCTACGAATCGCTTGGCGGGTTTGCAACTATTGGCAACATTTTCCCGGGTAGCTGGGATTGGGAAGCTTTCTGGAACATGACAGCTTTTATTTCAATTATCCTTGCCATAATGAACCTGTTGCCAATTCCGGCACTTGATGGAGGGCATGTTGTATTTCTGTTGGGAGAGATAATTACCGGACGTAAACCCGGAGAAAAGTTTCTGGAATATGCACAGATTGGAGGAATGGTGCTGCTTTTGGCCCTGGTACTCTACGCCAATGCCAACGATATAATAAAAATGATTAACGGGACATTCTGAATTAAAAAAATTCTATTTTTGCACGTAAACCAATTTTAATTTAATAACATGAATTTATTTATAACAGCAGGTATAGTTGGTCCACAGGAAGTAATCATTATTCTGGTTATTGTTGTTCTGCTTTTTGGCGGTCGCAAAATACCGGAACTGATGAAAGGCCTTGGAAAAGGGATGAGGGAATTCAAGGCAGCCAGCAAAGGTGAGGAAGATGGTGGTGAAGCCAAGGCGGGCAATGAAAAGATTGAAAAATAATAATGAATAATTATTCCGGAATAATCCCGTTGCTGAATTTCAGTAGCGGGATTTTTTATTTCGGATTGGTAAGATATTTGTAGTTGTTAGCGCTGAAATTTTAAACCGGATAATAATGAAGTCACTGATTAAAAATGCTGTCGCACTTTTTTTACTCCTTTTTGTAATTCAATCGTGTAAAAACGATACACCTGTTTTACATACAAGTATTTCTGGAAAAGCAAATGAGCTTGTTGTGGTTATTTCGGAAGATTCATGGAACGGCAAACCGGGTGAAATGATACGCGGAACTTTAGCACAGTTTCAATACGGACTACCGCAGGAAGAGCCACTTTTTGATATAATCAATATTCCGCCAAATGCATTTCAGAAAATCTTTAAAAGCAACCGGAATATCATGCAGGTTACAATTTCGTCAACCGTGCTGAAACCTGAAATGATTATAAAAGAGAATGCCTGGGCCTATCCGCAGGCTGTTGTTGAAATTAAAGCACAAAACACCGCTCAGTTTGAATCGCTTTTTAACGAGAACAGTTCAAAAATTCTTTCCTATTATATTCAGGCTGAAAAAAAACGGATTACTGCCAATTACGAAAAATATTACGAACAAACAGTGTATAAAACCCTTGAACGCGATTTTGGTGTTACCATGAAAGTACCTCCCGGTTTTGTTATTGCCATGCAGAAAAAGGATTTTATCTGGTATCGGTATGAAACTCCCGAGATTTCGCAGGGAATAGTTTTGTTCACTTTTCCCTATGAATCAGATTCCACTTTTACCACCAATTACCTCATCGCCAAACGCGACAGTGTTTTAAAAGCATATGTTGCGGGTTCGGTTGAAGGGAGTTACATGGCCACTGAAAAACGCATCGACCCACTTTTTAAAGTTACCGAACACAATAAAAACTACGCTACCGAAATGCGTGGAATGTGGGCACTTGAAAACGATTTTATGGGTGGACCCTATATTTCGCTTGATGAACTTGATGCCGCAAATCAGCGTGTGGTTTCTGCCTTTGGGTATGTTTATGCACCCAGCAAAGACAAACGCAATTACCTGCAACAGGTTGAAGCCATGATTTATTCGCTGAAATTGAACAAGCAGGCTGAAAATGATAAAATCAACAGCCAGATAAACATGGGGAATTAACGCCCCTCCTGACCTCCCCACAAGGGGAGGAACAAGAAGCAGCCCCGAAAATCCTTGATTTTCGGGGCTGCTTCTTGTCTCACTACTCAAATCTCAAAATCTCACATCTGATTTCAAAATACCGCCTTCACAATTTCTTTTACATTGTCAGAAACTCCGTAAGTGTAAATGTGCAACGATGGAACATTCTGTTTCACAAGTTCTTTGGCCTGCTGAATTGTCCAGGCTGTACCCACTTTTGCTGCTTCGTCGTTGGTTTTACATTGCGCCAGCGCTTTGGCAAGTTCCATCGGAATGTCGATGCTGAAAATTTTGGGGAGCACTGTTAATTGGTTTAACAGGTTTATCGGTTTTAACCCGGGAATAATTGGCACATTGATTCCGGCTTCCCTGCATTTCTTTACAAAATCAAAATAATCCCGGTTATCAAAAAACATCTGGGTTACAATATAATCGGCGCCGGCATCTACTTTTTGTTTCAGGTAAAGCAGATCCTGCTCCATATTTGGTGCCTCAAAATGTTTTTCAGGGTAGCCGGCAACGCCGATGCAAAAATCGAGCGGCGCATTATTTTTCAGGTCATCTTCAAGGTATTTTCCTTTACCTAAATCTTTAATTTGCTGAACCAGCAGATTTGCATTTGCATGGCCATTTTTTTCGGGCTGAAAAACGTGTTGACCTTTTATTCCATCGCCCCGCAAAGCCAGAACATTGTTAATTCCGAGGAAATTAAGGTCGATTAAAACATGTTCGGTTTCGCTTTTGGTGAACCCGCCACAAAGAATATGTGGAACCACCGGAATTCCGTATTTGTGTTGAATAGACGCAGCAATTGCAACCGTGCCGGGGCGTTTGCGAACGGTTCGTTTAACAATCGAACCATCGGGCATTTCTTTAAATTCCACCTCATCGCGGTGAGTGGTAATATTAATGTATTTCGGGTTGAATTCTGTCAGGCTTTCAATAGTTTGAAATAATTTGCCGGCATCGTTTCCTTTCATTGGAGGCAGCAATTCAAACGAAAAAACTGTTTTACCTGCGTTTTGTATAATGTCTATAACTTTCATTTTCTGCTATTTAATCACATCTTCTATTTTTCGCTGTGCCTTGTCCAACTCATCATCCAGTTTGTCTTTCACCGAATTATTAAAGTGAAAAATCATGTCGAGCGCAAGCATAGCCAACATTCCGAGCAGAAAGAAAAGAATTTTACTTCCAAGGCTACCTGATTTTTTTGCCATCACTTTACTATTTATATTTTTTGCAAAACTAATAAAAGACCTCTTTTAATCGAAAAATGTTTTCTGGTAATCATGATAATCTAAAAAAGACTCAATCCCCACAACAACTACTTATAATTCAGATTTGTAGGCAAGAACTTCTCGATAAATTCAACTGTTTCACCTTTGCGGCGGGCATAATCGGCAACCTGGTCGCGACCAATTTTTTCGAGACTGAAATACCGCGATTCGGGATGAACAAAAAACTCGCCCGAAACCGATGCATTCGGGTACATTGCATAATGTTCTGTTAGCGTAATTCCCACTTCCTGCGCTTTCAGCAGATTAAAAAGATTTTCTTTTTCTGAATGTTCGGGACAAGCCGGATATCCGATTGCAGGCCTGATTCCCTGGTAATTTACTTTTAAAATATCATCCATTGAAAGGTTTTCATCGGGCACATAACCCCAATAGTTTTTTCGCACTTCAAGATGCAGCCATTCGGCAAAAGCCTCGCTCAGCCTGTCAGCCAACGCTTCGAGCATGATAGCTTTGTAGTCGTTATGTTCGGCCCTGAACTGGTCTTTCCATTTTTCAATTCCAATTCCACCGGTTGTCGCAAAACCTCCGCAGTAATCAATTTTCCCCGATTCAAGCGGTGCGACAAAATCGCTCAGACAAAGATTCTTCCCCTCTTTTTTCTTTTCTTGCTGCCTGATATGGTAAAACCGCCCGATTTCTTTTTGGCGGGTTTCGTCGTTGTATAAAATTACATCGTCGCCATCGGCATTGGCAGGCCAGATGCCAAAAACAGCGTTGGCCTGCAACATTTTATTTTCAATAATTTCATCGAGAAATTCATTGGCTTCGGCATACAGTTTTCTGGCTTCTTCGCCTTGTTGGGCATCGTCGAAAATCTGTGGATAATGGCCTTTCAAACCCCAGGTAATGAAAAAGAAAGTCCAGTCGATGTATTCGCGCAAAACCTCCAGCGGAAAGTCAATCAATTGTTTTACACCTGTGAAATTTGGTTTGTAAATTGGTGTGTTCTTCCAGTCGATTTGCAATTTATTGGCCCGTGCCTGTTCCAAAGTGAGGTATTCTTTGGGTTTGCGCTGACTCTGAAACGACCGGATTTCGGTATATTCATTTTTCACCGATTCAATGTATTCCTGGTTTTTCGCAATGAGGTTCGCAACCACATTTACTGCCAACGAAGCATCTTTCACATGAATCACAGGGTTTGCATATTCAGGTTCGATTTTAACTGCTGTATGAATTTTTGAAGTGGTTGCCCCGCCAATTAGTACCGGGATATTCATTTTCCGGCGCTCCATTTCTTTGGCAATATCGACCATGATTTCAAGCGACGGTGTGATCAAACCGCTCAATCCAATCACATCCACATTTTCTTTAATAGCAGTATCCAGTATTTTTTCGGTGGGAACCATCACACCCAAATCGATGATATCATAGTTATTACAACTCAAAACCACACCCACAATGTTTTTCCCGATGTCGTGCACATCGCCTTTCACTGTGGCCATCAACACTTTTTTCCGGTTATCGACTGTATTGTTTTTTAATTTGTCGGCTTCGATGTATGGCAACAAATAAGCAACAGCTTTCTTCATTACCCTTGCCGATTTAATTACCTGCGGCAAAAACATTTTTCCGGCGCCAAACAACTCGCCAACCACATTCATCCCGTCCATCAGCGGACCTTCAATAATATCGAGTGTAGGCTGGTATTTGAGCACTGCTTCGGCCATGTCTTCATCCACAAATTCGGGGAAGCCTTTTACCAGTGCGTGTTCAATGCGTTTTTCCAACGGCAGTTCGCGCCACTCGTTTACTTTTTCCTCTTTGGTTCCACTCGACTTTATGTTTTCTGCAAATTCAAGCAGCCGTTCTGTAGCATCAGCACGACGGTTCAATACCAAATCTTCAGTTCTTTCAAGTAATCCGGCGGGAATTTCATCATAAATCTGCAACATGCCCGGATTTACAATTCCCATGTCAAGCCCGGCTTTGATGGCATGAAACAGAAAAACCGAATGCATGGCTTCGCGTACTTTGTCGTTTCCCCGAAACGAAAACGATACATTACTGATTCCGCCGCTGGTTTTGGCATGTGGCAGGTTTTCCTTTATCCATTTCACCGAAGCAATAAAATCGACAGCGTAATTGCTGTGCTCTTCCATTCCGGTTCCGATGGTTAGTACATTCGGGTCGAAAATGATGTCCTGCGGAGGGAAATTTACCTGTTCAGTCAGTATTTTGTAGGCGCGTGTGCAGATTTCCTTACGCCGTTCGATGTTGTCAGCCTGGCCTTTTTCGTCGAAAGCCATTACCACAACTGCGGCACCAAATCGTTTTATGGTTTTTGCCTGTTGAATAAATACTTCTTCGCCCTCTTTTAAACTGATTGAATTTACAATCGCCTTGCCCTGCAAACATTTCAGTCCAGACTCAATCACTATCCATTTCGATGAGTCAATCATCACCGGCAATTTGGCAATGTCGGGCTCGGCCATCAACAGGTTCAGGAAAGTAACCATTTCTTTTTCAGCATCGAGCATGGCATCGTCGAAATTTACATCGATAACCTGTGCCCCTTCTTCAACCTGCGCGCGTGCTATTGAAAGCGCTTCTTCATATTTCTTTTCTGCAATCAATCGTGCAAATTTGCGTGAACCAGCCACATTGCAACGTTCGCCAATGTTTACAAAATTCGTGATTTCGGTAATCGTAACCGGTTCGAGACCGCTCAAACGCGTGCTCGTATCAGGTTTGTTGACTGTGTGCGGTTTTGCATGCTCTGCCAGCATTGCAAACTCGTGAATGTGCCCGGGTGTGGTACCACAGCAACCCCCAATAATATTTACAAAGTTATTGTCGAGATAATCTTTGATGTACCCGGCCATGATTTCGGGCGTTTCGTCGTATTTGCCAAACTGGTTGGGCAATCCGGCGTTTGGGTGAGCACTGATGTAGAATGGCGCCTTTTTTGAAAGTTCCTTAACATAGGGGCGCAAATCGGTAGCTCCGAGCGAACAGTTAAGCCCGATGCTGAGCAAATCGATATGCGAAACCGAGTTGAGAAAAGCTTCAAGCGTCTGGCCCGAAAGTGTGCGGCCGCTGGCATCGGTAATTGTTCCCGAAATCATCAGCGGAAGACGGATATTTCGGGCTTCCAGCGCTTCCTCGATGGCAAAAATTGCTGCCTTTGCATTCAGCGTATCAAAAATAGTTTCAATCAGCAGTAAATCAACACCACCATCCAGCAACCCATCCACCTGTTCGCGGTATGCCGACTTCATTTCGTCGAAGGTAACAGCACGATAACCGGGGTCATTAACATCGGGCGAAAGCGAAAGCGTTTTGTTGGTTGGGCCTAATGAACCCGCCACAAAACGAGGTTTCGCAGTGTTTTCTAAAGTAAATTTATCGGCACAGGTTTTTGCTATTTCCGCCGAAGCTTTGTTCATTTCGTACACAAACTCCTCGGTGTGATAATCGGCCTGCGAAATTCGGGTGGCGTTGAAAGTATTGGTGAGCAAAATATCGGCACCCGCTTCAAGATATTTACTGTGAATTTCCCTGATTATTTCAGGGTGAGTAATAGAAAGAATATCGTTATTTCCTTTCTGGTCGAAAGGAAAATCCTTCAATCGCTGCCCATGATAATCGGCATCGGTAAGGTTGTATTCCTGAATAAGCGAACCCATTGCGCCATCCATTACAAGTACGCGGGTTTTGAGCTCGTGGCGTATGTCTTTTTTAATGTTGTTCATTTTTCTAATTGGTTAAATCCTTTACTGTCCTATCTTTCTTCAATTCTCCCCTTGAGGGGATTAAGGGGTGATTACACTAATTCTACTTTCAAACTTATCAATAAAGATTTCCAATGTCCTGATAACATTTGGCAATCCATTCAAAATATCTTCATTATCAAACCGAATGATTGAAAATCCAAATTGTATTAATTCCTCTTCTCTCTTTTTGTCTTTACTCTTTTGGAATTTATGAATTTCACCATCCAATTCAATAATTAACTTTAATTCTTTAGAAAAGAAATCGACAATATAATTTCCAACAGGTCTTTGCCTCAAAAATGGATAACCTCTAAGTTGTTTCCTTTTTAGAATTTTATCCCACAAAATTACTTCTGCAAGAGTAGAGTTGTTGCGAAGATTTCTTGCAAATGGCTTCAAATTTCTGTTGTAGTGATGATTTGAGTTAGTTGATGTCATTTTATCATCCCCTTAACCCCCTTCAAAAAGGGGGAATTATTTTGTGTTTACTTATCTTATCTTAATTTAATCTGTATGTTCTTTTTTGGTTGTTTTCACACATGCTTTCTTCAATTCTCCCCTTGTTTTCTCCTCTCCTTGGGGAGGTCGGGAGGGGCTTCTATTTCAAAAACCTTATCTCAAAATCTCCCCTGATTCCAACTTTGTCCTCACAAACGATTAACATCGACAGGATTTCAGAAAATTTTTCCGACTGGTTTATTACCTTCTCCACGTCGTTTGGCGATTTTACCTTGTTGCCAAAACCCGTGGCAAAAGCATCGGCTAAAACGGCATCTTTGCAAATCACCACCACAGCATCAGCTTTTCCAAAACTCATCGACGGGCCAACATTTCCGGCTGAGGTGCAAATCCCGATTTTCCCGGTTTCAGCCGGAAGAACCAATCCAATCCTCTCGGAGAGTGGCGATTCGCCTGCAAAAACTGAAAGAACAAGTTCGTTTTTTATCAAGGCAAAAATATCGCCGCCGTTTTCAATAACCATTTCCTCTACCGAAAAGTTCTGTAAAATAGCTTCTCCCACTTCGCGTGCAAATAACCCGGCAACTGAAGCCATTGGTCCAACGCCAGCTATTTCGGTTGCTGCAGCCATTGCTTTTGCTTCTTCCGGCGCTGATTCAGACGGTGAAAACGGCTTCAGACTTTTCTTAAAGAAAGGCTCGGTTTCAACATACTTGTCCAGCTTTTTTCGCAACTCCTCTGTTTTTGCGGCAGCCAAAGTTTGCATCTCCTCCTTAAAAGAAGCCGTGTTGATGCCAATCCACAAATCGGTTTCGAGATATTTGATTTCGAATGAAATAAACCGCTCTGCATTGAACTGTGTGCGATAAGTTCGTTCAACAAATTTTTCTTTTGGCAATAATTTACTCCAGTCTATACTCATTTAAAATCAATTTCAAAAAGGTGAAGCGGACAGGCCGGAATGCAGAGTTCGCAAACCACACACTGGCTTTTATCGAACTCCAGTTTCCAGGTTTCGTGATTCATTGTAAGTGCACCGGCAAAACAAACTGCGGTACAATTGCCACAATCGATGCATCTTTCTTCCTGAAAATGAATGCGTTTTTCAAGCGACTCGCAAATAATATTTTGCTTGCGCAGGTATTCTACTCCTTGTTCAATGTTCTCCTTTTTGCCTTGAAGTTCGAGCAGTAAACTTCCGCGTTTGCCCGGATAAACCTCGGCTTTCAGAATATTGATGCGGATATCGTAATCTTTTACCAAATGGTAACTGAAAGGTTTGTCGCCACTGTCGGGCGGAAAATTCAGAATAAATCGTTTTTTAATCATGTTTAACCTCCGTTTCTTTCAGGCCTTTTAACGAAGTGTTTTGAGGGAACATCTGCACCGGTTTGCTGATTTCAAACTCGCCGCTTTGCAGCCACTGTTTTAATTCCTCCGCAATTTTACGTGCTTTTGAAAGACTCGAAACCGGGGCTGTGCGTACTTTTTTGCCATCAATTTTTATGGTTCCCGAACGCAGTTCCTCGTAAGTTACCTGACCAAGTTTCGGGGTTCCGGCGCTCCCGTAATCGAGTACCGAGGTTTCAATCTGACTGTTGTTTACCGACACCCGTTTTGCCATATCGACATCGAGAATCGGTATCGGTATTCCTATTCCCACAAATAAACTCACACCATACTTGTCGAAATAGGCAGCCTGCAGGTATTCGGCTGACATTTCCTTAAGGTTACCCATCACTGCTATTGTGGCGGCATTTGAAACAGGAATTCCATGTTCATTTTTAGGCTTCGAAGTATTAAACTGCGTGCCCGGCCAAACCACAAAACCCTGTGTACCGCCTAAAAATATGCGGGTGCCGATGCCAATTGTCCGAAATTCCGGGTCGTTCAGCAGCGGACTTAATTCGCCCGAAGTTGAATAGGTGGCATTGCGCATATTTGGCAACAATGTTCCCATGTAGGTGTGAATCATTTTTTTGGTGGTGTTCACCGCCACATTGTAATTCTGATAGGCATTTCGTGGGTTAAAAAGAATAAACTCGTTGATGGTGTTGATGTTGATGGTTGTTTTGATGTGTTTTCGCGGATAGCAATCGGTGCCTTTTGCCCATGCTTCGAGTTCCACATCTTTACCTTCCAGCAAATCCTGTATTACGTGCGCGCCACCATATTCGGGGTTTTCGGGGTCACAGGCAGTGGCTCCAATGTACGAATCAACAGCTGCAAGCCCTTCGTAACAAGGAACTCCGTTCAGTCTGATTTTTTCCATACGGATTGGTGGATTTGCATGACCAAAATTGATGATGGCACCTGAAGAACACATCGCGCCAAAAGTAGCTGTGGTTACAATATCCACTTTTTCAACAATTTCTTCAGGCGAACAATCGAGCGCCATTTTTGCAACTTCCTCGGCAGTAAGAATAACAGCTTCACCGGATTTCAGTTTCCGGTTAATTTCTTCATAGGTTTTGATTTTTGACATTTTCCTTCGTTTAAATTATAATTCCGTTTCCGGCCGGGTATTGGCACCTTTTCCGTTATTTGACGGTTGGTTGCCAGGGTTTCACTGAGCCCGCTCTCTTCGCCCTTCTTTATAACCAAACAATCTTTTTTTGAGTAAAGAATATTTGATGATGCTGCAAATGTAACCGAAAATACCTGAAACTAAACCAGTGTAACACGGGAAGCTCAATCAAATTAACTAATTGGAAAAATCGAAGAAATTTTATTTGTGAATTCAATAGCAAAGTAGTAAACTTGCAATCCGAAAAATAAAGTTCTTTTCAACTTTAAAAATTCAGGGCCTATAGCTCAGTTGGTTAGTAGCACCTGACTCATAATCAGGGGGTCGCAGGATCATGCCCTGCTGGGCCCACGAAAAAAAGAGAAGTTTTTACTTCTCTTTTTTTGTGTTCAAATTTTGACATTATTACTTGAATGTTGGTTGGTGGCATCCCGATTTCATCGGGAGTTTTGCAGGATCATGCCCTTCCGGGCCCACGAAAAAAGAAAAGTTTTTGCTTCTCTTTTTTATTCCTTTAAACCCTTTCACTTTAGTTTTGAAATTCGTTCGGCTGCCAGTTTTGAACTGATAATGGCCATTGGCAAACCCGCTCCGGGTAGGGTGGAAGCCCCAACATAAAATACATTTTTAAACTGCTCATCGAAATTCGACGGACGAAATGCACCGATTTGCCTCATGTTGTGCGACAAGCCCAACCCACTTCCTTTGTACAGGTTGAACTGATGCTGCCAGTCTTCAGGAGTGTAAACCGTTTTCGAAACAATCTCGGGTTCAATGTCTTTTCCGATTCGTTTTGAAAAATCGGCAATGATGCTTGTTACAATACTATCGCGGTCGCTCCAGTTGGTTTTGTGCAACAGGTTAGGAACGGGGCATACAAAAAAGAGGCTTTCGCAACCTTCGGGCGCGCATTGCAGGTTGTGTTTCGAAAGTACATTTACGTAGTAATATGGTTTTTCGGGAGTACCCGGATTTTGTAGAATATTGTTTGAATACTCCTCGTAATTCGACCCTAAAAAATAATTGTGGTGGTTTACCTGTGGCAATTTGCATTTAATGCCAATGTAAAACGTAAGATATCCCATGGTCCAGTTCATGCGTGCCATTTTTTCGTCAGAGAATTTTTCGCGTTTAAGTACGCTGTTTCTGAAAACAGCTGCATCGGCGTTTATCAGAAAAGCATCGGCTTTCCAGGCTTTTCCGCTTTTATCAACCAAGGCTTCAAGTTTTCCCGAACTCCCCAAAAATCCTGTAATTTCGGTGTTGTAGCTGATTTTTATTTTTGCTTTTTCAAGCTCAGCAACAAAACCTTCCACAATTTTGTACATGCCACCTTCCACATTAAAGTAACCATCGTGTTTGAATTCGGTGTACGATAGCAGTGTGTAAATAGCCATCGTATCGAAGGGTGTGCGGCCCAGAAAAAATGCCACCAGCGAGATGATCTGGCGTGCCTCTTTCGAATCGAAATGCAGATTTACCTGTTGCCAGAAACTGCGGAACAACACCGGAATGTGAACCGGATTTACCCGCATCAGTGTTATGATGTAGGCAAAATACGAATCGAAATTGTTTTTGATTACAAGATCAACCGTGTCATGAAAAAGGCGTCCCGATTTTTCGAGATATTTTTCCATTTTCTGTTTGAACCCGGGTTCAATGTCTTCGAACTGCGCCGAGAGTTTGTCAATGTCTTTGTACAGGAAAAAAGTCTTTGGATTGTCGATGAAGTTCACCGAATAAAGCGGGTCGAGGCTGTAGTATTTAAAAGGTAATTCGATGCCGCACTCTTTGGCAAACGCCTCAAACTCGTATGACATGCTGAAAAAACTGGGCCCGGTGTCGAAGGTGAACCCATCTTTTTTGATTTGGTTCAGCCTGCCGCCAGCCTGGTTGTTTTTCTCCACAATTTCCACTTCGAAACCTTTTTTTGCCAGGCGCAATGCTGTGGCTAACCCGCCGATTCCGGCTCCGGCAATTAATACTTTTTTACTCATTTCGATTCTTTTAGTAATGTTTCAATTTTGGGCAGTAAGTCAATTTTTATCCACAAGTATTCTGGTTCAACTTTCAACGCTTTATCGCAATAAATTTTTGCATTTCTGTATTGTTTCAACTCTTTGTAACACATTACAATTGATGTTAATAATCCAAGATAATTCCAGTTTTCTTTCAGATTTTGCTGGTTTTTCTCCATCAGTTTTTCGGCTTTCAGATAGTATTCGAGAGCCACTGTTTTTGAGCCGCCAAAAGCTGGTGGCCTGTAAAATTCTGAATTAGCGATTTGAATATATCCCATCGGGTTTTCCTTATCGAGCCGGATGGACTGCTCTGCAAAACCCATACTTTTGGGCCCCAGAAACGGCGCCTGCATTTTGTTTACGCCAATCCGGTACGCATATATGGCCGATTTAAAAGCAAAAACATCGGCGAGCCTGTATTTGGCTTTTTCAAGGATTTCGATGTTTTCAAGGGCCAGCGCTATGTATTTTTTGGCTTCAACATCGTTTTTGCTTCCCACACAAAACCCGATATAACCATATTGGTAATTCAGGATTTCGAGTAAAAAGCTGTTGTTCCTGTCGGTATCGAGGTTCATTTGGTCCATCACTTTTTTCCATTGGGGCATGTTATTGCTGATGTAGGCGCTGTAAATCTCGCTCCGGTACGATGCGTTGGCGCTGAAAAACAGCAGCAACAATATAAATGTGATTATGCTATTTTTCGACCTTTCCATTCGTACGTTTTTTTATAGCGGTTGATTAAAGCTTTAAAAGTAAACAAACCGAGCGCCACTTGTTGTGGAATGAAATACAACAGGTTTTCGGCAACATGCTGGTTTCCGGTTACCGATACAATTACGCGTGTTATCAGTAAAACGGCTAAATAGGCTAAAAACGCAGCTGTGGGCAGTGCGATTAAAACCGGCAGAAATCCAAACGAAGTAATCAGCCAGAAGCCGAAAGCCACCAATAAACTGTTTCCAAAAAACTGACCCACATTTTTCGAAAATCCATGCACAGCTTCTGAAAATCCGCTGTACATGCGGCAACTGATGTCTGGTATGCTGCTCAAACAGGCAGTTTTTTTGCTTTCCGATTTATAAAAACGGGCAATTTTTATGTCTTCCACTTTGTCGGCTTTCATTTTTTTGTGTGGGAGGGTTTGTTTGTAGGTTTCAGCATGAAAAAGCATGAATTGTCCGTTGGCCGCTGCCAGCGATGAAAAGCGGGTTAAACGAACCAAAACCAGCGGCAACAATGTGAGCAGAATGTAATTCATCACCGGAACTGTCATTTTTTCTCCGGGATTTTCCATCACCTGCCGCGGAAAAACCGAGAACAGACCAAGATTGTGTTTTTCAGCAAAGCCAAGGGTTTGAGCAATTATATTCCCCGAAATTCGCACATCGGCATCGAGAAAAAGCAGGTACATCCCTTTCGCGTGAGCGGCAAGCTGGTGGCATCCGTGGTTTTTTCCAAGCCATCCATCGGGCAATCCTGCCGATTGTAAAAGCTTTACCCTTGCATCTTTGGCAGCAATCTCCTCCACTACATTTGCTGTGCTGTCGGTTGACTGGTCGTTAAAAACTATGATTTCAATATTTCTGTATTCCTGAGTAATGAGGTCGTTCAGCAGATTGCCGATATTGTTTGCTTCATTACGGGCAGGAATCAACACCGAAACCAAGCCTTGAAAAGACGGTGTTTCAGGTAATCGCTGACTATAAATGAGATTTACAACCGCAACAACTAGTTGAATCAAAGAAAACAAAATTACAAAAATGGCAAGTATTGTCATTTTGCCTCCTGCTTTTGGAGTTCAATGCAATTCTGATAAAATTCACTGAAATTCAACCGGATAGTCTTTGTACTTAAATCATTTTCAGTGTATTCTTTCAGATAAAGAAATAATCCTGGTTTCGGGTTAGAAAAATAGTCGATGAGCGAAACCATAAAAATCAGTTGAACAGGGTTGTTCATTCGCTTTAAAACATGTTCAATTCCTTTTTTGAATTGAAAGTCAATGTCGTGCATCGACTGAATTTTGCCCTGGGGATACATGAGCACCAGGTTTTGCCGATCGATTAGCAATTCGCGGGTATAAGCGAGAGATTCGATAATGCTTTTAGAATTCTTCCTTACCGAATAACCTCCTGTATAATTAAAAAACCAGAAATTGCGTAATTGCTCCTCAAGCATCATAAAATAAAATTTGCGCTTAAAAACCTGCTGATTCACCCACTCAACCCATAAACCGTCCCACCAGCTATTGTGATTGGTGATTAGTAATACAGGCAGGTTCCTGTCAGCAATTTCGCCTTTGATTTTAACCGCTTGAAAGTTTCGCCTGATTTTTACACGGATATACCATTTGAAAAAAGGGTAGATAATGGCGTTATGTTTAGCTTTTAAAATCAATGGATTACCAATTTTTGATGTACAAAATTAAAAAGAACAGGAACTGAATGACAAAGAGCAACGGTGCCATTTTGTTGCGTGTTTTAATTTTCATTGCACTAATACACCAATGGAAAAGCAACGCAAGTAAAAACCAGACAGCGTAATTCTGCAACGGAACAATTCCGTTTTCCCAATTCCACATGCCCAAAACCGGGGCCACCTTTTCAAGCACAAGGTCGTACAAAACCATAAAAGCAGCGGCTAAAATCGGTGAAACTATTTTGTTGTCAGTAATAAAATGAGTTACCGAAGCCGTAACATATACAAGAAAAAGCCAGTTGAGCCCAATGATTACAGGTGTTTCGGCAATCTTCAGACCCAAAGTTCCGCCATATTCATACACTCCGAAAATTTTGCTTGTGGCAACACCAATACTTTCGATAATAAAAGAAACGATAAAGACAATTCCGAAAGCAAAGAGTGTTTTTATGTCCCACTTTGCTTCGTGAAATAACACGACTCCAACAAATCCGAGTATTAAAGCCAACGGAACCAATTGAATAAACAACGATTTTGTAATTTCAATCGACAATCCCGCCACGCCCACAGCATAAAAAATTACAAAAAACAACCTTACCCACCGGGTGTTTCTTATTGCAAAAGGTTGGATTGTTCTTAAAAAACTCATTTTTCCGTTTTCGGTTTAATATAAATTCTGCAGTTTTTCGCGCAGCAATAGTCCAAGCAAAATCATGCTGAATGCGTATCCAAAATCTTCGATCGGGATGGTTAAAAACCGGATATCAAGGTTTTCCGCATGATTGTACCAAACCACTTCGCCATCGATAAAAGTACCGGTAAGAATGGCATTCACCACAACAAATGGTAATAAAATCACCAGAAATGTGGCGTAAAACCTGCTGGTAATATTTGTTTTATCGGCCAACGACCAAAGCAATGCAGCAGCTACTGTGCTGAAAATGTAAACTGTATAGGTTTTACCTGTATGCAATACGATCATCAACACAAGGAAAATCAGAATTCCATAGGTGAGGTATCGCGTTGTTTTTTCTGTTAGTTTGAATTTCGGGAAATAGAGTACCAGCGCGTCGTGCAGAAAAATACTGGCATAAGGAATAGCGATAAAGAACAACCACTCTTCAAGTGGAAGCCCCAAGAATAAAATATCTGAATGGTAGCGTGGGTTGAAACCCCAAACACCATCGTGAGTAAGCAGTACGTCGGAAAAAATATACACTGCTGCCACCGCAAAAACTGCCGGGAAAAAATATTTCCATTGCCGCCAGAACTGCAGTTTCCTGTCGAAACTAAGCAACAAAGGCACTGCTACCGACGAAACCAGTAATATGGAATAGAGCGGCATAAATTAATTATGAAAGGTTTCTATGTGTTGCTGAACGCGTTTAAAAATACGGCGAAACCAAATGGTGTAAGATTCAGGTGTTTTTGCAACATCCGATTTCAATTCATCAAATGTGATGTATCTGAAATTCATTACTTCTTCGGTATTCATATTGGGCAATTGGTCGGAAAAACCCAGGTAAACGTGATCGAGTTCGTGCTCCGTCAGTCCGTTTTCGAGTTCTTCAAGATAGATGAAATCGAATAACCTGGTAAGCGTGCAGTTTTCGATGCCCATCTCCTCCTGCAGCCGGCGTGTGGCTGCAATCGCATTGGTTTCTCCGGGCAACGGGTGACTACAACAGGTATTTGTCCATAACCCGGCAGAATGGTACTTCTCAAGTGATCGCTGTTGAATTAACCATTCATTGGCGCTGTTTACCAAAAAAACAGAAATGGCCCGGTGTAAAACAGCTTTCTGATGGGCTTCTGTTTTTGGCATAAAGCCTATCTCATTGTCATTTTTGTCAACCAGAATTACTTTTATTTCTTTCATAATCAACTCAGATTAACCCTAATTTATAGCGTATTTTAGCAAAAATCAACAACATAAGTTTGATACTGTCAGGCACCCTGATGCGCGATTCGGTAATTTTACCTGCTGGTGTTCTTTCAAGTCGGTTTAATAACTTTTTGTAATAGGAATAGGCCAGATAAACTGCCAGTTTCGATTTACCGGGCAATTGGCTGATTCCTTCTCGGGCTTCCGAAAAATCGGCACTGATGTTGGCAATAATTTCATTCTTCGCATTTTCAGTGAACTCACCCGAACTAAGTTGCGGTAAGTAAATGCGATGTAAACCTTCAGTGTCGGCTTTCAGGTCACGCAGAAAATTTACTTTTTGAAATGCAGAACCCAATTTTATTGCAGGTTGTTTTAATGTCTCAAACATGGCTTTGTCGCCATCGGTGAAAACTTGTAAACACATCAGTCCAACCACATCGGCCGAGCCATAAATATATTGATTTAATTCTGTTTGCGTATTGTAATTTTGTTTATTCAGGTCGGCGCGCATGCTCGCCAGAAAAGCATCAATATATGCCATGTCGATGTTGTATTTTTTTATGGTTATCGAAAACGACTGTAAAACCGGATTCAGGCTGATTCCTTCGGTAAGTGCTTCGTTCAGGGCATTCTCAAAGTTATCGATAAGTTTTTTTTTATTGTTTTGGTGAAAAGTATCAACCACTTCGTCGGCAAACCTTACAAAACCATAAATGCTGTAAATTGCATCCTGCTTTTCGGGCTCAAGCAAAGCAACAGCTTTTGAAAATGAGGTACTGTATTTTCTTGTAACAAGTTTACTGGTTGAAAAGGCTATTTCACTGAATAAATCCATGTTTAAAATAAATAATTTTAATTAACTGTATTACCCGATTAAGTTTATCTTTTTCAGATAGTATAACACAACCGTCAATTATTTTGTTTAAACTAAAAAAGAATCCAATAAACAATTATGATGATAAAAAATGTAAAAGGTTTGTTTTAAATCCGAATATTAAAGCATTGGATTACCATAAGTAATATTTCCGTTCTTTTCAAAATCGTAAAGTGTGAAAATGCGCAACTGATAATAAGCTACCCAGTAAGCCTGAATGGAGCGGATGTAATCGCGTTTGGCAGCTTCACGTTCCTGTAGCGCAATGTTCAGGTCGGTAATACTGAGTTCACCACTCTGGAATCTTTTTAATGCAATGATGTAGCCGTTTTCGGCTACTTTATCGGCCTCGGTAGCTGTTTTCAACTGGTCTTTTAACAAACTGAACTGTTCGACCTGTACAACCACTTCGCGGTCAAATTCCTCTATTTCTTTGTTCACGTTAAAAATCGTCAGTTCCCGTTCAGTTTCTGCCAGTTTAACCGTTGATGCCGAACGTCCCCAGTCAAGAATCGGAACACTCAGCGCCACGCGTAATGTGCGGTCCTTTTCAGGATTATCATAAATTCCGCCAAAATCTTCGGCACTGTTCGAGAGTCCAAAACTTCCGCTTAGTGTAGCACTTACACCGGTTGTACTTTTTGCTTCGGCAAGTTCGCGGTCGGCGTTGATGAGCCTGCGCTGAAACTGTGTTGTTTCTTTTCTGTTCTCTTTTGCCTTCTGAAGCGCCAATTGGGCGTTAATGTCGAACAGTGTAATATTCAGCGGAATGACGAGTTGCAAAGGATTCGTTTCTTTTAACCCGACATACGAACGTAGTTCAAAATCAGCATTTTTAAGATCCATACTTGCCTGGTTTAATGCTTTTTGGGCATTCAAAACAGAGAGCTCTATACGCGAATAATCGTTTTCCGATATTTGCCCAAGTTCACGTTTGGTTTGCGATATGCGTAGATTATCCTGGCTGTTTTTCAAATTGCTTTCGGCAAGTAAAAAGTTGGTTTGAACATACAAATACCTGAAAAACCGATAGGTAGCGGTTAACGAAATCTGTTCAATTTCTTCTACAAAACGTTTTTGAGCTTCATCGTAAACCATCGGTTCTGTCATGCGGTACCATTTCATCCAGTTATACCCGAACAAAGGTTGGCTAAATCCAATAACAAAAGGAGCGCCGGAGAAACTCGTTGAACTCTGGTTCAGGTTTCTGATTCCGTAAGCTGATGTACTGGCGTAAATATAGGTTCCTAATTGCGGTATCGACTGGTTAAGCGACAGTACAGCCGAAGCCGACAGGTTTGAAACCTGTTTAAATTCGATGCTTCCGTCGGGCTGGGTAACCGGCTGTGTTGTATGCCGGTAGTTGGGCAGGTCGCTGTTAAAAACAAGTTGCGGGCGGAAACGTGTTTTGTAATTACGGTAACGCCAGTAATAATTTACGTTTGAATTTTGTGTGTATTTTATAGCCGAAGATTGAGTAATTGCCAGATCAATTACATCATCAAGTGAAAGTGTGAGTTTCATGGTATCTGTTTGCGCAGCAAGAAATCCGGAACAACTCACGCTAAAAAACAACAGAATAAACAACCTTTTCATACTTTTTTACTGATTGATTGCAAATTCACTTAAATGCCGGAATGAGGAGGTTTCGTCAGCAATTACCATTTCTCCTTCTTTCAGTCCCGAAATAATTTCGAAGTACTCATTGCCGGTTATCCCGATGGTAATTTCCCGTTTTACTGCTTTTTCACCCTGCACAACAAATATTTTGCACGGTTTTCCGGGTTCAATATCAGGTAGCTTTTTAATTCGGAGCACATTGTCTTTTTTCTGGCTGAAAATCTGAATCTGAACATTTTGGTTGGCAATCAGTTTCGGATGGTTGTTTTCGTCAAGGTGTACATTAAACTGAACTTTATTGTTTTCAACCATAGGAGTAACACTTCCAATCAACCCTTTCAGTTGCTCTCCTTCAACTGTAACAAAAACCGGGGAACCTGTTTTTATTTGGCTTGCATATTTTTCGTCAACCGACCCATTCAGTTTAAAGGTTGAGAGATCGGACATTTGAACAAGCATTTTGTCGGCTGGTACTTTCTCGCCAACATGGGCGTTGATATTCAGGATAATACCTGATGACGGAGCCCTGACACTCATTTTCCCGAGAAGTTCCTGCTTTTCTTCAAGCATTTTTTCATCCATTCTTATTTGAAGCAGCAACCCTTTTTCTTCGGCAATTAGCTGTTTCAGCCTGATGGAATTTTTTTGAACCAACATGGCCAGGTCTTTTTCAGCAAGTGTAATTTCCTGTTTGGTTTCCTCAACTCGCGCTGGTGAAATTCCGCCTACTTCAAGCAGTTGTTCTTTGTCGCTCAGCTGGGCTTTCAGCGAAACAATTTTTAACCGTTTTACCTCTTCGTTGTAGTCAAGGTCGAGTTTTGTACTTTGCGAATTCAGCTGAGTTTTTTCGAGGTTGTTTCTTTTCATTTCGAGCTGGTCCTTCAGCTTTTCAATATCATCTTCAACCGGAAGGGTTTGAAGCTGAAGTATTATTTCTCCGGATATTACCTGGTTGCCAGGTTCTTTCAGAATATTTTTCACAATACTTGCGGCCGGGCTCAATACCAACACTTCGTTTTCCGATTCAATCACCCCTGTAGCCTCCAAAGTAGCCACCACTTCACCTCTTTCAACTGTAGTAGTATTGAAATTGCCTGTTTTGATTGTTTTGGGTACGTGCGCACCTGTAAAAAAATAGATGGCTGTTGCTGCAATCAGCACAATAATAGCAACGATAGCTATGGACAGATTTTTCTTTGTTCCCATAGGAATTAGCTGGTTTAAATAAATGAAGCGAAAAATACAAAATTAACCTTACCGATTGTCTAAAGCAGCGGTAAAATTAATAAAAGAGTTAAAAATGGAAATTGAATATTTGTTGTTCGGGTATTAAATAAGATAAACCGACATTCGGAAAGCTTTTGCAGAATGTCGGTTTATTAAAACTTTAATTGAATCAACCTATCTTATCGATAAACAGTTTTCTGATTTTCGATAAATAGTCGAGGTCCATTTTATCGGAACGGATACGTACGGCTTCATGCAATTTGCCTTCGTTGTAAAACGATGCACGGGCTGCATCAAATTCGTGGCCATCCCAATTGTATTTTACATCCATCGAAACTTTCAGAAAGGTCTCGGTATTCATGTATTTTGGTACGTCGATGTATGCAAAAGTGGGGTCTTCGCTGTTCAGACAAATACCTTCGCCAAGCACTTCCAGTACAAGAAACTTTACAATTTTTACTTTTACCTCGAATTTGCCTTTCAGTTTTTTGTGCATTAAAAACTGAACTCCCTGGTTTTGGTAAGCTTCCTGTAATTTTGCCACCATGTCGGGCTGCGGGATGTGGCGCAAACGAATCACATTCAGGTATTCCGACCCGATATTCATGTAGCCTTTTCCGGCATCGAATTTTATTTTGTATTCGTTTTCAATATTTTGTGTAGCCCTTATTATTTCTTCTAACGGGTATTGCCTTGCAAGCACAAGGTAAATGTAAATGGGTTTCGATTCGGTTGGTCCTTCGTGATAATACCCTGGAAATGGGTTCAGCGAGTCGAAAACAAGGCTGCCGGGAAGAATCTTATCGTCGATGGCAACAACTGTATCGACTTTGGTGAGGTTCACAAACACTTCCATTTTTTTGTTATTTCCCATAATTGATATCTTTGATTTTTTGTTATAACATATGACTGCCAAAGTAGTTCAGTTTAATCAAATCGGGCCGGTTTCGTTTCAGAAAAACCGGCGATCTAAAAATATAAAGATTCGCGTAAAACCCGACCAGTCGGTACACGTTTCTTTTCCGTGGTACGCATTATCAGCCGAAGTGGTGAATTTTGTCAACAAAAATATCAGCTGGATTGTGCTACAGCAGCAAAAGATGGCGGCAAAAAAGCCTGAATCACTCACCGAATCGGTTATTAAATCCAAACTGCACACCATCGAAATAAAGAAAGGCGAAAAACTTGAAGTATCAAGAAAAAAAGGGCTGATTGAGATTTGGGTTGATGATTTCGAATCAGAAAAATCGAGGTTATTTGTTCAAAGAATTATTGAAAGTATTTACCGGTTCGAAGCCCGGAAAATACTGCCCGGCCGGCTTGCAGAACTTGCACAAAAGCACGGCTTTTTGTACAATAAAGTTGGTATTCGCAACAACAAACGCAACTGGGGAAGTTGTTCGGGGCGGAACAACATCAGCCTGAACCTGCAAATGATGAAACTGCCCGACGAATTGATTGACTATATTTTGCTGCACGAACTTGTGCACACAAAAATAAAAAACCACGGTCCGTTGTTCTGGCATAAGCTGGATGAAATTACAGGGAAAAAAGCCAGGGCGCTTGCCAAAGAAGTGCGCAGCTATTCTACTTTTACTTTATAAATGTTTTGAAATATGAATTGGAATCAATTGCTTTCGGCAAAACGGCTGGGAATGGAAGGGTGGACTACCGACAAAACAGGCGACAGGTCACAGTTTCAGCGCGATTATGACCGTATTGTTTTTTCGTCGCCGTTCCGAAGGATGCAGAATAAAACACAGGTTTTCCCGCTACCAGAACATATTTTTGTACACAACCGGCTTACGCACACGCTCGAAGTAGCGAGTGTGGGGCGGTCGCTGGGAAATATTTTAGCTGAAAAACTGGTCAAAGAATTCCCCGAAAATCCTTTTATTCCTGAGATTGGAACTATCGTGTCAACCGCCTGTCTGGCGCACGATTTGGGCAATCCACCTTTTGGGCATTCCGGCGAGTCGGCTATTTCTGATTTTTTTAAAAATGGCACCGGAAAAGAGTTTCAACAGCAGTTAACTGTTGGCGAATGGAAAGATTTTACGCATTTCGATGGTAATGCCAACGCATTCAGAGTGCTTACCCACCAGTTTAATGGCAAACGGCCGGGTGGTTTTGCACTTACATATTCTTCGCTGGCCGGGATTGTAAAATACCCATACGAATCGGTGTTAGCCGAAAAATCCAAGTTCGGCTTTTTTCAATCAGAAAAAGAAAACTACCTGAAAATTGCTGTCGAACTCGGAATTGAAGAAAATCCGGCCAATCCAGGTAATTTTTGCCGTCATCCGCTGGTTTACCTTGTGGAAGCTGCCGACGATGTCTGTTACCAGATTATGGATTTGGAAGATGCCTACAAACTGGGCATTTTAAGTTACGACCAGGTTTACAGCCTGTTTCTGGCTTTTTATCATTCCGAAACCGATTCAAAACAGCTTGCCAGCATCGATAAAACGATGAAACGCGTGACCGACCGGAATGAACAAATCGGGTATTTGCGCGCAGGAGTAATAGGGAAACTGATTCACGCGGCGATGGCAGTTTTTACTGACCATTTGGATGAAATAATGCAGGGCCGTTTTACAAAAAGCCTGATGGACAGGTTGCCCGAAACTCAGGCGGCAGCCATGAAAGCGGTGAAAGATATTTCGTATAAACAGGTTTATGCGCACCGCTCGGTTGTGGAAATCGAAATTGCTGGCTACAAAATTATCGGCACCATTTTGCAAGAATTTGCCGGTGCAGTGATGAACCCGACAGGAACATATAATAAAAAACTGCTCTCGCTGCTGCCCGACCAATACAAAACCGAAAGCGATTCAGTGTATGCCAATCTTCAATCAGTAGTCGATTTTGTTTCGGGGATGACCGATGTTTTTGCACTTGATTTGTACCGGAAAATCACGGGAATCAATTTGCCGGGAATCAGGTAAAAAGCGAAAAATGCAAAAAAACACTTGTGACGTAAAAATGTCGTTATAAAGGCGCAATCAACCAATACTTAACCAGGTACTTTCACCTCGAATTTTTAAAAACCAAAAAATGAGCAAATCAGAATTATCAAAACGTGTAAAGGAATTGCGCAACCGCAAGGGACTCTCGCAGGAACAACTGGCCGAAAATTCAGGATTGAGTCTTCGCACCATTCAGCGGATTGAAAACGGCGAAACCGAACCCCGTGGCGAAACTTTGAAAAGACTGATGAATGCGCTGGACGCTGCACCCGATGATTTAATGGACTGGAATATTGTGGAAGACAAAGGGTTTCTAACAGCGATGAATCTTTCTGCACTTGGGTTTTTGTTCTTCCCGTTGTTGGGTATTCTGATTCCACTGATTCTCTGGATTTCGAAAAAAGACAAGGTTAAAAATGTGAATGAAATGGGTAAAGCAATACTTAATTTTCAGATTACCTGGTTTTTGATTGTTGTGGTAACGTTTATCCTTTCTGGTATGTTATTCGTTATTTTCTTATATGTATATAACTTTGTTATCACTATTGTTAATTCATACATAGTTTACAGAGGGTCAAAACTGAGATACTTCCCTGTAATTCCATTTGTAAGATAGTTTTCTGGTGAAAAAACAGGGATGAAACCAGCCGGTTTTATCCCTGTTTTATTTTATTGTTCAAAGAAAATTATCCTTCTAGAAAATTATTGAGTAATCCGCGTGATTCTTTGCGTGCGTTTGGTCCCGCTCCCGAAAGCTGGGCAATCAGTTTACGGATGGGCATACTTTGCAGCCATACTTTTCCGGTACCGCGAAGTGTGGCTAAAAACATACCTTCGCCACCGAAAACCATCGACCGCAACCCACCGGCCTGCTGAATATCGAAATCAATCGATGTTTCGAAACCTACAATACAACCTGTGTCAACCCGTAAAACTTCGTTATTAAGTTGTCGTTCAATTACTGTTCCGCCCGCATGAACAAAGGCTTTCCCGTCGCCCTGCAATTGCTGAAGAATAAAACCTTCACCACCAAAAAAACCTGCACTCAGCCTTTTGTTGAAAATGATGGAAAGTTTGGTACCAAAGGCGGCACACAAAAATGCATCGCGCTGCACAATGATGGTTCCACCAAAATCTTTCAGATTTACCGGGATAATTGTTCCAGGATACGGTGCCGAAAAAGCCACGTGCTTTTTACCCCAGCCTTGATTGGTGAAATGGGTGAGAAAAAGCGACTCCCCGGCAATTAAACGCGAGCCTGCCGAAAGTAATTTGTCGAACAAACCGGCGCTGGGATTCGAGCCATCGCCCATACGTGTGGTATAATCAACTCCATCTTCCATATAAAGCATTGCACCGGCCTCGGCAATTACAGTTTCGCCCGGGTCGAGTTCAACTTCAACCAGTTGAACATCGTGACCCATAATTTTGTAATCAATTTCGTGTGATGAATTCATAGCGTGTCAGTATTAAATTTTTTCTTTTAAAGATAGTGGTTTTGCCATTTCGGCATGTGCGAATTTAATAGAGAAATTTTGCGACCTTTGCAAAAAATCGATAATCAGTATGAAACAGGGGTTCAACGAACGAAACAAGGCCGGCAAAGGAGGCAAACCAGCGATGAGAAGCAATTCTCCGAAGACAGAAAGCGGAGGAAAACGAATTGGAAAAAGCCTGCCCGAAAAAACAGTGGGCACAAGTAAAAGGGTTGGCAAAGGGTTACCTCCTAAAAACGAAAGTTTTGGTAAAAGAAGGCCTGCACCTGTAAGGGATTCCGAGGCAGCGGTTAAACGTTTTAGTCCAGCTGATACTAAAAAAACATATGGAAAGCCGGGAACAAACCCTGTAAGAGAAACTGAAGCAGGTAAACGTTTTAAACCAGCTGAAACGAAAAAGACATTTGCCAGGCCGGGAACAGTTCCAGTAAGAGAAGCCGGAGGAGAACAGCACTTTAAGCCAGCTGAAAGGAAAAGAACATTTGCAAGACCGGGTGCTACTTCAGTAAGAAATATTCCGAAAAAAGCCAGTGCCTCAGGCGAAATCAGGCTGAACCGTTTTATTGCCAATGCCGGGGTTTGCTCTCGCCGCGAAGCCGATACATTTATTGCTGCCGGAATGGTACAGATTAACGGTAAAGTGGTTACCGAACTTGGCACAAAAGTGTTTCCAACCGACGAGGTAAGGTTTGACGGAAATCGCATCAGCGCTGAGAAAAAGATTTATTTGCTGTTGAATAAACCCAAAGATTTTGTGACTACCACCGACGACCCGCACGCCGATAAAATTGTGATGGACCTCATAAAAGATGCCTGTCCTGAACGGATTTATCCGGTGGGCCGCCTCGACAGAAATACCACCGGTTTGCTGTTGTTTACCAACGATGGCGACCTCTCTAAACGCCTCACACACCCCAGCCACCAAATGAAAAAGATTTACCAGGTTTCGCTCGATAAACCGGTTACCATGGAACATCTGCAGGTAATTGCCGATGGTATTCAACTCGAAGACGGCCCGATTGCTGCCGATGCCATCAGTTACATCAATAACGAGGAGGCAACGGAAGTTGGCATTGAAATTCATTCAGGCCGGAACCGGATTGTACGTCGTATTTTTGAACATCTTGGCTACCGCGTAAAAAAACTCGACAGGGTAATGTACGCCGGGCTTACAAAGAAAAATCTGCCCCGCGGCAAATACCGTTTCCTCACCGAAAAAGAAGTGGGATTTTTAAAGATGCAATAGCAGGAAATTCGAAAAACCAATAATGAAACAAAAGAGAATCTGGTTGAGGAAGCAGTTGGAAAATCACTTTTTTAGGAATCGATAGAATTAAAAAAGATATTTTCTTCAATAATCAAAAAATCAAAACCATAACGAATCCTATTCTGAAATTTGGAATTTGTGTTTTGAGATTTGGAGTTTGTTGCTTCGCTCCTTGTAATTTTAAACCGCTACTGATACTAATCTTTCAGTTTTGGAAAAGGAATTTTTACAGACAATAAAAGCAAATCAGGGGATAATTCACAAGGTGTGCAATATCTACTGCGATGATCAGGACGACCGCGACGACCTGTTTCAGGAGATTGTTGCCCAGCTTTGGAAATCGTATGCTTCGTTTCGCGAAGAATCGAAATTTACCACATGGATGTACCGTGTCGCGCTGAATACTGCCATAACAACTTTTAAGAAAACCAAACGCCGTCCCGACCAAAACCGACTGACTTACGATAACTTCCAGGTGAAAGATGAGAATTACGATGCCGAAACCGAGGAAGAAATCAGAAACCTGCACCGGGCAGTAGCCCAGTTATCTGGTATCGAAAAATCAATCGTTCTGCTTTTTCTCGAAAACAAAAAGTACGAGGAAATTGCCGAAATCACCGGGATTACTCAAAATTATGTACGTGTAAAAATGAACCGGATTAAGAAGAAACTTAAAAAGTTCATGGAAACTGAGGAGGATTAGCGATGATGGAACTTGAAAACTTAAAAAAAGCATGGAATAAAATTCCGGCCGAAAAATCGCTCGACGAAAACCAATTGAGGGAAATGCTGGGAAGACACTCCAAGAGCCTGATTGACAGGATTGACCGGAACATCAAAATTGGGTTTGCGATTTTGTTTGCCATGATTCTGATTTTTGCACTCGATGATTTTTTCTTTTCGCCAATGATTTTGGGCGAAGATGAAATTGAGGTGCCGCAATGGCTGCTGTTTATTGGTGTTTTCAGTAATGCACTCATTTTTACCACATTCATTTATTTCGCAATAAAGTATTACCGTATCAGAAGAAGTTGCGATATGATTTGCAACCTGAAAGAAACACTCAAAAAAATAATCGATACTTTAAGAATCTACAAAACCCTGTTTTACCTTGCACTTGTGGCGCTTTTGCTTGCCATCGGGACCGGGTTTGTAACCGGAATTTTTACAGGCATTACCGACAATGCAAGTGAACTTGGGATTCCGTTTGCCGAGGTTGACTCAAAACAACTTTTAATCGCTGTTGTTGCCGGACTTGCCGGACTTGTTGTTCTTGTGGGAAGTGTTTTCCTGTTTCTCCGGTGGGGTTTCAGAAAATTATATGGCAACTACATTGAAAAGCTGAAACTAACATTAAAGGAATTGGAAGAAATTCAGGACTGAACAATTTTGGTTTCGACCGTTTTTTTGAAATCATAATTGCTCTGTTATCTTTGCCATCTCAACACAAAAAAATAGAATCGTGACTTTAATAAAATCAATTTCCGGAATTCGCGGCACCATTGGCGGCAAACCCGGCGAAGGACTGAGTCCACTCGACCTTGTAAAATTTACTGCTTCATACGCCACCTGGGCAAAACAAAAATCGGGTAACAAAAAGCTGAAAATCGTTGTTGGCCGCGATGCCCGCATTTCGGGCCCGATGGTAAGCTCAATTGTGGTTTCAACCTTAACCGGAATGGGTTGCGACGTGGTGAACATTGGCCTTGCAACAACACCCACCACCGAACTGGCGGTTACAGCCGAGAGTGCCGATGGCGGAATTATTCTCACAGCCAGCCACAACCCAAAACAGTGGAATGCACTTAAACTCCTCGATAATAAAGGCGAATTTCTGAATGCTGCCGATGGTGAAAAGGTTTTGCAAATTGCCGAAGCCGAAGATTTCAGCTTTGCATCTGTCGATGAGCTGGGCAGTGTTACAGAAAAGGATTACACCGAATACCATATTCAACATGTGCTGAACCTTGAACTGGTTGACTGTGCTGCCATTGAAAAAGCAAATTTTACCGTGGCCATTGATGCAGTAAACTCAGTTGGCGGTGTGGCGATGCCTGCACTATTGAAAGCGCTTGGCGTAAAGGAAATTGTTGAAATCAACTGTGAACCCACAGGGTATTTTGCCCACACACCCGAACCGCTCCCCGAAAATCTTGTCGAAACTTCGGCAATCGTAAAAGAAAATAATGTTGACGTTTGTTTTGTGGTTGACCCCGATGTTGACCGTTTGGTGGTGGTAAACGAAGACGGTTCGATGTTTAGCGAGGAATACACGCTGGTTGCTGTTTCGGACTATGTTTTAAGGCAAACTCCCGGAAACACGGTTTCAAATCTTTCGTCGAGCCGGGCACTGCGCGATGTTACCGAAAAGTTGGGCGGAGAATATGCTGTAGCAGCGGTTGGCGAAGTGAATGTGGTTGCCAAAATGAAGGAAACCGGCGCTGTAATTGGCGGCGAAGGCAACGGTGGTGTTATTTATCCGGCAAGTCATTATGGTCGCGATGCGTTGGTGGGTGCTGCACTTTTCCTTTCTCATTTAGCCAAAACAGGGTTGAAATGCTCGGCGTTAAGAAAAACTTACCCTGATTATTTTATGTCGAAAAATAAAATTGAACTCACGCCCGGAATTGATGTGGATGGTTTGTTAGCACAGCTTCAGCATAAATATTCAAACGAAAAAGTAACCACGATTGATGGTGTAAAAATTGATTTTGCTGAGTCGTGGGTTCATCTCCGGAAATCGAATACAGAACCGATTATCCGTATTTATTCCGAAGCAAAATCGGAGGAAGAAGCAAAAAAAATCGCTCAGAAAGTGATTGATGCCATAAAAGAAATCATTTAGCAACCTTGGGTTAACGTTAAGTTCTTATTGGAGGCTTAAAATTATCTTTTCAATAAAAAATTGTATAACAAGCAGTTACTTAATATTTGAGTAATACTGCGATTGTATTTTTGTGTCGTAAACCGGAATTCAGTCGTTCGGTTTTATGACTCCAAAACTGAATTCCAATTAATATTAGTGAAATGAAAAAGAAAAAAAACATAGCCATTGTGGCCCATGACAATCGCAAAAAGGACATTATCGAATGGGTATCTTACAACTGGCAGGAACTGATTCAGCACGATTTAATCTGCACTGGTACAACCGGCAAATTGGTTGAAGATACACTCAGGGAGAAATGCAGTAAAAACAATAAAGTTCCGCCTACAGTTACCCGGTTGAAATCGGGTCCGCTGGGTGGAGATCAGCAGTTGGGGGCGCTGATTGTTGAAGGACAGGTAGATATTCTCATATTTTTCTGGGACCCGATGCAGCCGCAACCACACGATGTTGACGTAAAAGCGTTGTTAAGAATTACTGTTTTGTACAATATTCCAACTGCATCAAACCGTTCAACAGCCGACTTTATCGTTTCTTCATCGCTTTTTCACGAAGATTATGAGCCAATTCTGAAAGATTACGGTTCGTACATTAAACGCGATGTTGACATGAATTAAAAGTTTGGAATCTTTGTTGTTACATTTATTCACCCCAACCCCCTCAAGGGGGCAATAGCCGCCAACTTAGTCAGGCTCAGGCTGAATACAATTCTCCCCTTGAGGGCCCCGATGTTTCGGGGAAGGGGTGATAATTGTTAACAGGTCAATGTATTTTTACATTACTTAATAATTACTATTTTCGCAGCCGGAAAAATAAAGTATAACACGCGCAGGTTCCATCACCCTGCGACTAAAAATTAAAAAAATGAACAACGAACTGTTATGGTTTGCCGAAATCGTGGCAAACTTTTTATTCATCATTCTGGCTTATAAACTCTTCGGGAAATGGGGACTCATTATGTGGATTCCCATTTCGGTGACACTTGCTAACATTCAGGTGGTGCAAACCATTGAACTGTTTGGTTTTGTGGCTACTTTAGGCAATGTGGTTTATGCAACCTCGTTTCTGATTACCGATATTCTCTCGGAAAATTATGGAAAACGAGAAGCAAACAAAGCGGTTTGGATTGGTTTTTTCAGCCTGATTGCCGTGACTGTTTTAATGAACATTACCCTGCTGTTTGAACCATTGCAGGGAGACGATTTTGCCAAAACAACGCACGAGGCTACAAACACCATTTTCAGTCTGATGCCGCGGCTTGCTTTTGCAAGTTTAACGGCTTATCTGCTTTCGCAACATCACGATGTTTGGGCTTTTCACTTTTGGAAAAACAAATACCCGACCAACAGACAACTGTGGATACGCAATAACCTGAGTACAATGGTTTCACAGGCTATTGACAGCGCCGTATTTGTATTGATAGCTTTTTATGGTGTGTTTGAAACGAATGTACTTTTTGAAGTTTTTCTTACAACTTACGTACTGAAATTCATCGTGGCCGCTGCCGACACCCCCTTTGTTTACTGGGGAAAGCGGATTCACCGGAAAAAAAGCTTCTGGATAAGAGATACTCAAAATTAAGGCGATTATCATATTCAGATTTGCTGAAGAATCATCTGGCTGAACACATTTCAGCCAGATGTTTTTTTTATTCATATGTTTGATTTCTTCTTTGTTTTTCAATCAGAAAAATATTGTGTATTCCGATATTTTTTGTTTGTTTTGAGTGGGTTCACCGATAGCAAAAATCAGTTCCCTGAGTGTAAAATCTGAAAAGTATTTATTACAAAGAGGAATAAAAACTAACGCAACCTAATCGGCCTGAAAGAAAAATAATTGAATCAATCTTATGATATTCAAATTTTTAAACTTAGCAAACATTTTAAAACTTTTATCGGTTTTTGTTTTGTTGGGTGTAACAGTTTTTGTAACCGAGCCATTTTTGCATTATCATAATCAGCAAATCGGGTTTAACATAGGGGTAAGTTATTTAAAAAGTTTTCTTTCGTATCCCGGTGGCATTGCCAATTACCTGGCCGAATTTATTTCGCAATTTTTCAAATTTAATATTGCCGGAAGCGTGCTTATTGTTTTGGTTGCCACAATTCAGGGAATTATTGCATTGAAAATGGTGCACCGGCTTGCAGGAAAAACCCAACTCGATTTTCTGATTTTTTCAGTTGTTTTGGTTGCAGGAGTGATTGTTTTAACCGATTATCGTTATCCATATTACGCGACTGCCCGGCTGCTTTTGGCATTCGTTTTTATTTGGCTGTTTGATTTTTTTGATTCACGATGGCCGAAAATTTCACTTTATATAGTGCCGTTTCTCACGATCCTGCTTTTTTACCTGGCGAGTGGCGCGGCGACTATTGTTTTTGGTGCATCGGCTGCTTTGCTATTTATTGGGAAACGACAAAATAAATGGCGGTGGACTGTGTTACCTGCATTTCTGGTTTTTGCGGGATTGATTCCATATTTTTCAAACCAGATTATTTTTCCGGCAGTGTTAAAAAATCTCTACCGGATTACCGAGATTAAACCACCCGAAATGCTGGCGTACAGTACCTTTTACGTTTTATACGGTTATTATCTTGTGTTACCAGTAATATTGCTGATGGCAATTTTTTTGAAAGATGCGAAACTATTCAAGTCTGCTCAAAAAACAGTGAAAGGCAAAACTCAGGCAAAGAAAAGTATTCTTAGCTATTTGCCTGTTTCGGAGATTATTCAGGTGGCTTTTATTGCAACTGTTGCCTGGTTTCTGTTTGTAAAATCATTTGATCCGTTTAAGAAAAAACTAGTGTATCTCGATTATTATGCACAAAACGAACAATGGAACGAAATTCTGAAACTTGCCGAAACGTTTGATGTTTACGATTTCAGGGTTAATTACCAGGTAAACAGGGCGTATGCCAACTTGGGTACATTGGGCGAAAATCTTTTTAATTACCCACAGTTATTGGGTTCAAACGGACTGTTTTTTGATTCTTCATCGCGTAACGGAAGTTTTACAATGCCCATCAGCGATTTGTATTTCGACCTTGGTTTTATGAGCGAATCGTTGCATTGGGCGTTCGAAGCACAAACCTTACTGCCAAACAGCCCGAGAATTTTAAAGCGAATTATCCTGATTTTTATAATCAATGAGAAATTCGATATGGCACAAAAATTTATGAATGTGCTCAATAAAAATATGCTTTGTAGTGATTGGGTTAAAAAATACCAATCCTATATC
This sequence comes from Draconibacterium sp., assembly GCA_050179035.1. GTDB lineage: Bacteria > Bacteroidota > Bacteroidia > Bacteroidales > Prolixibacteraceae > Draconibacterium. The sequence continues at coordinate 109,816 of JBFXFM010000004.1, read as the reverse complement.
GATAATCCTGAGTTGGCTGCCGCAGACAAAATGATAGCTGAAAAACGTAGTTTCTCACCAAAAAAGGCAGAAGTCAATTTGGGTCCGTTTCCAAATCTGAAGTTGTTGATTGATACAAATCACAACAACCGGATGGCTTTTGATTATATGATTTCGCTCTGTATTCTGGATTTTTATAGTGTCGATTTTATAAACTATATAAGCCACTATTCCTATTACGGAATAAAAACACTGCCGCGAGCCTGGGGAGAGGTACTTGCTTTTTATATCGTTAAAAATAAATCGGTTCCTTCTTTTGTAACCAGCGAAACAGTTGATAAAACCGACTCCGAGCGAATGAGGGCATTCAATGCTGAAATGATTAAATACGGACGAAACCAGGAACAGGCAAAGGCAGCGCTTCGCGGTAATTTTGAGAATACATTCTGGTATTATATGGTGTTTCTGAATCCGAAAGTTACAAATGCACTTGAAAATAAAGGCCTGATAAAATGATGAGAATAAATAATATAGTATTCGGAACAGCTTTGTTTTTGTTTATTGTTTCGTGCAGAACCGGGGTGGAGAATTATTCCGATGTTGACAGGTTGCCTGTAATTTTTCCTGATTATGCAGGAATTACAGTTCCACCGAATATTGCTCCGCTGAATTTTAATATTGACGAACCGGGAACCAGTTTCGAAGCGCGGATTTATGCCGGAAACGAAAAGCCATTGGTGGTCAGAAACAATTCGGGCAAAATAAAAATTGATACGGGAAAATGGAAAAAGTTGTTGGAGAAAAATCAGGGAACATCTTATAAAATCGACGTTTTTGTAAAAAGCGAGGGTGATAAATGGCAGAAATTTCAAACCATCGAAAACAAAATTTCAACCGAAAAAATCGACAGTCATCTTGCTTACCGACTCATAAACACTGGTTATGTACTCTGGACCAATCTCGGAATTTACCAACGCAATCTTGAAAATTTTGATGAAAAACCAATTCTCGAAAACAAATCAATTGAATATGGCTGTATCAACTGCCACTCGTTTGCCGGCAACGACCCTAACAAATTTATGCTCCACGTCAGGGCGATTCACGGCGGAACGGTGATTCTGAATGACGGAAAACTGAAGAAAGTAGATACAAAAACCAAATATACGCTCAACGCCGGCGCCTATCCCAACTGGCATCCTTCGGGCAGTCATATTGCCTATTCGGTAAACGATATCGGGCAAAATTTTTGCTCGGGCGAAATCCGCATCGAAGTTTCTGACCAGCTTTCTGACCTGATTGTGTATGATGTGGAAAAAAATGTTGTTTCAACATCACCAAAAGTTTCAACACCCAATCGTGAAAACCTGCCCATCTGGTCGCCCGACGGCAAGTTTATTTATTACCTGAGCGCGCCGCCGGCAAAAGACCTCGACAGCCGTATCAAAGACAAATATGATTTAATGAGAATTGGTTATGAAACGGCCACCAACACCTGGGGAGAAATTGACACAATACTGATTGCCGACTCGGTAGGAAAAAGTATAAGTTTCCCAAAGGTTTCGCCCGATGGTAAATTTCTGATGTACTGTACCAGCGACAATGGCTATTTTACAATCCATCACCCGCAAACCGACCTGAATCTGCTGAATCTGCAAACCGGCGAGTTTGGGAAAATGGATATCAGCAGCGCTGAAACCGATAGTTATCATTGCTTTTCGAGTACCGGCCACTGGTTTGTATTCACCAGCAAACGCCTCGACGGGCTTTTTTCACGGCCTTTCTTTTCGTATTTAGATGATGATGGAAAAGCCACAAAACCTTTTGTTTTGCCTCAGGAAGACCCCGATTTTTATAACTCATTTATTAAAAACTACAACATTCCGGAGTTGATAAAAGGCGAAGTTCCGGTTTCGCCTGTCGAAATTCGCGACAAGGTAATGGAGCCTTCAATTCCTGCCACCATTGCCCCCGGCGTTGATACACTTTACATGAAAAAACATTTGCAAAAGAAGGAAGCTAACGATTCGCCGCACGCGTAAAAAAAGCAGTTGATTTTATCCAGGAAAGCTTGTTTTCCGGATAAAAGGAATTTCAGGTTCCCTCAATTAATTTCAATTCTAGCGAATCCGATGACTTTCGGATGCACACCGATTGCAAATGGTTACTAGCAGGAGACAACATTAAGGTTAATACTTAATTCGCAATTAAATAAGTTGCAGTTTTATTTTAGTGATATCTTTTCTTTTTTCACCACTAATCTTTGCATTTGGTTGATGTATCCAATCCACATTTGCATTTAAATGCACTAATTCATCAGCGATTAAATCAAATACACTTTTTCCAATAACTAAAATATTATCGGGCATTTCCTTTGAAATTACAGGGACACAAAAATTGCTGAATGATGTTTTAAGAATTTTTTGCATGGTTTTGTACGATGGTTTTTCTCCATTATTATACAAACCTACTATACTACAGTCCAACAGCCAAACTCCATTTTCCTTTAAAAACTCCAGTAATTTTATTTTTTGGTTTAATTTGTCGTCAATATTACGATTGTTTATTACCCTGAAATCCTTTCCGCTGATTTCATTAAACAGTTTCCAATATTGAGGGGTTCCCCCGTTATTATTTACACTTTGTAATAAAGTATTCATTTGCCCATATGACAAATTGTAAACAAACCTTACATATTTGGAAGGGTAATCAGGGAGACTGACTGAGTGGATTATTTCGGTTTCCATTTCAGTAGTAAAAACATGTGATTCGGCAAGTAAAATGGTTTTTACTTGTTTGGGCTTCCAATATTCGCGGTATTCATTTACCAGACTAACAACTTCAAATGATTCAAGAATAAGTGAATCATCTAACTTTAAAATCTTCAGGTATGTTTCTTTTAAGATATTCATAATCAAAATAATATTATAGAATGTGTGTCTGTTTTAGTGTTTGTTTGGAAATATTCACCGACGATCGAAATCAATTATTCCTTGTCTATCTTTATCACGCTCCCAATGTTTCTCTGTCTAAACTTCGGTAATGAATTGCTTCTGATTTTTTCAAAGTTTATTTGTTGTCATTTGGTTTAAAGCCAATCATTCTTCTGGGTTCTGGTTCTTGTTGTTTTTCAATTAATTCATCAAGATAATTAAAAATCAATTCGATGTTTTTGTCCTGATTTTGAAGCTTCTTTTTGATTTCTTCAATATCGAGTTTTAATGTTAAGGTATCCATTAACATGGCTCGCATTTTAATAAAAACTCTCATAATCTGGTTGTTAATCAATATTGCCTTTTCACTGTTTAAAACGCCCGACAACTGTGCCACTCCCGTTTCGGTGAAAGCAAAGGGTAAATGACGTAAACCCATTTTCTCTGCATTGGAGGTGCCAAATTGGCTCCTCCAAAGCTGGAGTTCGTTTTCTGTTAATTCAAACATAAAATCCGGAGGAAACCGTAATAAATTTCTTCTGACCTGCCGTTTCAGATATTTTGTCTCTACACCATAAAGTTCTGCCAAATCCCTGTCAAGCATCACCTTTTCGCCACGGATAAGATATATTTTGCTTGTAATTACTTCATCAGGAAGCATCAAATTATTCTCTTTCATTTTTGTTTTCGGTTGGTTTTTATAATACTTGCAGTATCAGATTTCTTCACGCTCCCCACGTTTCCCGGTCTAAACTGCGGTAGTGAATGGCTTCTGAAATTGATACAACTTTCTTACTTTTTACTATGAGGTAATGTTTTCTTTTCTTTAGCAGGTGGCAAAAAGTTTTCGCCGGTTACAACCGATTTTCCTGTTTTTGATTCCAATTCTTTTCTGGCATTTTTGGCTACTGCACCACCTTTTTTACCTGCTTTGGCATTTTCAAGCAACCCTTCTGCCTGCTCGCTTTCGGCAATTTGCCTGGTTGATAGTTCTGCCAATGCAGTAAAAATCAACTCCGCTTCGCTCATGTGATCTCTTAGATTCTGGCTTTCTAATCCTTTTAACTGCTTATGTTCTTTTACAGTTAAATCAGTCCATTCTTTATGAATAATGTTGGTGAGCATCGCAAATTCATCCTGCTCTTTTATTCCAGTTTCTTTCCAGTAATCGGTAAGTTTATTGCGGGTTTCCTGCCCGGTCATACGTTGTTGAATCCATTTTTCACTGCGTCCCAACTTCTGCCAGTTTTCTCTTGCCCGGTCAATACTTTGAGAAGGGTCGGCAATTTCTTTCATCCGCTCATAACCAACTTTTGCCAGCCACTGTTTAAAAGGTTCAGCTTTTGGTGAAGGGATAGATTGAATGATTCGCAATAAAGTTTCTGTATCGGCTACATCAGTGTCCCTCATTTTGCCATCTTCAGCCTGCATTTTCAACTGTCCCAATTTCTGGGACGTTTCATTTCCCTCCGCTTTTAGTTTAGTTTTCAAAGCATTCCAGTACTTTCTTGGTCGCGGGCTTTCAGTTAATATTTCAACTACGTCAATCACAGAGAAATACCAAATCTCTTTTGCGGAATCCCAGTGAGTTCTGATTTTTTTTTCTTCAAATAGTTTTATGTTGTTCATGTTTTGAAAGTGTAAAAATGGTTATTCAATACGTGTTTATTGATTATGGTTTTACTTCAAATTCAATGTTTACGCGCCCCAGGTTTCCCTGTCTAAACTGCGGTAATGAATGGCTTCTGAAAGGTGGTGCGGCTGCACGTTTTCCTCACCTTCAAGGTCGGCAATGGTTCGCGAAACTTTCAGAATCCGGTCGTAGGCGCGTGCTGAAAGGCCCAGTTTTTCCATGGCGGTTTTTATCAACTCGTTGCTTGTTTCGTCTAAAACTACATGTTGTTTTATCAGTTTCGAAGTCATTTGTGCGTTGGCATACACGCCTTTGCAATCGGCAAAACGCACTTCCTGAATTTTTCGGGCGGCCATAACCCGCTGGCGCACGGCTTCGCTGTTCTCCGAGGCATCGAGTTCCGATAGCTTTTTAAACGGCACCGGCACCACTTCGAGGTGAATATCAATGCGGTCGAGTAGGGGGCCGGAGATTTTGTTCAGATATTTCTGTACGATGCCCGGACCGCAAACACAATCTTTGGTGGGGTGGTTGTAGTAGCCGCAGGGGCACGGGTTCATCGATGCCACCAGCATAAAACTGGCCGGGTATTCCACCGAAAATTTGGCGCGCGAAATAGTGATGGTTCTGTCCTCCAGCGGCTGGCGCATCACTTCGAGCACGGTTCGTTTAAATTCAGGAAGTTCGTCTAAAAACAACACACCGTTGTGAGCCAGCGAAATTTCGCCAGGTTGCGGGTAATTTCCTCCGCCGACCAGGGCAACGTCAGAAATCGTATGGTGCGGAGCCCTAAACGGTCGTTGTGTCATCAAAGATGTTTCTTTGTCGATGTTTCCCGAAACCGAATGGATTTTTGTGGTTTCAAGCGCTTCTTTCAGCGTAAAGGGAGGCAGGATTCCCGGTATCCGCTTGGCTAACATGGTTTTGCCAGCTCCGGGTGGGCCAACGAGAATGATATTATGGCCGCCGGCAGCTGCAATTTCGAGCGCCCGTTTTACATTTTCCTGGCCTTTTACATCGGCAAAATCGATGGAGTTGTTGCTTACCTGCGCATAAAACTCGGCGCGTGTGTCGATAATTGTTTGTTCCAGTGTGTTTTCACCGTTCAAAAAATCGATTACTTCGCGGATATTTTCAGCGCCATAAACTTTCAGTTTGTCAACCACGGCGGCTTCGCGCACATTTTGTTTGGGCAGAATAAATCCTTCAAAACTTTCTTTCCGTGCGTTGATGGCGATGGGCAGCGCACCTTTAATGGGTTGCAGGTTACCGTCGAGACTGAGTTCGCCCATCAGTATATATTTGCTGAGCAGGTCGGTGTTGATTTGTTGAGATGCTGCGAGTACTCCGGCTGCCAGCGGCAGGTCATAAGCCGAACCTTCTTTGCGGATGTCGGCAGGTGCCATGTTGATGATGATTTTTTGTTTTGGCCATTTGTAGCCATTCAGCCGCAAAGCCGATTCCATGCGTTGCTGACTTTCTTTAACAGCGCTGTCGGGTAGCCCGACCAGCATAAATTTAATTCCGGTGGTTACATCAACTTCACAGGTAATTGTGGTGGCGTCGATTCCAAAAACTGCGCTTCCGAAGGTTTTTACCAACATATTTGAACGGGTTTTTATTTAGTTAAGCGCTTAAAATTAGAGAATTAAAGTGAGAAGTAAAAACTAAATTTTCGGTGGCATGAATTGCTGATTTCTACTTCGTTTAAATATTGTTTTGAAAATATTCAAAGAATTCAATCGATAAGTTTGCAAGGGTTTATTGAATTGAATTGTGGTTTTTTTGATTCGGAAGTATTGTTTTTCTATCCGAAGAGTGATTAGTTGGACTTTTCGATTAGAAGAATATAAATATTAGTAAATCAATACTATAATCAATACAACTTTGAAATTACATGGCCTCAACTTTGAAATTACACGATATTAACTTTGAAATTGTATGAAAATTCAGGGAACTATTTTTAACAAAATAAGGATGATTTTTTTAGTAAAGTTTTTTCCGTTTCACCAGAAATGAAAGTAAAACTTCTTTGAAATCTTTGTTAATGTCGGCTTCGGCGAGGTCGATCTGATATTGTCCGCATTTTACTTTCAGATCGCCGAAATAGGAATTTACAGTTGAAATATACTGGTTTTTGATTTCCCACGGGTTGAATTTTACAGTTTGTCCGGTTTCGAGATCAACAAATTTGTGGGGCCGGTTACTGAATTTAAACTCGCGTTCGAGCGAGTGGTCGGTAACATGAAAGAGAATTACTTCGTGTTTGTTGTATCGCAAATGCTGGAGTGCCGAAAAAAGTTCGTCGGTTTTTTCGTTGTCAAGCATATCGCTGAAAATGATTACAAGTGAGCGTTTGTGTATGTTTTCGGCAATTTCGTGTAAAACAGCCGTGGTGTTTGTGCTTTTTCGCAGATGGGCATTTTCGGGCTGAATCAGTTCTGTGAGTTTGCCGTACATCAGCTCGGCATTCACCGACGAAATACGGGGTGTTGTGTGAAATTCAATGGCTTCGGAAAAAAGTGTCAGTCCAACTGCATCGCGCTGTGTACGCATTAAATAAATAAGTGCAGCGGCTGTATAAACAGAAAATGCAAGTTTGTTGTGCAGGTGTTTTTCGCCTTTCGAATAGGGGAAAAGCATTGATGATGAGGTGTCGATAACAATCTGGCAACGCAGGTTTGTTTCTTCCTCGTATTGTTTTACAAACAGTTTGTCGGTACGGGCAAACAGTTTCCAGTCGATGTGTTTTGTCGATTCGCCCTGGTTGTAAAGCCTGTGTTCGGCAAACTCAACCGAAAAGCCATGAAACGGGCTGCGGTGAAGCCCTGTTATAAAACCTTCAACCACTTCACGCGCAATCAGTCCAAGGTTATCGAACTGATGAAACTGTTCTATGTCGAAAATATTCTTCACGCAGAATAAAATGAAACTGTCATTTCGACGAAGCATGAGGAGAAATCTTTGTTCAATAAGAAAGATTTCTCACTCGTTCCTCATTCGAAATGACAGCAATTAAGGATATTTTTTATAAAAGTGCGTTCATTTTCTGAACAAAAACTTGTTTTGGAGCTGCGCCAACTTGTTTATCAGCTATTTCGCCGTTTTTTACGAATAAAACAGTTGGAATATTGCGGATTCCGTATTTCATCGCAATATTCGGGTTCGAGTCAACATCCACTTTACCAATAACAGCTTTGCCACTGTATTCAGTATGCATTTCTTCAACGATTGGTGCAATCATCCGGCACGGGCCGCACCAGATTGCCCAAAAATCGATCATCACAGGTTTGTCTGATTTCAGTACCAATTCTTCAAAATTGGCGTCGGTAATTTCTAAAGCCATAATTTTATTTTTTTGTTTATGTTATTATTTTTTTATCGTTCAAAACTAATTAATTCTGAACGACATATTAAGTTCGTTTTTCAAAAATTTCAACATTTCGTCGGTCAGTTCAATCTTCGCAGTACGCGAGAACATCTGTATATTCATGTTACTTTCCGGGTCGTAAATGTTAAATTTCAACAATACTTTTCCCTTATTGTTCAGGGAAACTTTCTCCAATTGCTCAATCATTGCGGTTGTTACCTGCAACACAGGCATGTTCAGCGTAATGCTTTTTACATAGTTTTTTCTTACTTCCGAAAGAAGTTCGATGTTGTTAATTCTGAATTCCATTTGCTCGCCCCTGTAACTTTTTTGAACGTTACCCCTGACCATGATAAAAAGGCCGGTTTTGCAAAACCTCGAAAAGTTTACATAGTCCTGTCCAAAAAACATAAACTCTTTAGAGTCGGTATAATCGGTTAGTGTCAGCGAACTAAAAGGTTTTCCGGTTTTGCCAATTCCTTCGCGGGCGGCGGTAACCATGCCTCCAAAAGTAAGGTCTTTGTTTTTCAATTTATCGATGTCGTTATTCAGGTCTTTCAGAAAAACATCACGCGAGCAGAAACTTTCAAGTTCGAGTTTGTAATCGTCGAGCGGATGGGCAGTGAGGTAAATTCCGATAAGGCTTTTTTCTTTTTCGAGCAGCACCAGTTTTGGCCACTCTTCAACCTGCGGAATGTCGGGCTTTTTTATGGCCTGGCTTTTTGCCAGGGCTCCAAAAAGGCTTTGTTGTGCACTCTGCGAATCTAATTGAACGCGGTTTCCATATTTAATCAGCTTTTCGATAAACGAGGTTGGGTCGTTGGCATCGTCGCCAGAAAAAAGGCTGCTACGTTTTATCCCATCCAGATTATCGAAAGCACCGGCAATAGCAAGTGCTTCTAAGTTTTTTTTGTTTACAGTCTGCAGGTTTACATTTTCAACAAACTCAAAAATGGTTTTAAACTCACCATGTTTTGAACGTGCAGTGATAATATCCTGCGCGGCTCCGGCACCCACACCTTTAATTGCGCCCATCCCAAAACGGATATTACCGTTTTTATTGGCGGTGAATTTGATAAAACTTTCGTTCACATCGGGGCCCAAAACATTCAGATTCATGCGTTGGCACTCGGTCATCAGTTTGGTGATGTCGGTAATGTTGCTAAGGTTGCGGCTTAAGTTGGCAGCCATAAATTCGCCCGGGTAGTGCGCTTTCAGGTAGCCGGTTTGATAGGCAATGTATGCGTAGCAAACCGAATGCGATTTGTTAAAAGCGTACGATGCAAAAGCTTCCCAGTCTTTCCAGATTTTATCGATAAGTTCGTCCTGTTTTTTGCCTTTCAGGTTGCATTCGTCAACAAACCTGAAATTGGCTTTACAACCTTCATGAAATTTTACTTTCAGTTTGTTCATCACTTCAATCTGCTTTTTTCCCATCGCTTTCCGGAGGTTGTCTGAATCACCACGGGTAAAATTGGCCAGCAGGCGCGAAAGTAACATCACCTGTTCCTGGTAAACTGTAATTCCGTAGGTTTCGCTCAGGTGTTCCTCCATCATTGGAAGGTCGTAATCCACTTTTTGCCGGCCATGTTTGCGACCAATAAAATCGGGAATGTACTGCATAGGGCCCGGACGATAAAGCGCATTCATCGCGACAAGGTCCTCAAAACGATTGGGTTTCAGGTCGCGCAGGTGCTTTTTCATGCCATCAGATTCAAACTGAAAAATGGCAGTAGTTTCGCCATGACTGAAAAGCTCAAAAGTTCTTGGGTCGTCGAGCGGAATTTTGTCAATATCGATCTCAATGCCTTTTGAAAGTTTGATGTTTTCGAGAGCTTCTTTTATAATCGATAAGGTTTTCAGCCCCAGGAAGTCCATTTTCAGCAGTCCGATTTCTTCAACAAATCGTCCGTCGTATTGGGTTGTAAGTAGTTTTTCCTCATCCTTGGTAGGCATCAGCGGAATGTGTTCGTCCAATGGGTCGCGGCTGATGAGGATTCCGCAGGCATGTACACCCGACTGCCGCACCGAACCTTCCAAAGTCTCTGCAAATTTAAGTGTTTTGGCTATCAGCGGATTACTCGACTTTGTTTCCTGTTTTAGCTCCGGGCTTTCTTTGAATGCGGTTTCGAATGTCATTTTCGGGGCATCGGGAACCAGTTTGGCTAACCTGTCGGCTTCGGGGAGTGGAAGTTTTAATACGCGCGCCACATCGCGAATGGCTAATTTTGTTGCCATTGTTCCGAATGTACAAATGTGGGCTACCTTGTCGCTTCCGTATTTGTTGGTAACGTAATCGAGCACAAGCTGGCGTCCGTCGTCGTCAAAATCAATATCCACATCGGGGAGTGAAATACGGTCGGGATTCAGGAATCTTTCGAAAAGCAGGTTGTACCTGATTGGGTCGATGTTGGTAATTCCCGTGCAATAAGCAACAGCCGAACCAGCAGCCGAACCACGACCTGGACCAACAATCACGCCCATTTCGCGGGCTTTGTTGATGAAATCCTGGGTAATTAAGAAATATCCCGGATACCCCATTTTTTTTATTACATCGAGTTCGAAATCAAGCCTTGCGGCAACATCTTCGGGAACCGGGTCGCCATATCTTTGTTTTGCACCCACAAAGGTGAGGTGTTTTAAATAGTCAGATTCAAAAGCAACGCGCAATACATTTTTATACCCACCGAGCCGTTTGTAAGCATCGTCACCAAATTCCTCCACCAAATCAGCATCCGAAAACTTTTTCTGGTAATTTTCTTCAGTACCAAAATCTTCAGGAATTGGGAAAATAGGCATAATGGGAGCCGAGTTCAACTCAAAATTTTCAATTTTCTCCACAATTTCTGCCGTGTTTTGCAACGCTTCAGGAATGTCGGAAAATAATTCGTTCATTTCCTGTTGGGTTTTAAACCACTCCTGTTTGGTGTATCGCATTCGTGTAGGGTCGTCAACATCTTTGCCTGTGTTAAGGCAAATCAACAGATCGTGGGCATCGGCATCTTCGGCATTCGTAAAATGTACGTCGTTAGTGGCAATTATTTTTATTCCCAGTTTTTTGGCTAACGGTACAATCAGTTTGTTTACCTGAACCTGTTTGTCGTAACCCTCTTCGCGCTGTTGGGCCAGCTCCGACGGGTGACGCATCAGTTCAAGATAGTAATCAGAACCAAAAACTCGTTTATACCAAAGTATGGCATCTTCAGCATCCTTCATGTGATTGTTCATCAGCAGCGAAGGTATTTCTCCACCCAAACAGGAAGAAGAAGCAATCAACCCTTCGCTGTATTTTTCGAGCAGGGTTTTGTCAATCCGAGGTTTGTAATAAAATCCTTCGTTGTTGGCAATCGAAATCAGTTTCACCAGGTTTTTGTAGCCGGTTTTGTTTTTGGCTAACAAAATGAGGTGATAGCCAGAGCGGTCAACTTTATCTTTTTTATCGTGAATTGTGCGTTCTGCCACATAAGTTTCGCAACCTAAAATGGGTTTAATTCCTGCTTTTTTGCAGGCAGCATGAAACTCTTTGATCCCAAACATGGTTCCGTGGTCGGTAAGGGCAAGCGCACCCATTCCATCTTTTTTCGCTTTATTCACCAGTGCCGAAACACTGGCTGCGCCATCGAGTATTGAATATTGAGAGTGTACGTGTAAGTGTGTAAACGGAACCATGACGATAAAGCTTTTTGAAATTCGAGCTATAAAATTACGGTTTTTAAAAGGTGCATCGGGTGATGTTAATAAAAAAAGGAGAATAATATATTAACAAAAAAGCCCGGTGAAAACCAGGCTTTTAGTCAATATTTGCTGCTATATGTTTTGCAATTTCCTGAAATTCTTCGGGAGAAAATTTCTGCTTTTTCGAAAAATTAAGCAAATCGGCTTCGGTTTGCATGGGTACAAGATGAATGTGTGCATGTGGAACTTCGAGCCCCAAAACCATAACACCCACTTTCTGGCATGGAATAGCTTTCTGTATTCCTTTGGCCACTTTTTTTGCAAAAAGTTGCAAGCCGGTGTACAATTCATCATCAAGGTCGAAAAGATAATCGACCTCTTTTTTTGGAATAACAAGCGTGTGACCTTTTGCTACCGGGAAAATATCGAGAAAAGCAAAATAATGCTCATTCTCCGCTACTTTGTAGGCCGGAATTTCGCCATTTACTATTTTCGAAAAAATGCCCGCCATTTTAGTTATAATGAAATTTCCACAATCTCGAATGGTATAACTCCCGAAGGAACTTTTATATCAACCACATCGCCCACTTTTTTACCCATCAACCCTTTGGCAATTGGCGTGTTAACCGAAATTTTCCCCTGTTTCAGGTCGGCTTCGCTTTCCGGAACCAAGGTGTATTTCATGGTGGCGTTGTTCTTCTGATTTTTGATTGTCACAACATTTAAAATCTGCACTTTCGAAGTTTTAATTTTCGATTCGTCCAAAATGCGGGCATTAGCAATTTTACCCTGAAGTTCAGCGATTTTAGCTTCAAGCATTCCCTGTGCATCTTTTGCAGAGTCGTACTCAGCGTTTTCTGAAATATCGCCTTTTTCAATGGCTTCGCCAATCAACCGCGAAATTGCAGGTCGTTCAACGTTTATCAATTGGTCCAACTCTTTTTTAAGTTTTATAAGCCCGTCTTTTGTCAAATATACCTGGGACATGTTTAATCCTCCTTGTTTACTGTTACCTTATAAAAAAAAACAGAAAGAACTCCGGAAAAACCGGAACTCTTCCCTCGGCAAAATTAAAAAATTCTTTTACTAAATATACAATGTTACAATAATTGTTCTAAATGAATGGTTTAGATGCTGTTAAAAATATTTCCGGGTTAAAATTTCGTTGTAAATCACAGCGTCGCGAAGCGAAAAATTGCCCTTAATAACCGACTTTTTTTGGTTAATAACAGCAGGTTTTGCAACGACAGTTTCAATTACTTTTCCTCCTTCGTTTTTTGGGTTGAATTTGTAATTCTGCTCGTTTACCGCAGGTCCCGGTTCTTTTACGAAAACCTCTTTTGTGCCATGCGGGTCTTCAGCAAGATGGCTTAACACCGGGTCGTCTTTAAACAAATTCCAGATGTCTTCCGGAGAGTTTAAATTTCCGGCAACACCACCGGGGGTCTGCTTTTTCTTCTTTAGCTGGCCCAGTGCACCTGCTCCGGCAATGATTAATGTTAATATGACAACTAAAAGATCGTCCATTTCTAACTACTATTAAATGAGCAATAAAAATCCTACTTTTGTGCTTCTGGTAAAAATAAGAAAAATATGAAGTTGGTTGGAGATACGGTGAAATTTTTGTTTTTTTTATTCATGCTTTTGTCTGCACCTTCGTGCGATCAGTTGCAGGATTCGGAGGTGCCAAGCGTACCTTTTTCATTTAATATCAATCTCGTAATCGATAATGAACTTTCCATTCCCGGCAATTCGAAATATTACCCCTTCGGAGGATATGGCGGTGTGATAGTGTATTGCGAAACCAGTGATACTTATTACGCCTTCGATGCAACCTGCACGCATGAATTATCCACAACCTGCAAAGTAGTTAATACAGGTGTTTTAGGCGAGTGTAAATGTTGTAAATCGAAATTTATACTTCAGGGCGGAGGTTATCCGGCAGAAGGTCTGGCCGAAGCTCCGCTCCGCCAATATTATGTTTCGCGCATTAATAGCTCTACACTTCGGGTTTACAATAAGTAGTTGTATAAAAAAATGGGGTTCAGTAAAAATTGAACCCCATTTTCTATGTCACAAATACTAATTAATATCTGTAATGATCAGGTTTGTATGGTCCTTCTTTCGGGACGCCAAGGTAGGTTGCCTGTTCGTCTGACAAAGTTGTAAGTTTAACCCCAATTTGTTCGAGGTGTAAACGGGCTACTTCTTCGTCGAGTTTTTTTGGCAAACGATAAACACCAATTTCATAATCGTTTTGCCAAAGATCGATTTGCGCCAGCGATTGGTTGGTGAACGAGTTGCTCATTACAAAAGACGGGTGGCCGGTGGCACATCCCAGGTTTACAAGACGACCTTCGGCTAGCAGATAAATTGCATTGCCATCCGGGAAAATGTATTTATCAACCTGTGGTTTGATGTTTATTTTTTCGATGCCTTCAAAATTGTTGAGTTTATCAACCTGAATTTCATTGTCGAAATGGCCGATATTGCAAACAATGGCCTGGTCTTTCATTTTGGCCAGATGGTCAATGGTAATTACATCTTTGTTACCGGTGGTTGTAACATATATATTTCCTTCTTTAAGGGCATTTTCAATTGTATTTACTTCAAAGCCTTCCATGGCAGCCTGAAGCGCACAAATGGGGTCGATTTCGGTAACAATTACCCTGGCTCCGTAATAACGCATTGAGTGTGCGCAGCCTTTTCCCACATCGCCATATCCAAGAACAACAACCACTTTGCCGGCAATCATAACATCGGTGGCACGTTTAATACCGTCTGCCAACGATTCTCGGCATCCGTACAAGTTGTCGAATTTCGACTTGGTAACCGAATCGTTTACATTGATAGCCGGAACAAGCAGTTCCCCTCTTTCAAGCATTTGATACAAGCGGTGCACGCCGGTGGTAGTTTCTTCTGAAACACCTTTCCACCCTTCAACTACTTTGTGCCATTTCCCCGGATTTTCGACTAATGTTTTTTTCAACAATTCAAGAATAACTCCTTCTTCAGTGCTTGATGGTTTTTTGTCGAGTACTGTTGCATCGTTTTCAGCCTTGTAACCCAGGTGAATCAACAAAGTTGCATCGCCACCATCGTCAACAATCAGGTTTGGTCCGAGTCCACTGCCAAAATCGAGCGCCTGCTCTGTACACCACCAGTATTCTTCAAGGGTTTCACCTTTCCAGGCAAAAACAGGTATGCCGGCTTTTGCAATTGCTGCTGCTGCGTGATCCTGGGTCGAGAAAATATTACAACTTGCCCAGCGCACAGATGCACCTAATTCAACAAGTGTTTCAATAAGTACAGCGGTTTGAATGGTCATGTGTAAACTTCCGGTGATGCGGGCACCTTTCAACGGTTTCTGCGGACCAAATTTTTTGCGGATCGACATCAACCCGGGCATTTCCTTCTCTGCAATTTCAATCTCTTTTCTGCCAAATCCGGCAAGAGAAATGTCTGCAACTTTGTATTCCAGCATTTCTTTAACTGCTACTGTCATTTATTTATGTGTTTAAATTATCTGATATAAAAACGGATGCAAAACTAACAAATTATGCACAAAAAAGTTGCGGGGAAAAATTGGCGAGTAATATTAAATGGTGTCAGTTTCCCATATCCGACATGAATTTAATGCGCATCAGCCTGATATCGTCTTCCGAATATTCATCCTCACCAAGTTCAGCTAATGCATCAGCAACTGAATCCGATTCAGCTTCTTTGAAATAATCGAAAATTTCTTCCTGGTGGTCTTCGTCGATTTCATCATCAATATAATAATCAATATTCAGACGGGTACCTGAATTCACAATTGCTTCAACTTCGGTAATTATTTCCGAAACAGTAACTCCTTTGGCGTCGGCAATATCATCGAATGACATTTTCCGGTCGATGCTCTGAATGATGAAGACCTTCATTTTCGATTTGTTGGCCACTGTGCGGACAACCATATCTTCGGGTCGTTCTATTTCGTTTTCTTCTACATAACGGGCAATCAGTTTTACAATCTCATCGCCATAGCGTTTTGCTTTTCCCTGGCCAACACCCTGAATATTTTGTAATTCCTCAAGCGAGATTGGGTATTGTATTGACATTTCTGCCAAAGAAGGTTCCTGAAAAATTACATATGGCGGAAGGTTATGTTTTTTTGCAATTTTTTTGGTCAGTTCTTTCAGCATGGCGAAAAGTTGTGGGTCGCCACTTGACCCTCCTGATGGAGCGCCGGCAGTTTCTTCTCCTGAATCATCATCTTCGTAAGCGTGATTTTTTACCAACATGAAGCTGGTTGGATTCTTCAGGAACTCGTGTCCTTTCTCCGTCATTTTCAGGAGGCCATAATTTTCGATGTCTTTGCTGATTAGTCCTTTAACCATCGACTGCCGGAAAACTGCATTCCAGAAACGCTCATCGTGGTCGCGGCCTTCGCCAAAACAGTTCAGCGTGTAATGGTTAAACGATTTAATTGCGGCAGTTTTATTACCGATAAGAATATTGGCGATGTGGTCTGCCTTATAAAGTTCGTTTACTTCCATAATCGCATCGAGCGCCATTACAATTTCATCTTTTGCTTCAACCTGTTCTTTTGGATTAAGACAGTTATCGCAGTTACCGCAGTTGTCGTGCGGATATTTTTCGCCAAAATAATGAAGCAGAATAATGCGACGGCAAATTGCAGCTTCGGCATACGAAACTGTGTCGAGCAGCAGTTGTTTCCCGATTTCCTGCTCGGCCACGGGTTTACCATGCATAAATTTTTCCAGTTTCTGAATGTCCTTGTAACTGTAAAAGGTGATGCATTTCCCCTCGCCGCCATCGCGCCCTGCACGCCCGGTTTCCTGGTAATAGCCCTCCAGACTTTTGGGAATATCATAATGAATTACATAACGCACGTCGGGTTTGTCGATTCCCATCCCGAATGCTATTGTTGCAACAATTACATCAACTTCTTCTAACAGAAATTTATCCTGGTTTAACGAGCGTGTGGCGGCATCCATTCCGGCATGGTAAGCAAGTGCTTTTATTCCGTTAACCTTGAGTGTTTCTGCTATTTCTTCAACCTTTTTACGGCTGAGACAATAAATAATGCCCGATTTACCTTCGTTTTGTTTTATGAATTTAATAATCTGGTTTTCAGGTTTTATTTTTGGCCTGATTTCGTAATAAAGATTTTCCCGGTTAAACGAGGCTTTAAATACTTCAGCATCTAAAATTCCAAGGTTTTTCTGAATATCGTGCTGAACCTTTGCAGTTGCCGTGGCAGTAAGCGCAATAATCGGCGATTTACCTATTTCTTCAACGATTGGTTTAATGCGCCTGTATTCAGGTCTGAAATCGTGGCCCCACTCCGAAATACAGTGTGCTTCATCGATAGCATAAAACGATATTTTAATTTTCTTCAGAAAATCGATATTCTCTTCTTTTGTAAGTGATTCGGGCGCTACATAAAGCAGCTTGGTTTTCCCATTTATCACGTCCGACTTTACTTCCTGAATCGCAGTTTTCGATAATGATGAATTTAAAAAGTGTGCCACATAATCATCGGTGTGCATTCCGCGAATTGTGTCAACCTGATTTTTCATCAGTGCAATCAATGGCGAAATTACAATGGCTGTTCCTTCCAGAAGCATAGCAGGCAATTGGTAAATCAGTGATTTACCGCCGCCGGTAGGCATTAAAACGAAAGTGTTGTTGCCTTTTAAAACATTTTTGATTGCTTCTTCCTGTTGGCCTTTAAACCTGTCGAACCCAAAATACTGCTGCAGCTTATCGGTTAATATAATTTCATTCTCCATACTATTTCAAATTTCCCTTTCTCATCATCTAAGCAAGAATGCTTAATGATTTAAAAGTAAAAAAAATGATGATACAAATTTTTAATTTGCTAAAATTAATACTTGCGGGTTGATAAGAATTAAATAATACGAAAGTTTTGCATATGAATAAGTCCTTATATTTGTGCTTCTTTTAAAAAACAATAACCTGTATAGTATATGAGTGAAGCTGGCAACAGAGAGGAGCAGTCAACAAAAAGGAGAAGAGGAAAAGGGCAACAGGGGGAAATGTCGTTTCTGGAACATCTTGAAGAATTGCGTTGGCATATCATACGCGCAGTATTAGCAGTTATGGTTTTTGCAGTGGCTGCATTTATGCTGAAGGATTTTATTTTTACTGAAATTATATTTAAACCCAAAACCCCTGAATTCTGGTCGAACCGGATGATGGCTAAGTTAGGCGAACTTGTTGGTACTGATGCACTTAATATAAATCAGCATCCGTTAAAACTAATAAGCCTTAAAATGGCCGACCAATTTATGCTTCATTTCACTGTAGCAATTATTGCTGGTTTAATCCTGGCCTCTCCATATGTTTTTTACGAAATCTGGAGTTTTATTAAACCCGCTTTATACGATAAAGAAAAGAAACATGCGAGTGGGGCTGTTTTTTTTACTTCAATGCTTTTTTTAACCGGGATTTTATTTGGCTATTTTGTTATAGTACCACTTTCGATTGAATTTTTATCGACCTATAGTGTGAGTACCGAGGTTGAAAATCAGATTAACATGCGTTCGTATATTGGAACGGTAACATCAATAACCTTTGCCTCTGGTTTTATTTTTCTGCTACCGATATTTTCGTTTTTCCTGAGTAAAGTTGGGATTCTTACACCGGGTTTTATGAAAGATTATCGTCGCCATGCCTATGTTGTGCTTCTTCTGGTTTCTGCCATAATTACTCCCCCCGATGTTTTCAGCCAGATTATGGTGGCAATCCCATTGGTTTTTTTGTACGAGATCAGTATTCTCATTTCGGCAATTGTGGTTAAAAAACGTGAAAAACAGGCACGCGAAAGCTAAACCTTTAAATAATGCGTTAATAAAAGCAACATGATTTTAAGGGCCGAAAATATTGTAAAGAAATACCGGAAACGCACTGTTGTAAAAGGTGTCAGTTTTGAGGTTAAACAAGGTGAAATTGTAGGTTTACTTGGCCCAAACGGAGCCGGTAAAACCACATCGTTTTATATGATTGTGGGATTGATTCAGCCTTTTTCAGGGAAAATATTTTTAGACGACGAGGAAATAACCAGCCAACCCGTGTACAAAAGAGCTAAAAAGGGTATTGGTTATCTGGCGCAGGAAGCATCTGTATTCCGAAATCTTAGTATTGAAGACAATCTGCGCGCTGTGCTTGAAATGACGAGCTACACAAAGGAATACCAGAAGGAAAAACTCGAAACACTAATCGAAGAGTTTGGACTTCAGCACATTCGTAAAAGCAAAGGCAACCAGCTTTCAGGAGGCGAGCGCCGACGTACAGAAATTGCCCGGGCGTTGGCTATTGAACCTAAATTTATTCTTCTCGACGAACCTTTTGCCGGAGTTGACCCCATTGCAGTTGAAGACATCCAAAACATTGTATCGAAATTGAAGGAGAAAAATATAGGTGTTTTGATAACCGACCATAATGTACACGAAACATTAACGATAACCGACCGCTCATATCTGCTCTTTGAAGGTTCAATTTTAAAAGCCGGAACTGCCGAAGAACTTGCAGCGGATGAGGTGGTTCGGAGAGTTTATCTTGGGCAGAATTTCGAGTTGCGTTAAAAAATCAGCTTTTTTAGTTGAAAATCTTTCACAGGGCATTTGCAGTTTCCGAAAACATCATTTTCTTTGCAGCGCAAAAATTTTCAGCGGGAGTAGTTTTGTGAAAAAGAATTCAAAAAAAAATTCCTGATAAAATTTGGAGAATTTCGAAAATGAAGTATTTTTGCAGTCCCAAAAATATTGGGATGACATAATGGCCCGTTCGTATATCGGTTAGTACTCAAGATTTTCATTCTTGCAAGAGGGGTTCGATTCCCCTACGGGCTACATTTTTTAAAAAGATAATTTTAAAGATAATGGCAAATCATAAGTCAGCATTAAAAAGAATCAAACAGAACGAGGCCAAAAGGTTACACAATCGTTATTACGCAAAAACAACCCGTAATGCTATTAAAGCTTTACGTAATACTTCTGATAAAGAAGAAGCTGCAAAGCTTTATCCCGAAGTAATTTCGATGATCGATAAGCTGGCAAAACGCAACATTATTCATAAAAACAAAGCTTCGAATCTGAAATCGAAATTGGCGCTGAAAATCAATCATCTGTAACAGATATTCATAAAAAATAATAAGAGAACCTCTCCGTTTTGGAGGGGTTTTTTTATTTCCGTTAGGCGCAACTTTTATAAGTCAGTTTTTATGGCTACTTTTCGGGTGAACTCACTTGCCAATGAACGAATACAAGAAACTCAACATTAAAGATTGGGCTGCAGAAGATCGCCCACGCGAAAAACTGTTAAAAAACGGTGCCCGTTCATTGTCCGATGCCGAGCTTATCGCAATTCTCATTGGATCCGGAAATCTTGAGGAAACAGCCGTGGAACTTTCGCGACGGATTCTCGCTTCAGTGGATAATAGTCTGAACGAACTCGGCAAAAAAAGTGTTGATTCGCTTTGCAGTTTTAAGGGAATTGGCGAAGCAAAAGCAGTTACCATTGTTGCTGCCCTCGAACTTGGAAAACGCCGGAAAGAAGCCGATGTTTTCAATAAAAAAGTGATAAACGCCAGTAAAGATGCTTTTGATTATTTTCAGCCAATGCTTGGCGACCTTGGTCACGAAGAGTTTTGGGTGATGCTGCTCGATAGGGGGAATAAAATTCAGGATACTTTCCGAATCAGCCAGGGCGGAATTTCAGGCACGGTAATCGACGTTCGAATCATTCTGAAACCTGCACTCGAAAAACAATCGAGTTCAATTATACTTTGTCACAATCACCCCTCCGGTACATTGCGCCCTTCAGACCCTGACCGCACGATTACCTCCAAAATTAAAGATGCAGCAAAACTGATGGATATTTCGGTGATCGATCATGTAATTATCGGGCAAAATAAATACTTTAGTTTCGCCGACGAAGGGCTACTATAAACCTGAATAATCTGGAAATGATACTTTTTTATTCCGAAAAAATCACACCACGAATTGAGTACATTGTTAAACTGTATTTCGAACAGATATTGCAGGTAAAAGTTTTGCTTACAAGCGATTTAGACAACTTCTTAAATTCAGACTCTCCGAAAATAAACTATTCTGATAATCCTTCAGGGAAGGGAATTTACCTTAAACCGCATTCACTGCTTTTTGAAACAGGAATTGGAACACCAAAAATTGAGCAGGTTATTTATAACAACGCACAATATTTTTTTCCAAGTTCAGCTGATTCTTTTTTGCCTTTCGATTTGTTTGCAGCCGGATTTTATATCGTAACCCGTTACGAAGAATATATTATTGCCGAAAGGGATCATTATGGGCGTTTTATTGCCGATGAAAGTATATTGTATAAAAACCAGTTGTTAAAAAAGCCGGTGGTTAATTTTTGGGCCGAAATGCTAGCCAGCGAAATCAGCAAAGCATATCCTCACTTTGTCTGGCCTGAAAGAAAATTCAGATTTTTATCGACCATTGATGTTGACAATGCATGGGCTTACCGGCACAAAGGATTTTCAAGAACCGGAGGAGCACTTTCCAAAGCATTGCTAAAAGCACATTTTGGTGAATGTTTTGAAAGATTGGCTGTACTCTTGCGTTTGAAACGCGATCCGTATGATAATTACAGTTTTGTTGATTCTGTTTTTGAGGGCAACGAAAAGTTGGTGCGTTTTTTCTATTTGCTTGGCAATTACAGCAGGTTCGACAAAAATATTTCACACAGAAATCAATATTACAGACACTTAATCCGTAAAACCCGTAAAAATTATACCGTTGGAATTCACCCGTCTTTTGCTGCCGGAGTTGATAAAAGCTGTAAAGTGCTGAAAGAAGAAAAACAAAGACTTGAACGAATTACAGGTTCAACCGTAAGAATCAGCCGTCAGCACTATCTTAAAATCGAATTTCCAACCACTTTCCGAAACCTGATTAAGGCAGGAATTTTCGAAGATTATTCGTTGGGATATGCATCAGCAACAGGATTCAGGGCCGGCATTTGTACTCCGTTTTACTTCTTCGATCTCGAACGCGATAAGCCAACCGATTTGCTGCAAATTCCTTTCCAGGTAATGGACGTTACATTGCAGCAATATCTTGATCTTGAACCGGATCAGGCCTGGGAAGAAATTCAAAACCTGATGAATGAAGTAAAAAAAGTGAAAGGCACTTTTGTTTCAGTTTGGCATAACGAATCGGTTAACGACCGAGGTCATTGGAAAGGCTATCGTGAAGTTTTTGAAAAGATGAACCAACTTGGATTTCGGTGGACCGGTGAATAATGGAAAATTCAGGAGAAATAACATTTGTAAAAAGCGATAACATCGACGGCGAGAAATGGGAAAGATGTATTGCTGAAGCCGCTAACAGCCGGATTTATGCCAATATCTGGCATCTCGACAGAACTGCAGATAACTGGGAAGCGATTGTTTTTGGCGATTATGAATTTGTTATGCCACTGCCGGTGAAGAAGAAATTCGGGATAAATTACGTTTATCAACCACTGTTTTGTCAGCAGTTGGGAATTTTCCCAAAGCCATCTGCCCAAATTGCTGCAATTTTTTATAAAGCTGTGTATGAAAAGTTCAGGTATGCCGACGTTCATTTAAATGCGCAAAATCCTTCGCTTCCGGCTGATGCTGAAATCCGTTTTCTGCCGCGTCAGAATTACCTGCTCGACCTTCAATACAATTATAAATCGCTCGCCAGAAATTATTCGACAAATACAAAACGAAATATTACCAAATCAGCCGCAAATAATTTGCAGTTTATTACCGGAATTTCTGAGGAAGAATACCTCGCTTTTAAACATGAGAATCTGATTGACCAATTGAATAAAAAGGACTTAGATAAATTGAAAAGCATAATTTCCAATGCACGGTACCGCGGGATTGGTGAGATTTATGGTGTTTACAGCGCTGAGAATGAATTATGTGCCGCAGTATTTTTTTGCCGGTGGAAAAACCGCGTGATTTATATGAATGCGGCTACCAGCAGCTCAGGTAAAAAACTGGGAGCCATGTATTTTCTGATGGATAAATTTATCAGGAGCAAAGCAGAACAGGAACTGATTCTAGATTTCGAAGGCTCGATGATCCCCGGTGTGGCAAGGTTTTACAGTGGGTTTGGCGCAACACCCGAAACCTATTTTCAATTGAAATTTAACCGGCTGCCAGCACCCGTCAGGTGGTTAAAACCAGTGTAACCGATGAACACAATTCCAAGGGAAATATGCAAACAGGCCGGTCGTTTTATGGGTATTAAAAGACTGCTGGAAATTAAAAGGCCTGTGTTTTTACCCTTTTATCATGTGGTAAGCGACGAAAAACTGCCTCATATTTTAAACTATAATTATCGTAACACTACCCAATTCGAAAAGGAAATCGATTTTTACCTGAAATATTTTAAGCCTGTTGGGTTGAAGGAACTTGTAAACGGAGATTATTCTGATAACGCATTTCACCTGAGTTTTGATGACGGACTTCGCGAATGCTACGATATTATTGCACCGGTTTTGTTGAGAAAAGGAATTCCTGCCTCTTTTTTTGTGAATCCCGGTTTTGTCGATAACAAGGCGCTTTTTCATAAGTACAAAGCCAGTTTGGTTCTTAACGCTTTAAAAAAACTGCCTGTTGAAAAACGGGAAAAAATTACAGAAGAAAAAAATATCAATTTCGGCGAATTTTTGCAAATCACTGTGTTAAACGAAAATGTAATTGATGAACTTGCCAGCAAACTTGAAATCGATTTCGATGAGTTTCTGGCAACTCAGCAACCCTATTTAACTTCAAAACAGATTCTTGAACTGAAAAACAAGGGATTCAGCATTGGGGCGCACAGTTTTAGTCACCCGGAATTCTGGAAAATTGATACAGCGCAACAGACCAGCGAAATCGGCAAAAGTCTCGATTGGCTAAACTCAACAATTCAGCCCGAAATAAAATCGTTTGCATTCCCGTTTACCGATTCGGGAGTGCCAAAACAGGTTCTTGAAACCATGTTTAATAAGTTTGGCTGCGACATTTCTTTTGGCACCGCTGGCGTTAAGTACGATGAATTAGCCAATCATTTTCAACGTTATCCGGTGGAACAACCAGGCGATTTTTTACAAAATCTGAAAGGTGAATTTGTTTACCTTGAATTTAGAAAGTGGATAGGAAAATCGATTGTAAAGCATTGAAATTAAACATTATAAAAATAGAACTCAGTGAGCTTGAAAGTTTTGTGAACAGCGAAACTGTTAAGCAATTCGAAGTGACGCCAATTTCAATGCTCCGGGTTCAGTCTTATATCCATAATCCACACGGATTGCCCAATGATGTGGTTTTGTATGTCGGTTTAATTGAAGAAAAGCTGGTTGCTTTCAGAACTATTTTTGCCGGGTTGGTGCAAACCGAAAATGAAACTCAAAGATTTGGCTGGTGCAGTGGCAACTGGGTTCACCCTGGTTTCCGTAGAAAGGGTTTTTCGGAACAACTTTTAAACGAAGCTTTAGCCGACTGGAACGGAAAACTGATGTTTACCAATTATGCACCCAATTCAGAAAAGCTGTACCTCAAAACCGGCAAATTTAGTGTGGTTCACCAATTTCAGGGATTTCGTGGGTATCTTTTCCCGAAAACCACTAAACTGATTTCATTCGCTCAAAAAAACCGGGTAGCCCAAATCGGTTTCAGCATAATTGATTCGCTAATTTTTGTTTTTGCATTGGCTCGAACCTGGTTTTATCGATCGGTCTCTGAAGCTGATATCAACTTCGAAGTTTTAAACCTGCCCGATGCAGCGTGTTATGATTCACTCAAAAACAATTCAGTTCGATATTATTTTAACCGCGAAGAACAAGAGCTGAGATGGATTTTTAAGTTTCCCTGGATTGCTGAAAATAAACCGGCAGAAGCTGAACGATACCCTTTTTCGTCGTATTCAAATGATTTCAAATATTATTCTGTTAAGGTTTTTGATGAAAAAATATTGGCTGGTTTTTTTATTTTTTCGGTTCGTAACGGTCATTTGAAAACGCTGTTTTTCAATCTTCCGGCCAGGTTTGACCATGCGGTTGCAGTTTTTTTAAAACAGTTCTGCATCAATCAAAAAATAGAAGTAATTACAGTGTATAATTCTGGTGTGGCCAGGCAACTTTTTTCGCGAAAATTCCCATTTTTGCGGGCGAAAAAATATGGTCAGAAAATATACAGTTCATTTGAAATTAAAAACCAGCAAACCCATCGTTTTCAGGATGGAGACGGAGATGTAATCTTTACTTAAACTAAACATTATGGACATAAAAATTTTAGGTAACAATCACTCAATTCTCGATCAATACCTGTCTGAAATCAGGGACGAAGTGATTCAGAAAGACCCGATGCGTTTCAGGGAAAACATGTACCGGATAGGTGAGATTTTTGCTTACGAAATAAGTAAAACGCTTGAATTTGAAGTTGCCGATGTTACAACTCCGCTGGGAGTTGCCAAAGTTCCTGTACTGAAACAACAGCCTGTGCTGGCCACAATTCTCAGGGCTGGTTTGTCGGTACACAATGGTTTGCTGAAGATTTTCGATAAAGGTGAAAATTGTTTTATTTCGGCTTACCGAAAATATTCGGAAGAAGGAGATTTTGAAATTGAATTTGAATACATGGCTTCTCCTTCACTCGACAATAAAGTGGTCATTCTTTCAGACCCGATGCTGGCTTCCGGAAAATCGATGGAGATTGGTTACCACGCCCTTTTCAGCAAAGGAACTCCTTCTCATGTCCATCTCGTTTCAATTATTTCGAGCCGGAAAGGTGTGAATTACATTATCGATAAAATCAGGGCCGAAAATGTGACGCTTTGGCTGGGTGCAATCGATGAAGGAATGACGCCGCACTCCTATATCGTACCGGGTTTGGGCGATGCAGGCGATTTGGCTTACGGCGAAAAAATCGATTCAAAGTAATTACAGTTATCACCCCTTTATCCCCTCAAGGGGAGAATCGCCGCTAACTAAGGCCTTCCTGTGTTGACAACTATTACCCCCTTGAGGGGGCAGGGGGTGAGCATAATCGAATAGTGTCCATAAAAAAAGCCTGTTGCAGTTACGCAGCAGGCTTTTTTGTGGGGTTTTTCACCCGTTATTTTTCTTTCACTTTAAACAGTTCCTCTTCGGTTACTTTCTTAACCATCATGCTATCTTTCAGTGTTTTGTTTATAGCATTGTACGGAGCAACGATTACTTCGTCACCTGCGCCAATACCTTCAACAATCTGAATGCTGTTGTTGTCCTGAATGCCGGTTTTTACTTCAACTTTGCGGGCGCGTCCATCTTTCAGCACAAATACAACTTCCTGTTTTTCGTCCTGCTCAACCACCTTTTCTTTTTCTTCGCCTTCGGAAGGAACTTCAGCTTTTACTTCGTCGGTTACTTCAACTGTGCCGCCGCCTTTCTTTTTCACACGGGTTGTTACAGCCGAAATCGGAACTGAAATCACGTTTTCACGGGTTTCAGTAAGAATGTCAACCGCAGCCGACATGCCCGGACGGAATGGGTAGATATTATTTGTTGTTGAGTCAATCAGGTCGGCATACGAGTCGTGCAGCAAAAGCACTTTTACCTCGAAATTTGTAACCTGGTCGGCGGCAGAAGCTGCAGCGCCCGATTTTGCGGAGTTGGCAATTTCGGTAACAACACCTTTAAATTTGCGGTTCAGGTAAGCGTCAACTTCAACCAATGCGGTGTCGAATTTGGTTACCTTCACAATGTCGTTTTCGTTTACATCAACCCAAACTTCCATTTTATTCAGGTCAGCAATTACCATCATTTCGGTACCTGTCATCATGCTGGTTCCCACCACGCGTTCGCCTTTTTCAATGTTCAGTGCGGCCACGGTTCCTGAAATTGGCGCGTAAATTTTTGTTTTTGTAAGCTGTTCTTTTGCTTCCGATACCGAAGCTTCGGCACTTTTTACCGAGAACTGGGCGGCTTTTACTTCAGCCTGAGCTACCTGGTAAGATGCCTGTGCAGTTTCAAATTCCGAAACCGGAATTGTATTTTTTTCATACAGCTGTTTGGCGCGTTTAAACGAAAGCTCGCGTTCAATTAACTGGGCTTCCGATTGTGCCTGCCTGGCTTTTGCCGAATTGAGCGCAGCTTCGGCCCTGTTCAACGCAGAAACGTACATTTCGGGTTTTATCACGCAAAGCAGGTCACCGGCTTTTACTTCGTTGCCTTCTTCCACGTACAATTCAATCACCTCGCCCGACACGTCGGGGCTGATTTTTACCTGTGTTTCAGGCTGAATTTTTCCGTTGGCATTGATGAATTCGGTTAATGTTTGTGCTTTTACAGTTTCCGTAGCTACGCTGATGGTAAATTCCTTACCAAACCAGCCTTGTTTTTTGCCGACTACCAGCAAAACGATGGCAATTACAACAACACCAATCGCAATAGGTAAAATCTTTTTATTCTTCATTGTAGCGCAATATTTTGTTGAATACGTAAATAAATGGAACCCAAAATTACAGTAAAAGTTCCCCAAACTTTAAAAAATAACCCGAAACTATTGTTTTACAAGCATTCGCGCTGTTTTTCGGCTGTGCTGTTCAAGATAAATATCTTTTTCGCGCACCATCCAGTCGAGTACTTCTTCGGTGTAATGCCTGATGGTAATGAGTGTTAACCCGTTGTTGTACCGCACTGTATAAAATTCTTTCAGTTCGTTAAAAATCTCTTCCCAATTGGCGTCAGGCGAATCGAGAACAAGATTCAGGTCGATGGCTGATTGTTGCATCAGTGTAATTTTCACCCTGTGTTCGAGCAGGAAATTTACCACCCTGTCGATGTCTTCGATACTGATTAATGAAAAATCGATGGGTGTCAGCGTAATCAGCACCTGGTTTTCCTTGAAAATAAAAATGGGGGGCAAATCTATTTTGTGGTCGATTGAACGAATAACAGTTCCTGAAATTTCAGGATTAACAAACGATTTAACATACAGTGGAATGCCCTTGTTATGCAGCGGTTTCATGGTTTTCGGGTGAATTACCTGTGCCCCTGAGTGTGTCATTTCAACTGCTTCGCGGTACGACAATGCAGCTATTTCAGTTGCTCCATCCATCTTTTTTGGGTCGCAGCTTAAAACACCGGGAACATCTTTCCAAATAGTAACACTTTCAGCATTCAGCGTATTTCCAAGAATGGCGGCTGTAAAGTCTGACCCCTCGCGTCCCAGCGTGGTGGTGAGGTTGGTGGTTGTTGACCCGATAAACCCTTGCGTAACATACACCCGCTGATTTTCGAAGTTAAAAATTTCGGGCACAAGTTCACCCGTCCATTCCCAGTCGATGGTTGCATCGCGGTAACGGTCGTCGGTTTTTATACAATTTCTGATATCCACCCATTCATTTCTGATTCCTGCAAAGTTCAGGTATTCGCTTAATATGGCCGACGAAACCAGTTCGCCAAAACCGATAATCTGGTCGTATTCAAAATCATAATCAAACGAAGGATTTTTACGCAGTTTCCCTTCCAGCTCAGTAAAAAGCGCCAATACAGGTTCGGGTGTGCTTTTTTCACCAAACAAATTATTGGTAATTTCAAGGTGCTCGGTTTTAAAACGGGCAAAAATTTCCCACTTTTTCTCCGATTTGTCGAAGTAACTTTTTACTAATATTTCGAGCAGGTTGGTGGTTTTTCCCATGGCAGAAACCACAACGGCCAGATTTCCAATCCCGGAACCGATGATATGCGAAACATTCTGAACTGCCGGTGCATCTTTTACCGAAGCACCTCCGAATTTGTAAACTTTCATGTCTGTCTGTCAAAAAAAATTTACGCAAAACTAAAACATTCCGGCCAATTGAAGATTACAAAAGTCAGCGGCAGAAAAAAAATTGTAATTTCGAAACCATTCAAAAACTGAAACCAACAATGAATATAAAATCAAAAGTTACGCTGAATAACGGGGTTGAAATGCCCTGGTTCGGACTGGGTGTTTTTCTCTCGAAAGACGGTGAAGAGGTTGAAAATGCGGTGAAGGTAGCGCTGCAAAATGGGTACCGTCATATCGACACAGCCGCGATTTATAAAAACGAACGCGGCGTTGGAAATGCAATCAGGGAAAGCGGCATACCGCGCGATGAAATTTTTGTTACTTCGAAAGTTTGGAATACTGAGCAGGGTTACAAAACCACGCTTGACGCATTCGACGAAAGTCTCGAAAAATTGCAGACCGATTATCTCGACCTGTACCTGATTCACTGGCCCAAAGGCCGGCGCTCGGTGGAAACCTGGAAAGCATTGGAAGAGCTGTACCAGAAAGGCAGGGTAAGAGCCATCGGAATCAGCAATTTTCTTGTACATCATCTCGACGAATTTTTGCATGAGTGTAAAATCACGCCGGCAGTGAATCAATACGAATTTCACCCGGAACTGCTTCAGCCTGAATTGCTGGAATATTGCAAAAAGCGCGGTATTCAGCCCGAAGCCTGGAGCCCCATTATGAAGGGACGTGTAAACGACATCCCGCTGATGCAGGCACTAGCCGCCAAATATGGAAAAACCCCGGTGCAGATTGTATTGCGGTGGGACATTCAGAAAGGTGTTGTCACCATTCCGAAATCGGTTACGCCTGAAAGAATTATATCGAATGCGAACATTTTTGATTTCGAACTTTCGGCTGACGACATGGCCCAAATCGACAAACTCGATAAAAACGCCCGCATTGGCGGTCACCCCGATTTTATAACGTTTTGATTTTTAACTAACACCAGACTTTAGTCTGGTGAAAAGACATGAATAGTTATCAATGGGCTTCAGCCCTTAATTTCCTTTCTAAATGAAAAAAATATTCTTCCTTTTTCTCATCGCCGGTTCATTCATAGCCACGGCGCAAATCCAGAAAAACAACAAAAGTTCGCTCACTATCGAACAAATTATGCAGGACCCTGCAAAATGGATTGGCACTTCGCCCGAAAATATTTACTGGAACGAACAAAGCGACTGTATTTTTTTCGACTGGAACCCCGAAAAAGACACGCTTTCATCAAAATGCGCTTTCGTCCTGAAATCAGAAAAAACTGAAAAGCTTTCGGTTGTTGAAAAACAGCAAATGCTGGCGAAATCGGGCAGTTACAATGCTGCGCGCACAAAAAAAACATTTATGCGAAATGGAAACCTTTTTCTTTTAGATGTTGAAAAGGGAAACGAAAAACAACTGACTGAGTGGCTGGGCGGAGTTTCGTCGCCTCGGTTTGTTTTGGGCGACAAAGAGATTTCGTATCTGCGCGACAACAATCTTTTCTGTATCAATCCCGAAACCGGATTAATCAGGCAAATCACCAATTTTGTGGCAGGCGACGAAAAGCCGGAGCAGAAAGCAAAAGGGCAGGAGCTGTTTCTCGAAAATCAACAGATTGAACTTTTTGATGTGCTGAAAAACAAAGCTGCAACCGAAAAGGCTCAGGAATATCGTAACTCGCTTGAAGAAATCAAAGAACCACTTAAAATTTACCTTGGCAAAAAAAGGTTGGGCGGTGTGGCGCTCAGTCCCTCGGGGAAATTCGCGGTATTCAACACGTTTTTGAGTGCACAGGGTGGCAAACAAACTTCGGTTACTCACTTTGTAACCGAATCGGGTTTTACCGAAGAAAGACAGGGGCGTACCAAAGTGGGCAGTCCGCAATCGGAAGTTGACATGGCTATTTTCGATATCGAAAATAACAAAGTCATTAAAATAAAAACCGACCAGATTCCGGGAATCAAAGACCTGCCCGATTACCTGCCCGATTACCCTGATAAACTACCAAAAGACAGTTCGGAAATGAAACCGCGCCCGATAAATCTTACCGGTCCGGTTTGGAACGAAACAAAAGAATTGGCGATGGTGGCTGCGCTTTCGCGCGACAACAAAGACCGCTGGATTTTACTGCTCGACCCTGCCACCGGAAATCTTGAAAACCTCGACCGCCAGCGCGACGAAGCGTGGATTGGCGGCCCCGGTGTCGGCGGCTGGGGAATGTCGGTGGGCGATGCCGGCTGGATGCCCGACGGAAAATCGGTGTGGTTTCAGTCCGAAGTTTCGGGCTACTCACACATTTACACGGTAAACACCGAAACAAAAGCGAAAAAGGCGCTTACTTCAGGCAAATTCGAGGTGTCGGACCCATTTATCTCGAAGGATAAAAAATATTTTTATTTTACTGCAAATATGAAACACCCCGGCATTTCGCATTTCTACAAAATGCCGGTTGAAGGCGGTGAACCTGTTCAAATTACGACAATGGATGGCGGAAACGAGGTTGCACTTTCGCCCGACGAAAAATACCTGGCTGTACGACACTCCACTGCCAGCCAGCCCTGGGAATTGTATTTACAGGAAAACAAGGCAGGAGCTGAAGCAAAAAAAATCACGCATTCAACCACCGCTGAGTTTGAAAAATATCCGTGGCGCACACCGGAATTTGTCACTTTTAAAACTGAAGACGGGGCAATTGTGCATGCACGATTGTACCGGCCAACAACCGCTCAAGCTCAAGGCCCGGCGGTGATTTTTGTGCATGGCGCCGGATATTTGCAAAACGCGCACCAATGGTGGAGCAGTTATTTTCGCGAATACCAGTTTCATAATTTTTTAGCCGATAACGGCTACACGGTTTTGGATATCGACTACCGCGGAAGCGCTGGTTATGGCCGCGACTGGCGCACCGGAATTTACCGGCATATGGGAGGGAAAGACCTCACAGACCACGTTGACGGCGCAAAATGGCTGGTTGAAAATTATGACGTTTCGGCACAAAAAATCGGAATTTACGGAGGTTCGTATGGCGGATTTATCACTTTGATGGCGCTGTTTAAAAATCCGGAAACTTTTAAAGCCGGTGCGGCGCTGCGTTCGGTTACCGACTGGGCGCATTACAACCACGGCTACACAGCCAACATTCTGAATACGCCGGTTGAAGACAGTATTGCCTATCGCCGCAGTTCGCCTATCTATTTTGCCGATGGTTTGCAGGGCGCTCTTTTAATGTGCCACGGAATGGTTGACGACAATGTGCAGTTTCAGGACATTGTGCGGCTAACGCAACGCCTGATTGAACTCGGAAAGGAAAACTGGGAACTGGCGGTTTATCCGGTCGAATCGCATGGTTTTACCGAACCCACCAGCTGGACTGACGAATACAAACGGATTTTCAAATTATTTGAGGAGAATCTGAAGAAATAAACCTGATTATTAATTAACTTTTCCAAAGTTTCAAACTTTGGAAAAGTTCAGATTTCAACTAAATTCAACCTGTATGAAGACAAAAAAATATCCGGTTTCGCGCAGAAACTTTATCAAAATCTCGGCTGCTTCGGCTGCTGCTGTGTCAACAATGTCGTTGGGGAGTTGTAACGTGGAGAAAGTTCCACCTCCGATGAAACGTAAATTCGGAAACCTTGGCTTTGATGTTACCACCATCGCTTTGGGCGGGCAAGCGTCCATTCAGTGGACACCTGCAGATGTTGACCCGGTGCCGATTATCCTGAAAGCTTTTGATTTGGGTATCAATTATTTTGATACTTCAAACTTGTATGCCAAAAGCCAGTTGCACTACCACGAAGCTTTTAAACGACTGAACCTGATTCCCGGAGTTGAGGGGTACAACGAGGCGTTGCGGAAATCCATCTGGCTTACCAGCAAAACGGCCATGCGCTGGGGAAAACCGGGCTGGCCTGAACGCGAAGGTGTGGTGAACTGGTCGAATGGCGAAAATGTGAAATGCGCAGTTGAAGATGTTGAACGTTCGCTTTCACAGATTTTTGGAGATGGCGAAGGCAGTTATCCTGAAGGCGCTTACCTCGATATGGTGCTGGTGCACACCTTGCACAACTCGGCTGAGGTGGATGTTTTGTACGAAGGGCTTGAAACTCCGCTCGAACCGAATGGGAATTTTGGCGCTTTGGTGGCGTTGCGCGATTTGCGTGACGGTACCAACCTCACCGGAATGAACCCGGAAAACAAAAAACTGATTCGTCACATCGGGTTCTCGGGTCACGCCAATCCGCCTGCCATGATGGAAATGATTCAACGCGACGAATATGGAATTCTGGAAGGAATGCTGGTGGCCATCAATGCCAACGACAAACTGAAAATGAATATGCAGCACAATGTTATTCCTGTGGCTGAAGCCAAAGGCATGGGAATTATTGGCATGAAAGTTTTTGCAGATGCAGCCATGTACCACAAAAACCCCGACTGGTCGCGCACACCTGAAGATGTTTACCGCAAGGTTGGCTCACCGGAGCTGCCCAGTCGTCCGCTGATTGAATATGCATTGACCACGCCGGGAGTTCACACTTTAATCATCGGTATTGGTCAGATTGACGATGACCCGATGAAGTGTCAGCTCGTACAGAATTTTTATGCCGCACAAATTGAACCCAACGGAATGAGCGCCGATGAGCGCAAAAAAATTGAAGAATACGCTGGGAAAGTAAAGGAAGGAAAAACCAATTATTTTCAGGCGATAGAAAAACAAGGGCTTTCGGCTCCTCAAAAACTGCAGCTGGCAGAAAACAAAATTACGTGGCACACGGCTTTTGCTGACGAAGCGCCGATTTCGCACTATGAAATTATGGCGGGTGAAGCGATGTTAGGCAAAGTAGAGCACAAACCACAGGTTTTACGCAGCCAGCCATTTGTTTTTGAAATCGCTGTACCGGCTGACGGAATTAAAGTGGTGGCTGTTGACCAAGCGGGTAATCGGGCTGAAGCATTGTACGCCTGAAAATCCACGTGTTCTGTATTGTGAGATAATTTGAGTGGCAATAAATACCGGATGCATTTCTCTGAATTTTGAGTATTTTTGGTTTTATCCGATAATCAATAACAATGGTAAATAATAATGCTGAATCATTATCAATTATAAGGGAAATCACACACAGATTTTTACCCGAATCGAAGGTGCTTCTTTTTGGGTCACGCGCCCGAAATGATTATAATCCTGAAAGTGATTATGATTTTCTTGTTATCACCTCAAAACCTATTGAGATTCGCGAAAGAAGAATTCTCAAATCGATGATAAGAAAAGAACTGGCTCGATTCAAAATTCCGGCTGACATATTGATTCAGAGTGAGGAGGAGGTAAACTCAAAAAAGGAAATCACTGGTCATATACTGAAACAGGTAATTAAAGAAGGAGTTGTTCTATGAACAAAAGTACTGTTGATTTCATAAAGCAATGGCAGGAAAAAGCCAACGAGGATTTATTAGTTGTGGAACGCTTAACAGATTCTGAAATTATTGCAACTTCTTCTGTTTGTTTTCACTGCCAGCAAGCTGTTGAAAAATTATTAAAAGCATTTTTAATTGCCAATGGCGTTGATGTTAAAAAAACGCACAACATTGAATTTCTGCTGTCAGAGTGTTCAGACATCGACAAAGATTTTACTGACATTGACCCAAAAGAATTAAGCGACTTCGGAGTAGATGCCCGATATCCTGGAGACATGTATATTCCGGATGAAAAAGAAACATTAGAATACAAAAAACTTGCATTGGAAATTAAAGCGTTTGTAGATGATAAGATTGACAAAATTCTGAAAACAATTTAATTGATACTATAGATAATATTATTTTAATAGGGGTTTCATTGTTGGATATTTTATTGAATAGAAAATTTTATTGATATGGTTGAACTAAAAGCATTAGCTTTGGTTCAACTGTAAAACCAAAAATAAGCAACATGGCAGACAGATTATCAGACCCTATTGGCCGGTTAATGGGCCTCCGCTACAAATCGCACCCCTGGCACGGTGTATTTTTAGGTAAAGATGCCCCGGTGGAAGTAACAGCTTTTATTGAAGTGGTACCTACCGACACAGTAAAATACGAAATCGACAAAGACAGCGGCTACCTGCGTGTCGACCGTCCGCAAAAGTTTTCGAACGTGGTTCCGGCATTGTATGGTTTTATTCCTCAAACTTTTTGTGGCGATAAGGTTGGCGAATACTGTAACGAAAAAACCGGACGCAAGGATATTAAAGGCGATGGCGACCCCATCGATATTTGTGTTTTAACCGAAAAGGCTTTGTCGCATGGCGACTTGCTGGTAAACGCCCGGCCTATTGGCGGATTCAGAATGATTGACGGCAACCAGGCTGACGATAAAATCATTGCAGTTTTGCGCAACGACACAGTTTATGGTCATTTCAGAAATCTTGATGAGGTGCCGAAAATTGTAATTCAGCGGTTGGAACATTATTTTCTAACTTACAAAGACATGCCCGGCGAAGACCGCTACACCGAAATTCCTGCAATTTATGGTGTGGAGGAAGCTTACGAAGTAATCAAACGTTCGATGGAAGATTATCACAACAAATTTGATAACCTGGGGAAATTACTCACATAGTGGTAAATACATCGTACCCGTAACGGGCAATGAGAATGGCAACCACAATCAGGAAGAAAACCCTGATAAACCGGTTGCCATTTTTTATGGCCATGCGGCTGCCAATAATACTGCCGGCAATGTTTCCGATTGCCATTACAATGGCAACTCCCAAAAGGTAATTTCCCTGGCGGATAAATACAAAAAGCGCCGAAACATTGGTGGCGCAGTTAATTATTTTTGAATAAGCCGAAGCTGTTACAAATTCGAATCCCAGTAAAACCACAAAACCCAAAACCAGAAAACTGCCGGTTCCAGGACCAAAAAAACCATCGTAAAAACCCACAATCAAACCGAGTAACGAGCCAAATACAAGCTTTTTGTTTTCGGAAAGCGATTTCGACTGAACTGTGCCCAAATCTTTTTTCAGAAAAGTATAAATGCCAATCAAAACAAGAATGACAAGAATGGCTGGTTTCAATACCGCCGGATTGATGATGCTGACAGTTTTTGCACCGGCAAATGAAGCCACAAATGCAAAAAATGCAACTGTAAGCAACAGCTTGAAATTGTAACGAATGTGTCGGGAATATTGAACTGCAGCCATTGAAGTTCCGGCTAATGCCGATATTTTGTTGGTGCCAAAAAGAGTTGGAACCGGGGTTTTCGGAAATCCGATGAGCAATGCCGGCAATTGAATCAAACCACCGCCACCCACCACCGAATCAATAAATCCGGCAACAAAAGCGAGAATGCCAAGAACTACGAGAGTAAGAAAACTATAGTCAGAAAAAAGTGAATCCATAGTTGCAGAATATTTTTTTTAACGCAAAGGACGCTGAGAAGACGCAATGAGCACAAAGGAAAAAATATCAGAACTTTGCGTTCTTTGCGACATCCTTTGTGTTTAAATTCTTTTGTATCATTTATTGCTGGATTAATCGTTACCTGAAAATCTTACCAACCGGGTATCGTTTCCAGGTTTTTTCGAGCCACTCGGTATTGTTGTAAATGTAGGCCAGTTGGGCCCTGAGGTTCTTTGCAAACTCAGTGTCTGTTTTTCGTTTTTCTTCGAATTTCGCTTTGAATTCCGGGTGTTCGTTCAGGTATTTCAGTGCGTTGGCTTCAAAACCATACGACGAAAAATATTCGCGTTGGTCGAGTACATTGTCAAAGAAATTCCAGCGGAAAAACGAGTCGGTGGCTTTGGGTTCAAACATTTCGAGCAGGTATTTTATTTTTTCCTGGCGAACGGGAATCACAAGGTCGCCGGCATAAAACTGCACCCGCTGATTTTCGCTGTGCGTTGTTATTTTGTCGTGGTAAAAATGGCCGTTGTAAGGTTTTGCCGGACTGGTGAATTCGTCGATATAATCCATTGTTGCCGAAATTATCGAATCGTTTTTTAAGCGCGAATAACTGATTTTCAGGATATCAAGCCGTTCAATAATTTCACGGTAATTTTGGGGCAGAATATAAAACTCCGGCACATCAACAAATTCGGATTTCTGATATACATCGAAATATTTAACCTGTGCTGTGTAAGGTTTCGTGAGGTCGTAACCAAAACGCGGCAACCCGGTAACCGCGCTGATTTGCTCTTTTGCTACCTCGTATCCTTTAAATTCAATCATGCGGAATTGCGTGGTGTCGATTTCAAAAGCTACTGGATATTTTGTTATTTTCATCGATTCACGGATGCCTTCCTGTCTCGTTTTTCTTATTACCTCGCCATTTTCAGCAGTAAATTCGGTCAGCACCTGAATAAACTGGTAACACGATTTTACACGGTCGGGGAAATCGCGGTAAATCTGGTTTTCTGTCATCATTCCGTAACTGTGAAAAAGGCCGGCAAATCCAGATGAATAACGGGGTCCTGTGAGCGATGATACAATTCCGTTTTTCGGGTCGTCGTAAAAATAATCGACATACGGAATTAACTCATATTTGCCTTTTTTCATGCCGCTGTACAACGCCGGAACCATTTCGCTGCGGATGTATTTTTCCATTCCAGCCGGGTAAAGCGCAGGCGAGGGTTGAATAAGTGTGATGCTGTACTGGTGGTCGCTGCCGTTGGTGGTGTGCGTATCGAGAAAAACGTCTGGATTCCATTCCGCAAAAATACGGCTGAAACTGCGTGCGTTTTCCGAGTCGCATTTGGTAAAATCACGATTCAGGTCGAGGTTGGCATAATTACCACGGAACCCGGTTTTGTAGGGAGTTGTCTGGCCAGAGCGGTTGTAGGCGCTGCGGTTTAAAACACCACCAATATTGTACACCGGAATAATAACAATAACCGTTTTTTCGAGCAGCTTTTTCATCTCGTCTTTGTTTCGAAGCATGTCGTCGGCAAACCACAGACTGGCGTCAATTCCTTCGGGTTCGCCGGCATGGATTCCGTTGTTGATGAGCAAAATTGTTTTTCCCTGCTGCCTGATTTTTTCGGGATTGAATTCTGGTTCGCTGTTCATTACAAACAGGTGTAGCGGTTTTCCGCAATCGGCGAGCCCTTTTTCAAGTAACACTGCATTTTCGTAATGTTCATCGAGCAATTTGAAACTTTCGATGGCCTCGTCATAAGTTACCGTATAGTTTTGTTCGTATTTCAGCTTGAGTAAAGCGGGTTTTTGGGCTGAAATAAAAGTTGAAATGCAAAAAACAAGCGTTATAAAAAGCAGATTTTTCATTTTTCCAGAATTAATGGCTAAAGCCGGTTTTGGTTTTATTTGTTTTGCACAGGGCTTAAGCCCTGTGTTAAATTTGAACAGTATGTTGTGGGCTTCAGCCCTTAATTTTTCTGATTCTATTTTCTTTCGAGGTTGATATTTGAATACCTGAACCCGTTTTTTTCATCGAATAAATCTTCACGCGCAATTTCTTTCCATTCCGAATAATTAATTTCGGGGAAATACACATCGGCATCAAACGGCTGGTGTACCAGCGTGAGATAAAGTTTTCCGGCCAGCGGGTAAAACTGCCGGTAAATCATTCCACCTCCAATAATAAAAGCTTCATTTTCGTTCTTCACTTTTTCAATGGCTTCGTCAATCGAAAAAACCACTTCGCAGCCGGGAAAAACATCGTCTTTTTTATCGGAAATTACAATATGCCGGCGATTGGGCAGTGGCCATTTTGGCAACGAAAGCAAGGTGTTCCGACCCATAATTAAAGTATGACCGGTAGTTATTTCCTTAAATCGTTTCAGGTCGGTAGGCAGATGAAAAAGCAGTTCGTTTTTTTTTCCAATGGCGAAATTTTCGGCAATGGCAACGATGATGGATATGTTTTTGTGAATCATAAGAAAGTGACTGATGGTGAATTATCGTGATTTATTGTAAAAAGAAATGGTAAATAGTCAATGGTTAAATGGTAAATATGTTTTTATAATTTACACCGCCACTTCTCCCTTTATATGCGGGTGCGCCTGGTAACCAATCAACTCAAAATCTTCGAATTTAAAATCGAAGATATTTTTTACTTCCGGGTTGATTTTCATTTGCGGCAGCGGAAAAGGCTGGCGGGTGAGTTGCAGTTTTACCTGTTCTACGTGGTTCGAATAAATATGAACATCGCCAAAAGTATGCACAAAATCACCGGGTTTGAGGCCGGTTACCTGAGCCACCATCAACGTTAAAAGTGCATACGATGCGATATTAAACGGTACTCCCAGAAAAACATCGGCACTGCGTTGGTACAACTGGCACGAGAGTTTTCCATCGGCTACATAAAACTGAAATAAAACGTGACACGGAGGCAGGTTCATTTTATCCAAATCTCCCACATTCCAGGCGCTCACTAAGTGCCGGCGCGAGTCGGGTTTGTTTTTAATCGAGTCGATAACCTGCATAATCTGGTCGATGTGTTTTCCATCGGGAGTTGGCCAGCTACGCCACTGGTAACCATAAATGTGGCCGAGGTTGCCGTCCGGGTCTGCCCATTCGTTCCAGATTCGCACACCGTTGTCGGTGAGGTATTTTATATTGGTGTCACCAGCCAGAAACCAAAGCAGCTCGTGAATAATCGATTTCAGGTGCAGTTTTTTGGTAGTTACCACCGGAAAACCCTCACTTAAATCGAATCGCAATTGGTGCCCGAAACGGCTGATGGTGCCGGTTCCGGTGCGGTCTGATTTTTTAGTTCCTTCATTTAAAATGGTTTCGAGGAGATTTAAATACTGCTTCATTTTTTTTCAGTTTGCTGCAAAAATAGTTTTTTGAGTATGTTGTTTTGGTTCAACCTTGATTTAAATATTCACAAAGCTGAATATGTTTTAAACCAACATGAACCAGAATCGCTAAAAATCAGTGTGAAAAATTAAAGTTTTTCGCCACATTTTTTGCAGAAAACAGCATCGTCATCGTGCTTTTCAAACAGGCATTTATGGCAGACCTGGGTATTTTTGACTGGAGTTGGTTTTATGATTTCGGCAGTAATAATTCCTGTGGGAACTGCAATAATGGCATAACCTAAAATCATAATCATACTCGCCATTAACTGTCCCAACGGCGTTGCCGGGCTGATATCGCCGTAACCGACAGTAGTTAAAGTTACAATTGCCCAGTAAATACTTAGCGGAATACTTTTAAAACCGTTGGTTTCGCCTTCAATGAGGTACATCACAGTACCCATGATGACAACGATAATCAGCACAAAAAATATAAATACCGATATCTTTTCGCGGCTGGCCCACATTGCGCGCATCAACAACCTGCCAGCCTGTGTGTAACGAGTAAGTTTCAGAACCCTGAAAATCCGCAGCAACCTGAGCATTCTGATAACTACAAGGCTTTGATATCCAAAAGCAAATAAACTCAGGTATGTAGGAATGACAGATAAAAAATCGATGATGCCAAAAAAACTGAAAGCGTACCTGAAAGGTTTCTGAACAATCAGGAGTCGAAGAAAATATTCCAACGTGAAAATTCCGGTTATTATCCATTCCAGAATTTTCAGTTGGGTGTGGTAGCGGTTATCAATATCTGGCACACTTTCGAGCATTACTAACCCAACGCTAATTAGGATAACAATCAGCAAGACCAGGTCGAAAAGCTTACCTGCGGGTGTGTCGGCTTCGAAGATAATTTCGTAAAGGCGTTTTTTGAGTGTCATTTTTCATCAGTATTTATTCAGGTTAAAAATAAATGAAGGAGTAATATAAAACAAAAAACCTCCCGGTAATTTACCGGAAGGTTTTGTTATCAGGATTTGTAAATCCTCGCTCAATCTTCGTTTTTAAAGAACGGTTTCCACTTCGTGGTAAGGCAGGTTAAATGCCTCTGCCACTCCTTTGTAAACCACTTTTCCGTCAACCACATTCAAGCCTTTGCGCAGCGGAACGCTGTCGGTGCAAGCTTTTTTCCAGCCTTTGCCTGCAATTTCAATCGCATATGGCAGGGTTGCGTTTGTTAATGCAATGGTTGAAGTGCGCGGAACTGCGCCTGGCATGTTTGCCACACAGTAGTGAATAATATTGTCAACAATAAAAACAGGTTCGGCATGTGTTGTTGCCGAAGTGGTTTCGAAACAACCACCCTGGTCAACGGCCACGTCAACCAACACTGTTCCCGGACGCATGGTTTTCAGCATGTCCTGCGTTATAAGGTGTGGAGCTTTTGCTCCTGGAATCAGCACTGCGCCAATAATCACATCGTGTGATTTTACCATGTCGCGGATGTTATATTCGTTGCTCATCATGGTTTTTACATTAGCTGGCATAATATCGTCGAGGTAGCGCAGGCGTTTCAGCGAAACATCCATAATCGTAACATCGGCGCCAAGGCCTGCAGCCATTTTTGCGGCTTCGGTACCCACAATACCACCTCCAATAATCAGCACTTTTGCCGGAGGAACTCCGGGAACACCACCCAGCAGAACGCCATAGCCGCCATAAGTTTTTTCGAGGTATTTTGCACCTTCCTGCACCGACATGCGGCCGGCAACTTCGCTCATCGGCACCAGTAATGGTAACGAGCGGTCGTCAAGTTCAACGGTTTCGTAGGCAAGACAAATCGATCCGTTGGCAAGCATTTCGTCGGTAAGGGTTTTTGATGATGCAAAGTGGAAATAGGTATATAAAATCTGACCTTTTTTAATCAGTTTGTATTCTGGTTCAACAGGTTCTTTTACTTTAATAATCATTTCAGCAATGCCATAAACATCTTCGATGGTGGGCAACATAATTGCACCGGCTGAGATATAATCATCGTCTTTAAAACCGCTGCCAAGGCCGCCGCCGGCCTGTACATAAACTTCGTGTCCGCGTTTTACCAGCTCAGCAGCTCCGGCAGGTGTCAACGCAATTCTGTTCTCGTTATTTTTGATTTCTTTTGGTACTCCTATAATCATTGCAGTAACTTTTAAGTTGTTTTCTGTGGCCAAAAGTAGGTACGCATTCCATATAAAAACATGATAAAAATTAATGATTATTTTCTTTTAAAAGCATTGTCCTGTGCGGAAATCAGGATATTAACAGACTGGAAGTTAATTTTTTAATATTATTTCAAATTGAAAATTTTTAACCACTGTCAATTTCAAACTGATACTTGTATATTTGCCCTTCGTTATAAAATATATTTTAAAACATGCCAACAGTATCCGACAGGGGTAAAATAATGCCCGATTCGCCCATCAGAAAATTAGCTCCACTGGCCGACAAAGCCAAAGAGAAAGGCCGTAAGGTTTATCATTTGAATATCGGTCAGCCCGATTTGCCAACGCCGCAGGTGGCGATGGACGCGATAAGAAACATCGACAGAAAGATACTGGAGTACTCGCCGAGTGAAGGAATAAAATCGTTGCGAACCAAGTTGGTTGGTTACTACAAACGATTCGATATCAATGTAGCGGTTGAAGATATTATTATCACCACAGGAGGTAGCGAAGCAGTAACTTTTGCGTTTATGAGTTGTCTCGACCCGGGCGATGAAATTATTGTTCCCGAGCCAGCTTACGCTAACTACGAGGCATTTGCTATTGTTGCCGGCGCAAAAATTAAACCCATTGTTGCCCGGATTGAAGATGGTTTTTCGTTGCCACCGGTTGAAGAGTTTGAAAAGCTGATTACACCGAAAACTAAAGGTATTTTGATTTGTAATCCGAACAATCCGACCGGTTATTTATATACTCAGGAAGAGATGGATGCCATCCGTGACCTGGTGAAAAAGTACGATTTGTACTTGTTTTCTGACGAGGTTTATCGCGAATTCTGTTACACCGGTGCTCCCTACATTTCGGCTTTTCATCTCGAAGGAATTGAACAGCACGTGGTTTTAATCGACTCGGTTTCTAAACGTTACAGCGAGTGTGGCTTGCGTATTGGCGCGCTGATTACTAAAAATGCGGAGGTTCGCCGGAATGTGATGAAGTTTTGCCAGGCCCGTTTAAGTCCGCCACTCATTGGGCAGATTGCTGCTGAAGCGTCAATTGATGCCGACCCGAAATACATGCTCAACAATTACAACGAATATGTAAACCGGCGTAAATTTCTTATCGACGGTTTAAATCGAATCGACGGTGTTTATTCTCCAATTCCGATGGGGGCTTTTTACACAGTGGCCAAACTGCCGGTTGACGATGCCGATAAGTTTTGTGCGTGGCTGCTCAGCGATTTTGAATACGAAAACCAGACACTTTTTATGGCTCCGGCTACAGGTTTTTATACCGACCCGAAAAACGGAATCGACCAGGTACGAATAGCTTATGTACTGAAAAAAGAGGACCTCGCTGTTTGTCTGAAAATATTGGAAGAAGCGTTAAAAGTTTACCCGGGGAGTAAGGTAAGGCAAAAAGTTGCGAGCGGCGTAAATGCCTGATTTGTTTCTGTTGAAAACGGGTTTCTGTACAATCGGTGATTTTTTATCGATTCCCTGATAATTTTTGCAGGCAACTGGCGTTTTTACAAAAAACTAAATCAGTTTGACCATGAATTTACAGACAGCAATTTCACTCAAAATCAGGCTATCCGAAAAAAAATACTTCGCAAGCCGCATCGCGTGTTCCGTTTTTATTGCCGCACTTGTTTTTTATCTGATTGGCGGGCGAACTGCCGCGACAACATTTATTGCGACGGGAGCAATGCTGTTGTTCACCACCCAGTTTGTCTTCCAGTTCAAATGGTTAAACTTGATTTTAGGGATATCGGCGCTTTTAGTAAGTATCTATTTCCTGATGGCTGTAACATCCGAATTCAGCGAGTTTGAAACAGCAACCGCGGCGGCCTGGCAACTTCTGCTCGTTGGCGGCGGAATATTTTTAGCCGGAATTGTTCTTTCTGTTTCCATGCTGGTTAGTTGTTTTAAAGACTAAAAAATCCAATATAATTTGTCCTGTTCTTTAATAAAGAACAAAGGCACAAAGTTATTCTCTTAGAATTCAACACTTTGTGCCTTTGTTTTTTAATTACTTATCCCAGATTTTTGACTCTTTCCATCGCTTCCAGCACATTTTCCCTGTCGGCAAAAGCCGAAAATCGGAAATAGCCTTCACCTGCCGGTCCAAATCCTGAACCCGGAGTTCCTACTACGTTGGCTTCATTCAAAAGTTTGTCAAAGAATTCCCATGATTTCATGCCGCTTTTGGTTCTCACCCAAATGTATGGAGCGTTTTCACCGCCAAAAACTTCAAATCCACTTTCCGCCAGGCTTTTCTTCATGATACGGGCATTCTCCATGTAATAATCAATCACAGCCTGTACTTCTTTTTTCCCTTCTTCGGTGAAAATGGCGGCAGCAGCTTTTTGTACCGGGTACGAAACGCCATTAAATTTGGTGGTGTGCCGACGGTTCCAGAGTTTACTTACCTGGTGCGGATTTCCCTGTTTGTCGTAGGCAACCAGTTCATTCGGAATCACAGTGTAAGCTAATCGTGTTCCGGTAAATCCGGCTGTTTTTGAGAGGCTGCGGAATTCAAGTGCCACTTTTTTTGCCCCTTCAATTTCGTAAATCGAATGCGGAATTGAATCGTCGGTAATAAAAGCTTCGTAAGCCGCGTCGAATAAAATAATGCTTTTGTTTTCAGTAGCATAATCCACCCATTTTTTCAACTCTTCACGGGAAGCTACTGCGCCCGTTGGATTGTTCGGAAAACAAAGAAAAATCAGGTCAGGTGTTTCTGTGGGCAATTCGGGAATGAAACCGTTTTGGTCGGTACAAGGCATGTAGATAATGCCTTCGTAGTAACCGTTTGGCTGGCAAACACCAGTCTTCCCCGACATCACGGTAGTGTCGGCGTAAACCGGATACACAGGGTCGCCAATGGCAATTTTATTGTCGTGACCAAAAATTTCCTGAATATTGCCGGTGTCACATTTCGAACCATCAGAAATATAAATTTCATCAGCCGAAATATCAACGCCCCTTGCGTTGAAAGCATTTACAGCGATAGCTTCACGGAGAAATCCGTATCCCTGCTCAGGTCCGTAACCTTTAAAAGTTTTAGCGTTCGCCATTTCTTCCACACCTTCGTGGAAAGCCTTTACCACGCTCGGAACCAGCGGTTGTGTAACATCGCCAATTCCCATTCTTATTACTTTTTTATCAGGATTTGCTTTTACAAATTCATTGACTCGTCTCCCTATTTCGGGGAAAAGATAGCCTGCCTGTAATTTCAGGTAGTTTTCGTTGATGAATGCCATTATATCAGATTATTAGATTTTAAGATTTTAGTATTGAGACATTTTATTTATATGATTTTGCAAAATTAAAAAAATATCATCCTTTGCCGAACGCAATTAAACATCCCGAAGTAAAAAGTCGGCATTGTAAAATAGTTTTTAGGGTTATAACCCCAAAAACTTTCTGTATCGA
Organism: Draconibacterium sp.; assembly: GCA_050179035.1. Classification (GTDB taxonomy): domain Bacteria; phylum Bacteroidota; class Bacteroidia; order Bacteroidales; family Prolixibacteraceae; genus Draconibacterium. The sequence continues at coordinate 65,045 of JBFXFM010000004.1, read as the reverse complement.
TATATTTTAACGGGTTATAACTCCAAAAATCGAATTCATTTTACCTGAAAACATTCGCTCCTGTTAATTACCTTTGCACCCAAAATTTATAATCATGCAAAACAGCTTTGTAAAATCACACGGGTTGGGCAACGAATATGTAGTTCTCGACAAGGATAATATCAGTTTTGAGCTTACTGTAAATGCCATTCAGAAAATTTGCAATGTGCATTTCGGAATCGGGTCTGACGGTATATTATTGAAAGTTCCAACTCAAAAAGCCGACTTTGGATTGCGGATTCTGAATCCCGATGGTTCGGAAGCAGAGAAAAGTGGAAACGGCCTGCGCATTTTTGCCAAGTATTTGTATGATTATGGATTTGCCAAATCAAAATCGTTTTCCATCGAAACGCCGGGCGGAATTGTTCAGGCTGAAGTGATTGAGGAAAGAAACGGAAAAGCTGCAACCATAAAAGTGGACATGGGGAAAGCCATTTTCGAATCGGCCAAAATTCCTGTAAAAGCAACAACCGCTGAATGCATTGACTATACTTTAAATCTTGAATACCGCGATTACCAAATCAACTGTGTTTCGGTGGGCAACCCGCACTGCGTAATTCTGAAAGATGAATTAGACGAAAAAGAGGTGAAAACTTTTGGCCCTCATATCGAAAATAACCCGATGTTTCCGAACCGGATTAATGTGCAGTTTGCAAAAGTGCTTTCGCGCTCCGAAGTTGAAATCATGATTTGGGAGCGCGGCGCCGGCTGGACACTGGCTTCAGGCAGCTCTTCGTGCGCGGTAGCTTCTGTGATGGTAAAACGCGGACTAACCGACCGCAACCTCAACATAAAAATGCAGGGCGGCCAGTTAAAAATAGAAATCGATACCGACTGGAATCTGCGTATGACCGGCGAAGTGCGCGAAGTGGCCACGGGTGTTTTAAGCGCGGAACTTGTTGAAGATTTATAGAAAATCAGTTATAGTTTTTGGTTCACCCACATTTGTTAATTTTAAGTTTTCAGGTTCATAAAAACTGAAATTCAAAAACATCCATCTTTTCAATTATCTTTGCGCTGATTTTTAAGAAATTAATTTAGATTTCCCTGTTGGGAAGGAACACCTAATTCGAAAAATATGGCTCATAAATCAGGTTTTGTAAACATTATCGGCAATCCGAATGTCGGTAAATCAACCATCATGAATGCAATGGTGGGCGAAAAACTATCAATCATAACAAAGAAAATGCAGACCACACGGCACCGCATCAAAGGTATTGTAAGTGGCGATGATTTTCAGATTGTGTATTCCGATACGCCCGGAATTTTAAAACCGCACTATAAGTTGCAGGAATCCATGATGAAATTTGTGGACTCGGCACTGATTGATGCTGACGTGATTCTGTTTGTTACTGATGTGATTGAAACTCAGGGAAAAAACCCCGATTATATCGAGAAGGTGCGCAAATCGAACGTCCCGGTAATTGTACTTATCAACAAAATAGACCTTTCGAATCAGGAGGCTGTGCTGAAACTTTTTGATTACTGGACCGGTGTTTTCCCCGGGGCAACAGTTTTTCCTATTTCGGCGCAGGAAAAATTCAATATCACACCGGTGTTCAACCGTATTATGGAGTTATTGCCCGAGGCGCCGCCTTATTTTGATAAAGACGACCTGACCGACCGCAATGAGAGGTTCTTTTTTCAGGAAATTGTACGCGAGAAAATATTGCTCAATTACCAAAAAGAGATTCCATATTCGGTTGAAGTAGAGGTTGAAGAGTTTAAAGAAACCGACAAAATTATTAATATACGTTGTGTGATTCATGTGGAGCGTGACAGCCAGAAAGGTATAATTATCGGGCACAAAGGAGAAATGATTAAACGTGTTGGAACCGAAGCCCGAAAGGATGCAGAAGAGTTTTTCGGAAAGAAAATCTTTATGGAACTTTTTGTTAAAGTAGCCAAAGACTGGCGCGAAAAAGACAGGGCACTGAAAAACTTTGGTTACGACGCCGTATAAAAGCCTCCCCCAGCCCCTCCGAAGGAGGGGAGTTTAAACAATTTTGTAATTAGAAAGTATTTAGAATGAGTATAGTGATTTTTCAAAACTTTCCCCCTTCGGGGGAATCAGAAGGGGGCTTAAATTATGAATAGCAGAATAGCAGCAATTGTAGGTCGGCCAAATGTGGGTAAATCGACCTTGTTTAACCGGTTAATCGAACAACGCAAAGCCATTGTTGACGAAACAGCCGGCGTTACCCGCGATCGCAATTATGGTAAGGCCGAGTGGAATGGCATTGAGTTTTCGGTAATTGACACTGGTGGATATGTGATTAACTCCGATGATGTTTTTGAAGCCGAAATAAATAAACAGGTTCATCTTGCTATTGATGAGGCGGATGTAATTATTTTCCTCACCGATGTGGAAGCCGGTGTAACCGATCTCGACGATGCAGTAGCCGCCATTCTTAGAAAAGGGAAAAAGCCGGTTCTTGTGGCAGTGAATAAAGTTGACAACAACATGCGAATCAACGATTCGTACCAGTTTTATAGCCTCGGGTTAGGCGAAATCTATTGTATTTCGTCGATGACTGGAAGCGGAACTGGCGAATTACTCGATGCATTGGTTGAGAATTTCCCAAAAACTGAACAGGAAATTGACGAACTCAATCTGCCGCAGATTTCAGTTGTTGGAAGGCCAAATGTGGGCAAATCGTCGTTTACAAATGCTTTATTGGGCGTTGACAGAAACATTGTTACCGATGTTGCAGGCACAACCCGCGACTCGATTCATACCCGTTACAACAAGTTTGGTTACGATTTTATGATTGTTGATACTGCCGGGCTGCGCAAAAAAACAAAGGTACACGAAGACCTCGAGTTTTATTCGGTTTTACGTTCGGTACGTACCATCGAAGAATCGGATGTTTGCCTGCTGATGATTGATGCCACACGCGGTATTGAAGCACAGGATATTAATATTTTCCAGCTTATCGTAAAAAACAAAAAGGGGGTTGTGATTTTGGTGAACAAGTGGGATTTAATTGATAAAGAAACCCATTCGACCAAACGATTCACTGAAGAAATTCATGAAAAAATAGCACCGTTTAACGATGTTCCTGTACTTTTCATTTCTGCTTTAACAAAACAGCGTGTGCACAAGGCGCTCGAAACTGCCATGGAAGTTTACCAACGGCGGAGCCAGAAAATAAAAACTGCACAGTTGAACGAAGTGATGCTCGAAGCCATTGAAAAATACGGACCACCATCGGTAAAAGGTAAATCAATCTCCATAAAATATGTGACCCAATTACCTTCGCCAACACCGTCGTTTGCGTTTTTTGCCAATCTGCCACAGTATATAAAAGACCCGTATAAACGTTATATTGAAAATCAGTTGCGCGATAACTTCAATTTTTCAGGGGTTCCGATTCAGATTTTTTTCAGGCAGAAATAATTGTGAACAAGATATATCCTTACAAAAAGAAATCCCCGGAATTAAATACTCCGGGGATTCTTTTTCCCTTGAGTTGATTGATTAATTTTCCGCAGGAACAAGGTCTTTGTTTTTAACCTTGGCTCCTGTAAATATGCCAAGTACGCCATTCAATCCCACGCTCATTACAATATTGTAAAAGAAAACCAGGAATGAAATGAGTAATAATGAACCACATAAAGCAGCAAGAATCATGTATAAATTAAATTCTCCATCAAAATAAATGGTACGGCGCAACATGCCTTTTAAACCAGCCATTCCCATAAATGCACCCATCCCGATACCTCCAATTAAGTGAGCCCAGAAATGAATATTTGCAAGTTTCTGACTGTAAAGTTTTGCTCCGTTGGTCAGAATCGGGAAAAGCAGGTAAATGGCAGAATACAAAGTCATTGTTAATCCAACCAAAACGGCAACGTGTACATGCGGCCCGATAATCCACTGTGTGTTGTGTAAAATTCGGTTTAATCCGATATCGGCCTGCATAATTCCGGCGGGCACTGCGAGCGCAAAACCCAAAAGTCCGCCTAACAGGAATTTCAACGGATTTGTCATTTTCAACGGGCGGGCGCTCCACAAGGTGGCCAGTGTGATAAAGAAAGCCAGACCTTGTGTAATCAGTTCAAAAGCTGTAACCATTTCGCCCGAAACAATTTTCAGAATTGCTGGCTGCGCTTGGTCGGAAAGCAGGTGATGCGACCAAACCGTCCACGAAACAACCAATTCGACTAATAATGCAGCACGGGCAATGTTTTGCATAAAGAGTTGTTTGCCGGTAATTAAAGTAGCAAGCAAGTACCATGTACCGGCAACAAAAATCAAAACAAGACCGTCGGCAATTAAATCAAGTCCCCACCAAAACCAGTTTTTGTATAATAATGCATCCACAGCAGTTTCTTTCAGGTCGAATCCTAAAATAGCTCCAACCATATAAACTAAAATCAAAACTCCGGTAAACAGAATAATTCCTGCGTTTAATGCCACATCCACAGTGCCACGTGCAATAGCAGCAACCGGCAGTGAAACGCGGTGTTCTTTTTGTTTTTTTGCAAACATGTTGGTAAATCCATCGATTCCCAATGCCGATTTAATAAGCTTTCCGGCGGGTTGTTTTTCCCATCCTTCAGGCGTGTATGTAATGGTTTTGAAAATATTGATTACAAAGAATACAGTACCCACCATTACCAAAGCGATTCCGGTAATAAAGAATGCACCGCCCACAGCGCTAAACTGGCTGAAATCGGCAGGCAGCGGCCAGTACAATGTATAAAGAGGAGAGTAATGAGAAATAAAACCGGCACTCCAGAACACAAAGGTTCCGACGCCAATTAATATGCAAGTCCAGTTGGCCATTTTTATGCTCCAGATTGGTTTCTTCATCAGAAACGGAACCAGAAACAAAAATGCACCGAAAACAATGGAGTAGGTTGACCCGAAAATTCCCACCAGCGGGTGTGCCGTTAAAATGGCAAAGTACTGGTATGATGGGATGGCTGCAATGGGTTCAACCTGGTAAACACGCATCAACATGCCTTCAATCACTGCAAATCCGTAATAAATTAAGCCGATTACAACAAAGCGAAGTGTAATTTTCTGCATTTGTGTCAGGCTGTCGGGTTTAAACAACTTTTGTTCGCCCGATATTAATGTTTGTACAAAACTCATAATTTCAGTTTTTCAGTTTTTTTTTGATAATTAAATTGATTTACAAGGTTTCAACTACCTCAACGGCATCTTTTACAATCATTGCAGCACCCTTTGGACCAGAGTATTCCGTTGATCGGATTGTGTAAACGCCGGATTTGCTGAATTTCCAAAGAATGTCGTTTTTGTGCCCCGGCACCACCTGCATTTGCATTACCATAGAGTTGTCTTCGCGGAACAACCCAAAACCATAAGTCAGGTCGTTGGATGTTACACTGAATTTAACCACTTCATTTATCTGGCACTTCAGTTTTTCAGAAGGCAGTTTAAACTCGTGGTCTTCAACCGTAATCTCGAAAGTGCGGTCAGCCACAATCTTTTTCATGTTCACATCGGTTGACACCCATGGAATTGTGTTGAATGTAATCATGTGCAGCGAAACCCCAAGAACTGCAAGAAATACAACAAATGAATAAAATACCTTCGGCGAAACCTTAGTACTTTTTCCTTCCGATGTAACTTTTACTCCAAACCAAATCATTAACAGAATAATGACTGAACAGTAAAACGTGTAGGCCAGAGTTTGTCCGGCCAGAACAACTGATGAATCTACCATAATCGTTATTTTTTAAGTTTAACTTTATATATAAATACTACACACAGGTAGTATTTAAATTCAAAAAAATGTCAGTCAAAAACCAGGTCGTATTTTCTCAAATCATGCAACGACGTATTTTTCAGTGTATTAATCACTTTTTGTTTTGTTTCCTGCCAGATAGCGTGCATGGGGCATTTGTAATCGAATGCACACGAATCGTATCCTAAAATACAACCATTAATCGATTCAAGTCCGTCAACCGAATCGACGATTTCAGAAAGATAAATTTGGGAGACATTTCTTGAAAATGTGAATCCACCATTTCGTCCATGTGTACTTTTTATAAAACCACTTTTCGAAAGGTCGGTAAGTAACCGGCGCAGGTATCTCACCGGAATATTTATTTCTTGATGTAACTGCTGTGCAGAATATTGTGCTGTTTCATCCTTAGCCATGTGGCTAAGGATTCGGAGCGCATATTTCGATGTTTTACTGAAATTCATAAAATGCTATCTTGTTGTAGTATTTTTCAAAGTAAAAGAAAATATTTTATAATTCTCATTGAGCAGTATATGTTGTATAATACTTTTTTCTTTTTTGCCTATTATTGCAATTTAAAATCTGAAACGCTATGTATATCGTTCATGTTTTTGTTCACGTTAAGGGAGAGCATGTTGAGGAGTTCAAAACATTAACTGTTGAGAATGCAAAGGAAAGTTTGATGGAACCGGGGATTGCGCGCTTTGACATAGTTCAGCAACACGACGATCCAACGAGGTTTATTTTGGTGGAAGTTTACCGCAGTTACGAAGACCCGGCCAAACACAAGCTTACCGACCACTACACCCGCTGGCGCGATGCAGTGAACCACATGATGGCCGAACCAAGGCACAGCATAAAATTTTACAACATTTTTCCCGATGAAGAGGGATGGCTTTAGCTTTTGAATCGGCAGTTCCTACCCGGATTATTTTCGGTTGCGGTTCGTTGGACAAAGTTCCTGAACTTGTTGCGAAATCGGGTAAGCGTGTGCTGATTGTAACTGGCGCAAGCAGGCGAAATGCCATTGAACTTGCTGAAAAACTTACCCAAACCGGCATATCTTCACAAATCTTTTCTGTTCGCGACGAACCAACCACAACCGATATCAAATCGGCTGTTTCGCTTGTTCACCAAAATAATTGCGATGTAATTGTTGGTCTGGGTGGCGGCAGTGCTATTGATGCGGCAAAAGCCACAGCAGCGATGGCAACTAACCAAGGCGATATAACCGATTATCTTGAAGTTATTGGGAAAGGAAAAGCGCTTACAATTGAACCTTTACCAATGATTGCAGTGCCAACCACTGCCGGAACCGGCGCTGAAGTAACCAAAAATGCGGTTATCAAATCGGAGGAGTTTAATGTGAAAGTGAGTTTGCGCAGCGACAGGATGTACCCGCAATATGCTGTAATCGACCCAATTTTAACCATCGGTCTTTCGCCCGAAATTACTGCTTATACAGGAATTGATGCACTTACCCACCTGATAGAAACTTTTGTTTCTGCAAAATCCAATCCGTTTATCGATATGATTTGTCGTGAAGGATTGCAGCGAATTGCAACCTCACTCGAAACTGCATTTACAAACGGCAGAAACATTGAAGCCCGCGAAAATATGGCTTTTGCCGCAATGCTGGGTGGGATTGCATTGGCCAATGGTAAACTGGGTGCGGTGCATGGTTTTGCCGGTCCGCTGGGTGGATTGTATCCTGCTCCGCACGGTGCAGTTTGCGCCTGTTTGCTTCCGGCAGTGATGGAAATTAATATTGCTGCGCTTCGTAAAAACAATCAGGCTGAAGTATTGACAAAGTACAACGAAGTGGCAAAATGGCTCACCGGCAATACGAATGCCTGTGCTGAAGATGGTGTTGTTTGGTTGCACAAATTGGTGAAAAAGCTGAAAATTCCGGCACTTTCTTCGTTTGGAGTTCAACAGGCTGATTTCCCGGGTTTGGTTGAGAAAGCAAAAAATGCCAGCAGCATGAAGGGAAATCCTGTGACACTCAACCAGGAGCAACTTCTTTTGATTCTGGAAAAATCGATGCACTTTTAACCGGAGTAAAAGCAGAAAAAGCCGGGTTCGATATGTTTCAATAAAAAGTATCTTTGCAAAAAAATCGGTGAATAACTATGATTAGCAAATTTTTTCATACACCCAGTGCCAAAAAATTTAACATGAAGCCGCGTTTTTACGACCCTGACAAAGAGGAGCGTGAGGCCCGTGAACAACGCATCAGGCAGGAGCTTGGAATGAATGAGCCTCCAAAGGAAAACAACGGGGAATATCGGCCGAATGTAAAAGGACAATTCAGAAATAGTGATACCTGGCAGCGGGCAAACAGCTCGGCAAAAGTAGCACAGCAGCGGCGGCTTTTATGGCTTCTCCTTATTCTTGCCATCGTATTTATTCTCTTTTTTTACGGCGATGTTATTTTTTAAACTAAGGTGCGCACTTCATTAATCTAAAATCTGAATATTCAGTGAGCGATATCATCCGGTTATTACCCGATTCGGTGGCCAACCAGATTGCTGCGGGCGAGGTTATTCAACGCCCGGCTTCGGTGGTGAAAGAGCTGGTTGAAAATGCGCTCGATGCCGGTGCCACCGAAATTATGGTGCATGCCAAAGATGCCGGAAGAACACTTATCCAGATTACAGATAACGGTTGCGGCATGTCGCCTACCGATGCACGAATGGCCTTTGAACGGCATGCAACTTCGAAAATTACATCAGCCAACGACTTGTTCAACATTCGCACCATGGGTTTCAGGGGCGAGGCGCTTGCATCGATTGCCGCCATTGCCGATGTTGAACTGCGAACAAAAAAAGTGGAAGACGAAGTTGGAACGTTTATTCATATTACAGGCTCGGAAGTAATTACACAGGAGCCGGTGGCCTGCAGCAATGGTACCAGTTTTCAGATTAAAAACCTCTTTTACAATGTCCCTGCGCGCCGTAAATTTCTGAAAGGAAATACCACCGAATTAAAACACATTATCAGCGAAATACAGCGGATTGCCATTCCTTATCCCGAAATCAGGTTATCGCTTTTTCATAATAATGCACCCGTTTACGAACTTCCGAAAGCCAACCACCGGAAACGGATTGTTGATTTGTTTGGAAAGTCAATCAACCAAAGTCTTGTACAGGTTGACGAGGAAACAAGTCTTGTAAAGATTTTCGGGTTTGTGGGCCAGCCGCGGTTTGCACGCAAAACGATGGGCGAGCAGTTCTTTTTTGTAAACGGCAGGTTTATCCGCCATGGTTATTTTCACAAGGCGGTGATGCAGGCTTACCAGCAATTGTTGCCAGCCGATGCTTTTCCGGCATATTTTCTTTTTCTGGAAACCGACCCGGCAAACATCGATATCAATGTTCATCCTACTAAAACTGAAATCAAATTCGAAAACGAACGCGATATCTGGCCCATTATTCATGCTGCCGTGCGTGAGTCGCTGGGCAAAAACAGTGTGGTTCCATCCATCGATTTCGACCAGAGTGGAAGTATCGATATTCCGCTTCCGCCCAAATCGTTCAGCGAAATCCAGTTTCCCGAAATCAGAATAAATCCTGATTACAACCCGTTTGATAATGAAAAGCCCAATACTTCGGGCAATTATGGGAAAACATCTGTTGAGCGCAAAAACCTTGGCCGCTGGGAAGATTTATACACGGGGACCCAGTTGAAATTAAAACCTGAACCCGAACCGAATGATGAAGCGGATGATACAATTTTCAGTGCTCCGGCTGAAGCGTTTTCAGGCAAGAAAACGCTCCAGCTAAAACAGAAATACATCCTCACTCCTGTAAAATCAGGTTTGATGGTAATCGACCAGAAACGCGCTCACGAACGCATTTTGTTCGAAAAATTTATGGAGGTACTCAAATCAGATTCGGTAGCCAGTCAGCAACTGCTTTTCCCGCAAACGCTCGAACTGAACCCGGCTGATTCTGCCATTCTTCAAAACATTATTCCCGAATTGCTGTCGCTGGGTTTTGATATCCGCGATTTTGGCAAAAACACATTTATTATCAGCGGAACACCGGGAGTGCTTGATGTTACCGACGCGGCGGTGATTGTGGAGAAACTGCTCGAAGAATACAAAACATCACCGGTTGATGCGCGGGCAAAAGCAAAAGAACAGATTGCGAAGTCGCTGGCAAAAGCTTCGGCGCTTGATTATGGCACCGAACTGAAACAGGAAGAAATTATTCACCTCATCGACGAGTTGTTTGCCTGTGCCACGCCCAACTTTTCGCCCGACGGAAAACGGGTTTTGCACATCATTCCGGTTACCGATATCGAAAAAAGTTTCTCGAAATGACAGATTGTCGTTATTTTCGACCCGAAATAAAATGGTTCGGCAATTGCACTGCCAGCCAAAACAATGAATAAATTATGAATTACAGGCCTGCGTTTAATTCCGTACCGGTTGTTGTAAAAAACCTGATTATCGTAAATGTGCTGATGTTGCTGGGTACTTTTATGTTCGACAAAGCCGGCATCAATCTTTACACCTATCTCGGGCTGCATTTTCCGCTTTCCGACAAGTTCAGACCGCACCAGATATTTACGCACATGTTTATGCATGGCGACATTACACACCTCTTCTTTAACATGTTCGCACTGTACATGTTTGGGCGTGTGCTAGAAAGCGTGTGGGGCCCAAAACGTTTTCTACTTTTTTACCTGGTAACCGGAATTGGTGCAGCAGTAATTCATTCGGCTGTAAATTTTATCGAATACTACTCGGTTACTTCAAAATTATCGGTTGAAGAAATAGAGTACGTGAAGGAAATTGGTTATGGAATCTGGGCCGAAGGGAAGAATTTTTCGAACGAATTACCAGCCAAATTAAACCTGCTGCTGAATACACCAACCGTTGGTGCGTCGGGTGCTGTGTTTGGGATTTTATTAGGTTTCGGTATGCTTTTCCCAAATACCCAACTTATGTTGCTTTTCCCGCCAATCCCTATCAAAGCCAAATATTTTGTAATTGGTTATGGTGTAATTGAACTGTTCCTTGGAATAAAAGGTGGTGGTAATGTGGCGCATTTTGCGCATTTGGGTGGGATGATTTTTGGCTATTTCATGATTAAATACTGGAACAAAACGCTGAACCGGTTCTATTAAATTTGAGTATTGAGTATTTAGTACTGAGTATTGAGATTTGGAAATTGGAATTTTTCTTCGATGGATATTTTTGCCGATATAAAACAAACTTTTAAAGAAGGAACCTCGCTCACCCGGCTGATTTACATCAACCTGGGTGTTTTTGTGCTGATTATGCTGACAGGTGTGGTTTTCTACCTTTCGGCGATGCCCAACCCGATTGCCGGGTGGCTGTCGGTTCCGTCAGATTTAAACAGTTTGGTTCGTCAGCCGTGGTCGGTTGTAACGTATATGTTTACGCACACAGGGTTTCTTCATATTCTTTTTAATTTGCTGGGTTTGTACTGGTTTGGAAAATTATTTCTGTACCGGCTCGACAGCGGGAAACTGCTTTCGGTTTACGTAATGGGTGGAATTTCTGGCGCTTTGTTTTATATTGCTGCGTACAATATTTTCCCTGTTTTTCAGCAGATTGACGGGTTGCTTTTAGGAGCTTCGGCTTCGGTTTATGCCATTTTGGTGGCTGTGGCAGTTTATGACCCCGACATGGAACTCCATCTTTCGTTTATCGGTACATTCAAACTGAAATATGTGGCAGTATTTTATGTTCTACTCTCGGTAATCAGCATTTCGGTATCGAACCCGGGCGGAAATATTGCGCACCTGGGCGGCGCAGTTTGGGGTTGGTTTTTTATCTGGCAACTCGGAAAAGGACGTGATATGGGTATTGGAATTGAGAAATTATTAACCGGGCTGGGCCGGTTGCTGGAAAATCTTTTCAAACCAAAGAGTAAACTGAAAGTTGCTCACAAACAAACCCCACGCGACGATTACGAATATAACCGCATGAAAAATGCCGAGCAGGAAGAAATCAACCGCATTCTCGAAAAAATTGCCAAATCGGGGTACGACAGCCTGACGAAAAGTGAAAAGGAATTGCTTTTCAAACAAGGGAAAAACTGAAAGTTCTGATTTTTTTTACTTTTTATTATTCAATCTTCTCACATATTCACGCCTTATCCAAAATCTGTCCATCAGTTTTGAAGGCTGAACCGGTGCCTTTTTTGTGTGTGCCTGTTGTATGCTTGCATTCAGCTCAAACCCAATCAGCAAAATGAGCGACATTAAATACATGAGCAGCAAGATAACCAGCAAGGTCCCGATTGAACCGTATAACTGGTTGTACTGGTTGAATTTATTCACGTAGTATGCAAATCCGTAAAGCGCCAGTACACTTAAAAAGGTGGCCAGTGTGCCGCCAGCCGAAATAAAACGCCACTTCACTTTTTTTGCAGGCGCCATGTAATACAAAAACGAAAAGGTAAAGAACAGCAGAGAGATAACAATTACCCACTTGATGGAGGATAGCAGAATAAGAGTGAACCCGTCGTGCAGATTTATCGATTCTTTCAGGTAATCGATAAAAAGTTCGCCAAGCGCCAAAAACACAATTACAAGCGTGAGCATCACCGATAAAATGGCAAGCAGATAAATTGCAGTAATGCGCTGGCTTATCCAGGTGCGGCGCTGAATGCTGTGTACAGTAGCGTCAAAAGCGCTCATCATGGCAGCCAGACCGTTTGTTGAGAAAATAAGCGCTGCCACAAACCCAAACGACAGCAAATCGCCACGGGGCTGCATAATAATGTCTTTTACAGTGGTTTCAATAGCCGAAAAAGTACTTTCCGGCACCACATCTTTGATGAGCAAAAACAATTCGTTTTGAAAATCTTTTATCGGAATGTAAGGGATGAGGGTGAAAAGAAAAATCATAAATGGGAAAAAAGCGATAAAAAATGAAAATGCAATCGCCGATGCGCGCGTTGGAATTGCTCCTTTATCGATGCTGCGCCAGAAAAAAAGGGCAACATCGTATAACGGTACCCCATCGAAAAACGGAAGTGAGATTTTTTTTGCCCTTTCGGCGATACGTTCTCCCAGTTTCAGCAGACGTTCAAAAAATTTGTCTAACTGACTCATGAATTTTATTGTTGTTCAATACGCAACTGGTGAATGTACTCTTTGCCATTGGTTTTTTTCAGAAGAAAATAGGTTCTGAAACTACCTTTGTTGGTTACAAGATTGCCAACAACATATTGGGCTCCTTCTTTTCCTCCCTGGTGGATAATATTAAAACCCTCGGGTGTATTATTACTGAAGAATTTGCCCACAATTTGTTGAGCCTGAGCTTTGCTGCAAACGTTATCTTCTTCAAGTACAACCAGTTCAATGTTTTGGTTAAAATATTCCGAAAGTGTTTTTGCATTTCCGGTTTTTAAGCTTTTAATAATTTCGTCGGGAATTTGAGCTGATGTTTCACTACTGATTACTGTAAGCAGAACTGCGGTAATGAAAACTATAAATACTGTTTTTTTTGTTGTCCACATTTTATTTCTGTTTCAAAAATTGCGTAACTATACAGCAAAAATGGTGCTAAAGTCAGCATTTGCCAGATTGATACTGTAAATTTATACAATTATAATTCAATTATCCGACATGAAGATTACTTTACTTGTAATTGGCAAAACCGATGCAGCTTATCTGGCCGAAGGGATTGGCGAATACGTAAAGCGTTTAAACCACTATATTTCGTTTGAAATTGAAGTAATTCCCGATATCAGGAAAAAGCCGAATATGACTGTAAATCAGCAGAAAATGTTCGAGGGCGAATTGATTCTGGCGAAACTTCAGCCCGGAAAAGAGCTTCATTTGTTCGACGAAAACGGAAGCCAGTATTCGTCGCGCGAATTTGCCCGGTTTCTTGAACGGAAAATGGCGTCGGGTTTAAAAGAGCTTATTTTTGTTGTTGGCGGTCCTTATGGTTTCTCAGAGGAAGTTTATAAAAATGCGGCCTCAAAAATTTCACTTTCCAAACTTACTTTTTCTCACCAAATGGTGCGATTGTTGTGCGCTGAGCAGATTTACCGGGCTTTTACCATTTTAAAAGGCGAACCATATCATCACGATTAACCGATGTTGCTGAAATTAAATAAATACACGTTTCTGGTTTTTGCACTGTGCTTTTTTGCTGCTGCAGCAATTATCGAAAGTCAATTGTTGCGCGAGCATCCCGAAACTCATGTGGTAGATGATATTGAAAACAGGTTACACATATTTGAGCTTGAACTAACACAGCAAACACAGGCGATTACATCAGTTTTAACCGACAGCGCTTTTGACGGCTCATATTTCGAAACACTTAAAAACCAAACAAAGCTGATAGATGAAACAGGCACCGGTTATTTGGTTTACGAGTCGGGAAAACTGGTTTACTGGAGTGACAGGTCTGTTGCATTTTACAATTCGGTACGCGAATACCGCAAAAAGGAAGGACTTGTTCAGCTTCCGAACGGGTATTATTTGTTGCAGATTAGAACCACCGGAAGTTTGCAGGTGGTTGGGCTGCACATTGTAAAATACAATTACGAGCACGAGAATAAATACCTGCACAATACTTTTTTCAGGGCATATAAAATTCCGGAGAGTTTTGAACTCAGGCCTGTCCCAACCGAAAAATCGTTTGCAATAAAATCTATCGATGGCAGTTATTTATTTTCGGTTGAACCCGATGGCGAGTTTAACTGTCGTGAAAACCAGTTGTATTTACCAGCATTCATCTATTTTTTAGGGTTAATGTTGTTGCTGTTTTATTTTAAGCTTGAGTTTTTAGCATTCGGAGCAAGTTTTATACTTCGGGTCATGGCTCTGGCGGCAGCATTGTTCATCGTTCTATGGATTCACCTTATTTTCAGTTTTCCTAAAGTTTTAACACATTTACCCATTTTTAAACCCGAAGTTTTTGCATTAAATATCTGGTTGCCATCGCTTGGCGATTATTTCTTGGTGTCGCTCTTTTTTACTTTCTGGTTGTACCTTTTTACAGTGGGAGTTAATTATCCTAAATTGCAAGACGACTCCGGGCTTCCTAAAAAAATGATTCTTGCGCTGCTTTTACTTTTTAGTGCTGCCCTGTTTTTATTGGCAAATTATCTGATTGAAATACTGATTTACAATTCAACAATTTCTTTTACGCTGAATAAAATAATCGGCATTTCAACGGAAAGCATTCTGGGCATTTTTTCAGTTGGATTGGTTTTGTTTGCCGTACTGTTTTTTCTGGTGAATATCACAACCGAAGCCTGCAAAGAGTTTTCAATTGGCAGGTTTATAGTGTTGTCAGGGAGTACTGCAATTGTACTTGGTTTTTTACAATGGTTGGCTATTGAAAAGGTTGCTATTCAGGCATTGCTGCTTTTTTTTGTTGCATCGCTTGTGGCTGTTGCGTTTAGTAAAAACCAGGTGAAAAAACTGTCGTTGAGTTACCTCATCGTTTTTGTTTCACTCGCTTCGGTTTACTCATTGATTACTTTTTATGGGACCATCGAAAAAAAGGATATTGAGCGGCAGAAACTTTTTGCCATCACATTAACTGCTGAGCGCGACCCGGCTGCCGAAGAATTTCTGGGGAAAATTGAACGACAGATAAGAAGTGATAAGGCAATTCCAAGTTTGCTCATTCAAAAGGAAGATTTGCGGGAATACATCGAACGTACCTATTTCAGTGGCTATTTCAAGAAATACATTTTCGAAATGTATGTTTGCGGACCTGCCGATAGTCTTATCCTTCAGCCCGATAATCAGACTTATCCGTGCGATTTGCTGATGGAATCAATGATTCAGGATATGGGAGTGCATATTGCCGGCACCAGTTTTTATTTTATGGATAACATGAATGGGCGTATTTCTTATACTGGCAAACTTCATTTCGAAATGCCCGGAACTACAGGTGGTGTGAATATTTATATCGACCTTGATTCTGATTTACTTTTTGAAGGTATCGGTTTTCCTGAACTGCTTATCGACAAGTCGATTACGCGCTCCGAAAATTATCGGAAGTTCAACTTTGCAAAATATTATGGCGGCGAGCTGACCGATAAATTGGGCGATTACAATTATAATTTTTACATCGATTCGTATGAGCCAGAAGATAAAGAATTTACGCTGAAAAGAAGAGATGGATTCGAACACCTGATTTATCATACACGCGAAAATAACTTTATCATTGTTTCGCGTGAGCTTACCACCTTTACCGATTATCTGATTTCGTTTCCTTATTTGTTTGTTCTCTATTTTCTGATTCTTATTGTACTGTTTGTTGTTATCAACCGAAGAGTTTTTCCGCAGAAAGTAGTGTTTAACCTGAAACTTAAAATACAGGCTGCAATTATTTTAATTGTGTTTGTTTCGCTATTGCTTGTGGCACTGGCTACCATTTTTTACAATGTGCGCGAATATCGGCTAAAACATCGTAACGACCTGAATGAAAAAATGAAATCAATCTCGGAAGAAATTGACATGCGGCTTGAAGATAAAGATGAAATTACACAGGAGCTAATTGATTGGCTCAACCGCGAATTGGCAAAGCTTTCAAACATTTTTCAAACCGATATTAATATTTATGGTAATGATGGTGATTTGCTGGCTTCGTCACGAATTGAGATTTTTCAACGTGGACTTGTTTCAACACGTATTAATTCGGCAGCGTTTTATGAGATTTTTCAGAATGCGCAGTACAATAATTTCTTTCAACCCGAAAATGTCGGACATCTTTCGTACCTGTCAGTTTACAAACCCATCATCAATAACCGGGGTGATAATTTAGGAGCCATTAACCTGCCTTATTTTATTTCGCAGGACAAATACAACCAGGAGATTACCACTTTCATTGTGGCGTTTATTAATTTGTATGTATTGCTTTTGCTTGTGAGTATTGTACTTGCGGTTTTTATTGCCAACCAAATTACGCACCCGTTAGTTGTTATTCAGGAGAAATTGAAAAAGATGGAACTCGGCAAATACAATGAACCTATTTATTACCGGCGTAACGACGAAATTGGAAGTTTGGTAAAAGAGTACAACAAGAAAGTAAATGAACTGGCATTTAGTGCAGATTTGCTGGCGCGCTCTGAGCGAGAGTCGGCATGGCGCGAAATGGCCAAACAAATTGCCCACGAAATTAAAAACCCGCTGACACCGATGAAGCTGAATATTCAGCACCTGCAACATGCACGTGGCCGCGGAAAAGAGTACAACGAATATATTGAACGGGTAACTGCAATTTTAATTGAACAAATCGATAATCTTTCAAATATCGCCACCGAGTTCTCCAATTTTGCACAGATTCCAACAGCGCGCAACCAGGTTTTCAACCTCGGAAATCAACTGGAAAGGGTTATCGGACTTTTTGAAAAGCATGACAGAATCACCATTCGTTTTAATTCAGCCGGGAAAGGACAGGTAATGGTAAACGCCGACCGCGAACAGTTTTCGCGTGCTATCATCAACCTGATAAAGAATGGAATACAAGCTATTCCGGAGAACAGGGACGGCGAAATACGAGTTTCACTCAGCAAAAATGAAGATGTAGCACTTATTGCCGTAGCTGATAACGGAACTGGCATTCCGGTTGATTTACGCGAAAAACTGTTCAGCCCGAATTTTACTACAAAAACCAGCGGAATGGGACTTGGATTAGCCATTGTAAAAAATATAGCCGAAAACTTTTCGGGCAAAGTGTGGTTCGAAACCGAACTGGAGGTTGGCACCACATTTTTCCTCGAAATACCTGTGAATAAAACTTCTGAAAAAGAGTCACAGTAACGATTTGGCGAAATCTTAGGTTTCACGTATTCTTGTAAAAAATCTAATCCGATTAAAAATGGTACCGTTATCGTTTAAAGAAATTGCCGTCCGGCTGAAACAGTTGCAGCTTCCCGAAATTGATGTGGTTGTTGGAATTGGCTCAGGTGGAATTCCGCCGGCAACTTTTGTGGCGTTTCATTTAAATGCCGAATTAGTTGTGATGACACTGAACTACCGCGACGAGAAAAACACTCCGCGTTTTGATGAACCAAAAGTTTTATATCAACCCGAATGGCAACTCGAAGGCAAACGCGTTTTACTGGTTGACGATGTTTCTGTTTCGGGCAAAACAATGGAAACAGCCCGAGCTCAACTTGCCGGGTTCGATGTTAAAACCCTCGCCATGAAAGGAAAAGCCGATTTTGTGCTTTTCCCCGAAATAAAAGATTGTGTAAAATGGCCCTGGAAAGTGTGATGAAATAGGGGAATGCACGAATGATAAACCAACTAAATAAATTTAAATGAGAACTTTACTATTTTTAATTGCAACTGTTTTTTTTAGTTTTTCTGCTACTTGCCAAAAATCCGGAACTTTTAAACCTGGCGAAATCTGGCCCGATAATAAAGGCGTTCATATCAATGCCCACGGAGGTGGAATTTTGTTTCACAACGGTAAATATTACTGGTTTGGCGAACACAAAGTGGAAGGAAAAAGAGGGAATCAAGCCTGGGTAGGAGTTCACTGTTACTCGTCGGAGAACCTGACTGACTGGACGGATGAAGGAATTGCTTTATCAGTCAGTAACAATCCTGAAAGCGAAATAACTGCAGGTTGTGTTATCGAACGCCCGAAAGTGATTTACAATAAGAAAACCGGAAAATTTGTAATGTGGTTTCACCTCGAACTCAAAGGTCAGGGTTACAAAGCTGCGAAAACCGGCGTAGCTGTAGCTGATAATCCAATAGGACCGTACAATTTTGTAAAAGCAGTGAATCCAGACGCGGGCGTGTGGCCGGTAAATTTCAGCGATGAACTGATTTCAAAAACATTTCCTGAAAATCTGAAAGATTGGTCGGATGAATGGATTCAGGCTGTAAAAGATGGATTGTTTGTGCACCGCGATTTTAAAAAAGGACAAATGGCCCGCGACATGACACTTTATGTTGATAATGATGGGAAAGCATACCACATTCATGCTTCGGAAGAAAACCTGACGCTGCACATTGCTGAACTGAGCGATGATTACACTGATTTCACCGGGAAATATATTCGGGTATTACCAACCGGACACAATGAAGCGCCAGCGATGTTTAAATACAACAACAAGTATTTCATGATAACATCGGGATGTACAGGTTGGGCGCCAAACGCAGCACGCCTGCTGGTTTCCGGTTCGGTGATGGGAAATTGGGAGTACATTGAAAATCCTTGTGTTGGCGAAGATAAAGAACTTACTTTCCACGGTCAAAGTACATATATTTTACCGGTTGAAGGGAAAAAGGATGCTTTCATTTTTATGGCCGATCGCTGGAATCCGGATAATGCGATTGATGGACGTTACATTTGGTTGCCCATTCAGTTTAACGAAAAGGGTAATCCTTATCTCGAATGGCTTGATGAATGGCAACTTTCTATTTTCGATAAAAAGTAACACAAATAAATACGGTGATGAAACGAGCATTACAAAATATTATCATACAGATAGATCATTATAAGCGAGTTACATCGAATACCTTTAAAATCAACAATTATAATGATATGAAAAACACATTTTTGCTTTTGGTAGCGGTTATTTTTTTACTGTTTTCGTGTAAAAAAAATATTCAGCCTGAAATTTATATCGAACACATTGAAAAGGGGAACAATGTTTCAGCGGTGGCGCAGGCAGCATTGCTTACAAATGTTGCTGCAGCAATCCAAAATGGAGGCCCGGCTTACGCCGTTGAGTTTTGTAATCTGGAAGCTTCGGGCATCACCGACAGCCTGAACAGCATTTTCAATTGCACAATTTCAAGAATTTCTGCCAAAAACAGGAATACGGAAAATGCGCTTGCATCGGCCACCGATAAACAATTTTGGGCGATTTTTGAAAATGGGACTGTTTCCGATACTGTTGTTCAGCACGGGAAAAAACTTGTGTATTACAAACCCATCAGAACAGCCATGCCAGCCTGTTTAAAATGTCATGGTGTTCCCGGAACTGATATTGATTCGGTAACCATCCGGAAATTACAAACTTTGTATCCAGCCGATTTGGCTACGGATTATGCTTTAAATGATTTCAGAGGGTTGTGGAAAATTGAGTTTCCGGTGCTCTGATTTTCCTGTTTATAACCTGAAATTTTATTGATTTCGCCTGTTTTGCTGGTTATGCACCGTGCGGTGTTGATAAAATAGAATGGGTGCCCGAACATCGAAAACATTCATTATCTAATATTGAGCACCCTTATTTTTTATCTTCATTAAATTATGCGAATCAGGGGTGGCTTTCGGCTACCCTTTTTTCTTTTTATAAAAACCATTACAGCCTTATTAATTCAATAAAATTAGGTTGAGTTTAAAAATGCTAAAGCATATAAAACAGATTTGTCGTAATTTTATGCAAAAACCAATAATTATGACAACACAGGAAAAACAGTTTGATTGTTGCCCTCCTTTCAATCCTGAACCTTGGAATGACAGAAGTTTTAGTTGGCAAAACAAGCAATTTGTAAAAGGAAAAGTGAAAACATTTTTCTACATGCCGATAGGTTTTGGGAAGGAAATGCAGCGGTTAGACAAGAAATTAAGTGATGCAGGCGCCTCCATCCAGGATAATCTTAGCCTTTCCGATCACACCTCAAAATGGAACATGGATGTTTACCTGGCAGTTGATAAACCTGTACCAGGTGAAGAAAATCTGCAAATGAGCGGTAATTTTTACAGCCATGTGTACGAAGGGCCATTCAGCGATACAGGCAAATGGCACAAAGATTTTATTGAAAACGCAAAGCAGAAAGGTTTGACCACTGGTAAAACATACATGTGGTACACCACTTGTCCGAAGTGTGCGAAAAAGTATGGCAAAAATTATACGGTAATTCTGGCTGAAGTGCAATAAACTGATTCACCATTTTTTTGTAATCGGAACCATTCTATATCGAAAAGATTGGTTTTTTTTCGGTAAAAAACTAATCGGACAAATCGCTGTTTTAATCAGTAACGATTTTTAATACTATTAAAAATATGAAATCACCTGTTTATCCTTGTCTCTGGTTTGATAACAATACACGGGAAGCTGTTGACTTTTATATTTCAATTTTTTCGGGAGGGAAAATTCTATCATCGAACCCGATGGTTACAACTTTTGAATTGATGGGCACTGAGTTTATGGCTTTAAACGGTGGCCCGATGTACAAAATGACACAGGCTGTTTCGTACACAGTTTATTGCGAAAGTGAGGGTGAAATCCGTCGTTTGTTTAGTTTGCTGAGTAAAGATGGTGAAGTGTTTTTCCAGCTTGATAAATATTACTGGTCGCCTTTGTACGCCTGGGTTAAAGATAAATTTGGTGTAAGCTGGCAGTTGGATGCAAGTGAAACAGAACGTTCGCAGAAAATTGTTCCAACACTTTTGTTTGTTAACCAAAAGAATGCACGGGTAAAAGAAGCTTTAGATTATTACAACAGAATATTTCCGGATTCAGGAACATTCTTTGAAGCTCCCCATTCTCCGGAAAGCGGAATGCCAGATGGAGCTTTGCTTTTTGCGCAATTCAGGCTGAAAGGAAAAGTATTTAACGCCATGAGCAGCACTATGCCACACGACTATGATTTTACCCCGGGAAACTCGTTTGTAGTGGAGTGCCAGACACAGGAAGAAATCGACTATTTCTGGGAGAGCCTTGGGAAAGATGGAAAATACAGCATGTGCGGCTGGCTGGAGGATAAGTTTGGAGTTTCGTGGCAAATTATTCCAGCTGAATTGCCCGAAATGTTGAGTGACCCTGAAAAGACTCAACGGGTTTCTGCAGCCTTTTTGAATATGCAGAAACTTGACCTTAAAATTTTGAGAAATGCCTGAAAAATAAGAATATATGTCAGGTTTTGAGCAGATTAATGCAATAATTTAACACTGATTTCTGGCGCACGGACTATTGGTGACAAAGAATCCGAAAAATCCACCCATTGCCATGCTTTTTATGATTTCGCCAGCTGAAATTTCAACGAGTGCTTTTTCCTGAGTTATTAAAAAAATAACAGCTCCGGCAATGGCTCCAATGGCAATATAAATCATGGTTTTTCTTCCGTGAGGAGTCCAAATATTTCGTTTCAGCCAGTTTCCTTCAGGCTTAATTTCAAGCTTTTTAAATTCCATATCAGTTCTTATTTTAACGTATGCAAAAATATAAATATATCGATATAAATTATAGGTAATTTCAGCCCTGTATTGAATGTGGGTTTTATTCCCAAACAGTAAACTGAGCAGCTGGGTTCTATTAATTACAGATAATGCTGAAATAAAAAAACCGCTGGTTGCGGTTTTTAAGTTGTCCTGTCAGGTTTCGAACCTGAACTCTTCTGATCCAGAGTCAGACGTGTTGCCAATTACACCACAGGACAGTCTGAAATTTTGTGCTGCAAAAATAGTAATTTGTTGTAAACGCAAATTATCTTTTTAAAAAATCTTGTGAATCGGGAAAATTTCGGTTTAAATTGCTCATTTGGAGAAAACTTCAGCAACTGTCATTCAGTTTTTAAACTATTGCATTATTTTTATCACCGGAAAATAATTTTAACCAAAAAGATAAACTATGAAAGACTTTCAAAAAAGAAGAGATTTCCTGAAAATTTCAGCAGCCGGGGCTCTGGGTGTAATTGCCCTTGGTCCTATGGGTTGCAAACCCGGAGCAAAACCTGCTGCCCAGCCGGTTGATCGCAAGAGTTTTGGCGTTGGGCTTCAATTGTACACCATTCGCGATGCAATGACCGCCGATGTTCCCGGAACTTTGAAAAAACTTTCGGATATGGGATACAAAAACCTTGAACTTGCCAACTATGCCGATGGTAAATTTTATGGTTATGCTCCCGCCGAATTCAGGAAAATGGTAAACGACCTTGGAATGGACATTGTAAGCAGTCACACAAGTGTTGAAGCCGCTGGAATTACAATGGAAAGCGCTAAAAAACTGGCCGACGACCACGCACTTTTAGGTGTAAAATATTGTGTGCAACCCTGGATTGAAGAGGTAAACCGTAACGTTGAAACCTATAAAAAGATGATTGCCGACTGGAACCAGGTAGGAGCTGTGATGAAGGAAGTGGGCATTCAGTTTGGTTACCACAACCACAATTTTGAATTTAAACCAACCGAAGATGGTTTGATTCCATATTATGATATTTTCATGAAAGAGATGGATGCTAACCTGATAACTATGGAACTCGATATGTATTGGGCAACAAAAGCCGGACAGGACCCAGTTGAAATGTTTAATAAATACCCGGGACGTTTCCAGTTGTTCCATTTTAAAGATATGGCTCAGCAAAGTGCGCCTTTCTATGATGTGATTAAAGATGATATTACTTCGGTAGGCACTGGTCTTATCGATTTTAAACGCATTTATGCCGCACGTGAAACTGCCGGAATGAAATATTTGTTTGTTGAGGATGACAATCAGGGCAACGGAAAACCATTCGAAGCACTGGAAATCAGCATCAGCAACATTACCACAAAGATTCTTGTATAATACACATTATCAGTAAAAAATAATTGAACCGGTTTCGTGAAGAAGCCGGTTTTTTTGTGCAAAAAAGTTAGCTTTGAAAAGAACTAATACAACCGAAAATGACAAGAATTGCATTTGATGAGATGAAGGATACCGTAAAAAGGGCGTTTATTTTAGCCGGAATGCCAGAAGCTAAAGCCAATGTTTGCGCACAAATTCATACCGAATCGAGCAGAGACGGGGTTTATTCGCATGGGCTCAATCGGGTGGAGCGTTTTGTCGATTACATCGGCAAGGGGTGGGTTAACGTGAACGCTGAACCAACGCTGGAAAATAACCTCGGCTCACTCGAAATATACAACGGTAACCTTGGTCCGGGAATATTAAATGCTCGGTTTGCCATGAACCGTGCAACAGAAATTGCCGAAAATAATGGTCTTGGAATGGTGAGTTTGAACAATACAACGCATTGGATGCGGGGCGGTGCTTATGGCTGGCAGGCAGCCGACAAAGGTTATATTGCTATTTGCTGGACCAACACCGAATCGTGTATGCCAGCGTGGGGAGCCAAAACCATTGGCATTGGGAACAATCCTTTTGTGATGGCTGTTCCGTGGAAAAGCGGCCATTTGGTTCTCGATATGGCAATGTCGCAATATTCGTATGGCAAACTCCAGGTTACACGATTGAAAAACGAAAAACTGCCTTTCCCGGGGGGGTTTGATAAAGAAGGAAATCTGACTGACATTCCCGGACCCATTGAAGAGACCATGCGGATTTTGCCCACGGGTTATTGGAAAGGCTCGGGATTTGCCATTCTTTTAGATGTAATTTCAGCTTTGTTATCGAATGGGCTGGCCACTTGCGCTATCGATAAAGCGGGTAAAGGAAGTTGTGGCAGTTGTAACCAGGTTTTTATCGCAATTAATCCGTTAAAAATCAATACACAGGAGTTTATTGACAATGTTTTGGAATCAACGGTTCAGCAACTAAAATCTTTGATACCGGCAACAGAAAATGGTACTATTTATTATCCCGGTGAGCAGTCGATGTTAATAAGGAAAACAAATATGGAATTGGGTATTCCGGTTGATGATGGCGTTTGGGAGAAAGTGAAAAAGCTTGCAGGACTTTAAACCCAAAAAAATGAAAGCTGTACTTGTAACGCAACCTCATCATATTGTTATTGAAGAACGCCGGCAACCTGAGATTTCGGAGCCAAACGAAGTATTGATAAAAGTAAAGGTGGGTGGAATATGTGGTTCCGATGTGCATATTTATCACGGTACATCGTCGGTGGCAACCTATCCGAGAGTAATCGGGCACGAAATAGTGGGAGAAATAGTGGAAGTCGGATCGCATGTAACCAGTTGGTCTTCAGGCGACAGGGTAATCGTTGACCCGGTAATCAGTTGCGGCACGTGTTATCAATGTCGGATTGGCCGCAGAAATGTTTGTCGGAACCTGAAAGTCAGGTCAGTGCATGTCGATGGTGGTTATCAGGAATTTGTGGTTGTTCCGCAGGAAAGCATTTATCGCATTCCTGATCATGTTTCGTGGGAAGATGCCATTCTGATAGAGCCTTTTACAGTTGCAGAGCAGGTTTGTTCAAGGGCAGAAATTCAGGCTGACGATTTGGTTTTTATTATGGGTGCAGGGCCGGTGGGGTTGAGTGTTTTGAAAATGGCGAAATTGCGCGGTGCAACTTGTTTTATTTCTGATATTGTGGAGAAAAGACTTGAATTTGCCAAAACACAGGGGGCCGACGTGGTATTAAATGTCAAAAATCTGGATGTTAAAAACGAAATTCTGAAATTAACAGATGGATTAGGAGCCACTGTTGTAATCGACTCGGTTTGCAATGTGAAATCGTTTGAACAGGCTTTAACTTATGTTTGTTCTGCCGGACGGGTAATTACACTTGGTTTCAGTGGCGAACCCTCCGCAATTGCACAGTTTGCAATTACTGCCCGCGAAATTGATGTCAGAGGTTCACGTTTGCATAACAATAAATTTCCTGTGGTAATCGATTACTTTCGATCGGGGAAAATAGACGTAAGCAACTGGATTACACATCGTTTTCATTTTACTGAAATCGACGAAGCATTAAAAATCATTGATAACCCGGAGATTGAAAAAGGCAAGGTGATTTTGTATTTCTGAGTGGGACAGTTGATATCAAAAAAAAAGAGGAACACAACATCAATTGTATTCCTCTAACCGGTTGACCTGCCAAGGCTCGAACTTGGACTCTTCTGAACCAAAATCAGACGTGTTGCCAGTTACACCACAGGTCAGTCCTTAATTGTCTTTTTGCTAAAGACGGTGCAAAAGTATAATTTTTTTTTTATCGGCTAAATTCTCCCATTTTTTTTTCACAAACAGTGTTGTTTGTTAATTGCCTCACTTTTCATTTGGGTTGGTTCCCAAATCTTTTTAAAAACTTATATTTGCGAACGTTCAAAAAATTCAGTCATGCAAAAACCGACACTCATTAATAATCTTCTCGGCTGGGCCGTATTTCTGATTTCTGCAATCACTTACTTTTTAACCATTGAACCCACCGCAAGCTGGTGGGATTGCAGCGAATTTATTACAAGTGCCTGGAAACTTGAAGTTGGACATCCGCCCGGAGCACCTTTTCACATGATTTTGGGACGGTTTTTTACAATCTTTGCCGGCGATGCCTCTCAGGCAGCGTTAATGGTAAATGCGTTGTCGGCCATTGTCAGTGCGGCAACTGTGATGTTGCTTTACTGGAGCATCGTTCATCTGGCACGCAAACTTTTTGAAGAAAAAGAACTTTCAGCAGGTGAGCAGATTGCTGTTTGGGGTAGTGGCCTGGTTGGCGCACTAGCTTTTACTTTTACCGATTCTTTCTGGTTTTCGGCAGTTGAGGGCGAAGTTTATGCTTTGTCATCGTTTTTTACAGCAGCCGTTTTCTGGGCAATTTTAAAGTGGGAAAATGTGGCCAACGAACCACATGCCAACCGTTGGCTCATTTTAATTGCCTACCTGATGGGTCTCTCAACCGGGGTTCACTTGTTGAACCTTTTGGCAGTTCCGGCAATCGGACTTGTTTATTATTTCAAAAAATATCCTTTCTCGTGGAAAGGAGTTGTAATTGCACTTGCCGTTTCAATCGGAATATTGGCCGCCATTCAATATGTTATAATTCCGGGGGTACCGCGCCTTGCATTTATTTTCGATAAGCTCTTTGTTAACAGCTTTGGTTTGCCTTTTAACAGTGGCGTTTTGTTTGTGGTTGCTGCTATTATCGGAGCTTCAGTTTGGTCGGTAATGTACACACGTAGAAAGAATATGGTTTTGTGGAATACCGCAGCTACAGTTGTGATAGTTATTCTGATCGGGTATTCTTCGTTTGCCACTATCATTATCCGTGCTTCGGCCAATCCACCAATGAACCAAAACCACCCCGACAATGCTTTTGCCTTGTTAAGATACCTCAACCGTGAACAGTATGGCGACAGGCCACTGGTGTATGGTCCATATTACAACGCACCGGCAATTGCAACAGAAGGTGAAAAAGAGCAATTCAATAAAGTTGACGGGAAATATAAAATGACCGGAACGCTTGCCGGTGGAACCAAATACGAGCCAAAACTCGAAACCGTTTTCCCCCGCATGTATAGCAGCCAGCCAAATCATATTGAAGCTTACAAAGAATGGGGCGAAATTAAAGGAACACCCGTCAGGATTCGCGATGGAAAAGAAACTAAAACCGTAATGAAACCAACGTTTGGCGAAAATCTGAGGTTCTTTTTTACTTATCAGATTGGGCACATGTACATGCGTTATTTTATGTGGAATTTTGTTGGCCGTCAAAATGATATTCAGGGGCAAGGCACATTCTCTGATGGAAACTGGATAAGCGGCATTAAATTTTTAGACGAAGCAAAAATCGGCCCCGACGAGAATATGCCCGATTTTATGAAGAACGACCCCAGTCGTAACACCTATTATTTTTTACCACTGCTTTTTGGTTTGATTGGAATGTTTTACCAATATGGAAAAGGAAAAGAAGGGAAACAGGGTTTTGTAGTAACACTCATGCTGTTTGTATTTACAGGAATTGCGATTATTGTTTATCTGAACCAATATCCTTACCAGCCACGCGAACGTGATTACGCTTATACCGGTTCGTTTTATGCTTTTGCCATTTGGATTGGCCTGGCAGTGCCAGCCCTGTATTCGCTGGTGCAGAAAGTGTTGAAAGGTGCACCGGGTGCAATAATTGTTTCAATGCTATCATTAGCACTTGTGCCGGGTATTCTGGCTGCTGAAAACTGGGACGACCACGATCGCTCGGGCCGTTACATGACGCGCGATTATGCCATAAATTATCTTGAATCGTGTGCTCCGAACGCCATTCTTTTAACCTATGGCGATAACGACACTTTCCCGCTTTGGTATGTTCAGGAAGTGGAAGGTGTGAGGCCCGACATCAAAATTATTAATATGAGTTACCTGGGGATGGACTGGTACATTACCCAACACCGGATGGCCTCGAACCAGGCAGCGCCAATGCCGTTTACTTTCGAAAAAGAACAGTACTACATGGGGAACCGTGATGCTGTTTTGTTTGTGGAAAGAATTAATGGCTCAGTTGAATTGAGCGAAGCCATGAAATTTTTAGCCCGAGATGATGACCGGGCCAAAGTTCAGGTGGTAAGTGGCGAAAAAATGAATTTTCTTCCTACCCGGAATTTCCACATCACCGTTGATAAACAAAAGGCACTTGCATCGGGAACTGTAAAACAGGAAGATGCAGCTCAGATTGTTGATTCCATAAAATTCAGGATTACAAAAAACTACCTTACTAAGAGCGAGATGGCAGTGCTCAATATGATAGCTGCAAATAACTGGGAACGACCCATTTATATTGACCACAGCCTGTTGTATTCAAACAATATTTTCTTCCTCGAATATCTTCAGTTTGAAGGTCTTGCGTACCGTTTTGTCCCGATAATGACAAAACCTGAGGGTGGTTATCGTGGCCGTGTTGATGCTGAAATATTGTACAGCAACGTGATGAATAAGTTTAAATGGGGTAACGTTAGCGACCCGGATGTTTACCTCGACGAGTACAACCGAAAGGCAGTGAATATAACACAGTACAGATATATGTTTGCACGCCTGGCACGAAGTTTAATTGAAAAGGGAGACAAGAAAAGAGCAGTGGAAGTGCTCGATCGCCTTTTCGGGATTTATCCCGATGAAAGAATTCCGCTTTCTTTTGATTCGATGCCGGCTGTTGAACTGTACTACCTTGCCGGAGAAACTGAAAAAGCAGCAAAGCTGGTAAGAACTTTAACCGGAAACAGTTTTGAAATGCTCGAATATTACACAAGCTTGCCTGGACGGTTTGCAGCGGTTATTGAACAGGAGCAAAACAATTATATTTCGTTGATTCAGAATATGAAAATTATTACAGCCCGTTATAATCAACCTGAATTAAGCAAAGAAATTGATGACCGGTTAAACGTGTTAATCAGTAAATTGGAAAAGGATTCGGATTCATAATCTACAGGCTTCAAATACCTTGTTTTGTATGGCTTATTTCCAGATTTTTAAAAAATACAATACCACTTTCTGGGCATCGAATGTTATCGAACTTTTTGAACGCTGGGCGTGGTATGGTTTTTATATGGCTTTCGCGCTTTATCTTGTCAACTCAAAAGATACCGGAGCACTTGGTTTATCGCAGGCGCAGAAAAGCATAATCATGGGAACCGGCTCAATGCTGCTTTATTTTCTGCCTGTAATCACAGGTGCAATTGCCGACAAAGTGGGTTATAAACGCATTCTTTACCTGGCATTTGCGCTTTATATTTCAGGATTTTACATGATAAAATCTTTCGACAGTTTCAACCTCATGTTTTTTGCATTTGTTTGGACCTGTGTGGGTGGCGCATTTTTTAAGCCCATTATTTCGGCAATGATTTCGAGAAATACCACCGACGAAACTTCTTCCATCGGCTTTGGGATTTTTTATATGATGGTGAACATCGGCGGTTTTATAGGGCCGTTTTTTGCCGGTATTTTTATGCAGAAATCATGGGATTACGTTTTTTATATGTCGATGATTACCATCGGATTAAACTATGCAATTACAATGTTTTTCTTTCGCGAACCGGCGATCGTAAACAACAAAGCGTCTCTTGGTAAAAACATTGCACAAGCATTTATAAATATCTGGACAACACTAAAAAACTGGAAGTACGTTTTATTCCTGCTAATCATGGTGGTTTTCTGGGCCGCTTTTAACCAGTTATATTATTCATTCCCGGTGTTTATCGAACAGTGGGTTGACACTGCTACGCTTTACCGGGGAATCGAATCGGTGTGGCCCTGGCTGGCACATTCAATAGGAACTGCTGAAGGGACAATTACCACGGTGACGCTCACCAGCATGGATTCGTTTTTTATCATTGTTTTTCAGATTGCGATCTCTGCATTGGTTATGCGATTCAAACCACTTGCAGCAATGATGGGCGGTATTTTAGTGCTTTCAGGCGGGTTGGGACTTATGTTTTCGGCACAAAGCGGTTGGATGGTTTTGCTCGGAATTTTAGTTTTTGGTATTGGCGAAATGTCGAGTTCGCCCAAGTTTACTGAATATGTTGGGAGAATTGCGCCTGCCGATAAAAAAGCGCTTTACATGGGTACATCGTTTCTGCCCTATGCCGGCGGACATGCTTTGGCAGGTTGGCTTTCGGGCGACTTGTATGAGAAAACTTCCGACAAAATTTACCTTTTGCAACAGGAAGTAGCCAGTCGAAATATTTCGATTCCTGAAATTTCTGAATCGTATTCGAAAAACGATTATTTTAACGAAGCAGCCGCCAAAATGGTGATGACAAAACAGGAGCTCACCA
The DNA here is from genome assembly GCA_050179035.1 of Draconibacterium sp. Taxonomy (GTDB): domain Bacteria; phylum Bacteroidota; class Bacteroidia; order Bacteroidales; family Prolixibacteraceae; genus Draconibacterium. The sequence goes on along the minus strand of JBFXFM010000004.1, from coordinate 34,925 downwards.
ATTTCATCTGGACTGAATACCAGCCGTCGAAAATTTGGATGATATATTCGGGAGTCGCTGTTTCGGCAGTGGTTTTACTGTGGTTGTACAACCGGTTTATAATCAGAAATTAACTTTCCGGGATTCAAATCCAAAATAGTTATATCTTTTCGGGATTACGATCCAAAAAAGTTATGTTTTTACGATGAATCGCCACGGTTTGCTTACCCACGGTTCGCCGGCGTAATCAATCCCGATTCGGGGAGTAGCAATAAAACCAGGACGATTTTCAGTGTCTTCAATCCATATTCTATCTGAAGTTTCAAGGTTTTCGCCATAAAACGAGCGGTCGAGCTGAAGCGCTTTGCCAACTTTTCCCGGGCCAGAAATTCCTTCCAGTCCGCGGATCAAAACCGCCGATGCTTCACCCAATGGGCCGGTAACAAAATTCAGCATCCAATACATTCCATAAATCAGGTACACATATACATGACCGCCTTCGCGAAACATCACTTCGGTGCGGGGAGTTTTTCCTTTGCTGGCGTGGCAGGCACGGTCGCCATCGCCACTGTACGCTTCGGTTTCGGTAATTGAGTACCGCGCTACTGTACCATCGGGAAATTGCCTGACAAGGATTTTGCCCAGAAGTTCGGGAGCTACAAAAAGTACATCGCGTTGGAAAAAGTAGGTTGGTAATCTATGCTTTATAATGCTGTTCATGAAAGTCTAAATTTAGTTTTAAAAAGCCTTTTGCATTTGTTGTGAATCTTTCAGCTGATTGATAAAAATTTGAGGGCTATCGAATATCAATACCATAATGTTAACTTTGACCGTTTTTCGAAAATAAAATTTTTACAAACATATTGCTTTTGTAAAATGAAACACAAACAAGCAGATGATGCAGGAATTTGATTCAGATATCACAATCAGTTTATGCAAATAGGAAGGAAAGATATTGCCTGGAATGCAGCGGGAACTTTTATGCGTGTGGCATCGGGAGTAATAATATTACCGATAGTTTTGAGAACTTTCCCGAAAGCAGAATATGGTCTTTGGACTATATTTATTTATGTGGGAACCATTGCAGCTCTACTCGATTTTGGATTTTCCAATGCTTTCGGGCGTAATATAACCTATATTTTCAGTGGGGTAAAGGAACTGAAGAAAAAAGGTTATGTAACAGTACCTCAAAACGATAAATCAATTGACTTTGGGTTGTTGAAAAGCGTGATTGTTGCAATGAAAAAATATTACGCAGCATTGGCCGGAATTTTTTTATTGCTGTTTGGAGTTGCAAGTCCGTTTTACCTTCCATACATTCTGCAGAAAAATAATTATCAGGGTGATCACAAGGCTGTTTGGATTGCCTGGTTGATTTACGGAGTCCTGGTTGCTTATCAACTATACACTTATTATTACAGTTCGTTATTAACGGGCAGAGGATTGATAAAACGCAATCAACAAGCGATAATTATAGGCCAGGCGGTCAGAATATTAGTTATTTATGTTTTGATTTTAATGAATTTCGGATTAATAGCTTTGGTGATCGGGCAATTTTTAGGTGATTTTATTACCCGCACAATCAGCCGGTTGTTTTTTTACGATAAGAACATTAGAAAAGAACTTGCTGGTGCTAACACTGTAAATACAAAGGAGATACTAAGTATAATGTTTCCAAATGCTGCCAGAATAGGAATTACAACTTTAGGTGGACTTCTTATAACAAGAGCAGCAGTACCAATAGCGTCTCTTTATCTGCCACTTGAAACTATCGGCTCTTTCGGTGTTACCAAAATGATGATTGACTTAATTGTTTCTATCGGAGGAATCTGGTTCTTCACTTTTTATCCTAAAATCACATCGTATCGGGTAAATAACGAGTTTGACCACTTGAAACGAATGTATATAAAGGGAAAATTTTCTTTGATTCTTGCTTTTGTAATTTGCGGAACAGGATTAGTGCTCTTTGGTAATGAAGTTTTGGACTTCATAAACAGTAAAACCGAATTACTGCCTGTGCCAATGATAATTGTAATGTTAATAGTTTATTTTTTTGAGAGTAATCATGCTTTATCAGCGCAAATGTTATTAACAAAAAATGAAGTTCCATTCGCGAAAGCATCAATTATTTCGGGTGTAGCTACAATAATAATGTTGTTTTTAGGGTTAAAGTACACTCATTTTGGCGTATGGATAATGTTCCTTGCGCCAGGAATTGCTCAGATAGTTTATAACAATTGGAAGTGGCCTCTTTTAACAGCTCAGGATTTGAAATTGAGACCGAAGGATTTTTTTTTGGTAATAAAAAATTTCTGGAAAGAAAATAAATACATAATAATAAAATAAAATGAATCAATCTATTGCTTGTCTTTTGTGTGGCAAAGATGCTCATATAATAGAAGCAGAATTTCCCGGCTATAAAGAACCGGATACTTTTGCAATATACGAATGTCCTCATTGTGACACGCAGTTTTCATACCCGAGAGTTGAAACGGCCCTTATTTACGAGTTGATTTACAAAAATGCTGAAAAAGTTTCAGGATATGACAGATATTACAAATACAAAAATGCTGTAAAAGCATATGATAAGCCATTGCAATATCTTGCAGAAAAAGAGGAAGCATATTGGGTGGTAAATGATGTTCTGGAACAAGACCTGGATAAAAAGGATAAATTAAAAATTCTTGAAGTTGGTTGCGGAATGGGTTACCTGACATATTCATTAATGAAAGAAGGGTTCAACGTTACTGGATTAGATATCTCGCAAGAGGCTATCAATGATGCGATTATGTGTTTCGGTCAATATTATATTTGTGCGGACGTTTTTGAATATGCTAAAAGCAGCAAGGAGGAATATGACCGGATTATTTTTACCCAAGTATTTGAACATGTAGAAGAGCCAGTAAAATGGTTGGATATTTTGATGACAATGTTAAAAAAGAATGGAAAAATTATCCTGACAACTGAAAATAAATCGATATATCCGCCTGATACTACCTGGCAATCGGATTTACCGCCTGTTCATCTTTGGTGGTTTAGTGAACAATCAATGAATTATATTGCAAATAAGCTGAACGCAAAAGTTAGTTTTATTGATTTTAGCAATTATCAATTCGGAGAAGATGGAATTGATGTTTTTCCTGTCACGCATTTTAAACAGCGTTTCGATAAATACGGTGAGCCAATAACAGCTGATCAGTTGCCAAGAAATTCCTTGCTTAAGAATTTGGTAAAAAGCAATAAAATAGTAAAATCAACATATTTAGTTGTTAATCCTTTATATATGAGATATTTTAGGGGAAAGAAGAAGAGGCCACAAATTATTTTTGGTAAAAGGAGAGGAGTGATGGGATGCATTTTTATAAAACAATAAACATTATAAGAATTGGTGGTTTAACTAATTCTTGCAGATATGTTTAAGATTTGTGCCATAGTTAGTTCATATTTCCCAGATTTAGTGGAATTCGGGGAAAATATAGAAAGTTATTTGCCGTGGGTTGATAAACTGATTATTTGGGAAAATACACCCGGGAAAGAAAGCAAAATAAATGTTCTTACGGAGAAACTAAACAGTGAAAAAATTGAAGTCCGCACAACCGGACAGAACGAGTTTCTTGCAAAACCGTTCAACATTTGTATTCAGTGGGCGAAAGAAGCCGGGTTTACGCACATTTTAACAATGGACCAGGACAGCCGTTTTGAGAACGGACATTTTGAAAAATATTTAAAACAGATAACACAACTAAACAACGATTCGGTTGCTATTTATGCTCCCAACACGCAAAATTCTGAGCTGAAACAGGAACCTGTGGAAAGTGATTTTGTAATAACATCTGGGAACATTCTGCCTCTCAGAATATTTAACACGGTGGGCTTATTTAATGAAGATTTTCTTATATATAATGTTGATACTGAGTTTTGTATGCGTGTTCGATCAAAAGGGTTAAAAATTATTTCCTTTACAAATATTAGTTTAGTTCACAGTGAAGGATATAAACGACAAATGAAGATCGGATTTGTTTTGAACAATTATTCAGCACAAAGCACTTATTATATTATTCGAAATACCATTTTACTTTGGAAATTATATCCCCAGAATGTGACGTTAAAAGAAAAATTTACTTTCTGTAAATTTAAAATTGGGTTTCGTTTAGCAAAAATTATTTTTGAAGATGACAGTTTGCGAAAAATCAAAGCAATATTCCTGGCAATAATTCATGGTTACTTGTCTAGGAAAGGAAGGTATGATTTGTAACAACAGAAATTTTTTATTCAAGGAAGTTTGGGAGAAGCTTTTTAGCCTGTTTACGTTGGATAAAAATTTGTTTCGATTTTAATAGTATTTTTATTAAGGCTATCGGGATTGACAACAATATTAAAGGCTGTTTTATAAAAAGTTTAACTGTTTTGAAGGACTCTTTTACGCAGTAAAACAAATAAGCTTTTGCTCCCTTTTTCGTACCAGAGGCAAATATTACAAGGAAATGAACATACAGTTGAGTAATCTTTTTTAATAAAGGTATTTTACGTGCCAGTAGGTTACGGTCGTGAATGATTGTGCATCCTGGCGTAAATCCGATTTTTAATCCTGAACTTTGCACTCGTTCACAATAATTTACATCCTCGCCGTAGTGTGGGAAAATTGGCATGAAGCCTCCGTTCTTTTCCAAACATTCCCTCGTCATTAACCAGGCTGCGGCATTTATATAATTAGTTTCATATATTTCTTTTAGCGGGTTGGAGCAAAACGAATCGAAAATAAAGCTGCTGTTTGCTCCTTTTAAACAGTAATATGCAAAACCGTCATCAATTTTTTGGGTATTGTTTAAATGAACTGGCGAGATTATGCCATAGTCATGGTTTTTTTTGCTGATAGCAATTAATGAGTTTATTGTATTTTCAAAAACCCAGGCATCCTGATTCAACAGGAAAATGTATTCGGCGTTTAGTTCTAAGGCCCATTTTAATCCAATATTATTGGCTTTCCCAAAACCAATATTATTACCTGTTTCGATAATTACTACTTGAGAAAATTTATTTTTTAGAATTTCTATAGTATTATCTTTCGACCCATTATCAATGGCTAGTATAGTGTGATTCGACAGTTGCAGGTTAGTTAAACTGCCAAAGCATTTGTCAACCCAACGTTCAGCATTATAGGTAATTACAATCGAAACTATTTTGTCCCCCTTTTCCATTTTTATTTTTATAGTGTCTTTTTTATTTGCGTGCTCAATGTTAAAACATGACGAACTTAAAAAGAATGCAATTTTTATTCAATTTAAGCTTTGTCTTTTACGCAGTTAATCACACAACCCATAATATTATCAATATGAAAGCCTGAATATTTAAAAATAGTTATTGTTTTTATTGCAATTTTGATCTTTACATTGATCTTTACACGATTTAAAAGGCTTTCGAAAATAATGTAAAAAAAATGAATCTCACTTTAATTGCAGGTGCCCGTCCAAATTTTATGAAGATTGCTCCAATAATTGCAGCAATAAATAATGAGCAAAAAAACGGAAAAAATATTAATTATCGCCTTGTGCACACAGGTCAGCATTATGACCAGAAAATGAGCGATACTTTTTTTAAAGAGCTTAATATTCCTGAACCGCATGCTAACTTAGGCTGTGGGGGAGGTACGCAGGCAGAACAAACTGCCGCGATAATGATTGCTTTTGAAAAGGAACTGTTGGCCAATCCAACTGATTTGGTGATTGTTGTGGGAGATGTAACAAGTACAATGGCCTGTAGTATTGTGGCGAAGAAGCTAAATACAAAAGTTGCTCACATTGAAGCCGGAATCCGGTCATGGGATTTGACTATGCCAGAAGAGATTAACAGGATGGTAACCGATTCATTGGCCGACTTCTTTTTTACGACAACTGAATTGGCAAATCAGAATTTATACAATTCAGGTGTAGGAAAAGAGCGAATATATTTTGTGGGCAATGTAATGATTGACACTTTGCTGGGTAATCGTTCCCGGTTCAAAAAACCGCTAATCTGGGATGAACTTAATCTCGAAAAAGGAAACTTTATAGTACTTACTTTACACCGTCCATCAAATGTTGACGAAGAAGGTCAATTTAGAGCATTACTCGAAGCGATTATTACAGGAGCCCGCGGTATTCCTATCATTTTCCCGGTTCATCCCCGCACTGCAAAAGTAATAAAGGCATTGTATAACCCCGATGATTCTTCTTCCGGCAATTTCATCTATCAAACTCTTTATTTAACCGAACCTCTTGGTTATCTTGAGTTCAATTATCTGGTTGAAAATTCAAAAGCAGTAATTACAGACTCGGGTGGTATTACAGAAGAAACCACAGTGATGGGTGTTCCTTGTATCACGCTGCGTAACAATACTGAACGACCTGAAACCGTGGAAATTGGCACTAATGAATTAATTGGTACAAATCCTTTGGCGATATATCCTGCAATGGAGAAATTATTTTCAGGGAATTGGAAAAAAGGACATATTCCGGAACTTTGGGATGGAAATGCGGCAATAAGAATTGTAGAAAAATTGATTAGCATTTATCAGGCAGGATAAACTTTATTGTAGTGAATATGGAGACCAGATTACTTTACACTATTTTTCAAGGTATTAACAAGGCCGGTGGTGGAATTGCAAAAAAAATAAACTCTCAAATCAAAGCGTTTCAAAACCTTGGGATAAATACATCAACTTCTTTTCTTGAGGTTGATGGCGAAAACAAATACACGGGAAGAACAATCGATGGGGAAATATTAGAGGAATATTCAAGATTTTCAGGAATGTTTATTTCTTGGAAGTGGAGATATAAATTCCGGAAGCTATTCAAGTATATTATAGAAAAGAAGATAAATGTTCTGTACATCAGATACACCCATTTTGCTAACCCGTTTTTTATCCGTTTTCTGAAAAAGCTGAAAAAAGCAGATGTTATTGTCATAATGGAGATACCTTCATTTCCGTATGATGGTGAATATAAAAAGGTTGCTTTTTCGGCAACGATCTTAAAACGCATTGAAGAAATTTACCGGAATTCATTTTACCGATATGTTGACAGAATAGTAACATTTTCAGAAGCAAAAGAAATTTTTGGAGTTAAAACTGTAAAAATCAACAATGGAATTGATTTGGATACCATTCAATTAAAAAAAACATCGGTTAGCGGAAACAGTATTCACTTGATTGCTGTGGCCGTGATTAATATCTGGCACGGATACGATCGAATAATAGAAGGGCTTAAAATTTATTATAATAATCCGGGAGCGGAAGTTTTTCTTCATATCATCGGCGATTCAGATAACGAAGAATCCAGTAAATACAAATCTTTGGTAAAAGAATATGACCTTGATAAATATGTGAGCTTTTATGGATTCAAATCAGGCGATGAATTAGACGCGCTTTTTGATATTGCTGATTTGGCAATTGGTTCAGTTGGTATTCACCGCATCGGGCTTTCTAATACAAATCCAATAAAATTCGGAGAATATTGTGCCCGGGGGATTCCATTTGTTTATTCCGGCATTTACGACATTTTTGAAGAGCAGCCATTTATTTATAAAGTGCCGAACGATGATAGTCCGGTGAATATTCACGAACTTGTAAATTTTGTCAAAACAAATATGTTTTATCCCGAAGAAATCAGAAAGTTTGCCGCTGAAAATCTGACATGGGAGATTCAGATGGCTAAAATTTTAAACGAAATCGAAATCCTTAAAAATGGCCAGGGCATCTAATAAACCGGATTTTGACAGGGATGCAGAGATTGTTGTGGTTGTACCTGTGTACAGGCAAAATCCTGAACCCGACGAACTGACTGCATTTACTCACAATTGCCGGATGCTGAAAAATCATAAAATTACGTTGGTTGCACCCGAAGGTTTGAATATTGAAAGTTACAAAGCAGATACTGAAATTGATGTTGAATTTTTTCCTCCCCATTTTTTTCAAAATATTGCTGGCTATAATCGACTAATGCTGTCAGAAGAGTTTTATTCAAGGTTTAATTCGTATAAATACATCCTGATTTGCCAGACCGATGTTTTTGTATTTAAAGATGAACTGGCGGAGTGGTGTAAAAAAGATTACGATTATGTGGGAGCTCCCTGGATTAACAAGCCATTCTTTTTATTTCAGTATGTTTTGGCTAAAATGGGGTTTGGTTATGCCATAAAAATGCTCTTTGGTAATAATTTATCGAATGCTGTGGGGAACGGAGGGTTTTCGTTGAGAAAAATTTCAACCTTTCTTAAGGTTTTACAGACAAATCAATCGGCAAAAAAATGGACTGCCAACGAAGATTTTTTCTGGTCGTTTTTTGCAAAAACCGATGGAAGACCATTGTACAAACCTTCGGCTACTGAAGCAGGTTTATTTTGTATCGAGTTGGCTCCTGAAAAAATGATGAAAAGGCAAAATCATGTGTTGCCGATGGGGATTCATGCCTGGAAAAGGTATAATCCGAAATTCTGGGAAAAGTACATTAACGAGTCGTTGGCAAACGATTAAAAGGCTCTTGTGAAATGGGAAAAACGATTAAAATTTCAATCATCACCATTGTTTTTAACGATGTAAAACATCTTGAAGAAACCATGCTTTCAGTGATAAATCAAACGTATCACAACACAGAATATATTATCATCGACGGAGGTTCGAAAGACGGAACAGTTGATATTATACAAAAATATTCTGGCAAACTGGGTTATTGGGTTTCGGAAAAAGACAAGGGAATTTACGATGCCATGAACAAAGGATTGCGGCAGGCCACCGGCGATTTTGTGTGGTTTATCAACTCAGGCGACAGGGTTCACGAAGAAGATACGATCGAAAAATTTATTGGGTTGATTGATGAAGAAACCGATGTTGTTTATGGCGAAACAGTTTTAATAAATGATAGTGGCGACATTCTGGGGATGCGACGTAAAAAGGCTCCGGAAAATCTCAACTGGAAAAGCTTTTTTACCGGGATGATGGTGTGTCACCAATCAGTTTTGGTAAGAAGGGAAATTGCGCCATTTTATAATGAACAATATAGATTTTCAGCCGATTTTGAGTGGGTGCTTGTTTCGCTAAAAAAAGCCCGTAAAATTGTGAATACCCACCAGATATTGTCGCGATATCTCGAAGAAGGGGCTACCACGCAAAATCACAAAGCCAGTTTGAAAGAGCGTTTCGAAATTATGAAACGGTATTTTGGACTTTTGCCCACCTTACTCATTCACGTGTGGCTGGCGTTTACTTCGTTTGTTTTTAAATTTCGAAACAAAGGCGATTACAGGCCTTTGAAATAGCGTTGAAATTATTCCTTTTTAAGAATCATGAACCTGTAAATGCCTTGCAAAAGGCCGATCCCATATGCAAAAACCTGGATGTTGAGTGTAACCACCGAAAGCAGCGAAATTTTGATGCTGTTGTACATTTTATAAGATTGTACAAATGCCAGCAAACAGATTCCTGCAAATCCGGCTCCGGTCAGCGCCCATAAATAGCTGCCTGCCACAGGCCAAATCAACGTAAAAAGTATTAACAGAATAAGTCCAACTATTAAAAAGGCAGGTAGCAAATGTATAATCTTCAACATGTTGGCATGTAAAGTACCCAGTTTTATTCTCGACATGCCGATGGTTCTGATTTGGCGGAAGAATTTTTTCATACTTGTGCGGCGTTTATGATATACAAACGCATCAGAAATTAAACCGGTTTTAAACCCGGCTTCAATAATCCGGGCCGAAAAATCAGTGTCTTCGCCGTAATATCTGAGTCGCATCCCGCCAATTTTTTCATAAACTTCCCGCGAAATTCCCATGTTAAAACTGCGCGGATAAAACTTTTCGATGCTCTTTTTATTTCCCCTGATACCACCGGTGCCAATAAACGAGGTCATCGAATAATTAATGGCTTTCAGCAGCGGTGAAAAAGACGGATGAAAAGTATCGGGCCCGCCAAAAGCATCGAATTGATGTTCTTTAATTCCTTTTTCAATTTCTTTCAGCCATTGCGGAGGCAGAATACAGTCGGAATCAATGAAAAGCATGTATTCGCTGTTGTTGCCGGCCATCCCATTGTTTCGTGCCTGCGCCGGGCCCCGGTTGGCCTGAAATAAAGCCCTGATATTTAATCTTGTGGCCGATTCATAATTTTGAACGTATTCCTTAAATCCATCGGTCGAGCCATCGTCAACAAACAAAAACTCAAAATCAGAGCGCTCGTAATCAAGTACCTCCGCCGATTGGAGCAATTCCTTTACTTCATCCAGCCGATTGTAAACCGGGACAATAATTGAAAATCGCAGATTATTCATTTGCGTTTATCGGTTTGAAACAACATAATACATAGCTGTTGTAAAAAAGTTTCTTACCCAGGGTATTGATGTTATTATTGACAATTGAGTTCGTGGTTGCATATTAAATTTTGCTTCGTAATTGGGGTTGATAAAATAAAAGGTACGCCTGTTTATGGTATAATTTTCCGTTTTCAAAATTCGCTCAAAACGTTCGATCGAAATTCCGGTTGATTTAAACTCAAAAAGAGTATTTATATGGTCGTCAGTTATCTGGAATGCTTTTAACAGTGCTTTGTAAAGCGCATTGGGTAACAAATGGAAATAAGGCAAATGAGACAAAAATTTGTTTTTCAATACCTGCTGATGGCCACCGAATGGCATTTGCCAGGGCGGAAATCCGAAGAAAATTACACCTTCAGGCGCCAGAAATTCTTTGATAAAATGCATGAATTTTTCCTGGTTTGGAATGTGCTCGATTACATCACGCATTATTATTACATCAAAAGCTGCTTCAGGCTTCAAGTTGTATATATCATTACAAATCAGGTTCAAATTGGCGTAAGCCGGATGCGTTTTAAAATAGGTGTCTGCATTATTTATCTGCCATTCTGATATATCAACGCCGGTACAAATACATCCTGCATCAAGAAAGGGTTTTAAGTTACCTCCCTCGCCACAACCTATTTCCATAATTTTTACATCTTTATTTACAGGTTTTGTTTTTTCGATATATGGGATTACATATTTTCGGGTTGTATATTCCTGTTCCTGAAAATATTGCAAACGGTTTTTATGGCGTTTCTGCATGTGAGTCTAATTTGTTGGTTTTTTTATTGTGTTTCTCAACGAAATACCAATCGCCAGAAACAATGCCAGTACCAAAAGGTAAAAGGCAATTTTTGAAATTCTTTCCGATTTATAAAAATGATCGGGGTGGAAAACAAATTCAATTTTATGTGCACCTTTTGGCACAACAACCGACCTCAAAACATAGTTTGCGGCGAACTCCTGTGTTTCTTTTCCATCAATAAATACTTTCCAGTCAGGGTAATAAATTTCTGAGAAAACGAGTAGTTTATCATCGGGTGAAACCACATCGTAAACCATCTTGTCGGGTTCATACTCTGTAATTTCGATTTTTGCTGTGCTGTCAGCCGGAATAGCGCTGAATTTTTGAAGCTCAGCGCTGTGTTGTTTATTCAATATTGCAGTAGTTCTTAAATTGGTATTATTCAGTGCAAGAATTTCATCGTTGGCGTTTTCCACCCATTTCACCGAATCAACAAACCATGCAGCTCCCATTGCACCGGGGTTTATTTGAAGTCCGTTGCTGTTAATCACATATTTGGTATTGAGCATATTTAAAACACTCAGGTTCATTTTGCTGATATGTTGCTCAATTAAATCCTGGTAGCGGCGCAGTTTAACCGCGTGGTAACCACCAACTGAGCGGTGTGCATTTGTTGTAACATTCTCCTGAAACGGATTCTGAGTGGTATTGAAAACGCGGTAATGAGAATTCTTATTCACAAAATAGGTAAGCAGTCGCTGTTCTTCATCAGCATTTGCAGGTTTGAACTTTTCTTCGGCCTGTTTTAGTTTTTCCTGAAGTCCCGGAACCGATTCCAGCTGCATCTGGTAAATCTGTCGGTCAGCATCGGTTAGTTTGTAAGCTTCTTTTACAAGGCTTTTTTTACTGAAATTATCAATCGGAACATAACGTCTCCCAACTTCCCAGAAATCGGCAACTGCAAACAAAACAATCAATCCAATCAACACAAGTTGTTTGATTTTTCCTTTCTCAAACAAATACAGCGAGCCTGTTACCAATATCACATAAATAATTGCACGCCACAAGTCGGCTCTGAAAATGCCAATTCTGAAGTCTGTTAAAGCAGCGATTATTCCATTGAGCTGGCTTGCCACGTTTGGTTGATTACGCAGCGAATCGAACTGATTTTGCTCTGCATCGCTGATGTAGCTGTTAAACATTTCGGGGAAAAGAATATTGATAAAAAGAAACACCAGTAAGCCTGAAGAAACGACCAGGTAAACAGGTTTCGGGGTTTTAAAAACTCCGAGTTTTGTACTTTTTTTAAGAACTTCAGAATCAGAAATAATTTTATAAAGTGTATAAATTGCAAAGAAGCTTAAAAATATAAAGGCCAATGCCAAAATAGAAACTGGCGCTCTGAACTTATTGTATAAAGGCACAAAATCGATAAACAAATCAGTAAAGAAAGAGAGGTTTCCTCCCATGGCAAGAAGGAAAAACAAAGCTGTTGGAATTAAAAACTGCAGTTTGTATTTACCTTTTATTGCAAATGCTCCAATAAGAAACAGCAGGACAAATACTACCCCAAGATAATTTGGACCACCAGAAAAAGGTTGATTTCCCCAGTATTTGTTAAATCCGCCCAGAACGTCACGATATTCCCGTGGAATTTTATTCATCAAATCACGATCGCCGGCAATCTGCCCGGTTATTCCACCTTTTACATCAGGAATAATAACCATCATACTTTCGTCGATTCCGCTACTCCAGGCATTGATATAATCTTTGTCGAGTCCGTTATTTGTTTTTACGCCTTCGTTTCCTATTGTAAGTTCACTGCTTCCCCTGATCGAGTAGTCGTTGTATTTGTAATAGTTGATTAAACGCGAATAGTTTGGTGCAACGGCCAAAGCAACTGCTGCAAATAATACTGCAATTGTTTTCAAAAACTGCTGATACGTTTTTTCTTTTAGCTGATAAAAAAGCTCAATCAGCCCGATTATCAGCAGTGCCAGCATGTAGTAATAAATCATTTGAATATGTGCCATCGAAATTTGTAGGGCCAGGAAAAATGCGGTCAGTATAAACCCCCAGATATATTTTCGGTTGAAACACAAAAATATACCTGCCATTGTCGGCGGAATCAGGGCAAGCGTATAAACCTTCATGTAATGGCCTGCCATTATTATAATGATGTAGTACGAACTAAAAGCGAAAGCAACCGCCCCACCTGTTGCAAGTTTCTGTGATACACCGAGAGAAATTAGCATGATGTAAAATCCAAGCATATACCAGAAAATTGCTGTTACTTCTCTCGGAACACCCATTTTCTGAGGTAAAAAGAAAATCTGCTTGAGCATGCTGTCGCCTTTGTAGGGAGCTCCTACATAGTCCGGCATCCCGCTAAAAATTGCTCCATTCCATAAAACGGTGGTCTTATCCTCATAAAAACTAAAATCTCTTTTTTCCCGACCCTGCCCAAAAGTGCCAACCACGTCTTCTCCCTGTAACGATTTTCCTTCCCAGGCCGGATAAAAATATACAGATGACACAATCAACATCAGCACGATTGCAATAATGTGGGGTATTACTCTTTCAAGAATAGCTTTATAATCCATAAATGTGTATTAGCTTGCTAAATATCAGTAAATTATTTAATAGAGAAATCGGCTTTAAAAATGCACAATCTTTGGAAGATAGCAAAGTCGGATATCAGAATTGATTTATTTTTTGTTATTACAGAATGGCATTTTTCTCTGTTTTATAGTTAACAGACTACTATGAATATACAAATCTGTATGCTTTGCATATTTATTTAATTGTAATTAATAATAAATTCACCAATATTCCAGTTTACTTTGAATTCTGAGAAATGCTTTTAACAATGCAAACAATCCACATGTGCGATACCTACGGTCAGTACCTGACAATGAAAGCCGAGATTGACGAGGCTATGCAGGAGGTGATTCGTTCAACCCAATTTATAAAAAGCGGAAAAGTACTTGAGTTTGAAAAAAATCTTTCCAGTTATCTTTCCACCCATGTTATTGCCTGTGCCAACGGAACCGACGCCTTGCAGATTGCATACATGGCGTTGGGATTGCAGCCCGGCGACGAGGTGATAACCGTGCCTTTTACTTTTATTGCCACGGTTGAAACGCTTGCATTAATGGGTTTAAAACCTGTTTTTGCTGATGTTTTGCCTGACACTTTTAATATTGATACCAAGAAGATTGAAAAACTGGTTACCCCAAAAACAAAAGCGATTGTGCCGGTTCACTTGTTTGGACAGTGTGCCAACATGGAAGAAATCATGGCGATTGCAGAAAAGTACAATCTGTATGTAATTGAAGATGCAGCACAGGCAATCGGAGCAGAATATATTTTCAGTGACGGAACCCGCAAACATGCCGGAACGGTTGGCCACATTGGCTGTACATCGTTTTTCCCGTCAAAAAACCTTGGCGCTTTTGGCGATGGCGGTGCCATTTATACAGGCGACGACGAACTGGCCAAAACAATTCGTTCCATTGCCAACCACGGCATGAAAGCCAAATACCAGTACGAAAGAATTGGTGTCAACTCGCGCCTCGACAGTATTCAGGCGGCAATTCTGGATGTTAAACTGAAATATTTCGACAAACATATTAAAGCACGCCGGCAGGCGGCTGCTTTTTATGACGAAAACCTGAAAAATGTGGAAGGATTGGAACTTCCTGCAAGGATTTCGCACAGCACGCACGCATTTCATCAGTACACCATAAAAACTGAGAAACGAAATAAATTACAGGCTTTTCTTCAGCAAAAGGGAATTCCTTCGATGATTTATTATCCGGGCGTGCATCATTTGCAGGAAGCATATCAATACCTTGGTTATAAAAAAGGCGATTTCCCGGTGAGCGAGCAACTTGCCGAAACAGTCTTGTCGTTGCCAATGCACACTGAGTTGACTGAGGATCAGTTGGAATATATTGTAAATTCGGTGAAGAAATATTTTGAATTTAATTAACCGCAGAGACGGAGAGACGCAAAGAAAAAAACTTAGCGCCTTTGCGCCTCCGCGGTGAAAAAATGGATTATGAATAAAGACAGATTCAATCAACTTTCAGGTGAGATTCTTGACGCAGCCATCACTGTTCATAAAGAAATGGGCCCAGGATTACTTGAATCGGTTTATGAACTTTGTTTATTTAAAGAATTACAATTACGGAATATTTTTGTCGAAAACCAAGTTACTGTGCCTCTGTATTACAAGGGTGAAAATCTGAATAAGGATTTCCGGATTGATATTTTGGTTGAAAAGGAGATAATTATTGAATTGAAAGCAGTCGATTATATTCTTCCTGTTCACGAAGCACAAATCATTTCGTATTTAAAACTCACTGACAAAAAATTGGGATTTTTGATAAACTTTAACGTTCCTTTATTGAAGGAAGGATTTAAGAGACTTGTAAATCACTACTGATAATTAACCGCAGAGACGGAGAGACGCAAAAGAAAAACTTAGCGTCTTCGCGCCTCCGCGGTGAAAAAAAGAATCAAATGAGTAATACTTTTATACACGAATCAGCCATTGTTGATGCTGGCGCGAAAATCGGGGCAGGCACAAAAATCTGGCACTTCACCCACATGATGGGAACCGCCGAAATTGGCGAAAATTGTGTGCTGGGGCAAAATGTTTTTGTGGGGAACAAGGTGAAAATCGGCAATAACATTAAAATTCAGAACAACGTTTCGTTGTACGAAGGCGTGATTTGTGAAGACGATGTTTTCCTGGGGCCATCCATGGTTTTTACCAATGTTATCAATCCGCGCAGTGGAGTGGAGCGCAAAAACGAGTTTAAAACCACGTTGGTAAAACGCGGGGCTTCCATTGGTGCCAATGCCACCATAGTTTGCGGTGTTACGTTAGGCGAATACTGTTTTATTGGTGCCGGGGCTGTAATTACGAAAGATGTCTTACCTTTTGCTTTGATGGTGGGAGTTCCAGCTCGTCAAAAAGGTTGGGTCAGCAAATCGGGCGCAATATTAGGCAGCGATTTAACATGCCCCGAAACCGGTGAAAAATATATCTTAGCCGACGGTTGTTTAAAACCTGAAAAGTAAAGTCTCAATACTCAATACCAAAAATCTCAATACTATAAGATGAAACGTTTTGCATTAATAGGCGCAGCGGGCTACATCGCCGACCGTCACATGAAAGCCATCAGGGAAACAGGCAACCTGTTGGTTTGTGCAACCGATAAATTCGATGTGATGGGCCGCATCGACAGCTATTTCCCTGATGCCGAATTTTTTCTTGAAATCGAAAATCTGGATAAATACATGGACGACCTTCGCCGTGAAGGAAAACCCATCGATATGGTGAGCATTTGCACCCCAAACTACATGCACCCGTCGCACATCCGTTTTGCCTTGCGTAATGGGGCCGATGCCATTTGCGAAAAACCGCTGGTGATTTACCCGCGCGACATGCATATTATCAAAGATATTGAAGCCGAAACCGGAAAGCGGGTTTTTACCGTTTTGCAACTGCGGTACCACAAAACCATCCTCGACCTGAAAAAGAAAATTGAAGCTGCTGGTTCCGATATGTTCGATGTTGACCTGAGTTACATCACTACCCGCGGCAGTTGGTATCAGAAAAGCTGGAAAGGTGATATCGAAAAATCGGGCGGGGTGGCAACCAACATTGGTATTCACCTTTTCGACATGGTAACCTGGATTTTTGGCAATGTAAAAGGAAACATCGTTCATTCATACACTCCGACTAAAGCTGCCGGTTTTCTTCAACTCGAAAAAGCCCGCGTGCGCTGGTTTTTGAGTGTCGATGCTGAAGATTTGCCAAAAGAAGCTGTTGAAAAAGGCAAAAGAACTTATCGCTCGATTACGGTAAACGGCGAAGAAGTTGAATTCAGCGAAGGTTTTACCGACCTGCACACAGAAACGTACCGGCAGATACTTTCTGGGAATGGTTTTGGAATCGACGATGCCCGCGAAAGTATTGAATTAACCGACTTTGTAAGGAATACGAAACCTTTGGGTCTGGTAGGCGATTATCACCCTTTTCTGAAGAAATAGAAACGGATTATTTCAAAATAAAAATGGCAGAATCAAAACCGACTCTGCCATTTTTTATGATTTCTATTGAAAGATTATTTGCTGATTTTTTCCTGAACAATCGCGTCGATAACCGACATAATGGTAATATTCACAATGTCGCGAACCGAGCTTTCAATATCAGTAAAGTGAATCGGTTTGTTCAATCCCATCTGGATGGGGCCAATCATTTCAGCCGGCGACATTTCCTGAATCAGTTTGTAAGCAGTATTTGCCGAACTCAGATTTGGGAAAACCAACGTATTCACATCCATTCCTTTTAATCTTGAAAACGGATATTTTTTGTCGCGAAGATTTCTGTCGAGTGCAAAATTTACCTGCATTTCGCCGTCAATGGCCAAATCAGGAAACTCTTGCTGCATATATTTTACAGCTTCATGTACCGAAGCCGGGCTTCCCACTTCGTCGCTTCCGAAGTTCGAGTATGAAAGCATGGCAATTTTTGGTTCTCTTGCAAAGAATTTTACAGTTTCACTTGCCAGTTTTGCAATATCTATCAGCGTTTCGGTTGAAGGATGGCGGTTTATCAATGTGTCGCAAAGAAAGTAGGTTCCTTTTTTCGAATTAACAATATGCATTGCAGCAAAATGTTTAAATCCTTCTTTGATACCAATTACTTCTTTCGCCACTTTTATTGTGTTGGAATATTTTGTGTAAACACCAGTTACAAAAGCATCTGCTTCACCGGTTTCCACCATCATCATTCCAAAATAGTTGCGTTCGAACATTTTGTCGTTGGCCTCTTCAAAAGTAGCTCCCTGGCGACCTCTTTTTTCGGATAATATTTTTGCATATCTCTCTCTGCGTTCAGCTTCATTGTCGTGACGAAGGTTAATGATTGAGCAACCTTCAAGACTCAGATTCAGTTCAGCAGCCAGTTTCTCAATCCTTTCATCGTTACCTAAAAGAATAGGATAGCAAACACCCAGTTGGTATGCTTCCACGGCAGCTTTCAACATATTCGGGTGAGAGCCTTCGGCAAAAACCACACGTTTTGGGTTCTGTACCGCCATGTCGGTAAACTGGCGCATCATTTTCGATTCGTGCCCCATCAAATGACGAAGGTTATTTTTGTACTCTTCCCAGTCGGTGATGTTTTTACGTGCCACACCTGATTCAATAGCCGCTTTTGCCACTGCTGACGAAACTTCGGTAATCAGTCGTGGGTCAACAGGTTTCGGGATAATGTAATCGCGCCCGAAACTCAGCTTGTTCACATTGTAAGCGGCGTTTACAATGTCTGGAACTGTTTGTTTGGCCAAACCAGCAATAGCTTTACAGGCAGCCAGTTTCATTTCTTCGTTGATGGCACGTGCCCTTGTGTCGAGCGCACCCCTGAAAATATAAGGGAACCCGATTACATTATTAATTTGGTTTGGATAATCGGAACGGCCGGTGGCAAAAATGATGTCTTCGCGTGATGCCATTGCCTCTTCGTAAGAAATTTCAGGGTCAGGATTCGCCAGCGCAAACACAATCGGGTTGGCAGCCATTGTGCGAACCATTTCCTTCGACAAAACATTTCCTTTCGATAATCCCAGGAAAACATCGGCGCCAACAATCGCATCTTCCAGTGTTTTCAGTTCTGTGCGGGTGGTGGCAAATATTTTTTTCGATTCGTTGAGGTCGGTTCTCGAAGTTGAAATTACTCCTTTGCTGTCGAGCATCACAATGTTTTCGCGACTTGCACCCAGCGCAATATACAGTTTTGTGCATGAGTTGGCCGAAGCGCCGGCTCCGTTCACCACAATTTTTACCTCTCCAATTTTTTTACCGGCAAGTTCAAGCGCATTAATCAAACCGGCAGACGAAATAATGGCAGTTCCATGCTGGTCGTCATGCATAATCGGGATGTCGAGTTCAGCCTTCAGTCGATCTTCAATTTCGAAACACTCCGGTGCTTTAATATCTTCAAGGTTGATTCCTCCAAACGTTGGTGAAATGGCTTTTACTGCCTGGATAAATTTTTCGGGGTCTTTTTCATCCACTTCGATATCAAAAACATCGATGCCTGCATAAATTTTGAAAAGCAGACCTTTTCCTTCCATCACCGGTTTGCCCGAAAGCGCGCCAATATCGCCCAATCCGAGAACAGCTGTTCCGTTCGAAATCACCGCAACCAGGTTTCCTTTCGATGTATATTCATACGCCAGTTCCTGGTTTTTTTCGATTTCGAGACAAGGTTCAGCAACACCCGGCGAATAAGCCAGTGATAAATCGGCCTGTGTACTGTAGGGTTTGGTTGGGACTACCTCTATTTTGCCAGGTTTTCCCTGAGAGTGATAAAGAAGGGCGGCTTCTTTTCTTATTTTATTAGGCATGAGAAATTTATTGTATAAATATTAGTTATTCAAAACTTTATCGCTGATAGCCTGAAGGGTAACTTTTTTGTGAGCAGTAGGAACCAGCACCGAAATATTGTAGCGGCTTCCACCGTATGAAATCATGCGGATTGGAATCCCGTCGAGCGCATTAAATACTTTAGAGGCAAAACCTTTTTCCTCGCTGATAATATCGCCAACAATGCAAACAATCGACATGTCGGTGTCGATTTCAACGTCACCGAAAATGGCGATTTCTTCCTGAATTTCGTTCAAATATTTTGTGTTGTCGATGGTAAGTGAAACGGCAACTTCCGACGTGGAAATCATATCAATCGGAGTTTTATATTTTTCAAAAACGGCAAACACATTTTTCAGGAATCCGTATGCCATCAACATTCGGCCAGAACGGATTTTGATGGCAGTGATTCCATCTTTTGCAGCCACAGCTTTAATTCCTTTTCCGTCGCTTTCGGCGGTAATCAAAGTTCCGCTGTCGGCTGGGTTCATCGTATTTTTCAGGCGAACCGGAATATTTTGCACGCGTGCCGGTAATACAGTTTGCGGATGCAGGATTTTGGCACCGAAGTAAGCCAGCTCGGCAGCTTCCAGAAACGAAAGCTGGTCGATTTTGCGGGTGTTCGACACAAATCGCGGGTCGTTGTTATGGAAACCGTCGATGTCGGTCCAAATCTGAATTTCTTCTGAATCAATGGCTGCTCCGATTAGAGAAGCAGTGTAATCGCTTCCTCCACGTTGCAGGTTGTCAATATCTCCGCTGGCGTTCAGGCAAATAAAACCCTGTGTGATATAAAAATCAGCATATCCGGCTTTTTCAATTACCGGACGAATGTGTTGTCTGATGTACGGCAAGTCGGCAGCTTTGTCTTCGTCGATTTTCATGAATTCGAGTGCCGGAATCAATTTGGCATTGTAACCCAGTTCGGTCATTAAAACCGTAAATAGCTGTGTCGAAATCAGTTCACCCTGCGCAACAATGGTGTTTTCGCCAACCTCGTTAAAAGTGCCCGAAGTAAACGACCGCAGCGTATCGAAATTTACTTTAACAATTTGCAGTCCCTGCTTTTTACTCTCTTCGGTTTTGTATAAATCGTCAACAACTTTTTTATATTTTGATTCCAGATTACCAATTAAAACACTGGCTGTATCTTTGTTTTTCTTATGAAGATATCCGGCAATCTCAACCAGTGCATTGGTTGTACCCGACATGGCCGATAAAACCACTAATTTCTGTTCTCCATCAGCAATAATATCGATTACTGCTCTCATATTTTCAGGCGAACCTACCGAGGTTCCGCCAAATTTCAGCACTTTCATATTCTTAGTATTCAATATTTTTTAAACGGTTGCAAAGATGATTATTTTTTGAATGTATCAAAATTAATCAAGGGGTTTCGAATAAATATTCACATTAAATGAATAAATATCAATTTCAACAAAGAAACTTCTCAAGAAAAAAGTCAACCAGGTCTTTGCCTGATTCATTCATGATTCCAATTTCTGGAGCATAAACAATTGTCTCAATTCCCACTTTTTCTGCCTTTTGCATCAGTGCTTTGGCGTGCAATGGGTGGTGATTGATATCGTCCTGGTTTTCCGGAATTCCTGCGCGATGCTTGTTGTATATAAAAACAGGCGGACCTGTTTTTTCCATTTTTGCCAGAAAATCAAGGTTTTGCCTGATTTCCTTTTCATTTCTTAAGTCAATGTTTTCAGCGGTTTTGAATCCAAAAGCTCTGGCAATGAGATGAATGGTTTCGGGTTGTTTCGAAAGCGGAATTCCAAGGATTTCATCCCACTGAAAAATATCGTAGGTAGCCTGTGTAGCAAATGCCCCGGCACAAGTTAAACGTGTTGACTCGCGTAAAACAGGGTCACTGTTTTGCGGGTCGGCCATATCATCTGAAAAAGCCAGCCAAAGCGCGGTTCCGGCTCCGGCAGAACCTCCTGTGCAGGCAATCCGTTTTTTGTTGATATTAAATTTTTCAGCATGAAAGCGCAAATATTGAATGCACCTTTTCGAATCGTTCATACTTCCAAGAATTCCGTAAGGCGGCTGATTCATAAACCGATAATTTATCAGGGCAACCGAAACACCGGCATCAAGAAATCTCACCACATCTTCCGAAAGATAATAACGCGATTTGTCGCCTTCGGTAAAACCTCCGCCATGAATATAAACCACCAGTGGAGTTGGTTTTTCCGATTTTGCCAGCCACAAATCAAAAATATTGCGCTCGTGTGTTCCATATTTTTCGTTGATAAAGTCGGCTTTTACTCCGGCAGCGTTGACGGGTTCAGGAAGAACTTCAGATATTTCCATAAAGAAAATTTGAAAATTTAGCCGACAAAATTAGAATTATTATTCCGGCTGAATGAGTTGATTTCTTTAATTTTTACTCAGCCTGATAAAAAAGCTTTCCAAATGCATCGATGTGCTCTTTTAAAGCTGAGTTTGAAATCGTTTCGTAATGCGTAATATCAAAAAAATAAGGAACCGGTAATTCCTGTTCGAGCATTATTTTCAGTTTCAAAATAGTTTCAGAAGTAATATTTCTGCCTGATACAGCAAGGTCAATGTCGCTGCCGGTTTTGTAATTGCCCATTGCCCTGGAACCATAAATAAACACTTTTTCGATTTCAGGAAACCTGCTGAATGCAGTTTGAATCAGGTTGTAGCTTTTTGGAGTTATGCCAAAACTCATGAGGATTTTTCATTTAGATATTGATATAATCTGCTGATTTCGGTGTAAAAGCGATTGAAAATTTCATTTGCAGTCCGTTTGAAAGTTTCCTCGTCATACGTGTGCGACATCAGGTTGCGTATTTCGAGCATTTCGAGCCATACTTCTCCGTTTTCAATAATTTCGTAATGAAAAGCTTCCTTGATGACATCTCTCGGAAATTTGGCTTCAACATTCTGGCTTTCAAGAAAATCTTTCAGTGTTTTCCATGAAAGTTCAAACGTAAACTCAAACCGTTGTATCATTCCTTCTTTTTCAAGGTCAGTCAGTTCATCGAATCTCTCAACAGCTTCTTTTAATTGGAAAAATGCCTTTTCAAAATTCTGAAACCGCTGTTTCCACCTTACAGTCTTTTCGTTCATTAAACACAATTTAAAACATATCGTGAAAGTACAATTTTTATTGGAAAGGGTATTTTACGTTTAATTCTTTCGCATTTTTTTAATAGTCTTAGGTCTCCCGGCTTCTTCAGAAACTCCCGAAAATCGAATGTTTTTCGGAGTTAAAATAAATGGTGGAGTAAATATTAAACCCGGCTTTGTTGGTGGTCAGTTTTCTTTCGATATACAAAACAGGCTGTCCTTCCTGTATTTTCAGCAATCCCGAAATTTTTGCGTCGGCTTTAATGGCTTTCAGCTTTTGTTCGCCACCCCGAATTTCAATCTGGTATTCCAGCCGGAGGATTTCAAAAAGCGATTTATTTTCAAACGAACGGGCTGTAATGCGCGGAATATGAATGTTCGGCAAGTGGTTAATGTCATAAAAAACCGGGACATCTTCCACAAACCTGAGCCGCTCCATATAAATACACCCCAGGTCGCGCTCGGCTTCCGAGAGTTCAAAGGCAAAATTTTCAGGCCACATTTTTGCCACAGGTTTTTGCAGAATATCGGTTTTCAGATAACGCACGCCAATGGCTGAAGCAGTTCCCTCAATCGATAAAATCCCGATGTTTTGCGGAGGTTTTCGCACGATACTGCCTTTTCCCTGTTGTTTCAGTATCATGCCTTCCTTTACAAGCGTGTCGAGCGCATGACGCACAGTCGGGCGCGTCATTCCGTAAGTAGCGCAAAGTTCATTTTCCGAAGGCAACAGACTTCCTTCGGCGTAAACCCCTGAAAGAATGTGTTTACGCAGCAATTCGTACAATTTCCGGTATTGATGCATTGGTTCCATCGAGGCTAAAATTAAGAAAAAATCAAAATAATCAATACAACTTGTATTTACAAGTTAAAAAATATAATTTTACACCGCAATAAATCAAATATGTATAAATGGTTAAAATTCAGTTTGTTGAATTTTTTGATTTGAAATATTTGTATTTACAAGTTTATTTTGAATAATTAACTATCAATAAAATATGGCAATACCAGTTTTAATGCCACGCCAGGGTCAGTCGGTCGAAACCTGCATCCTTGGACAATGGTACAAATCAGTCGGGGAAACGGTCAAAACCGGCGACATTCTGTTTTCGTACGAAACCGACAAGGCGTCGTTTGAAGAAGAGGCAAAAGCCGACGGTGTTTTGTTAGCGGTTTTTTTCAGCGAAGGAGACGAAATTCCCGTACTTTCAAACATTGCGGTAATCGGGCAACCTGGCGAATCTTTTGATGAATTTGTCAATGGAGGGGTAACTGTTTCAGAAACGACTGAAATTACAGTGCGCGACGAGGCACCGGTGGTTTTTGAATTTGAAGTGGAACCAGGTGATTTACCTGACCATCTCCGGATTTCGCCGCTTGCCAGAAATATGGCTGCAAAACTTGGAGTGGATATTTACACACTGAAAGGGTCGGGACCACACGGCAGAATAATTGCACGGGATGTTGAATCGGCGGCCTCCACAATTGCAAAAACTGAAACTGTGACAGTTCAGGCGAAACCAAAAGTTCAGGCCCCGGCAGCTGTTCTTGAAAAAGGTGGCGATTGTGAAATCCGTCCGGTTTCAAATATCCGCAAACTGATTGCCAATGCCATGCATCAGTCGTTGCAGAACTCGGCACAGCTTACGCACCACCTCAGTGCCGATGCGCGCCAGTTACAGCGACTTCGTAAGAAGTTTAAAGCTGAATTTGCCGAAGGGAAAATCAAACAGAATATCACGATAAACGATTTAGTTTGTTTTGCAGTAGTTCGTGCTTTGAAAAAATTTCCGCAGGCAAATACCCATTTCCTGGGAGATAAAATGAAGTGGTTCAACAAAGTGCATCTTGGTTTGGCTGTTGACACCGACCGGGGTCTGATGGTTCCGGCGGTAAAAAATGCCAGCGACCTTTCGCTTTCCGGACTTTCGGCACAAATGCAGCAACTCGCCTCGCAGGCACGCGGGGGAAATATCAACCCTGATTTGCTCAGTCCAGAAGCTGCCACTTTTACCATTTCGAACCTCGGAAATTACGGTGTTGAAATGTTTACGCCGGTAATTAATCTTCCGCAGGTTGCCATTTTGGGGGTTTGTGCTATCATTCCGAGACCAAAGGAAATAGAGGAAGGTGTTTATGGTTTTGTGCCCATGATTGGTTTGTCGCTCACATACAATCACCAGGCACTCGACGGTGGGGAAGCAACCCGTTTCCTGGCCGAAATCAGAAATCAAATCGAAACAATTGAATATTAACCGCAGAGTCGCGAAGACGCAAAGTTTTCTCAGCGACTTTGCGTCTTTGCGGTCAAAAAAAATATAGTTATGCCTAAAAATCAATTTATAAATCCGGCGGAAGTCCGCCAACCTGGTTATATCGAGTTTAGTCCGATACCTGTAAACCAATACAACAAAACGATTGAAGAGGAAAAGGAAAATTTTTCCAAAGAAGATTTTCTGCGGATTTACCATGATATGTCCGTCATCCGCGAGTTTGAAACCATGCTCAACCTCATTAAAATCCGTGGCGAGTACAACGAAATAAAATACGACCACCCGGGACCGGCGCATCTATCCATCGGTCAGGAAGCGGCTGCCGTGGGTATGGCTTACACGCTGGATGTGGAAGATTTTATTTTTGGCTCGCACCGTAGTCATGGCGAAATTCTGGCCAAAGGTCTTTCTGCTATTGCCGAACTCAGCGACGCGGAGCTGGACCAGATTATGGAAACTCATTTCGATGGGAAAACCCTGGCGCCTGTGAAAGCTGGTCATAAAGGAACGGTAAAGGAACTGGCAATTAAATTTCTTTTGTACGGAACTTTAGCCGAGATTTTTGCCCGCGAAACAGGTTTCAACAAAGGATTGGGTGGCTCGATGCATGCATTTTTCACGCCGTTTGGCGTTTATCCGAACAATGCCATTGTAGGTGGTTCGGGCGATATTGCCGTGGGTGCTGCTTTGTATAAAAAAGTAAACCGTAAAAACGGGATTGTGGTTGCCAACATCGGAGATGCTTCAATGGCCTGCGGCCCGGTGTGGGAAGGCTTGTCGTTTGGCACGATGGACCAGTTTACTGAATTGTGGGAAGGAGATATGAAAGGCGGGTTGCCGCTGATTGTCAATATTATGAATAACCAGTATGGAATGGGCGGACAAACCTGTGGCGAAACCATGGGTTACGAAATTGCCGCCCGGATTGGTGCCGGTTTGAATAAAGACCAGATGCACGCCGAGCGCGTGGATGGTTACAATCCATTAGCAGTGATTGACGCCTACAAAAGGAAAAAGAAAATACTTGCCGAAAAACGCGGACCTGTTTTGCTGGATGTGCTCACGTATCGTTACAGTGGCCACTCGCCGTCCGATGCGTCGTCTTACCGCAGCAAAGAAGAGGTGGAAGCCTGGGAAAAACAGGATTCGATACTCTGGTTTGGAAATCAGCTTGAAAGTGCGGGTATTGCCACTTTAGCAGAACTTGATGTTATAAAAAATGAAATTGCCACGTTGGTTACCAGTACATTAAAACTGGCCATCGACGACGAAGTTTCGCCACACATGAACATGAAAAAATTCCCCAACCTTATTGGAGAAATGATGTTCAGCAACCAGAGCATCGACAAAATGGAAGACCGGCCGGTGGAGGTAAATCATCCGCTGAATGAGAATCCACGGGTGAAACAGCTCGAAACAAAAGAACGTTTTGCTTTTGATGAAAATGGAAAACCACACTCAAAAATAAAAACTTACGCGTTGCGCGACGGAATCTTTGAAGCCGTTATCGACCGGTTTTACAAAGACCCCACTTTGATTGCCTATGGCGAGGAAAACCGCGACTGGGGCGGCGCTTTTGCCGTGTATCGCGGACTGACGGAAGCTTTGCCCTATCATCGTTTGTTTAATTCGCCCATTGCCGAAGGTGCCATCGTGGGAACTGCCATTGGTTACGCCATGTGCGGCGGACGTGTGATACCAGAAATTATGTATTGCGATTTTCTGGGACGTGCCGGCGACGAAGTTTTCAACCAGCTTCCGAAATGGCAGGCGATGAGTGGAAATGTTTTGAAAATGCCGGTGGTAATCCGTGTTTCGGTGGGTTCGAAATACGGGGCGCAACATTCGCAGGACTGGACTGCTCTGGCGGCTCACATTCCCGGATTGAAAGTGGTTTTCCCGGTAACACCGTATGATGCCAAAGGTTTGATGAATGCTGCCCTGCAGGGAACCGACCCGGTGATTTTCTTCGAAAGCCAACGGGTTTATGATATTGGCGAAATGTTCCACAAAGGTGGCGTGCCGGCTGATTATTACGAAATTCCGATGGGCGAACCTGATATTAAAAAAGAAGGAACTGACATAACCATTTTAACAATAGGCGCAACTTTATACCGGGCGCTGGATGCTGCAAAAATTCTGGAAGAAAAATACAACCTTTCAGCCGAGGTGATTGATGCACGTTCACTGGTGCCGTTTAATTACGATGTGGTGATTGAATCGGTGAAGAAAACAGGCCGCATTGTGATTTCGGGCGATGCTTCGGGACGTGGTTCTTTCTTAAGGGATTTAGCCTCGAACATTACCGAACTGGCATTTGATTATCTCGATGCTCCGCCGGTGGTGGTGGGTTCGCGCAACTGGATTACTCCTGCTTACGAATTGGAAGATGCCTTCTTCCCACAACCGCAGTGGATTATTGATGCTATTCACGAACGCATTTTGCCGCTGCCCGGTCATGTTTCTGAAAATGATTTTTCGGAAGCTGAACAACTGGATAGAAACGCAAGAGGGATTTAAAATTTGATTTGACGATTGGACCGCAGAGGCGCGGAGACACAGAGTTTTCTTTGCGTCTCTGCGCCTCAGCGGTTATTTTTTCAGTTTTTAAGCTTGATCCAACTCTTTCTTAATCAGATTTTCGATTTCCAGTGTCATTTCGCCGGTATCGCGTCCTTTGGGTTCGATGGGATCGAGCACTGTTAATTTCAATCGGCGCCCGAATGTCATTGGGAAATAGCCGTTTTTCATGATTTCAAATCCATCGATAGCAAACGGAACAATCACTGCCGAAGGCGCCGACCTTACAAGCGACGCAATACCAGCCGGCTGAAAGGTTTTTACCAGCCCGTCTTTGGTGCGGGTTCCTTCCGGAAAAATGCTGGCTGAATATTTTGTGGCTTCAATATGTTTTCCAAGCATCATAATATCCTTTACCGACTGTGCTCCCTTTTTACGGTCAATCAGCACCGAACCGCCGTGCCGCAGGTTGTATGAAACGCTTGGAATCCCTTTCCCCAATTCAATTTTCGAAATAAATTTCGGATGGTTTTTCCTGAAGCCGACCACGATAGCCACAATATCGAGCAAACTTTGGTGATTAGCCACAATAATTAAAGGCCTGTTTTGTGGAATTTTTTCAAAACCCCTGAAAGTGATACGGGTTCCCAATATCCAGAGCCCATACAACAGGCCGAAATTCAGGATATCAACCACTTTTTTGCGCACCGGATATCCCCAAATCCATCGGGTAACAACCTGAATCGGGTGAAAAATAACCAGCAACAAAGCAAACCAAAGCAGATAAACCGGGGTAAGTATCACAGAAAGAATCTTTCTCATTCCGATAAAAATTTTATAGCGTTCAAAAATAGAAAAAAACAACAAGCCTGATTTGACCATTTTCAAATCAAATTGGTAAATTGTACGCCTGTTGCTAAAACAAAATGAAGAGCTGAAAATGACAGAAAGAAGAGATTTTATAAAGAAAAGCCTGATGGGTTCTGCCGGAATTGCCATCGGAGGAATGGGCATGAGTGCAAAATCGTACGCTGCTGTAATAGGCGCTAACGAGAGAATAAACCTTGCAGTGATTGGCATTCGCGGACAGGGAAACGGCCACATCGGAACCTGGTGTGCGCTGAAAGACAACCGGAATGTGCTGCTCAGAACGCTCTGTGATGTGGATGAAGAACTTTTCCCCGACAGGGTGAAAAAAGTGGAAGAAGCCATTGGCGAAAAACCAAAAACCGAGTGGGACATGCGAAGGGTTTTCGACGATAAAAATATCGATGCAGTTTCAATTGCCACACCCAACCACTGGCACGCGCTCGCTACAATTTGGGCCTGCCAGGCCGGAAAACATGTTTATGTTGAAAAACCTGCTTGTCACAATGTTTTCGAAGGCCGCAAAATGGTGGAAGCTGCTCAAAAATACAATGTACGCGTGCAGGTGGGTTTCCAGAACAGGTCGATTGCCAACGTAATTGAAGCCATGGAATTTCTGCATTTTGGAGGAATCGGCGAGGTTTATATGGCCAAGGGTTTGTGCTACAAGCCGCGCGATTCGTTTGGCATTTCGCCCGATAGTATGCCACCCGAAAACCTGCATTACGATATGTGGTTGGGGCCGGCTACCTGGCAACCTTACAACGAAAAACGCGGTCACTACAACTGGCACTGGCACTGGGCTACCGGTGGCGGAGATACAGCCAATCAGGGTCCGCACCAGTTCGACATTGCCCGTTGGGGAATGAACAAAAACGAACACCCTGTAAATATTTATTCTTCAGGTGGCTTGTTTGGCATCAGCCCGAAAGAGTGTTCGCAGGAAACGCCAAACACTCAAACTTCGGTATTTACTTATGCCGACGGGAAAATTCTTGAATTTGAAACCCGTGGCCGGTTTACCAACAGCGAATCATCGCTCGATATAAGAATTGGCAATATTTTTTATGGTACCGACGGATATCTCGAACTCAACGGAAGCTCGTGGAAAGCTTATCGCCAGCGCGAAGGGCAGCCTTTTGCATCATCATCGCGCGACAACCAGGATACACCCAAAGACCCAACTTATCTTGCGCCTCCCGGTGGAACTGAACACTACGCCAACTTCATTGATTCTATTCGTTCAGGCAGCGATTATGATTTGCACTGCGATATCAACAAGGGATTTTATTCGTCGGCATTGCCGGCGTTGGCTAATATTTCGTACAGGCTGAAGCGAGAACTCACTTTTGTGGGCGCTTACGAACGTTTTGCAAACGACCCGGAAGCGGATATGATGCTGACAAGGAATTACAGAAAACCGTACTTTGTTCCTGATGAAGTTTGAGGCAAAAAAGAGGGGATAAACAAAAAATCCGGACTGGAATTCAGCCCGGATTTTTTGTTGGCGTGCATAAAAACAAAAGGCTGTCCAACTGACAGCCTTTTTAACCTAAACCAACTAAACCTAATAAAACCAAAAACTTACCAGAAAGGTAAGCTCACTGATTTGTCTTAAATATCGTAACAAATAATTGTTTTAACTTTTTTGAAAGAACTTAAATTCAATTCTGCTGCAAATATATTCTTTTTTATTTTGCTGATTCGGTTTTGTTAAAAAAGATAAATCTATTTGTAAATAAAATGTAAATGGAGTTCCGATAAAGCTTTAGTTTAATATTGTAAATGTCATAAAATCAAATTTATATAGCAGAGGGTCGGAGCTGGATGTTGAATCAGTATTGGTGGATGTAATATCTTTAACATTATGTGAAAATCAAAAGTCAGATGATCAAAGTTTTTTTCAAGCTGATAAATACATGTTAATAACTCTGATGCTTACCCAACTTTTGGAAACGAATTCAATTCAATGAATACATACCTTTGCCTGATTAAGATTCGATACAACTATGAAACAAATTTTCTTTTCTGTGATTTTGCTTTTTGTCGGTACAATTACTTTTTCGCAACCAAAACATGAATTCCGAGGTGTGTGGGTGGCTACTGTAAACAACATCGACTGGCCGTCGGAACCCGGTTTAACAACAGAGCAACAACAACAGGAAGCGGTGAATATCATCAGCACAAGTCGTAAACTTGGAATGAATGCAGTTATTTTTCAGGTGCGTCCGGCTTCCGATGCATTTTATGCATCTGCTTTCGAGCCATGGTCGAAATACCTGACCGGCACTCCGGGAAAAGCACCCGACCCGTTTTACGACCCATTACAGTTTTGGGTTGAAGAATGTCACAGGCAGGGAATGGAATTACATGCCTGGCTCAACCCGTTTCGCGTTTCGCAAAACATAAAAGAACCACTTGCCGGAAACCACATTGCGTTTGAACATCCGGAATGGATTTTAAAATACGGAAATCTGCTTTATTTTGACCCCGGATTGCCGCAAACCCGCGAGTTTGTTACCAAAGTTGTGAAAGACATCGTTTCGCGTTATGATGTTGATGCGATTCATTTCGACGATTATTTTTACCCGTATCCACTGGCCGAAGCCTATCCCGACACTGTGTCTTTTGCCATGTACAACCGCGGGTTCAGCAAAGCCGATAAAGCCGACTGGCGCCGCGAAAATGTGGATATCATTATCAAAATGCTGAACGATACTATTAAGAGCACAAAACCCTGGGTGAAATTCGGAATCAGCCCTTTTGGAGTTTGGAGAAATAAATCGGAAGACCCGCATGGCTCTGACACAAAAGCCGCCGCCACCAATTACGACCATTTGTACGCCGATGTGATTAAATGGCAGAAAAATGGCTGGATTGATTACCTGCTGCCGCAGATTTACTGGCAGATTGGCCACCCGCAAGCCGATTTTAAAATGCTCGCCAACTGGTGGAAGGATCACACTTACGGACGTTCGATGTATATTGGTTTGGCAACGTACAAAGTGGATGCAAAATCGGAAACAGCAGCCTGGACAAAACCGGGAGAAATGCCGGCACAGGTTGAAATGGTGAGAAGTATTCCCGGATTACAGGGTGTTGCTTATTACAGCGCCAAACATTTTAACCGTGATTTGATGGGTTTGCAGGATAGTCTCACCAATTTGCTGTATCGCAAACCGGCCGTTGTTCCGGCAATGACATGGATTGACAACACGGCTCCTCAACCTGTAAAACGAATCTGTAAATTTGGGAAGAAGGTAAAATGGAAAACCGGAAAGGCTGAACGTGAAATGGACAAACCCAATCTTTTTGTGATTTATGGAAACGAATCCGGTACAGATTTCGACACGAATGATCCCCGCTGTTTTTGGGGAATTGTGAAATCGACAGATTTGAAATTTGCGCCTTTCAACGACAAAAAGAAAAAATACGAAGTACGCATTTCGGTACTCGACCGTTTGAATAACGAAAGTTTACCCAGTAAACCTGTTAAACTGAAACTGTAAAATGGCTGATAACCGGAGTCGGGAGTGCGAAAGGCAGGTGTAGCCAGGCGTTTTTGATTTTTAAATTTCTTATTTCTTATTCTTTATTTCTTATTAAAAATAAAACTTATTTTTGCCGCAATATTTTTCGGCCTGTAGCTCATCCCGAAATTTCGGGAGGTAGAGCAGCACTGACAGCATCGTCAGTGAGGGCCCAGGGTTTAGAAAAGTTTAGATATAAAATATTCGGCCTGTAGCTCAGCTGGTAGAGCAGCTGACTCTTAATCAGCGGGCCCAGGGTTCGAGTCCCTGCAGGCCGACTTTTAAAAGGATTAATTTGTTGATATACAGATTAATCCTTTTTTCTTATGTCAACAATATGTCAACATTTATTAATTTTGCCCAAAATTTACCCTTTTCGGGGTTGTTTTTTGATTGCTTAAAATGATTAATTTTGATTATCCTTTTATATTGATAACAGGATTAAAAGTTCAAAAGAGGACGGTCTGATTTTAGGCTGTCCTCTTTTTTTCCTGTAATTCTAAATATGATATAAAATCACATTTAAAGGGGTAGCAATAATTCTTTTTTGTTAGTTTTGGAAATTAAGAATGAGTTAAAGTTAATATAGAGTACAACCTGCTAAACTATTACACTATGATAAAAAATTTGATTTTATCTCTAACATTAATAATTTGTTTCACATTGCCGAACATCACTTTCGCTCAATCAGAGAAGAATAAGAAAAGTAAACAAGAAAAAAAGATAGAAGAAATTTACAGGTTTGAAACTTCTTATATTGATTCGCTTCCAAATGCTTATGAGTTTCACAAACGATACGAAAAATATTTAAAGGAGTCTATTAAAACACAACTTAAACTACGATGGGCAGAAGCAATGTCAGCATTCGGGACAGGAGTACAGGGTGATACTTACGACCATAATGCCAGTCGTTCTAATAAACTTAAAAATGAAAGAACGAAGATTTATGAAGATTGGATAAATAAAATCGAAACAGGAATAATAAACATTCCGGATAAAAATACTTCAAAGTCCGGGACAGGCTTTGCTATTTCAGTTGATGGTTTAATTGTAACCAATTATCATGTCGTAGGCGAGGGAAATAGAATAATTGTTCGTGGTATAGACGGGGATTTTAATGTTGGTTTCTTGGCTAAAAAAGTCATTGAAGATAAAAATAATGATTTAGCGATTATTCAAATCATTGATAATTCATTTAAAGACTTTGGAAATATTCCATATTCCTTAAAACAATCAAGCTCAGATGTTGGTGAAGATGTATTTGTATTAGGTTACCCACTTACTGCAACAATGGGAGATGAAATAAAACTTACTAATGGAATAATAAGCTCCAAAACGGGTTTTCAAAATGATGTTACATCCTATCAAATATCAGCCCCTGTTCAACCAGGAAATAGTGGCGGACCTTTATTTGATGCTTCGGGATACTTAATAGGCATAATAAACGCGAAACACTTAGAAGCAGAAAATGCAACTTATGCTGTAAAAGTCAATTATCTTTTAAATTTGTTGGATTTAATCGACAACCAATCATCTTTACCAGAAGTAAATGATTTATCAGGAAAAACACTTAAAGAACAGGTTGCAATCATTAAAAATTTTGTATTTCTAATACAGGTTGATTGATTATAAGTTGCCAACACTTACCAGCATTTGATTTCTTGTTCTTCAAAATGATGGTGTTATGCTGAATTACATTAATCTATGCTATCTAAAATATCTTTTATATGCTGTAAATCAGAAACATCAACCTTTACATTCCGGTTTTCTATATATGCTCCATATTTTTTTAAAAACATGTCAGCTGTCTGTCGCTTGTCGATGAACTTGATTCTTTTCAATTCACCTGTCTTGTGCCTGTTCTCACCTGAACCGCCCCAAAGTTCAACTACTTCGATGCTGGCAAGTGATTTCCTGACTTCCGGGGCAAGGTCTTTCATGGATTTTACACAGTCGTTTTCATCCATCAAATCCAGCGGATCAAACTCTAACCATTCAGCCATCATTTTCAGCACTTTATCAAGTTTCATTTCATTCCGTTTGGCTTGATTTGCCCTGATTTCATCAACTGTTAGCCTAATGTTAGCTTTACTCATTAACCGTGAGGCATTTATTCTCACAACGTCCTCTTTCCACTTTAATGAGCGTGGATAAGCAAAATTGTATGCTTCAGATTGATTTTTTCCTAAAACTATCTGATTGCAAAAAAGTTGTTGTTGTGGTGTTAGTTCTGTTTCCATTATTTCAATTGTTATTATCAATGATTAGAACAAAATTAATAAATATAACCTATGTTTAATGATTCCGGGCCGCCTCTTTTACTTTTCAGATCAATCACTTCTCCTTAAAACCAAACCATAGAAATTAATTCATTACTGTATCTCCATGTTCAAAGTCAGGCATAAACAATCTTTGCCCGGTTTCTTTATAAAACTGATTCATCAATTCTTTTATTTTATGGTTTTTTAGCATTGTTTCAACACTATCAAAACCAAAAAATTGCTTTGCCATTTCATCGGTAAAGAAAATCATTGTGTCCCCGGTAAATTTGTTCTTTCTAAAAGTAATTTCAGTACCCATAAATTCATCAGCAAAGTATTCATAGTAAAAATCGTCCTGTATTAGTTTCATATTCTTTGTAATTGTGTTTAATAATTTCTGGCTGCCTCTTTTATTTTCCGGTTCAATTCATTTATTAAATCGTTCCCGGCCTCATTGATTGGCCTTTTTGATATTTCCTTTATGGCTTCTCTCAATCGTTGTGCCTGGTGTTTATCAATTTCCCCGGTTTGCTGCCATTGTCTAATGGTGCTTAATATTGTTGGTTGTCCGGCCTCTATAATCTGAAATAAAGCCAGATTCTCAATTAATTCTTTTGTACTGCCAGTTGGTTTCATGCTACTTAATTTTGTGTTTATTTTTTGAATGTTGAAATATTCATTTTTCCATCGTTTAACCAAATCCCGGTAAAAGTTTTCATCATACAATAAACCTGCTGTTATTTCAGGTTGATTAAACTGGTTGGTTAACCGGTGTAAAAACCTTATTTCAAATCTCAATACATTCCTGTTTTGGTATAATTCCGGGATTGACTGCCTTTTATCTTTTTGCTCTTGCACCTAAACAAAAA
>JBFXFM010000003.1:0-202389 GCA_050179035.1 Draconibacterium sp. | reverse complement strand
CATAATTTTACGCTTAATGGAGCACAAAACTACGAGTCAATTCAAATCAAAAAATCAAAGAACGCTTGTATTTATTTTTATATCAATATGTTATAATTAACTTTTAAAAGTTAACGCATCACTAGTGATTCAAAATGAATAATGAAATTGAAGTTTAATACTTCCTTGCGATGCAGACAACATGCATGTTTTATTTCGTTGAGGCAGGATTAAAAACAGTCAGAATTACAAAATAAAAAATCGCATATAAAACTTAATAATGAACAATAAGCATAACCACATCCAATCCACATATATCATAATAGCCTTTATTTTTTTCCAAAACATGATTGGTAATGCTCAGAAATCAGAGACTCAGATGAGACCTCCGCTTGGATGGAATAGTTTTGATTCATATGGTATTTATCTGAATGAAAAAAATGCGACGGCCAACATGGAGAAAATGGCCGGAAGATATTTACCATTTGGTTATGAATACTTTGTAATTGACGCAGGCTGGTATTTTGAAAACGAAGTATTGAAAGGCAGCAATTATCCTGTAATGGAATTAGGTTCTGCTCTTGATCAATATGGCGTTTATGAACCAAGTAAAACCTATTTCCCGGGCGGAATAAAGCCCCTGGCTGATAAAGCACATCAAATGGGTCTGAAGTTTGGCTTACATTTAATGCGGGGCATTCCAAAGAAAGCGGTAAAATTGAATCTTCCTGTAAAAGGCACAAACTGGCGGGCCTCACAAATTGCTGATACACTGAATGTCTGTTCCTGGAGTTCATTGACTTATGGAGTTGACATGACAAAACCCGGATCGCAGGAATGGTATAACAGTATTTTCGAAAAATTTGCAGACTGGGGAATCGATTTTGTAAAGGTGGATGACATGACTCCTTATCCTGATGAAATACTGGCTCTCGAAAAAGCAGTTCAGAATTGCGGACGTCCAATAATTGTTAGTCTTTCTCCCGGAGATGTAACCGATCAACTTCATGTTCCATTTTACAGAACAGCAAATTCGGTAAGAGTTACAGGTGATATTTGGGATCGGTCATCGGATATCAACAGATCATTTATAGCATGGAAAAAATTCCAGGGATTAGCAACTGACGGCTTTTGGATTGATTTGGACATGATCCCATTTGGACAGTTAAATCTTGAAATTCCCAAACAGTATGAGGAAGAAAGAACCACCGAAAACCGGAATTTTAATCATTGGTGCCGTTTAACCAAAGATCAGATGAAAACATTCATCACCATGAGGGCCCTGGCTTGTTCACCGTTATTTATCGGCGGAGATCTGCTCTCAATGGATGACTTTTCCTATTCCTTAATCACCAACAAACACATGCTGCAATGCAATCAAAATGGGGTAATGGCAACAAACATCTATGAAAATGATTCCATTGAAATCTGGCATGCCCGCGAAAAAAGTAATCCGGACAAGGGTTGGATTGGCATTTTTAACCGGTCAAGGCTGAACAAAGCAAAGAGCTTTACAAAAATTGATCTCGGATTGCGTCAATTTTTCAGATCAACCCAAACGATTGAATGCCCCGAGTATATTCAGATATATGATATCTGGAATCAAAAAGACATTCTCATGAATAATCAATTAACAATATCGATTCCCTCAGAAGGAGTAGTTTTTTTGGAATTTAGTATAGGCAAAAATCCTTCTGCAACGACATCAGGACGAAGGCAATAATAGAATACACAAACAATTAATCAACCTTTTTATAAGAAATTCCTTTATGAATACAGATTCACAACTTAAAAAAGAAAAAGGTTCCTCCTGCTTATATGTTTATCCGTTTGGATTAGAACAAATGGATTTAGATCAACAGATCAATTTTATCAATCGCATTGGTTTCCGGGGATTTGCCTGGGAAGGAACCGATCAATCCACTAAAACCAGAATTGAAGATTTTTACTCAAGCCGACTGACGATAGAAAATAATCTCAAAATTGCCGGGATATATTTTTTCTATAATCTCGATCAACAAGATGATTCACTTTGGATGTCCCTGTTGCCAATTTTGAGTAAATACCTAATTCCATTGTGGCCTGTTTTTTCAAGCAACCAGCAAAACCGGAATGATCTGCTTGTAGCAAAACTTATTGTGATGTGCGACATAGCTAAAGAATTCGGGATTGACGTGATTATTTATCCTCACGATGCTTCTTATGAAGGAAGTGTGTTGATTTCAGCGGAAGAGGCACTCCCATTTATTCAAAAATTAAAAAAAGAAAACCTATTCCTTTCCTTTCATCTTTGCCATGAATTACGGGCAGGAAATGTTAACCGAATAAAGGATGCCATACAGAATGTCAGACCTTACATCAAACTTGTTTCGATCAGCGGTGCAGATACATTGTTATACCAAAACAGGGCTGAAGATTGGTCAGATGCTATCAAACCATTAGGAAAGGGAACTTTCAATACTGAAAACTTCTGTCAAATACTCAAATCATGCGATTATCGGGGACCTGTCGTTCTGCATACTTATGGAATAAACGAAGATCCTGAAATCCATTTTTCAAGATCATTAAAAATCTGGGAATCATATCAGTAATAAAAAGTAAAAATTTTCACACCTCAATTTGGTTTTAAATACATTGACTTTTTGAGATCATGTAACATTCACAAAATATTGAATAAACTACTATTATCTTATAAAACTAACAACATGGAAAAAAAACAAAAGAATTATTCATTATTCAGAGATAAAGGAGAGAGTACCAGAAAAATTCTCATTAGCTATCTTATCATTAGTTTTGGACTGTTTACAAGTTGTAATAAACAAGACGATACTGAATTTCAGGAACCTGAGATTGAAGAACCATCGAACATTCAAATCAATGATCCCGGAATTGATTCCTATCGGTCATCACCTTCGGCGGCGGCCTATTATATTGATGCAAATAATGGTAATGACAAATCAGACGGAAGAAGTAAAGAGACTGCCTGGAAAACTTTAGATCGGTTACATCGTGTTGTACTGGTTCCGGGTGACGTTGTCAGGTTGGCCCGTGGCTCTGTTTGGGAATCCCAGAATTTGTTTTTTGATAATGGCTCGGCTGGAAGTGAACAATCTCCGGTGATAATAGAAGCCTATGGAGAAGGCGAACCTCCAACCATTTCAAAACCAAGAGCATTGTGGGATAAAAACAAAGAAGTACCGGCAATAGTCTTTGGGCGCGACAGGTCAGTCAAGACGCCAAGCAGTTATATCACGGTAATCGATTTAAGGGTGCAGGACGTAACATCAGTGGCTATCTCATTGTCTGGAGAAACACACCATATTATTATTGCAGGAAATGAGGTCCGTTATTGCGGGGCCGGAGTAGGAATTGCAGGAAAACATCAAAAAATTTTGTCAAATTATATCCACGACGGCGTAATGGTGATGGATACAGGAATACCTGATAAGGATTGGGGTGCTAATGGAGTTACAGTATATGGAAAAGATATTGAAAT
Organism: Draconibacterium sp.; assembly: GCA_050179035.1. Classification (GTDB taxonomy): domain Bacteria; phylum Bacteroidota; class Bacteroidia; order Bacteroidales; family Prolixibacteraceae; genus Draconibacterium. Next base: position 198,914 of record JBFXFM010000003.1, on the reverse strand, counting down.
TGCATGGAATCGCTTCATCAATTGCATCGCTCCAAGCAAGTCATTTGGTACTGATGGCGGTGCTATAGAGTTTTTCGGATATAATCCGGATTCAGGAAACCAGGGCTGGAGTTATGTATCAGACAATATCAGAATTCATCATAACGTGGCAGACAGTTGTGATACGTTTCTGGAAGGAGCAGGAAAGGTTACCAACATGCAAATTGCGAATAACTTATACATTAACAGCAAACACAATGCAATTCTGTTTCATATGAACAGTGTTATTGCTGATGCCTATTACCAGGTAACCATTGAAAATAATACTTTCATAAGTATGGATGACAATTTTTATGGATCGGGGTTTATCATACAATGGGGTAATGGAAATAACATCCAAACCAAGGATATGAATAAATTGAATGTCTTCAATAATATTTTTGTTACCAACTCAAAAATTATGGATTGGAAAAATATGATTGGAGAAAATCTGAAACACAGTCATAATCTATACTATTTCCCCGAAGATGGAATGTTAAGCAGTACTTCTGGATGGCAGCTTGATGCAACTGAGAAAATCACTGATCCTAAGTTTAAAAATTTCATTGCAAAAGACTACCGTATAAGCTCAACAAGTCCTGCAGTCGGAGCTGGTATTATATCAAGCTATGATTATGACCTTCTTCAAAAATCAATAAAACAAAATTCAACAGATATTGGTGCATATCAACATTAAACAAAAACAGCAGCAATAAAAAGGCTTTTATTATCATTTTTCAAACGGATTTTTCCCATTCCATTTTCCGCCGCCAGCTAAAATGGTGTAAAGTGCATCGTAATGCATGGTTTCGAATATGGTAAACTCGTTGAAATTGATGATTTCACGGTCGTCAACATACTGGCGTTCTTTGGGTAAATCAGCCAGACCGGGAATCACTTTTGCATTGCCACGCCGCGTAACCACACCTGGACCGAAAGCTGTAATTCCTGGTTTCGAACCCCAGCCCAACTTTTCGGTGTAAGCGCTTTCGCGGTCGTGAATGTTGTGTACCTGGTGAGAACCCAGCCCGGTTACATAACTGATACCAACCGGATTCAGCCCCATTTTATAGTCCATCAATGCTGATGCTGCATCAAAGTATTGCTGTTCACCCGAAAGTTTCCACTGCAAAAGCGGTGCAGCTGCGTACTGTGGCTGACGCACATTGTGTCCCCATCCGCCTTTTTCGGGGTCGTTACCAACCGGAAAGGCATGTTTTTTCAATTCAGCAATATTTGCATCGGCAGCATTTTTTATTGCAGCTTTAAAATAACTGACAATTTCAGGGTCGGTCGGAACTTCTTTCTCCAGAACGTACGACATAATGTACGCCGGATTATCGAAACGTTTGTCGTTCAGCGAATAGCCGGGTGTAATGGTCAGGTTTACTTTCATCGAGTCGGCAATGGTGTAAAACTCCTTTATTTTAAGGTGGTCGGCATCACTTTTTGTAAGCAGGTAACGCTGAATATGGTAGTACAACTTTTCAGGGTCGGCCATACTTTCAGCGCCGGCCTTAAAAGCCAGTTCTCCCCTTCTTTGCAATTCGACAGCCCTTTCAGGTTTGTATGGTTTTATTACTCTGGCCAAATGCAAAAACAACCCGGCTGACGGACAAGTGGCCCGATTGTCAACTTTTACAGTACCATATTTTTTATTGTCTTTATCGAGCGGTGCATCAAACGGATCGGGATAATGACGGGTTTCGGTGCCAAAATGAATGGTGCCGTCTTCGTTTTGTAAATATTCCCACGCCATGGTTCCCCATTCTGCCTCATCAACTATATCCGGAATTTTATTTTCGTAGTTTTTAATATTAAATTTTTCATCGAAATCGCCCGGAATACGGTACTGACCATCGGTGAAATACTCCGGAAAAACTTCAAAAATCATCAGGTTAATCATCGGGTTCGAAAGATGATAAGCGCGGCGGTCGGCGTCACCCGCATCGTGGTAACCGCCGTACATGTTAAAAGTCCGCTCGGTTCCAACCACGTCAATATTGGCTTCACCAATTGGTCCGTCAACATCATAAATCAAGGTATGACAGGCCTCTTTTCTGATATCGGGTTCGTGAATGGGGCAACCACAACGCTGTAAATATTGCGCCCTGAAAATGGTGTGTGCCAGCATTTTTGAGAACTCGCCACCCACACCAAACGGGTACGAACAGCCAAAACCTTTCACTGCAATTTTGTAGGGTCCGCCTTCGGGAACAGCCGCAAGGTCAATCTGGTAAACAAAACCACCGGACGAAGCGTCTTCTCCTAATTCTGTCAACGAACCTTTTGCCACGGTTTTACCAGTTGCCACTTCAAAAACTTCGTAATCCGGCAATTTGCCTTCTATTTTCCGGCTACCACCCGTTCCCAGCCAGATGGCAAAATTAGCGTACCTAATTTTCGAAAAAGCCGAATAACCTACCTGGTTCACTTTAATCGATTCACAGAAAATCTTCCGCTCATCAAATTTAAACTCACGTGTTCCGTAAGGTGTTTCCACTTTGTACTTTTGCCCCGCAACAAGTTTGTCAGTTTCGAGATAAATGTGATGGTCGCATTTGTTCGACTGCATTACATATTTAAAAATGTTTTCAACAGGCTTTCCGTTGATCTTCCAAAGCGATAAATCGGAAGTATTGATTTCATCGACATTCACGGTATCGCTGCTAAAAAATGCCACAACAACGCGGTCGGATGCAGTTCTGATCTCTTTTAATTCTGCTTTTGAATACGCAGCATTACAAGCAAAAAAAACTACAGTTACAGTAAGAAGGAATAATTGCTTTGTCATAATTTTCAGGTTTTAGATTTCAGATTTAGTTGATTCGCTCAAAACTACTCAAAAAGTTCTGATTTTGTAGTTATTTTCGCCATGCGAGAAATAACAGAAGAATGACTTTTATCAACGTAAACCTTACATTATGAAACGTTTTGTATCGCTGACATCCATTTTTGCGATTTTGCTTCTTTCATTACATACAGTTAACGCACGGGAAAACGATTACCCCGTGCGTCCGGTGCCGTTTACAGCCGTAAAACTGACTGATAAATTCTGGGCTCCCCGTGTAAAACTAAATCATGAAGTGACAATTCCCATCGCATTAAAACATTGTTATTCAACCGGAAGAGTCGATAATTTTTTGTTTGCCGCCAACATTAAAGAAGGCGAATTTTGCACAACATATCCATTTGACGACTCTGACATTTATAAAATTATCGAAGGTGCTGCATACTCATTGCAAATGATTCCCGACGCAAAACTGGATGCACAGCTTGATTCATTAATCGAATACATTGGTAAGGCGCAGGAACCCGATGGTTATTTGTACACCAATCGCACCATTAACCCAAATAAAACCCACGAATGGGCTGGCAGCGAACGCTGGGAAATGGAGTCGGACCTGAGCCACGAACTTTACAATGTGGGTCATTTATACGAAGCTGCCACCGCACATTATCTTGCAACCGGAAAACGAACGCTGCTTGACATTGCCATTAAAAGCGCCGATTTGCATGTAAAAGTTTTTGGCCCCGGCAAAATGATGCGGTCGCCGGGTCACCAGGTAATTGAAATGGGACTTGTAAAAATGTACCGCGTAACCGGGAAAAAAGAGTACCTCGACCTGGCTAAATTTTTTATCGACAGCCGGGGACATAACTCACCACACGCCCGCGGTGAATATTCGCAGGACCACCTTCCTGTAACCGAACAAACCGAAGCGGTGGGTCACGCCGTGCGGGCAACCTATCTTTATTCGGGAATGGCCGATGTGGCGGCGATTACCAACGATGAGGCATACATTGCAGCATTGAATAAAATCTGGGAAAACCTTGTCACAAAAAAATTGTACATCACTGGCGGAATTGGCGCCGAAGCCGGGCACGAAGGTTTTGGCCCCGATTACGAGCTTCCTAACATGTCGGCGTACAACGAAACCTGTGCATCAATCGGCAGCATTTTCTGGAATTACAGAATGTTCCTGCTCAGCGGCGATTCGAAATATTTCGATATTGTAGAACAGACACTTTACAACGGGATGGCCGATGGTGTTTCACTCAGCGGCGACCATTTCTTTTACCCGAATCCGTTGGAGTCGATGGGCCAGCATTCACGAAGTGAATGGTTCGGATGTGCCTGTTGCCCCAGCAATGTCTGCCGGTTTATTCCGTCGGTTCCGGGTTATATTTACGGGCAAACCGACGACCGGATTTATGTGAATCTTTATTTGCAAAACTCGGTTTCCATCAATCTGAAAGGCGAAAGAATCGACCTTGAACAAGTGGCTGATTTTCCATGGAATGGCAAGGTCCAGCTCAAAATAAACAGTACTTCATCCAAACCCTTTGAGATGGCGCTCCGCATCCCGGGTTATGCCAGAAACGAAGTCCTGCCGGGCAATCTGTATGCTTTTGCTGATGATATTCAACCTGAATATTCAATAAAAGTGAATGGCAAAAAAGCTGATTTCAGGCTCGAAAAAGGTTTTGCACTACTTTCAAAACAATGGAAAAAAGGCGATGTGATTGAACTTGAATTACCACTCGAAACCCGCCGCGTAAAAGCCGACGACAGAATAAAAGCCGACAACGGGAAAACTGCGCTGATGCGTGGCCCGATGATTTATTGTGCCGAATGGCCCGAAATGCAGGACAAACATATTTTGAATCTTGTTTTACCAACCTCATCGAAACTTGGAACTGAATTTAAACCCGAAATGTTGGGTGGTATCACCACGGTTTCCGGAGAAGGAAAAAGCCTGAAAAAAACAGAGAAGGGAGAAATTGAAGAGACACCGGTAAAAATTACTGCCATCCCCTATTTTGCGTGGGCTAACCGCGGACCGGGTGAAATGGCTGTGTGGCTGCCGACTGAAAACAAATATTCGCGGCCGCTGCCACCACCGAGTTTGGCTACCGAAAGTAAAATTTCGGCCTCGGCACAAAAAAGCACACTGGTTTCGCTCCGCGACGGATTATTGCCCGAAAACTCAAACGACCGTTCAATAACCTACTACCATTGGTGGCCCGACAAAAACATGTCGCATTGGATTCAGTATGATTTCCCGACTGCTGCCGAAATTTCTTCATCTTCAGTTTATTGGTTCGATGATGGACCTTTCGGAGGTTGCCGGATACCAAAAAGCTGGAAACTGCTGTATAAAACCGAAAACAACGACTGGAAAGAAGTTGAAACTGAAGGAAGCTATCCGATTAAAAAAGATGAGCTGAACACAATGAAGTTTAAAAAAATTAAAACTACTGCAGTAAAAATCGAGATTCAACTGCCCGAAGAATATGCAGCCGGAATTTACGAGTGGACCGTGGAATAATTTATTCTTTTATCAGTTTTTTTATCACAGTTTTATCGCCGGTTGTAATGCGCGCCAGATAAATTCCGTCAACATAATTTCCGAGGTCAATCTCTTTCGTGTTCCTGTTGGTGAAAAGCAGAGTACCGACAAGGGTGAGCACTTCAACTTTTGTGATATTGCTGCCGCGCAGTCTGAATAATTTCCCCGAAGGATTGGGAAATATCTGAATATCATTGCTGAAATCAACGGTTTCAACATCGGTTGTACCCGAGGCTGTCCATTGAATTGAGATTTTTGAAAAGCCAGTCACATTTGCCGGAGTTACTTTATTATCTGCACCCTTTGTAAAAGCAAACCGCGAATAATTTCCCTGGGCATGTTTGTCGGTGAGTTCAAAACAAACATAATAAGTTCCGTCGGGTACAAGACTTTTGTTGTAATTGGTTCCGTTCCAAATGCCGGTGCGGGTTCCGTGGCTGCTGAGTGTTGCCCCGGTAACTGCATCAACCCGGTTGTATTGCGTACTTTTTGCCGATGTGGATGCCGACCATTTGTAAAGATATTGAATTCGTTTTTCAGCATTGGCAGTCAGTGTTTTTACAAAATTACCCGATGCATTTTCAATCCAAATCACAAAAACATTGCGGGGCGCATAATTCCCTCCTGCCGATGAAGTTGCAACCGAAACACTCAGTGTTCCTGTGGTTTGCGCCGAAACAAACACAAGTTGAAAAACTGCCAATCCTGTTACAAATAATTTCTTCATTGGATTAATTTTAAAATATTTTTAAAATCACTACCGCCAAATATAGTATTTCCCGCAACACCGCTTTGATTTATGTAAAACGCAATGACCACAATAATCTTAATATACACAAAAAAATTACCTTTGAAACTAACTTAAAACAATTGGCCAAAACTGAAATGAACATTGATAAACAAAACAACCATTTGTATTCCGACCTGGTTGCGCTTTTGCTGAAAAACAAAAACCGTGTTCTTGCCACAGTAACTTCTACAAAAGGCTCAACACCACAAATACCAGGTAGTTCTGCGATTTTTAGTAAAAAAGATTTACTAATCGGGACAGTTGGCGGCGGTGCCACAGAACTCGCAGTTACAAAAATTGTTGCCAGACTTTCCCACACAAAAATGTCGGGATATTTCAGTTTTGACCTGAATCACGAAATTGCTGATAACCTGGGTCCTATTTGTGGCGGTGGAATGCATATTCTGATTGATGCCAACCCCGAAATTCATCTTCATGTTTTTGAGGCTTTAACAGCGTCATTAAAGAAAAGAAATCCGGGCGTTTTGGCAACATTTTATTCTCAGTCGGGTGAAAAATCAGTGATATCAAGGATTTGGCTGACAAGCGAAAACAGGCTGGAAAATTCTACCGGATTGCCAGAATCGATAAAACCCATGATTTCTGAAATGCAGAACAATCTGGTTGCCGGAGATTTCAGGGAATTTTTTCTCTCAAAACCCGGAGATTCAGAAAGAAAAATTGCATTTCTGGAAACCATTGTCCCACCGCCGCTGCTCATCATCGCCGGTGCCGGTCATGTGGGGAAAGCTGTCACACACATCGGAAACTGGCTGGGTTTTGAGGTGGCTGTTTGGGATGACCGCCCGGAATATGCAACTGCCAAGAATCTTCCCGAAGCGCATCATATTTTTTCAGGGGATATTGCGCTAATGAAAGAAAAGATGACTACAGGAAAAGACACTTTTGTAGTGATTGTTACCCACGGCCATAAAAACGATGCAGAAGTACTGAAAGAATATATCGATGAAGACGTTGCCTACATTGGAATGATGGGAAGCAAACGAAAAATTGCACAGGTTCGCCAGCTGTTTTTTGAAAAAGGCTGGGCAACTGAAGAACAATGGAATCGGGTTCATACACCAATTGGCATCGAAATCGACTCGAAAACTGTAAACGAAATTGCAATAAGTATTGCAGCGCAGTTGATTGAAGTGAGAAACGGAAAGGGGAAAAGAGATTAGTAGTGATTGATGGAGATTAGAAAAGATGCTGGATACTGGAAAAAGAGATTGATTGAGAAAGGTAGTGATTGATAGAGATTATGGGAAATAAGAGAAAAGTTTGTGCGATTGTTTTGGCGGCGGGAGCTTCAACCAGGATGAAAACCCAGAAAATGTTGCTTCCGTTTAAAGGAAAAACCATTATTGAAACGGTGGTTGACAACGCTTTGAAAGTAACGGATAAAGTGGTGGTGGTTCTGGGTTCGCACAAAAATGAAATTTCAGAAAAACTCAACGGAAGAAACATTTCACTGGCAATCAACGAAAACTATCTGCAGGGAATGTTGTCGTCGGTCATTTGCGGATTTCAGAACTTACCTGAAAATATAGAAGCTGCGTTACTTTTTTTAGGCGACCAGCCGCAGGTTCCATGCGAAGCTGCTGAAATTGTAAGAAATGAGTGGAAGAATTCAGAAAAGGGAATTGTGATTCCGACTTTCAGCGGAAAACGTGGCCATCCGGTACTGATTGAAACCCGTTATAAAAACGAAATCGAAAAACTTGACCCTGAAAAAGGACTGCGACAGTTGATGGAAATCAGAAAAAATGATATTTTGGAGGTGGATTGTCAGTACCCTGAGATTTTGAGGGATATCGACACACCGGAAGAGTATAACAACGAAATCAAAATCATATTAAACCAATAAACGATGGAAGAAAAAATTCAGTTTGAACTGAACGGAAAACCGGTGGAAGTTCAGCTTGAAAAAACCGAAAAACTGCTTTGGGTGCTTCGAACCCACTTCAATCTTACCGGCACGAAATACGGTTGTGGCGAGGGTTATTGTGGCTCATGCACCGTACTCCTCAACGACGAACCGGTTCGTTCGTGCGGAACTACGATGGAAGAAGTGGACGGTAAAAAAGTGGTCACCATTGAAGGGCTTGCAAACGGCGAAAAACTGCACCCCGTGCAACAGGCTTTTGTTGAGAACGATGCTTTGCAATGCGGCTACTGCACGCCAGGCATGATTATGAATGCGATAGGATTATTGAAAAGAAACCCATCGCCCACCCGACAGGAAATTATCGACGGAATGAACGACAACCTTTGCCGTTGTGGCGCTCACACCCGTATTTTTAAAGCAATTGAGTCGGCTGCTGAAACCATGAAAGGAGGAAAATAAAATGAAGCCAGATAAAATTAACGAATACTATTTTCACGATTTCGATACCCCGCCAACGGGGATGGACCGCCGCGATTTTCTCAGAAACCTGGGTGGTGGCGTAATCATCGTTTTTTCGCTCAGCCAGTTGTCGTTTATTTCGGGAATGAAATCAAAAAACGAGGAGGAGTTCCCTAAGTTTAATGCCTTCCTCAGGGTAAAGGAAGATGGCCGGGTTGATTGCTACTCGGGCAAAATAGAAATGGGACAGGGAATTAACACTTCGCTGGCGCAAACACTGGCCGACGAACTGGAAATCGGTCTCGACAAGGTGGACATGATTATGGGGGAAACCGATTTGGTGCCGCACGACGACGGAACCTGGGGCTCAATGACCACCCGCTTTCACGACCCGCTGATTCGGGCCGCTGCTGCTGAAGCCAGAATTGTGCTGATTGAACTCGCTTCGGAAGCCTTAAAAATCCCGGTTGCTGATTTAGTAGCCGAAAACGGCGTTGTTTATGCAAAGTCGGAAAAAAGCAAAAAAATTACCTATGCTGAATTAACAAAAGGCCAGAAAATTATTCGTTCGCTCAGCGAAAAACCGCCGCTGAAAAAGGCTGCCCAGCACAAAATCATTGGCAAATCCTTTTTGCGCACAGATGCCGTGCAAAAAGTTACAGGAAAAGCGCTCTACTCTGCCGACATCAGACTGCCCGGATTATTATATGCAAAAATTGTGCGGCCGCCTGCGCATGGGGCTAAACTCACCTCGGTTGATACTTCGGCTTCCGAAGCAAAACCGGGTGTAAAAGTGCTGAAAGACGGCGATTTTATTGTGGTGCTTCATGCCAATCCCGAAAAAGCGGAGGAGGCAAAAAACCTTGTGAAAGCAAATTGGGAAATTCAGCCTTCAAAAGCGGATAACGAAACCATTTTTGCGCATATTCTGAAAACAGCAACCGAAAGCCGAACCAGACACAAAGGCGGCGACCTGGAAACGGGCAAAAAAGAATCGGAAATATTGTTTGAAAATGAATATCTCGATGGGTACAAAGCACACGCATCCATTGAAACTCATGCGGCTACTGCCCTTTTCGAAAAAGATGAACTGACTATCTGGGCTTCGTCGCAAACACCATTCGGAACCCGTCAGGAATTGGCTGAATTACTGAAGTTACCGAAAGAAAAAATTCATGTAAAACAGATTTTTCTGGGTGGTGGTTTTGGCGGAAAAATATACAACCGTCAGGCTACAGAAGCAGCGCGGATTGCCAAAATGGTGGAAGGTACACCGGTACAAATCAGTTGGAGCCGGCACGAAGAGTTTATGTACGACATGTTCCGCTCGGCAGCTGTGGTAAAAATCAATTCAGGAATCACCAAAGACGGCATTATTAAGTACTGGGATTTTAACACCTACTGCGCCGGCGACCGCGGAACCGACCCGTTTTATGGTTTCCCAAATCACCAGACAGTAACCTGGAACGGCAAAGACATTCATCCGTTTGGAACCGGTGCATGGCGCGCTCCCGGTAACCCAACCAACACTTTTGCACGCGAGTCGCACATGGATATTATGGCGCACAAAATTGGCATGGACCCAGTGGAATTCAGACTGAAAAACCTGAAAGACCAACGTGCCATCAACTCGCTGAAACTGGCTGCCGAAAAATTTGGCTGGACGAAAGCCAAACCGCCAAAAGGAACAGGCCGCGGAATTGCGGTGGGAATCGATGCCGGTACTTTTGTCACCATTATTGTTGAAGTTACCGTAAACGAAAAAACAGGCGAAGTAAAAGTTAACCGCGCCGTGGTTGGTCAGGACATGGGACAGGTGATTAATCCGGAAGGCGCTGCTATTCAGGCCGAAGGATGCGTAAACATGGGTCTTGGATATTCGCTTTACGAAGACATCGAGTTCGATTGGGGAAAAGTAATTTCGACGAACTTTAATAATTACATTTTGCCGTTGTTCTCCAATATCCCGCCGGTGATTGAATCATATACCGTTGATGCACAAGACGAACCGCCACAGGGTGGCGGCGAACCGGCCATAATAAGTGTGGGTGGCGCAGTTGCCAACGCAGTTTTCGAAGCGTGCGGCGCGCGGGTTTTCAGACTGCCGGTAACACCCGACAGAATTCTGGAAGCGTTGAAAAAAGTGTAACGGAAAAAAAGGTGCAGAAGATTAAACCCGCTGCACCTTTTTCTTTTTTTATCCTCGGCTGAAATAAATATGAAATTCTTCGCTGCTGACCTGGTTTACCCAGTGCCGGAAACCAAGACTTGTTGCTTTATCGATAAGCGGTGCCGTTAAAAAGGGCGCAATCAGCAGGTAAATTGTGTCTTCACCCAGTTTATTCAAATCCGAAATCACCTGATTCACGGGATGTTCGCCAACCGCCAGCATTTCAGAAGCATTAAAGCGTTTAACAATTTTGTCTTCAGCAAACCATTCTGGTTTGCGGTAATTGTAATGTATATCCATATTTTCTGTTGCTAAATCTTGTCCAATTTCTTTTCTTAGACGGTTTATTAATTCTTCTGTTTTTACGCCCCCTATCGCAGCCGCCTGCTGAAGTGTGGCGATTTTGGCGACTGTTTTTCTTAAAACCGGATTTTTGAGGTTTTTAAATGCGGGAGCATATTCAATTAAAACATTTTCCAGTTGAGGATAATTTTCAATCAATTCAAGCACTTTTGTCTTTGGTGTAATTATTATTTTCTGTTCCATCTTTTATTATGTTTTTCTCTGTTTCGTCCGAAAAAACATTCAATCCTTGAACAAAGACTTCCCGCGGACGATTTGGTTGTTTCTGTTAATTCCCGGGGTTGATCCCGACTTTTTCGGGACCGGGTTATTCAAATAAAACCCCTTCAGGGTTAGTTCGATTTCAATTTTCAAATTCTACAAATAACAATCTGTGAATCTGTGGCATTCTTATTTGTACGATAAAATTCTTTGTTCGCCTTCGAGTGCGCGGTAACCGGTTAAATCCTGCGAAACTTCAAGTGTTCCGAGGTATTCGCCAGCCTCGTTGCGAAGTGCAAAGTATTCAATGTGAATCATTTTTCCTTTCATGTTTATCCAGAATGGCGCGCGGGTCTGCTTTCCGCTTCTGAAATCTTCCAGGATTTTATCCACAATGTGGGCGCTGGCCGGTGGGTGACAGTGGCGTACATCACGGTTCAGGATGGCACGGTTGCGCTGAAAAATACGCTCACTGCTTTGCGAAAAATATTTCACCTTGTCGTTGCGGTCAACAAAAGTCATGTCGAAAGGCACTGTATTCAGAATCGCCAGCAACTCTTCGGCAGTAAAACCACCGGTAGGAAGCTGAATATTGCCGCCTTCTTTTTGCATGGCATTAATGTCTTCGGCCTCAATTCCGGCAGGTTTCCATTCCACCTGCGGGTCGTACAAACAGTACCCGATTTCGGGTGTTTGTTTCTGAATTTCGTACCAGTCGCCATCGGCAAGCGTATCCATCAGCATCGGAAAAAGAATTTCCTCCTCTTTGATGGTCATTTCGAAAACACCTTTCAACGCCGGAAGCAGAATAATTTCAGCCGAAGCCTGAAAGTCCTCTTCTGTCAGTTCGGGAGTTTGCAGAATTTCGATGCTGCCTTTCAGCAAATCGCGGATTTCGTCGTGTTTGCCCCACATTACTTTGGGTGGCCCGGTAATCCCCACTTTTTCGAGATACGGAAAAATCAGGTATTCTTTGCGCTGGTAATGTTTGTCAACATCCATCAACTGGTTGAAATAACCACGGATTCTCAGAATTGCTTCATTGTAATCTTCTCCGCGCCGGTATTTTATAGCCAGAATTTCTTCGGTTGCATTGTCCGACAAACGTTTCAGCAGTTTGTTTTCCTGAATCAGCACATCTGCCGGGTGCCCTTCGGGGATTGATTTTGAAGCCGACAAATCCACATTTCCGTGCAAAACCGCGGAATGGGCATCGCAAAGACTCAAGACTTCCTCTTCAGGAAGACCCTCAGCAATTAATTCCTGCTCCACTTCAATCACCTCTCCATAAGGAATATTGCTGAGGTTTTCAAGAAGTTCCTGTCTGACTGTTTCCTGCGCACCTCCTTCATGCAGTTTCAGTATGATTTCTTTAAGTTTCGATTTTCTGAATTTCGAATTGTCAATATGTTCACTCATAGCTTTTCTTTTGAACCACATAAGGCACATAGAACACAGAGGAAATTCTATTGTGCCCTATGTACCCATGTGGTTTATTTTAATTGTTTTCTCTTACTTATTTCTCAGCTTTGCTTTTTTGCCAGATATGTTTTCTGCACCAAATCGTAAAGAATAATTACTCCGCCAATAATCATTAATCCATCCGGAATAGTTCTTAACCACATCCAGACTTTCATCGGTTCAACCGCTTCTCTTAAACGTGTATAAAAATACCCCATATCGTGGGCAATTCGCGTTTGTTCCATCCCGATAATATAGGTTGGAATGGTAAATAATAACGCGCCTATTGTCAATGCCCAGAAACCGTATTTGCTTAGTTTGTCGTTCCACTCAAGACCTTTAGCCAATGAATTTGTTCGCGAAGCCATGTAAATAAATGCCAGTGAGATATACCCGAATGCACCCAGCAGGGCAACGTGCCCGTGAGGCATAATCAGATATGTTCCGTGAGAATAATAGCTGATTGTGGGCGTGTTTATCACCATTCCGAAGAAGCCTGCACCAATCCAGTTTAAAATTGCCGAACCTGCAATCCACATAAACGGAACTGAAAAATCGTTCTTTTTGCCTTCTGCTTTTTGCTCCCTGTAGTTTTTCATTGCCTCAATAATCATGAGTGCCAGCGGAAGCGGTTCTAATGCAGAGAAAATACCTCCGATTGCAATCCAGTATTCATCGAGCCCCTGCCACCAGTAATGATGTCCAACGCCAAGTGTTCCACTCAACATAATCAGGAACAACTCAAAAAGCATGGTTCTGACTGCGACTTTTTGAGAAATAAGCCCAAGCGAAACTGTAAAAAATGCGATTACACCGGCGGCAAATAATTCAAAAGTCAATTCAACCCAAAGGTGAATAACCCACCAGCGATAATAATCGTCAACTGTAAAGTTTGGCATTACCTTGTGAACCGGCATCATCCCGGCAATGTATAGTGTTGCGATTGCAAAAGCCGACCAGATAATTGTGCTAACAATCGGGTTGTTTGTCGATGCTTTCCGAATGAGCGAAATAATTAGGATAAACCAGAAAACCAGACCGATAACAAGGCCAATATCCCATAAACGTCCCAGGTTAATCAGTTCACGTCCTTCGTTACCCAGCCAGAACCAGGTTTCGCGCATTTGACCGGTTGCACCCATGTACAAGCCAATTATGCTGCCTACGGCCACAACCAAAAGCGCAGCCCACAGCACATCAACCAGCCACGGATATTTATGGTCTTTATTGGCAATCCATGGTGCAATAAGCAAACCACCCACTAACCAGCCAACTGCAACCCAAAGAATTGCAATTTGTGTATGCATTGAGCGTAACACATTGAAAGGCAGCAAATCCTGAGATATTAAAAAATCATTTGTCGGATCAGTATATAAATGTGCCAAATATCCGCCGATAAGCAGCTGAACCACAAACAACGCAGCTACAATGGGGATGTACTTCAGCAATTTCTGTTGCGACTTAAACAGGCTGGTAATTTTTATGGCAGGTTCAAGCTTTTCATCGGGGTCTTTTTTGAAAAGATATTCGTAAGCCAGAAAAATAACCACAATGGTTAAAGTCCAAAGAATCAGAAATTCCCAGAGCGAAATTTTATGTGAATTGAAATTTACATCCTGGTCTAAAAGCGGTTCGGGTGGCCAATTGTTCGACCAGGTTCTTTCTGTTCCCGGGCGGAGTGACGATGCCACCAACTGCGCCCAATCAACAAAAGCAGCAATTTTTACGGCTTCATCGGCCCGAATAATACCACCTTTGAAAGCACGTTCCGGGTCGCCATTTACAAGAAGGTCAACCAAATATTCAACATTCTTTTTATAAGCCGAAGCTGATGCATCGGTGTAAACCGTTCCCTCTTCAAGCAATTCAGTCTGTTTTTTTACATCCTGTTTCACCCTTTCCTTTACAGCGCCTCTCTCAACAACCGTTAATTCCTTATTGGTTTTGCCATACAACTCCTGCGCGTAAAAATCATACAGAAATTCAGCGCGATAGTGCATAAAATCGGTTGAAAAATCAGGCCCCATGTAGGCTCCCATACCCAGTAAAGTTCCCCAGTCCATTAAATCGAACTGCTGAAAATAACCTTTCCCGGCAACCACATCATCGTACGTGTATAACACTTCACCACTCACAGACTTCACTGTTTTCGGTATTGGCGGCACTTCTTTCTGCAAATTTGCCGTGTAGTAAATCAGCATTGTTACCATAAACAATGCAATAATCCAAAAGCCGGTGTACAATCCTTTCCGACTCATAAACTTGTCAAGTAAAGAACTCTTTTCCATGTATTTAATTTTAAAAGTTAGTGTACTTTATTAAGTTGATTCTATTTCTTCAGACACTTTTGAGTAAACTGATTTGGGTAGATTATTTGGCCAATGCAAGCGCTTTTGGAAAAAGAATGTTGTTTTCGAGATGAACATGCGAGTGCAAATCATCTTCAAACTGTTCGAGGAGTTGAAAAGCAACCCGATAGGTATTGCAAGCGTCTTCCGGCAATTTATATCCCGCGGTGATTTTATTGATTTCGTCCATCGCACCGCCGGCAAAATCATGTTCACCAAACATTCTGGTGATCTCAGAAACAACTGTTTTCTTTGCTTCTGTCTGATTTTCTTCAATAACTTTTTTGATTGCCGGGAAAAGAACTTCCTCCTCATTTTTCAGGTGTTGCAAAAGTTCAGCATTGATTTTATCAAAAAGATTAGCTACGTCAATTAATTCAGGATGATTTATACCATGAACATCAGCAATTTTCTGTGTGTAGAATACCAGTTCGGGCAATGTTTTCAGCACGTACTTGTGATGTGTGTTCACTATGTAGTTGCTCAGAAAAACCGGGTCCCAGTTTTTAAAATTCATGAATTCATTCTGAGGTTCTGAGGCTATTTCAATAATTTCGTTTTCAAGCTCAATGGCATCAATGCCATTTTGTGCACAGGCATCGCTAAACGACTGTTTGCCTCCGCAGCAGAAATCAATCCCTGCTTTTTTGAAGGTTGCCGCTGTTCTGAAATCGTTGGCGACAATCTCGCCTACTGTTAAATTTTTAAGATGAAGCTGTTCCATTATCTTACTTTTTTGATTTGAATCCGGGGGCAAATATATAAAACTTTTTACTAAAGGACTAAAAGGTCTCTTAGTAATTTCAAATATTTTATTATTTTTGCTGAGCCTAAATAAAAGGAGCAAAAAAGATGTTTAAGAAAGAGACCGAATATGCACTCAGAGCACTGGTTTACATTCAGTTACAAAATACAAGAGGCCGTCGCCCGGGGATAGCCGAAATTGCTACTGAAATTGAAACGCCACAATCGTTTACAGCAAAAATTCTGCAACGCATGGTAAAACAGGGTTTTGTTGAATCGCTGAAAGGAATCAACGGCGGCTTTTTTTTCGATACTGCAAAAGAAGACTTACCACTGCGCAGGATAATTATTTCTATTGAAGGCGACAGTCTTTTTCATGGGTGCGGGTTCGGATTGAAAAAATGTGACGAAAATAATCCTTGTCCGCTGCATAATAGTTACGCACCTATCCGCGATGCCATTGAAAACCTGGTTACCAACGAAACGATTCAAAGCCTGGCCAATAAAAACAGTGCCGATTCAAAAGTGGTTTTAAACCGCATCGGACTTTAGCTGTCCCATTTTGAACAAATCATTGTCTGTTACTAAAATTAGACAGTTCTCTAATCTCGGGTAATAAAAAAAATTGCCTCATTTGTAACCCTAAGTTTATTAAGTGGTTATGACGATTAAGTTTGCACTTTTCTTTATCATTTTTACGGGATATACGGGTTATATTACTGCTCAAAAATTAACCCTGTTACATACCAACGATTTACATTCAAAACTAACTGGTTACGGACCTGAAAGTGATTACACTCCGCTCGAAATCAACAACGATAACACGTTGGGTGGCTTTTCACGTATGGCTACCATCATCAATGCTCAAAAACAAAACGCTCCCGAACAAACACTTGTAATTGATGCCGGTGATTTTCTGATGGGCAGCCTGTTTCATGTTCCGGAGCAGGAAACCGGTTTCCAGTTAAACCTGATGAAAAAAATGGGGTACGACTACATCACTTTTGGTAATCATGAATTTGATTTCGGGTCTGACGTATTAGCCAAAATAATTGAAGCAGCTCAAAAACAAGGTGGCCATCCAAAAATTGTAGCTTCGAATTTAGTCTTCAGTAAAAATGTGGAAGACGACAAACTCCAGCAACTTTTTGAAAATGGTACAATTCTTCCATACGAAGTGTTTGAGAAAAACGGATTGAAAATCGGAATTTTTGGTTTGATAGGCATTGATGCTGCCAGTGTAGCGCCCGCCAGCAAACCGGTTACTTTTGCCAACCCGTTTAAACTGGCCGCAAAAACAGCAAAATACCTGAAAAAGACAGAAAAAGTTGATATCATTATTTTGTTATCTCACGCTGGAATTGTAAAAGATGAAAAAACCGGAGCGTTTACCGGTGAGGATTTTAAAATCGCTGAAAAGGCATCTGAAATTGATATTATTATTGGAGCACACACACATTCGCGCACGCCGCAGTTTTTGAAAGCAGGTAAAACCTACATCGTTCAAACCGGCAGTTATGGCGCCGAAATGGGCAAAATAGAACTCAACTTTGAAAATGGAAAAATCAGCAATTTTAACTTTGAATTGCTGCCTGTTGACGACAAAATAAAAGGAGACGAAAAAATTCAGTATGAAA
Organism: Draconibacterium sp.; assembly: GCA_050179035.1. Classification (GTDB taxonomy): domain Bacteria; phylum Bacteroidota; class Bacteroidia; order Bacteroidales; family Prolixibacteraceae; genus Draconibacterium. The sequence goes on along the minus strand of JBFXFM010000003.1, from coordinate 181,478 downwards.
TTGAATCGTACATTTCGTTAATCAACAAAAATTACCTGGAACATGCCAATCTGAATTATTCAGAAATCATTGGCAAAACGGCGTTCGACCTTACCATCGATTTTGAAAAGCTGACCGAAAGCAACCTCGGGCCATTTATTGCCGACGCAACAAAATATTACCTCGATAAAACCGGGAATCAGGTTGATGTCAGCCTTGTGGCAGCAGGCACAATCCGCGAGAACCTGGTAGCCGGAAAATCAGGGTTGATTACACCGGCTGATGCTTTCAGGGTGATGTCGCTGGGTAACGGAAAAGATGATTTTCCCGGATATCCGCTGGCAAAAATATATATCACCGGCCGCGAAATGAAAGATTTGGCTGAAGCAAGTGTGATGCTCAGCAAAAAGGGCGGCGACGGCTTTATTTATTACTCAGGACTTGAGATTGTAACCGACCCGAAAAAAGGATTTCTGAAAAAAGTACAACAGGTAAAAATCGGCGGACAACCAATTGATTTGACGAAAAAGAATACCCAGCTCTACGCGGTTTCGGCAAATACCTACCTGTTAAGTTTTATTGGCCGGATCAAAAAAATGAGTTTTGGGTTGCTGAAAGTGGAGCCCAAAGACAAAAACGGAGTTCCGGTAACTGATATTTTTAATCAGCTTGCCGATGCTGACAAAAACCTTGACGGAATTCAGGAAGCCAAAGAGTGGATTACATTGATTGAGTACATCCGCAGTTTTGAAAAAAGCAGCGACGAAATCCCGGAAATCCCCCAGAAATATCGAAAATCTAAAATGTAATTCAAAATCGTTTGGTTAAAGAAATTAACCGGAAAAGGCTTAAACGCAGTGAACGCAAAGCAGGCGCAAAGTGCACAGAGGCCTACTTTTTAGTTCTTTGTGGAACTCTGCGAAAAACTTTGTGAATTCTCCGCGGTAAAATTTAATTACTTCTGAGAACGAAACGACATTGAAATGTAATTCTCAATCCTCACTAAAAACTTAACGTCTTTTTCTTTTTATCTCATCTTTGACCTATGGACAATGCAAAATAAATCATTTTTTGCATTGTCTGCAATTGTTTTTAATGCTAATTTTGCATTATAGACAATTGTTTTTAATATACATTAAGATGAATAATTTAAGGGAAATATCAGACGGAAAACTTAAAACCACCAATTCAAACTTCACAAGATTTCTAATGAACAAAGTTGATTGGGAAAATCGTTTGATTGGAATCAGCGGAGCTCGTGGAGCAGGAAAAACCACGTTGATATTACAACACATGAAAAGCCATTTCGGATTTTCGGAAGAAGCCATTTATCTTGAACTTGACCATTTTTACTTTGCTGAAAATCTGCTTTACGATTTTGCAAAACAATTTGAAAAAGAGGGCGGAAAAATGCTTTATCTTGATGAAGTGCACAAATACAAGAACTGGTCACACGATTTAAAACTGATTTATGATAATCTGACCTCACTCAAAGTTATTTTCACCAGTTCATCAGCTTTGGAAATCTATAAAGGGTCGCATGACCTGAGCCGGCGCGTCATTCTGCATCAACTTCCGGGCCTGTCGCTTCGCGAGTTTGTTTTTCTTAAATATCAGGAACAACTCCCTGTTTTTTCGCTTGATGAGTTAATTCTCAACGCAAGGGAAATATCGATGAATTTAACATCAGGATTCAAACCAATAAAATTTTACAAGGAATACATTCAAAAAGGATATTACCCGATTTTCACAGAAAATGAAAACATGTACCAGGAAAAACTGCTCAATGTTTTAAACGTGGTACTCGAGAACGATTTACCAATTATCTATAAAATCGATTTTCAATCGGTAGTGAATTTAAAAAAGCTCATTTCAATAATATCACGGTTAGTGCCTTATAAACCAAACATTAAGAGTTTATCAGAACAAATCGGGGTTACACGGGAAACCCTGTTAAGGTATTTGTTCTATCTGGAGAAGGCACAAATTGTAAACTGGATAGGCAACGAAGCAAAAGGTATCAATTATTTAAACAAACCTGAAAAACTGTACCTGCAAAACACAAACCTGATTTATGCTTTAGCCCAAAGTTTATCGGATACAGGAAACGTAAGAGAAACTTTTTTACTGAACCAGTTAGCTGTGGATAACAGTGTAAGCTACCCCGAAAAAGGTGATTTTCTGGTCAATGAAAAATACATTTTTGAAGTGGGAGGTAAATCAAAAACGCAAAAGCAAATTGAGGGTATAAAAAATGCCTTTATTGTTAAAGATGACATAGAGATAGCGACAGGAAACATCATTCCACTTTGGATGTTTGGGTTATTATACTAACCTTTAATTTCATTAAACTTTTGTTTCATCAGTAAAAGTACTTTCCATTTTTGTACTTTCGGGGGAAATCAATTTAAACCTGAATTTATGAAGGTCAACTTCCGCTATCTGCTTACTATCTCACTGGTTACCGCGCTTGGCGGGCTTTTGTTTGGTTATGACATTTCTGTTATTTCGGGAACCATTCCGTTTATCACCGATTTTTTCAGCCTCAACGAACAAATGAAAGGCTGGGTGGTGAGCAGCGCTTTGATTGGCTGTATTTTGGGAGCGAGCTACGCAGGTCGGCTGGGCGACAAATTCGGCCGGAAAAAAATATTACTGGCAACGAGTATTTTGTTTGCCATTTCTGCAGTTGGCAGCGGACTGGCCAATTCAATCCCGTCGTTTGTGATTTACCGCATTGTTGGCGGACTGGCAGTGGGTGGCGCATCCGTGCTGGCCCCCATGTACATTGCCGAAGTATCGCCGGCGCATGTTCGCGGACGCATGGTTTCGGTAAACCAGCTTACCATTGTGATTGGAATTGCAATGGCTTATTATGTGAATTATTTTTTGCTGGCAACCGGAGATGTTGCCTGGCGCTGGATGCTGGCGGCGGAAGCTGTTCCGGCGCTGTTATTCTTTGCTGCACTTTTTATTGTACCCGAAAGTCCCCGCTGGCTGGTGGCCCGCGAACGGCAAAACGAAGCCACCGCAGTTCTTCAGAAAGTGGCAGGCAGTGAGTTTGCACAATTTGAGTTAAAGGAAATCAGCGAATCACTCCAGGGGAACGAGAAACGCGGAACGCTGAAAGACGCATTCAAAAAGAAATATGGTTTTATCCTGTTTATCGGAATTTTTCTCGCAGTATTTCAGCAATGGTCGGGAATCAATGTAATTTTCTTTTACGCTCCCGATATTTTTGCCAAAGCTAACCTGGGGGTAAATGATTCGTTATTTCAAACCACACTGGTGGGACTGACCAACGTGATTTTCACTGTACTGGCCATGCGGGTAATCGATAAAACCGGCCGAAAAAAGCTGATGCTGATTGGCGCAGCCGGAATGGCAATCTGCTACCTGCTGATTGGGTTACTTTTTCAAACCGGCCAGACTGAAAACTGGATGTTGCTTTCATTGCTGATTATTACGCCTGCCTTTTTTGCTTTCGGGCTCGGACCAACAGTTTGGGTGGTGCTTTCCGAAATTTTCCCGAATAAAATCAGGGGAGCTGCCATGTCGGTTTCAACATTTGCTTTGTGGGTGGCATGTTACCTGCTGACACTAACTTTCCCGGTTTTTGTGGAATGGTTCAGTGCAGCCAAAACATTTTGGATTTACGCGGCCATCTGCATCATTGGTTTTGCTGTAATTCTGAAATATCTGCCCGAAACAAAAGGCATTTCGCTTGAACAACTCGAAAAGAAATTGGTAGGACGTCCTTCCCAGCCTTTCGCCAAAGGGTGAAGGAGAAAAACCTGAAAAACAACAAATTCATACTGAAAATGAAAATATTTCAAACATTAATCGTTATCCTTTCCCTTTCGTCAGCACTGGCGGCACGTGAGTATCATGTGGCAAAAAATGGCAACGATAAGAACGAAGGAACCAAAGAATCGCCGTTTCTGACCATTCAATGGGCATCGAATCTGGGGCTTCCGGGCGATGTTATTGTTGTTCACGAGGGAACTTATCGTGAATGCGTTGTTCCGCCACGCGGAGGAAAATCGGATGAAAAACGGATAACCTACCAGGCAGCTCCGGGTGAAAAGGTGATTATTACAGGTTCTGAAGTGGTAAAAAACTGGCATCTTGTTTCGGGCACAATCTGGAAAGCAAGTATTAACAACGATTTTTTTGGCAAATACAATCCTTATAAGGAAAAAATCCGGGGCGATTGGTTTGATAATAAAGGAAGGGTGCATCATACCGGCGAAGTTTATCTCAATGGCAAATCGCTTTGGGAGGTTGAATCGCTTGAAAGAGTTATGCATCCTGAGGTAGTAAAAGATAACTTCGATGCGGCCGGTTCAGTTTTCACCTGGTATTGCGAAACCGATGAGCGCTACACCACCATTTATGCGAATTTTCAGGGAGCGCATCCCAACAAGGAACTTGTTGAAATTAACGTTCGGGAAAGTTGTTTTTACCCGGTAATCAATTTTGTGAATTATATTACTGTCCGTGGATTTACCATGCGGCACGCCGCCACGCAATGGGCACCGCCGACAGCCGAGCAGGTGGGTTTGATTGGGACCAACTGGAGCAAAGGCTGGATTATTGAAAATAACACAATAAGCGACTCAAAATGTTTTGGAATCACCCTCGGAAAACATGGCGATGAATTTGACAACACATCGGAAAATTCAGCCGAAGGTTATGTAAAAACCATTGAACGTGCCTACAAAAAAGGATGGAACAAAGAAACCATCGGCAGCCATATTGTTCGAAACAACACCATTTTCAATTGCGAGCAAACCGGTATTTGTGGTAGTTTGGGCGCTGTTTTCAGCACCATCGAAAACAACAACATCTACAACATCTGGACAAAACGCCAGTTTTCGGGAGCTGAAATGGGCGGCATAAAAATCCATGCAGCCATCGACATGACAATCAGAAAAAACAAATTGAGCAATTGCGGAAGAGGTTTGTGGCTCGACTGGATGGCACAGGGAACACACGTTTCGGGCAACCTCTTTTTTAATAATACTTCAGACGATATTTTTGTAGAGGTAAATCATGGCCCCTTCCTTATCGATAACAACATTTTATTGTCGCCTCTTTCCATCCGCGACTGGTCGGAAGGTGGCGCCTATGCACATAACCTGATTGCAGGGAATATTGAACTTAGCCCTCAAAACAGGGAAACTCCGTTTCACGAACCACACAGTACAAAAATGACTGCGCTGGCTCAGACAAAAGGTGGCGATAACCGCTATTTCAATAATATTTTTGTGGGAGGGAAAGAAGTAAAAAACAGTAAATCCGGGTTGGGAATTTATGCATCAACTCATTTCCCAATGATTGTTTATGGCAATGTTTATTTGAACGGCGCCGATAAAATGGTTGCAGAAAGAAACCTGCTGGAATTGAAGGTAAATCCTGACCTGTCGATCACTGAAACGGAAAAAGGAGTTTTTCTGAATTTTAATTATCCGAACGAGATGTTGAAACAAAAAAACGAGCTGATAACCACACAAGCCATGGGACAAACACTGGTTTCGGGACATAGGTTTGAAAATCGAGATGGCACAGAAATCGCCCTCATCACCGATTATTTCGGAAAAAAAAGGAATAAAAACAGCCCTGCAGCCGGACCTTTTGCAAAATTAAGCAAGGGTGTAAATAAGTTAAAAATATGGTGACATATCAGCCATAGCTCTGCATATCTGTAAATTTTCTTTTACAAATTTGCACATATTTGTAAAGAAATTTTTACAAATATGCAGCCTCGTTAATTGCGAGAATAAACTGAACCAGAAAAAAAAACTGAATATGAACTCAAGGGAACAATTTCTAAAAACCATAAATCACCTGCAGCCCGACAGAATTGTCTTCGACATGGGCTCAACTGGTGTAACCGGAATTCATGTAAACACCGTGGCAAAACTTCGCGCCCATTTCGGACTGCAAAACAAACCAATTCGCGTTATCGAACCTTTCCAGATGTTGGGTGAAGTGGATTGGGAACTGATTGACTCCATTGGAATTGATGTAATTGGCGCCTGGGGGCGTAACAACATGTTTGGTTTTAACAATCATTCTCCTTTCAAAGAGTGGAAAACTCCGTGGGGACAAAGGGTAATGGTCTCCAAAGATTTCAACGTTTCGTATGATAAAAACGGCGATGTTTTGATGTATCCGGAAGGCGATATTTCACAGGATCCATCCGCCCGGATGCCAAAAACGGGATATTTTTTTGATGCCATTATCCGGCAGGACCCAATTGTGGAGGAAGAGCTTAATGTGGAGAATAACCTCGAAGAATTTGAATTGATTTCGGACAAAGACCTTGAACACTGGCGTTTGGAGGTTGACAAAGCTTATTTTTCGGGCAAAGCCGTCATTGCCGGCTTTGGCGGAACAGCTTTGGGCGACATTGCACTTGTTCCGGGGATGAATCTGCACCATCCGAAAGGGATACGCGATGTGGCCGAATGGTACATGAGCACCGTGATGCGCCCCGATTACATCAAAGCGATTTACGAGAAGCAAGTTGAAATTGCGATCGAAAACCTCACACGTATTTATAACGTGGTTGGCAATAAAGTAAATGCTGTTTTTACCTGCGGTACCGATTTCGGAACACAGGATTCAACCTTTTGTTCTCCTGAACAATTTGATGAAATGTGGCTCCCCTACTACAAAAAAGTAAACGACTGGATTCACGAAAATACCCAGTGGAAAACATTCAAACACTCGTGCGGCGCTGTTGAAACATTTATGGATGGATTTATACGCGCGGGTTTCGACATTATAAACCCGGTACAGATAAACGCTGCCGGCATGGATCCCGCCAAACTGAAACAAAAATATGGCCGCGACCTGGTTTTCTGGGGCGGTGGAATCGATACCCAAAAAATGCTCTCTTTTGGAACACCTGCCGAAGTTCGTGAGCAGGTTTTGCGCAATTGCGACATATTTAACAAAGACGGCGGTTTTGTTTTTAACACGGTACATAATATTCAGGCCAACGTTCCGGTCGAAAATCTGGTGGCCATGTTGGAAGCAATCCAGGAGTTTAATGGGATAAGATAGTTGCCAAAATTCAGAATCGAAAAATTATTAAAATAATACTACTGAAGTTTTCAATCAACTAAAATTTATAATTTGCGGCGTTATTACAACGTAAACCAGTTGCATCTTTTTAAAACAAAAAATAAAAAATACAATTATGAACAAAACACAACAATTCATTAAAAATCACAAACTTTCTGCTGCCGAACTCGATATCAAATCGATGACCGATGATTTTATTTCAGAAATGAAAAAAGGTCTCGAAGCCAAGGGCGGTTCGCTTCAAATGATTCCGACTTACATTGGGGCTGAAGGTAAAATTAAACCCAACGAACCAGTAGTGGCAATTGATGCCGGAGGAACAAATTTCAGAGCTGTGAAAATGTATTTCGATGACGACATGAAATTAGTTACCGAAAATTTACAGCAACGCAAAATGCCTGCAATTGATGAAGAACTTTCGAATCAGGAATTTTTTGCCACGCTGGCAGCTTATCTTACCAGCTACAAAGACGTTTCTGAAAAAATCGGTTTCTGTTTTTCGTATGCGGTAGAAATTTTCCCTAACAAAGACGGGAAACTGCTCGAATGGAGCAAAGAAGTAAAAGCACCTGAAGTATTGGGTCAAATGGTGGGTAAAAACCTGCTTGAAGCCATGGGCACTCCTGACAAACAAATTGTGCTGATGAACGACACTGTTTCGACTTTATTGGCCGGACAGGCTGCTACCGCCGGACGCGAATTTGATACATACCTCGGGTTTATCCTCGGAACCGGAACCAACGTTTGTTATATCGAACAAAATAAAAACATTACAAAAACGCCGAATCTGGATATCAAGGGAAACCAGATTATCAACATCGAATCAGGTAACTTCAACCTGATGCCACGCACCGATATCGATGTTGCATTCGATAATACAACCAAATTACCAGGTCGTTACACATTCGAAAAAATGATTGCCGGCGGATATTTTGGAGGCTTGTGTTCAACAGCGTTGAAAATGGCTGCAGCCGAAGAAGTTTTCAGCGCCGAAAGTACTGTAAGAATGAAAACAATGGGCGAACTGACTTCTGAAGAGGTGAACAAATTTGTTTGCGGCATCGACCTTCCGGCCAACGAGCTTTCCACAATTCTTGTTACCAAGGAAGATAAAGAGGCAGCCTGCGAAATTATCAACACACTCATTCAGCGGGCCGCCAAACTTGTTGCTGCAAGTATGGCTGCTGTTATTCTGAAATCGGGCAAGGCAAAATCAGCCGACAAACCAATTCTGATGACAATTGAAGGAACAACTTTCTACAAACTGCTCAATTTCAGAATTATGTTCGAATCGTTCCTGCAGGGATTCCTCTCTGGCGATAACCGCAGATATTACGAAATTGTGGAAGTACCCAATTCAAGCCTTATCGGCGCAGGTATTGCTGCCATTGTAAACTAATATTCTGAAAATACCGCAATGACGCGGAGACGCAGGGATTTTTCCTTGTGTCTCCGCGTTTTTTTGTGGTTCGTGGTTCGAAAATCTGTAGTTACGCCTCCTGTTGAAGCAGATTATACAATATTTCAATCTCAAAAAATAAATACCGGCAACCCTCAGTAATTCAGCTTTTTATTAGCTTTGGAAAAATTATGGAATATGAACGGGTTACCGAATGTTTCAAAATCAGGGATAAAAGGTTTTTTTCGAAAAAGATGGGAGGAAATGGGAATACTTTAGTGAGATTAGATAGTCAGCGACAACCCTAAAAAAATACAAAGAAAATATTGAAACTGGAAATCAATGAGAAAGGCAAAGAAAGGACTTGTTTTCACAAAGCATCATTTAAACTCGATTGACGAAATATTAGAACATATTATAAAAATTTCTAATGAAGAAGTTAATTTGGACGAATGTCAGATTAATGTGACTTTCGATTTAAGGGTAATTTTAACGGAATTAAAAAAGATACCAGCTTTTTCAGATAAAATTTCAATAAACCAGGATATCAATGAATTCGGATACAATGTATTCTATTGCATTCTAGAAATTCCATTAAGATGTGAAACGACTATATTTTCTAAAGGAGCTTATTTTGAGTTAATTGAATTCAAAGATTTCGTGATATTCGTAGGAGCAGTTTTTGAATCAGATTATTCATTTAAAAAATCCATTTTTCATAATTCTGCTAACTTTTCAACTGTTGATTTTGAAGCTAAAGAATTACCACGACTGACAATTCCATTTTATCGAACAATTTTTAAAAGTGATGTTTCATTCTTCAATGCATATTTTCATTCACTTGTAAGTTTTAGACTAGCTACCTTTTATGATGGAGTAGATTTTGGTGAAACTGAGTTCTCAAACATTGATTTATCAGGTGTTGAAATGAAAAATGATGCAAAGCTTATTAACTATGAAACAGCTACATTCCAATTGGTCAACAATAGAATTACTGGTTTATATTTAAAACAGTATGCTTTAAAAATGAACGATTCAGTAAATGTATTGAAGTTCAAAAAAATGGAGATGGATGCATATCGTAGATATTTAATTTCAAAACTATCAACAAGTGAAACATCAGGCATAGCATTAGTTAAAAACAAAATTGACGCACTTTTAGATTTAGCTATTTTATATCTTAACAAATGGAGTAATTCTCATGGTAATAATTTTCTAAAAGGAATATTATTCACGCTTGCGATGTGGTTTATTTTTTTTAGTTGGTTTGTAATTACACGAGATGGTATCGGAAACACTTTCATCTGGACTGATGGACAATACTTAAAAGAGGCTGTCAATTATTTATGGATATTTAATGGTATTGAAGAAATTATAAAAGAAAATTCTCTTAAGTGGGGAAACATTATTCCTTATTTTTTAGGGAAAATTTTAATGACTTATGGCATTTATCAAACAATCGCTGCATTTAGAAAATATAACAAATAGCATAAAGGTCAGTTAAGAAATGAGAAATCCCCAATCCACCATTAAGTCCACCAAAGCTTCTACCGACTCTGTTCCTATTTACAGCTTTAATTCAACCCTTCTGAAAAAATCATCGCCAAACGGGTTCACCCACAAAAAACCAAGGGGAATTTCAGGGTAAGCTTCAGTAAAGATTTTGTATTTATTGAGTTTTACCGCAGATTCGTCCCATTTGGCTTCTATGGCTTTGGGTGTTTCAATTCCCGGCAGAACAAAATCCACTTCGTTGCCTGCCGAGGTGCGCCAAAACTGCACTTCATCCATCGCATATTTGTCAACCAACATCCTGTAAACCATGTTTTCCCAAAGTTCACCTTTGTCGGTGCGGCTGGCTAATGGTTGAAAATTATTCAGCAGGCAGTTTCGCATTCCTGTGTCGAGCAGATAAACTTTGGGCATTTTTACCAGCTCTTTTCTCAGGTTTCGCGAAAACGGACGGGACAAACCAACATGAAAACACTTCTGCAAAACATTCAGATATTTTGTTACCGTTTCATGTTTTATCCTCAGAGTCACCGACAACTCATTGATATTAACCAGATTTCCCGTTTGATTTGCCAGAATTCGGAACAATTGATAAAATACAATTTCGTTGGCAACGCCCGAATCCTGGATATCGCGCTTTACAAACGAATCCCTGATTTCCTGTAACCGGGCAATCTTTTCCTTTTTATCGGGTTCGGTGATTACAGCCGGGTAGCCACCAAAAATCATGTAGTTCTCCCACTCCATGCGGAGCAAATCAAATTGAAGACTTTTTGCGTCGGGTTGTTCCGTAAGTCTTGTTTTTTCAGCTAATAATTCCTGCTTGCCCCCAATTTCAAGAAATTCATCAAACGAACAGACAGGCAGATGAAATATGCGTTTTCGTCCGGCCATCGAATCCCTGAAACGCGAATCAAGGTAAAAAGCGCTACTGCCCGTTGCAACAATTTTGAGCTGCGTTGCATATTCATCGTATAGCAGTTTCATAAAATTTGACGGGTCGGAAAGGTATTGTACTTCGTCGATAAAAACCATTACGCGCTTTTCTGAAATGGGTAAAAAAGAAAGCAGGTTCAGCGGATTTTCGTTAAAACTTGCCAGAATGGTTTTATTTTCGAGCGTAAGATAAACTTCCGGGATTCCTTCTTTTTTACAATCATCCTGCAACTGGCGAAGCAAAGTGGATTTTCCGGTTTGCCGTGCGCCGGTTAAAATGATAAACTCCCTTTTGGGAAGATAGGACTTTAATTCATCAAATAATTTCCTGCGGTACATAACCTGTTTTTCAGGCAAATATACATTTTTTGGATATTTTCACCAGTGCATGGGGAAAATTATCGGATATTTTTACCGGTGCATAGGGAAAATTATCGGATATTTTTACTGGTGACAATAAAATGCTCTCTCAAGGACCTGTCATTTTCGACGAGTGTGCGAGGAGAATTGAAAATCAGCGGAGCTAAATCTCTCCAAACAGGCAGATTTCTCCTATCGTCGAAATGACAAGAATTTTGAATCTGTATTTACGTGATAAATTTTACGGCATAGCAGGCAAACTCCAGCCTACCCGGTAATTGTGTTTTATGTAACCCGAGGCTGCCTCGATAGCGTTAAATTTGGCATATTTTGTATCGAAATGGGGGTGCCCGTCTATCACACTGAAATCATCGGAAGTTACAATATTCAGTTCTTCAGAATCTGAAATATTGGTGAATTGCATATTTTCAGCATCCCAGTGCAGTGTTTTGTTCAGACTTTGTAACCTGATTGCCAGAACTCCCAATAGTACCATTTCGTTAAACGGACCGGCGTAACCAAAATGCGAAGTTCCTTCAACACGATTTTCGGGCGATTCCTTACAGGCCCTTATCCAGTCCTGTTCATGCGGACCATCGACATAACCCACCGCCCCCGGAATTCTTCTCTGTGTTTGCGCAACCATCGGTTTTCGGCCCGACAAGAGCCGCGGATTAAAACCACCACAACCCGTTATCAGCGTATCTTTCGACCCCACAAAAATACAACCTCCAAGTCCATCGCCCATCAGGTTTTCGCCTTCAGGAAGTAAGTCGGGACGAGTGGGCAAAATTCCCCCATCGTACCAATGAATTTTTACCGCAGGCATTTCCACTTTGGGCATTTTTTCCCTCGCCGGAAAGTTAAAAACTACTGTTTCTGCCTGTGGAGCACTTTCGGTATTCATCAATGTGGAACTTCCATTTACTTTATCGGGGTATCCTAATTTTAACGACTGGTAAACCGGATCGAGCACATGACAGGCCATATCTCCAAAAGCACCGGTACCAAAATCCCACCAGCCACGCCAGTTCCAGGGCGTGTAAATTTCGTGGAATGGGCGCTTCGGTGCCGGACCAATAAACAAATCCCAGTTTAAAGAGTCGGGCGGAGTCATTTTTTCTGTGGGGCGCTGTAATCCCTGTGGCCAAATGGGTCGGTCGGTCCAGGCATGAACTTCGCGCACTTCACCAATTTCGCCATTCCAAATCCACTCGCAAACTTGTCGAACGCCATCACCCGAATTTCCCTGATTACCCATTTGCGTGGCCACCTTGTGTTTGGCTGCCAGTTTTGTGAGTAATCTCGATTCGTAAACCGAATGGGTTAGCGGTTTTTGGCAATAAACATGTTTACCCAACGTGAGCGCATTGGCAGCAATCACGGCGTGGGTGTGGTCGGCTGTTGCAACCATCACCGCATCAAACTGCCCGTTTAACTCATCAAACATTTTGCGCCAGTCGTAATATCTTTTGGCTTTCGGAAATTCTTTGAAACAACTTTCGGCATATTTCCAGTCCACATCACACAAACCAACGATGTTTTCAGTGTTCATGCCAACAAGATTGGGATGCCCTTTCCCACCAACACCAATACCTACAATATTCAGTTTATCGCTGGGTGCGCGGTGACCCAATCCACCCACAGCAAACGATGGAACAATGGTGATTCCGGCTGCTGACACTGCCGACTTTTTCAGAAAATCGCGACGTGAAGAATTATGTTCGTTCATAGTTTCAGATTTTGTGGTTTAAATTATAAAAATTAAGGCTGAAAGCAATTTCCACTATTGGAAAAAATCTTTCAGCCTCAACAAAAACAGGTTGATAAAAACCTGTAAAAAAAGAATAGAAATTAAAGTTCTTTAATCTTCACATTCCTGTACCACACTTTTGTTCCGTGGTTTTGTAACGAAATGTGTCCTTCGTCAAATTTGCCATAATCAGGGAAAGCCGACCATTTGCCGCTGTTCCGCAACTGGTTCCATTCGTCAGAATACTTTTCGAATTCAACCACCAATTCGCCATTGAGCAATTGAGTTACTTTGTTGCCGTTTACAACCAAAAACGCTTGGTTCCACTCTCCAACCGGTTTAAACGGCTGAACTTTGGGCGGATACATGGCATAATTAGCACCACAAATCTGCCAGTCGGCTAATGAATCGGGCCAGTTTTCGTGGTCGATTACCTGAAACTCAGGGCCGGTTTCGTATGGAAACTTGTACATTGTATCTTCCTTTATCTGGTAAATGATTCCGCTGTTGGCAGCAGTATCAAGTTTAAATTCAACAAAAAGTGCAAAGCTTTTATAAATCTTGTCGGTAATAATATCCTGGCTTTCAGCACCACCAACTGTTGTCATGGCAAAACAGCCATCTTCAATAATCCAGCAATCCGGAATTCCTGTCATATTAAAACCATGCCATCCGGTAAAATCAGTTCCATTCGACAAAAGTTGCCAGCCCGCTTTTGCTTCGGCTTCAGGCAAAGTATTTACCGGCGTTGCTTTATCGATTTCGGCGTACATAGCAACCGGGTCGGTATTAATAACGGGAGCTGTTTGTTGTTTTGGTTTACACGAAAAAAGTGTGGTTACTACAAGGGCAATTAAAAATATTATTTGCTGTTTCTTCATATTATTACGTTTTAAATTGATTTCAGATTTGAGTCCGAAAATACTGATAATTACAAAATACACCCCTTTGGAAACAAAAAGTTTTTTGTGAAATTTTATGTTTTTATAAAATTTCGAAGGTAAACTTAAGATAATCTGCAATTACATTTAAGATAATCCGCAATCGTATTTCAGATTATCTTAAATGACGATTGCTGTTGAAAACCGCAACACTCCTAATCAGCATCCGCCACGCACCTGAAACCCACTGTGGCTTTGCGTTCAAAACCCTGCGAAACACGCAGCAACATTTGCCGGTGACGCAGGTTTTTCGGGCCGCCCTGAACGTACCACCAACTGTCTTCGGGTTTGTAGTAGCTCCCGCCTTTCAGCATCACAAACGAGTAGGTGCAGTTGTCGTAAACATCGTTGGTGATTTGCCAGACAGAGCCCACTAAATCCTGCAACCCAAAAGGATTTTCACCTTTTGGGTAACTGCCCACGACATCTAAAATTCCGTTTCCGGGGTTGCAAAGTGTAGAGTCGATTCCTGTTAACTTTTCAACAGTCAGCGTGCCGGTGATTTCTTCCTTTTCTGCAATAATATGTGCTTTATCGCCCCACGGCCATTCGTTGAGATTTTCGGTTTGTGCTGCATATTGCCACTCGGCTTCGTTTGGGATTCGTTTTCCGGCCCATTTTGCAAAAGCCTGTGCATCTTCGTAACTCACAAAAACCACAGGTTTGTTTTCGTTGCCCGGTTTAGGTTTGCCGTTTTCCCAATGTTGCAGAAAATTTTCAGCGTCAGTTGGTTTGTAACCCGATTGCTGTATAAAAACCAAAAACTGCGCATTGGTAACCGGAAATTTATCCATGTAAAATGACTGCATTTCAACGGATTCCTTGTCCAAAACTTCGGGATAGGGAATAAAATAGTCGCCAAACTCCACTTCCATTTTGAATTTCCCGGCAGGGATTTTCACCATTCCGGCAGGAGCATTTGTCTTTTTTGCAGTCTGAGTATTTTCGCTTATTAATCGTGCCGAAGCCGGCGGAAAAGAAACAATCCGTTCGTCGGCCAGTTCGCCTTTGTCGAAAAGTTGCACTACAAACTTTCCTTCCTCGCGACCAAACTCTTTCATTAAACGAATGGTTTGTTTTATAACCGGAAATGATTTCCATTTCCCTTCATAACCGGGCATCACGGCATATATTTTTATGCTGTCGCCTTTTGATGCAGAAAAATTTAACTCATCTTTGGGAAGATTGAAATTGACTTCCAATAATTCAGGAAATTCAGCAATTGCGCCCACTGCGCCTTCGTTGTTGGTTCCCAGGTATTTTTCTGAAAAAGATTGGATGTCGGCAACTGCGTAAATTTTGTTTTCGATGGTTTCAAGTTGCACCGGTTCGTGGTTCCACAAATCGACAAAATGAAAACCCGGCTTTGGCTGAACTTCGAAAAGTGGTTTATTAAATCCTTGCGGAACCAGGCTGAAAATGGTGAAAACCGATTTGTTTTCAGCAGGCCAGTAGTTCACAAAAATGTTGTCGGTGGTGGTTTTAACCAGCGGAATCCAGTTTAGGTGCGTGAAATTCCCTGCATTTTCGCGCTGAATCATTAAAATCCGCGACAGGAAATTCCACTGCTCATCGAGCCAGTATGGACGGCCCGGTGAAAAAAGATTGTTTTCGGTTCCGTAGCCGTTAAACAACGACAGCGAATATTCGCGCCGGATGCGCTCCTTCCCCACTTCCACCACCCTGAAAATGGCAAATTCAGGTTTTATCAGTTTGTTGAGATTCAGCATGGGGCAGTAATACAAAGCATTGTGAACACGGCCGCTTACAATTCCCTGCATATCTTTCGGAACTGCCATTCCCTCACTGTACATCACCACGCCGTTGCCGCCATTGTCGCCGGCTTTTTGAAGTTGTTCTGTTGATGCACCTGAGCAATCCAAAACCACACCGTCGGCACTGGTTTCCCTGATGGATTCGGCCAGCGCTTCGTAAGGGTTTTCCTTGCGGGTGGCGGTATCCCAGGGTTTAAAAGCGATGTAGAAATGCGATTTGTTCCGGTGGCACAAATCTGCCAATCCTTTAACTGCGGGCATTCCGCCGGGCATGCTGCGGTACATATCCCACTGGTTGCGCTGGTCCATTCCAAGTGCAGGCCACGTTGGCCACAAACCATAAATTTCGGCCCCTCCCAACACTTTATTATTGAAACCGATAAAATCTCCCAACGTGTAACGGCCTTTTTCAATGTCGTAAACCTGGTGGTCCCAGCCCATCATCAACTGGCAAAGGTAGGTGTGGCGCACCCATTTCAGGTCGTCGCGCTCAAACAGCGTGTTATCGAATTCCTCTACATCGAATAGCATTTTCTCCTGAAAAATCTTTCGCAATCCTTCCTGCCAGTCGCCTGAAAAACTTTCTAACCAGATGTTGTAAGTTACTTTTCCACCCGGAAAAACAAGGGTTTCGAAACGGCGGCGTGATGCGTTTTCCCAGCTTGCCCGGCGGGCAAGCGCTGCGATTTTTGTTTCACCGGAAACGAGTTCTGAATAACCAAGTTCCCAGGCATTGTCGGGCAGAATTACATTTACCGGACTGAATCCCGGGCGAAAAAGATGTGCACGCGAAAGATAGTGGTCGCCCAGACCTGTGATATAAACCCGCTCCGGATTTTCACCCAGCGGAACCACGTTGTGGAGTTCCAGTGTGTCTTTTGAGATGTTGGAAAAAACAACCTGAGCATGCCAGCCGCCGTTTTTGATTTCGGGTTGAATGAGTTCAATTCGAAGCTGATTTTCAAAGGCTTCTTTTTGGTTTGAAAAACAGAGTTTGTTGCTAATTTTAAAAGAAAGAAGTGGCGTATTTTCAGCTAAAAGTTCAGTTCCCGCAGCATTTACTTTTAAAACAGAAATTTCATTCTGAATCAAAATGTCAACGTTTTGAATTTGCCCAAATCCTTTAAAAACATATAGAATGCAGAACAGGAAGATGAAGAAATTGCTGTTTTTCATGTTGCTAAATTTTTCAAGTTTGCTTTTTTAACGCAAAGGGCGCAAATCCCGATTGCTATCGGGAGCAAAGAACGCAAAATCCAAGTCCTATTTTTTGCAGTGGCACGACAGTTCAAACTCAACTTCAGGGAAATAAGCGGCAACAATATCATATAAAACTGGGTCGTAGCTTTTCAGCTCGGCGCGGGTGTTTACATGGTTGTGTTTGCCGTCGGGTTTGGGGACTTCACCATTCACATTAAACCACGACTGTACACCCTCTGCCCAATACTCCCAAATATTGGTGACAGCGTAGGTATTTTCCCATTTCCCTTCTGAAATTGCCTTGTCCAGCGCCTTTTGCAGAACATCGTTAAACTCAGGGTGCGATGGTAAAATGCCAACACCGTGAATGGAATGCGCAAACTCGTGGATAAAAATATCCTCAGCGTGGTACTTGTCAATCTGGTAACAAAGAATGTTTTCCTCGGCACACGAAGTCATCGGCAGTTCCATTGAACCACCCAACCCGCGGGCGCGGACATCCCAGTTAACGGTTGTATCGCTTTCGAGATGCGCATATTCGGGCATGTCGGTGGTGCCTTCGTAACGGGCCAGAATTCCAACGCGGGATTTGTATTTCCGCATGTTTTCAGCCACTTCAACCGGCAGATTATTCAAAAAGAATTCGGTCATTTGCGCCACTTTTACAATGGCTTCGTCGGGAACCCGCCACGAAGAAACGATTGGAATCCCGCTGGCATCGGTATATTTTTTGTAAAACTTGTCGAGACCGAGTTCGGCAGGTGGCGGAGAAATGGTGAATTTTGATTCCTGTGAAAAAACAGGTAAAGAAAGCGTTACAATAAACAGTAGCAATCCTGTTTTGATGAAATTATTCATTTTTTGATTTTTAAATCCTGCTTTTACAATTGGTTTTTGGCAGGACTAAAAATATCAAAAATCAGGAGAAAACAATTCCCTAGAACAAACAAGATATGCATTGAATACAAATTATGCCATACCAACTTAGATTATTCTTGTGGCTTTTCTGAAGAAAAATGCAAATCATTGGCATGAACAGAGGCATTAAACAAATAGACTTTCAAAATCAAAAGCCACATTAAAAGTCTATTGCGGCTTTTGGTTTATCAGATGACAATTGTTATGCAACGGTTTTCATCACTGATAATCAACACAATTGCCAGGCGCGGATTGAAAACTATTTAAATCTGTAACCAATACCTACGTTTATTAATCCTCCAGATTCCCATGCAGCTTTCTCTTTTAACAACATTTCATCTGAACCAAAAATTAACATGCCTCCCACACCAATTTTTTGTGTAATAAAGAAGTTTTTGGGCATTTCAACTTTATAACCAATCCCTAAGAACTGCTCTAACCAAGTAAAAGGGCCATAGCGACTTGCTTCCGACTGACCACAATAAGTGTTTCGGGTAGTTGAAAATGCTCCCTGCAAATCAAGAAACAAAAATGGTTTAAGGTGCTCCCAGTTTTTCAGAATATGATAATGATAAAACGTTTGCAATCCAAAATGCTGTCCAAAGGTTGAAGGATACAAACGTTTGTAATATAAATTACCCTGGTCATCGGGCATTGCAACCATACCAATATTATAACGAATACCAATTCCGAATTCGTTTTTGTTATTTGTTTTCGAAATAGATAAGGACACATTTCTGCCAGCGGCAGTTGAATTGAATGCTGAAACCAATTCAGTTTGGGCATTTATGGTTATTGTGCATAAAAACAGAAAGTAAAAAGGTAGTTGTTTCATATCTCGTTTTTTTCCTGCTTCGGGGTACGAAGTCAGGGGTTTATTCAAGGCTAATTTAAACCAAAAAAATTTACAAAACAAGAGGTAAAATTCTGAATCAAACAATTATGTTTTTACAAGATGCTGATTAAATGTCAGTTATATCGGCATTCAAAATTGAATATTTTATAACATAACTATTGGTGGATTATTTAATTAAGAAGATTTTTAAAGGCTGGTGAAGCCATGTTTTCCGTTAATATTCGAGCAAAAATGGCGATTAATCCTGATAACTATCGGGACGCCGCACCCATATCTCAAAAACTATTTTCCCAATTGCAAAATCGCTTCTTCCAGCCCGGTAATTTCGGCCAGGCCTTTCAGGCGGCCAATCATCGGGTAGCCGGGATTTCCGTTTAGTCCAAAATCGTTGGCTATTTTTATGCCGTGGTCGGGACGCATGGGAATGCGGATATCCGAACGCCCACTACTTTTGCGGTTCTGCATTTCGTTAATCAATGTTTCCATCAGCTTTGCCATGTTTACACCGCCATCAATGTGGCCCGATTCGTAAAAACTGCCATCGGCTAAAACCTTTGTATTACGCAAATGCACAAAATGAAACCGGTGGCCGTATTTTTTTGCCATTTCAACAAGGTTGTTATCACGGCGGGCGGAGAACGAACCTGCGCAAAAAGCGATGCCGTTGTTGAGTGCCGGGCAGGTTTGCTGCAGCCATTCCATGTCGTCGGCAGTACTGAAAATACGCGGCAGTCCGAGCACCGGAAATGGCGGGTCGTCGGGGTGAATAGCCAGGTTGATGCCAGCTTCTTCAGCGACCGGGATTACTTCGTTTAAAAAATAAGCAAGGTTGGCGCGCAATTCCTCGCGACCAATGTTCTTATACCTGTTGAGGTGCTCCAAAAATGCTCGTTTGTAATCGGCAATCGTCGGGTCAATCACGCCGTCGATAAAACCCTGAGTTACTACAATAATGTTGTGTGCCAGTGCTTCAGCTTCCTTTTCTGTCATCGAATGAAAAACGGCTTCCGCTTTGGCAACCAATTCAGGGGTGTAATCAGCTGCTGCGCCGGGGCGTTTCAGGATAAAAATATCGAAAGCGGCAAAAATCGGGTAATCAAACAACATCGATTCGCCACCTGTTTCGAGCTGAAAATGAAGATTTGTACGCGCCCAGTCGAGCACTGGCATAAAATTGTAAACCACTGTTTTAATGTCACATTCAGCCAGATTCCGAAGAGAGGTTTTGTAATTGGCAATGTGTTTATCGCGTAACAACGAAGCAGTTTTTATGGCTTCGGTAACCGGCAGACTTTCCACCACGCTCCACCCCAACCCGGCATTTCTAATTTTTAATTGTAAATTTTTAATTTCCTCCACCGTCCACACTTCGCCGTTCGGGATGTGATGCAACGCTGTAACCACTTCTTCAACACCCATTTGTTTCAGCCATTCCAGCTGAACTGGATCTTTTTCGCCAAACCAGCGCCACGATTTTATGAGTTTCGTTTCCATTTACTATTGAGAACAAAGATTTTCAGATAGTTAAACACATTTTTTAACGCAAAGAACGCTAAGGGCACGCAGAGGAAGCAAAGAAACAAATTCAATCATTGCGGACTTTGCGGTGATTTTTTTTTATTGTATCAAATAAAATTTCAATCCTGAAATATTATACTCCGCTGAACGAACTAAACCCGCCATCGACAGGGATTATGGTTCCGGTGACAAAACTGGCAGCTTCGGAACACAGAAAATGCACAGTTCCATTCAGTTCCGTAATATCGCCAAAGCGTCCCATTGGTGTTTTGGCAATTACTTTCTGACTGCGTTCGGTGTAGGAACCGTCAGGATTAATCAGCACTTTTTCGTTTTGGGTGCTGATAAAAAAGCCTGGCGCAATGGCGTTTACACGCACTTTCTCGCTGAATTTGGTCGACATTTCCATAGCCAGCCATTTGGTAAAAATTTCAACCCCCGCTTTGGCCACCGAATAGCCGGGCACACGCGTAATTGAAGCCATGGTTGCCATGCTCGAAATGTTGATTATCGACCCGCTTTTCTGGTCGGCCATTGCTTCGCCAAAAACCAGACACGGATAAACAGTTCCGTTCAGGTTGAGGTCGGTGACTTCATTAAAATCCTTGATTTTCATATCAAAAACGGTTTGCTCGATGGTTAGTGTTGCACCTGGCAAATTTCCACCAGCAGTATTAACAAGAATATCGATCCTTCCCCACTTTTCGAGAATGGTTTTACGGGCCGCTTTGAGTTCTTCAATACTGAGCACATCACAAATCAATCCGATTCCTTCGCCGCCTGCTTCAATAATTTTTCCCAAACGCAAATCCACGTTTTCCTGAGTACGGCCAATCACCGCCACCTTTACTCCATTGGCTGCCAAATACTTGGAAATACTCCCACCCAGCGTACCAGAACCTCCCGTAACAACAGCAACTTTCCCGTTAATATCAAACAACTCGTTCATTTTGCAGAATTTATTTAAATACAAATATGACGTGTTAAAGCGCTTTTTGTTTGATTGAATCTTTGCAGGTGCTGGTATTTATTTAACAAGAAAAATTCCACCCGATCTCATTAAATAAACCAGATGGAATCTTTCAATATCAAAATTCTCTGCTCCTTCTTCTGAAAAAGAACTTGTCAGAGATTTCTATTTTTTTAGTCCGGCAATCGCAAAATAGGCGTTTTTTGGTTTGCGCTCGCGGTCGAAAATCAGCGGATAGTTGGTACGGCCACGCATCGGGAAATTGTTTTTCCACGACTGGTCGTCGCTGGTCCCCCAGAAAGTTACACGGTCAACCGCATCTTTGTGTTTCAGCAAAATTTTGAAAATATCTTCATACCTTTTTGTAAGCTTATCTTCAATTTCTTTAGGCAGCCCGTCTTTGTATGGATTCAGCGTTTCTTTGTAAGCTGCATTTGTTGAAATTTCGGCTGATCTTCCCCAATCGTATGGCAAAACATCCACATCAAGCTCGGTAACCGAAATTTTCATTCCAACCGATTTATAAGCAACAATAGCCTCCTCCCAAAGTTTCAGGTCGGGTGAGTCGAGGTTGAGATGCCCCTGCAGCCCGATTCCATGAATCGGAATTCCTTTTTTCTTGTATTCCTTAACCATTTCAACAATAAAATCGCGCCTTTTCGGGTCTTCCTCGTTGTAGTCGTTGTAAATCAGCAAACAGTCAGGGTCGGTTTCATGAGCATATTGAAAAGCACGTTCCATAAATTCAGGACCGCAGATTTCGAGCCACTTGCTTTTACGGTAGCCATCTTCGGGAGTAATCGATTCATTCACCACATCCCACGAACGGATTTTACCTTTGTAACGATCAACCACGGTGTGAATGTGGCTTTCCATGCGTTTCAGCAAAAGTTCCTTGCTTGCCGGGTTTCCATCTGCTCCGGTAAAAATTTCTCTCGGAACCTGACTGTGCCATACAAGAACATGCCCCTGAACCTGCATTTTGTTTTTTTCGGCAAACTCCATTAATTTATCGGCTTCCTCAAATTTCCAAACGTCTTCTTTCGGATGGATTGACGACCATTTCATGGCATTCTCTGATGTAACCTGATTAAACTCGCGTGCAATCAAATCGAGCATTTCGGTATCGGGTTGCATCAGTGTTCTTGTACCGATAGCTGTTCCAATCAGAAAATCGTTTTTGTAGAGGTCGGCTAATCCCGATTTGGCAGCAAAAGCAGCCAGTGATTGCGATTTGAGTAAACTAATTCCGGCAGCTGTTAAAGCTGAATTTCTGATAAAATTTCTTCTTGAAGAATTCATAGTAGTTATTGGTTTGTTAATGTATTCCGTTTTAAAAAATTCAGGCTAAAGTTATACGATTTGATAAATATCCGGCTTCATCAGGTCGAATAAAAAAACACGCTGAAAACGAGAATGAAATTCATGCCGGTCGATTTGCTGTGGCAGGTTGAATTGCTTTAAACCCCGTAGCCTGTCGCTGATAATGACTAACCAGTACAGATTAAGCTGCTTTTTGTGATAAATGCTCAGTTTTTCATCCTTCTTTTTAATGGCCTGACGGATATCGTCAACCACATCAGTCGAAACACCAAGGTTATTGGCACGCTCCCACACAGGAGTCTGTAATACAGGATGATGGACCACAAGAATTCTTTCCACTCCTTCGGGAAGCTGCTCTCCGGCAACAATGCTGTTAAAAAATGAAAGCGGATTTTTGTGTTGAACAGCTTTTCCGACGAGGTCGGCACACAAAATTGCCACTTGTGTTTTTCTTTCTCCAGAGATAACGGTTTTTGCCGAAAAAAGAATTTTTACAAACAGTTTCAGAGGCGATGTCTGGCTGAATATTTCGCTGGCCATCAAAACAATTTCATCATTTATCCGGTTTTGCTCACTTGGTAAACCAGAAACAATTGAACGATTAACCGGATTTAGCCGGGTTAGTTCAATACCCAACTTGTTTCGATTATTCAGACTGATGGTAAAATCGGGCGACTCGGTCGATACCACCATACTTTTTGGAAATTCAGGCCAGTTTGCCCTGAAGTAATCCATAATCAGAATTTCGAGTTGCTTTTTATCGTATTGCATAGCCATAATTCACAATGCCGAAAGTAAAAAAAGTAGTGGAGAAAAACTTAAGGCAGAATATGGTAAAACCGGATTAAAAAAGTAACTTGCTTTCATTACAAACTAATTCCTGTCGCCAATATGAAGACTGCTTTTATCACCGTTACACTTTTAATGCTGATTTCAGGTATTTCGGCGCAAATAAGTCCGGCAATTAAAACAGGAATTGGTTATCCATACATTACGTACGACGATCTGAGTATTTCACCTGATTTTCATACCATGACGAGTTTCCCAACACTGTCAGCCGAAAAACCAATTCCTATTGAAATAAGATTGAAAAACAGGCTAACCATAAATCCCGGAATTGCCTACTACTATTTTAAGGAACATGAAGTTGACGGAAACAAAACAAAAGGAAAAGATTTTGACTTCTCGCATCAAACTCTGAATGGATATGTGAAAGTGATGTACCAGCAGAAATTGTCGCGCAGCAGCGAAGGTTATATTTATGCCGGACCTGTTGGTGGTATTCATTTAATTACCAAAACAAAAGGAACAAAAACAACTTATGGGTTAAATGCTGAAATACCAGAATTTACTGTTGACATAAACGAAAACGGGAAAAGTTTTTTTGACATATTTTACTACGGTTTAGTCGCAGGTGTTCAGCCACATGCGAGAAAGTACAATACGGTAAAGGTTTCGTTCGAAGTTTCCTGGTTACCGGGTTTTATATCGCTAATCGACCCTATTCCGTTGGAAGAAATTACTGAAGATACCTCGGTTCCGCATACCTACACCGATGTTGGACTGATTCAGTTTTCGGTGCTGATAGGATTCAGAAAAAGATAGAATCAATCGCAACAAGTTATCATTAAAACCTGAGTTATGAAGTCTTTATGTTTATTGACAACTTTTTTGTTGTTTTCCACTTTTGCAATTGCACAGGAGCCCTTTGTAAATGTTGGCGCCGGGTTACCCATGTTTTTCAAGTCTGATTTTGCTGAAGGAGGTTCAATTCATCAACTTTCAAGAAAGAGAGTACATCTTTTTGCGGAAGTCCCAATTCAAATTGGAAAAGCTGAAATATTTTCAGTGCATCCCGGTGTTGGTTATTTTCTTTTCAACGAAATTGAGCAAAACGACCCAAGCGCATTGGGTGGATATTCAAACAAAGAACTGCAACACAATGCGATTAGCATTTACACCCGAATGTTTTATCACCTTGAAAGTAAAAACAAAAGCTTTCGGCAATACTATTTCGGCGGAACATTTGGCGCGTATCTCTGGTCGAAAACTACCGGAGAGTCGTCGTGGTGGATATATACAAGACCGCCAGCTTCGGGTAGTACTATCTATAATGAAAGTGGTAAAATATTTTTTCATTCCGTTTATCTTGGACTAACCGCAGGAGCCAAATTCAGAACAAAAGATATCAGCAAAATTCAATCGGCAATTGAGCTTTCGTTTTTCCCGTTGTTTGTTACGGTTGATGATGCAAAAAGGCCGATGGCAATGCTAACAGTTGTGTTGGGAACAGGGCAAAAAAAAGCTACCCGAATTAACGAGTAGCTCATTTGAGATATCATCAAACTTACAATCAAACATTCAGCGTATAGCGTTCGAATGCAGTAACTGTAAGATCTTTGTCTGTTTTTGATAAAAACTCTTTGATGGTGATTTTTCCATCTTTTACATAAACCTGGTTAAGGAGTGTTGATTCCTGGAAAAATTTCTGCAAAGCACCTTGTGCAATTTTATCGAGCATCGCTTCAGGTTTACCTTCTAAACGGAACTTTTCTTTTGCAATTGCAAGTTCTTTTTCAACTACTTCAGTTGGAACTGAATCTTTGTCAACAGCAACAGGAGCCATAGCGGCCACCTGCATTGCAACGTCTTTTGAAACCTGAACATCAACGCCTGCTTTGTTAAAACCTACCAGCGTAGCCAGTTTGTTTCCGGGGTGAATGTAACCCACAACAGTTTCGGCATTAACTTTTCCGTAATATGAAAGATCGATTTTTTCGCCAATCACACCGGTTTGTTCAGTAACCTGAGTTCCAATGGTACGACCGTCGAAACTCAATGCTTTCAAAGCTTCAAGATCGGCAGCGTTGTTTTCCAGCGCAGCATCAAGAATACGATTGGTAAAAGCGATAAAATTCTCATTTTTTGCAACAAAGTCGGTTTCACAATTTAAAACCACAAGCGCTCCTGTTTTCTGGTCGGCTGAAATTTTTGTAAGCACAACACCTTCGGCTGCATCTCTGTCAGCGCGTTTTGCGGCTACAAGTTTCCCTTTTTCACGGATGATTTCAACTGCTCTTTCGAAATCGCCGTTGGCATCTTCGAGTGCGCCCTTGCAATCCATCATTCCTGCACCTGTTACTTTGCGTAGTTTAACTACATCGGCAGTTGTAAACGACATAATGAAATATGTTTTATAGTTTTTTTATTTATACAATCTCTTTTTCTTCGGTGTCGATTTCTATATCGTCATCCTCTGTTTCTTCTTCAACCACTCTTGCTTTAAATTTTTTCCGTGGTTTTCTCTGTACCGGAGCTTCGTCATCCTCTTCGGGTTCGATGGCGTCTTTATCGAATTTACGCTCGCTAAGACCTTCACGAATGGCATCGCACATTACACCCACAATCAGTTTAATTGACTGTGAAGCGTCGTCGTTCGCCGGGATTACAAAGTCAACATCATCTGGATTAGAATTGGTATCAACCATCGCGAAAACCGGAATCCCGAGACGCTGAGCTTCGCGAACAGCAATACGTTCTTTCATTACGTCAACTACAAAAAGTGCAGCAGGTAAACGGGAAAGATCGGCAATACTTCCGAGCATTTTTTCGAGTTTGGCGCGCTGACGTGAAATCTGCAGTTTTTCGCGTTTTGAGAGATTATCCCAGCTGGCGTCTTTTGCCATTTTGTCTATCGACAACATTTTTTTAACCGCTTTACGGATTGTTGGGAAGTTGGTTAACATACCACCGGGCCAACGCTCTGTAACATAAGGCATTCCTACTGCGCCAACAAGTTCAGCAACCAATTCCTTGGCCTGCTTTTTAGTTGCAACAAATAAGATTTTGCGGCCCGATTTTGCAATTTGTTTAATCGCAGCTGCTGATTCGTCGATTTTTACAATGGTTTTCTGAAGATCAATAATATGGATTCCGTTCTTCTCCATAAAAATATATGGCTGCATGTTCGGATTCCATTTTCTTCTAAGGTGACCAAAGTGTACACCTGCATCAAGTAATTCCTGAAAATTTGTTTTAGGCATCTTTTTACTTTTTATATGTTCTAAAAGCAACTATTGAGTAGTCCCGATTCATCAGGAGTCTCAACGGTTTTAGACCCATAGGATGAATAAATAATAAATATTAACGTTTTGAGAACTGGAAACGTTTTCTTGCTTTTGGCCGTCCCGGTTTTTTACGTTCAACTTCGCGCGGGTCACGAGTAACAAACCCAGCTGTTTTTAATTCTTTTCTCGATTCGGCATTCACTTCCATCAGTGCACGTGTAATTGCCAGACGCAATGCTTCGGCCTGTCCTTTCGGGCCACCACCTTCGAGTGTTACTTTGATATCGTATTTATCCTGAACTTCGAGAAGTGCCAAAGGCTGTGTAGCAATGTACTGCAATGCCAGCGTTGGGAAATACTCTTTAAATTCCCTCTTGTTAACAGTGATGTTACCTTTACCTTCGCTGAGGTAAATACGGGCAACTGCTGTTTTTCTACGTCCTAATGTATTTACTAATTCCATTTTGCCTATTTAATCGAATTTAAATCAACAACTGTAGGTTTTTGAGCCGCATATTTGTGCTCAGCACCAATCACCACATGCAGGTTGGTAAATAATTTCCTGCCCAGTTTATTCTTTGGCAACATACCTCTAACTGCTTTTTCAACCAGTCTTTCAGGGTATTTTGTTAAAATATCGCTGGCGGTTTGTTCATACTGACCACCCGGATATCCTGAGTGACGGATATAAACTTTGTCGCTCATTTTATTACCGGTTAAAACCACTTTTTCAGCATTAATTACAATTACATAATCTCCACATTCGGCATGTGGTGTAAAAGTTGCTTTGTTTTTCCCCCTGAGGATTTTAGCCACTTTACTGGCTAAACGGCCCAAAACCTGGCCTTCGGCATCAACAACCACCCACTCATGGCTGGCTGAAGCCTTATTTACCGAAACTGTTTTATAACTAAGTGTATCCACTTTTACTAATTTTTTTTATTCAAAATACTTTTGATTTATCAACTGCCTCAATCCAGTCCGCAACGGAATTATACGAAAAGAATCATTATAGCAAAGAAAATCAACTATTTACACTCCTTATTACTAAGGACAATAATCGGGACTGCAAAAGTATTGGCTTTTTTCTTATTTCCAAAAAATTGCCACTAATTTTTCAATGGTTTAAATGGTTGTTAACGAAAACCTTGGATTGTGTGTTAAAGCTCTGCCCGATTTCAGTAATACACCATTTTTTTTACTTTTGCGGAGTAACTTAAACTCAGTGGCTGGTAACAAGGATAGCAATGAAAGAATCGAAACCCAAAAGACTAAAAAAACGGATTTTCACCTCATGGATTACTTCGCTGGTTAGTATTTCGATGGTGCTGACAATGCTTGGATTTTTGAGCATCGTTCTGATTAACGGAAGACAATTGTCGGATTACGTTCGCGAAAAAATTGGGTTCACACTGGTTATGCATGACAATGTTAAACCAGCCGATATTAAAAAACTTCAGGAACGACTCAATACAAGCAAGTTTGTAAAATCGACCCGCTATGTTGACAAAGAAACTGCAGGCAAAGAACTTACAGAACAATTGGGTGAAGACTTCAGCGGCTTTTTAGGGTACAATCCGCTTTTTGAATCGATTGAGGTAAAACTTTACGCTTCATATACCCAAACTGACAGCCTCCAGTATCTCGAAAAGAAATTTTTGGCCTACCCGCAGGTAAAAGAAGTTTTTTATCAAAAAGACCTGGTGCAGGTAATTAACCAAAATATCCGCAAAATTTCATTTTTTGTTCTGATAATCAGCACTTTGCTTACTGTGATTTTTATTGCCCTCATCAACAATACTATTCGCATTTCGGTTTATTCAACGCGATTTACAATTAATACCATGCAAATGGTTGGTGCAAACAACGCATTTATCCGTAAACCGTTTGTTAAACAAAGTTTATTGCTCGGGTTTTATGGCGCAGTGATTGCCAACCTGATTCTGGCAGGAGGAATTTTTGCTTACCGGAATGAACTTATTGGACTTGGAACACCAAACAGCATATATAATATCGGGCTTGTATTTCTTATTGTATTTATCCTGGGTCTTTTATTCTCTTGGATTTCAACCTTATTTGCAGTTAACAAATTCCTGAGAATGAAATTTGATGAAATGTTTTATTAATTATCTTTGGCAACTCAATTCATGATTAAAATGGTTAAAAAAGAAAATAAAGAAACCGGATTCGCGCTTTCAAAAGAAAACTACAAACTTATGGCCATAGGGTTTGCCATTATTGTTGTTGGCTTTATTTTAATGGCCGGTGGTGGCAGCGACGATCCGAATGTTTTCAATCCCAATATTTTTAGTTTCCGTCGCATTACCCTGGCTCCCATTGTTTTGGTAATTGGATTTGCATTCGAAATTTATGCAATTATGAAAAAACCAAAAACCAATAATTAGTTTCCTGTCTTGATTTTCGAGTGCAATATTTCTTTACTATCCTATTGCATTTCAAATTGTAACTTAATTTATTTCAACAATTATTGTCTCGTTACGGGGGTAATTGCTATCTTTGCAGCCTGATTTTTGAAAATATTTCCAAAGAGCTGAATAATAGTATTTTACACATGTCGATGACGACAAGGGAATCATATGATTTTATAAATGGTGAAGTTTTGTTGTTTGACAAAAACTACGACTGGACTTCGTTTGACCTGGTAAACCGTGTACGGTATTTGTTATGCCGGAAACTTGAAGTTAAAAAACTGAAAGTAGGCCATGCCGGAACACTCGACCCCCTGGCAACCGGTTTGATGATACTTTGCACCGGAAAATCAACAAAATTGATTGACACCTACCAGGCCGAAGAAAAAGAATATGTTGCCACACTGAAACTGGGTGCCACAACACCTTCGTTTGATTTGGAAACTGAAGAAGACAGCGAAACCGACGCATCATTTGTAACAACGGCTTTGATTGAGCAGGCAATGCAAAAATTTATGGGCGTAACGGAGCAAATTCCACCAGTATTTTCTGCAGTAAAAATTAACGGGAAGCGTGCTTTTTCGTTTGCACGAAATGGCGAAGTTCCTGAATTACAGTCTAGAAAAATCACAATCAGCGAGATAGAATTGTTATCGTTTGAATTTTCTGAAATTATAATTCGTGTAGTTTGTAGCAAAGGAACATACATTCGTGCGCTCGCCCGCGATTTGGGAACGGAACTGGGTTGCGGCGCTTATCTCACAGGATTGCGGCGAACCCGGATTGGAAACTTCAACATTGAAGATGCAATGACTGTTGATTTTTTTAGCGAAAATTTACATCGCTTCGAAACCAATTGAACGTTACGCCGTTATCTTAGTACTTAAAAATAAACCGGTAATACCACATCAACTGCAACAAATTAAAGCTGTTTAAAACACTGATAAAAATTAAAAAAGATATTGAGTATGAAACTTTCGAAGTTCAAGTTTGAGTTAGATTCAAAAAAAATTGCCTTACACCCATCCGAAAACCGCGATGAATCGAGGTTAATGGTTTTAAACCGAGCAACCCGTACCATTGAACACCGCTTGTTTAAAGATGTACTTGATTATTTCGACGATAATGATGTTATGGTTTTTAACAATACCAAAGTTTTTCCTGCACGTTTGTACGGCAACAAAGAAAAAACCGGCGCCGAAATTGAGGTCTTTTTATTGCGCGAACTCAACAGGGAACAGCGTCTCTGGGATGTTTTAGTTGACCCGGCCCGAAAAATAAGAATCGGAAACAAACTGTACTTTGGAGAAGACGACCTTTTAGTTGCCGAAGTTATTGACAATACAACCTCACGCGGACGTACACTTCGTTTTTTGTTTGATGGCACTTACGACGAATTTAAGAAAACACTTTACGGTTTGGGCGAAACTCCACTTCCGAAATTCATCAACCGCCCGGTTCAACCTGAAGATAAAGATCGTTACCAGACGATTTTTGCCAAACATGAGGGAGCTGTTGCAGCACCAACTGCCGGATTGCATTTTAGCCGAGAGTTACTGAAACGACTGGAAATCAAGGGTGTTCAATTTACCTATCTTACATTACACGTGGGTCTTGGAAATTTCAGAAGCGTTGATGTTGAAGACCTCACAAAACACAAAATGGATTCGGAACAAATTTGGATAACCGATGAAGCCTGTAAAGTGGTTAACAATGCCAAACTGATAAAAAAGAATGTTTGTGCCGTTGGAACAACAGTAATGCGCACTATGGAAAGTTCGGTTTCAACCCAGGGCTTTCTAAATCCGTTTGAAGGATGGACCAATAAGTTTATTTTTCCACCTTACGAATTTTCGGTGGCCAATTCAATGATTACAAATTTCCACCTGCCATACTCAACATTACTGATGATGGTAGCTGCTTTCGGAGGGTACGATTTTGTAATGGAAGCCTACCATACCGCCATTAAAGAAGATTACCGTTTTGGAACATATGGCGATGCAATGCTGATTATTTGAAAGTATAGATAAATATTCTAACCTGCCGGAACCACGGGAACGAAAGTTTTCGTGGTTTTTGCTGACAGGCTAACATAAATTAATGTGCCACATTAATAATCAAAATTCTTATTTATTAACTTGCGCCAAATTTTGAAAAAAATGGCAAAATTCAACGTTCACCAATGCCCCGTTTGCGACCATAAAATATTCTCTGCTTTTATTTCGTGTAAAGATTATTTCGTCTCGGGCGAGGTTTTTCACATAAAAAAATGTAACAACTGTGGTTTCGCCATTACAGGGAATATCGACGATGAAGAAAACATTGACTTTTTTTACCAGTCGGATAAATATATTTCGCATTCGGATACTGAAGAAGGATTTTTAAACGAATTATACCACCTGGTCCGCGATTATATGCTGGGTAGAAAACACCGGCTTGTAAACAAAGTTACCGGAATGAATAACGGTAAATTATTGGATGTTGGAGCGGGAACCGGTTATTTTCTTAACCACATGAACCGCAGAGGCTGGCAGGTTACAGGAACCGAAAAAAGCGCTGCCGCACGTAAATTTGCCAAGAGTGAGTTTAACCTCGATCTGCTTGAAACCAACGAACTATTTGAATTGAAAGACAACAGTTTCGATGCAATTACCTTGTGGCATGTTTTGGAACACATTCACCGGCTTCCGGAAAATCTGGAAACTTTTCACCGTTTGCTAAAACCAATGGGACGATTGATTATTGCAGTTCCAAACCACGATTCATACGATGCCCAGTATTACGAAGAGTTCTGGGCTGCCTGGGATGTACCGCGCCACATCTGGCATTTTAAAGCTAAACAGATGAAGATGTTAGGCGAAAAATATGGATTCAGACTGCGCGCAACCCGACCTATGCCATTCGACGCTTTTTATGTTTCGATAATGAGCGAACAATATAAGAAGAGCAAATTCGCTATTTTCAAAGGATTTTATCGTGGAAAACTGTCGTGGATCAGAAGTATGTTCAGGCCCGAAAAATCGAGCTCGGTAATTTACGTGTTCTCAAAAAACTAATCAATCAGATAAAACACAAAGAAAGCCGGATGAATCCGGCTTTCTTTGTAATATGTTTAAATGACTATTTATAATTGACGGGCAACTTCCACTTCCTGGAATGCCTCAATATGGTCGCCCACTTTAATGTCGTTGAACCTATCGATATTTAATCCGCATTCATAACCGTTCTTCACTTCTTTCACGTCATCTTTAAAACGTTTCAGAGAGCCAAGGTTTCCGGTAAAGATTACGATACCATCGCGAATAATCCTGATTTTCGAATTTCTCAGAATTTTTCCATCGCGAACGATACATCCTGCCACAGTTCCTACTTTCGTGATGTTGAAAACATCGAGTACTTCGGTAGTACCAAGGATTTCCTCTTTGATTTCGGGTGATAACATCCCTTCCATCGCAGCCTTGATTTCGTTAATGGCATCATAAATAATCGAATACAGTCGCACATCGATTTGTTCTTTCTCAGCCAGCCTGCGGGCGTTGAGCGACGGACGGACCTGGAACCCGATAACGATAGCTTCGGATGCAGCTGCCAGAAGAATATCTGACTCAGAAATCTGTCCAACTGCTTTGTGTTTGATGTTTACCTGAATCTGTTCGGTTGACAGTTTAATCAGCGAATCTGAAAGCGCTTCGATAGAACCGTCAACGTCACCCTTCACAATCAGGTTCAGTTCCTGGAAATTACCGATTGCAATACGACGACCAATTTCATCAAGCGTAATATGTTTTTGTGTCCGCAATCCCTGTTCACGCGCCAATTGCTCGCGTTTGTTAGCGATGTTTCGGGCTTCACGCTCACTGTCCATCACATTAAATTTGTCACCTGCCTGCGGGGCACCGTTCAAACCAAGGATAATTGCCGGTTCTGCCGGACCAACTTTATCAACACGCTGGTTACGTTCGTTAAACATGGCTTTTACGTGACCATAATATTGTCCTGCAATTATCATGTCGCCTACTTTCAGCGTACCGCCTTCAACCAGAATAGTTGCCACATAACCGCGGCCTTTATCGAGTGACGATTCAATCACAGTTCCAACTGCATTTTTATCAGGGTTGGCTTTCAGGTCAAGCATTTCGGCTTCGAGCAACACTTTTTCGAGCAACTCGGGAACCCCGATTCCTTGTTTGGCCGAAATATCATGCGACTGATATTTACCGCCCCATTCTTCAACCAGGTAGTTCATATTAGCCAGTGCTTCCTTGATTTTTTCTGGATTAGCGCCTGGTTTATCAATTTTATTAATTGCAAAAACGATTGGTACCCCAGCGGCGGCAGCATGGTTAATTGCCTCAACGGTTTGTGGCATCACACTATCGTCGGCTGCCACAATAATAATGGCAATGTCGGTAACTTGTGCGCCACGTGCACGCATGGCGGTAAACGCTTCGTGACCGGGTGTATCAAGGAAAGTAATGTGCCTGCCATTTTCAAGCTTAACGTGGTAGGCCCCGATGTGCTGTGTTATTCCACCGGCTTCACCGGCAATAACGTTAGTACTTCTTATATAGTCGAGCAACGATGTTTTACCGTGGTCAACGTGACCCATCACGGTTACAATTGGCGAACGTGGCAGCAATTCTTCAGCAGTGTCCTCGGCAGCTTCAATGGCTTCCTGAATGGCAACACTTACAAATTCAACTTTGAATCCAAATTCATCGGCCACAACCGAAAGTGTTTCAGCATCGAGACGCTGATTAATTGACACAAATAAGCCGAGGCTCATACACGATGAAATGACCTGTGTAACATTTACATTCATCATGGTGGCGAACTCGGCAACCGACACAAATTCGGTTACTTTCAGCACTTTCTGGTCTTCGAGCTGACGTTCCATATCGGCCTGCATACGTTCGCTGTAGGCAGCGCGTTTGTCGCGACGGTGTTTCGACGCTTTGGTTTTACCTTTTGTAGTCAGTCGGGCAAGTGTGTCTTTAATCTGCTTTTGTACATCTTCTTCGTTTACCTCTTTTTTGAGTAACCGTTTCTTTTTACCACCAGCAGCATGTTGCGCCTGTGCCTGTCCGGGAGTTTGCTTGTTCACCACAAAATTTCCTTTCGGACGGTCTTCAGGTTTACGTTCAACAGTAACTTTCCCTGTATCTTTTGATATTCTTTTTCTGCGTTTCTTGCGTGAATTCGCCGACTCCACGCTTTCTTTTCTTTCACCCGGGAGATCGATTTTTCCTAAAACAGTGGGACCTGTAAGTTTAACGGCGCTCGCTTTTATTACGTGAATGTCGTTATCTCTTGCTGGCGTTGTTTTGGCTTCTTCAGTTGGTTTCTGAAGATTAGGCTGAAATCTTTCCTTACGCTCACGTTCTTTTTCCTCACGGGTCTTCTTCACCGGACGTGTACGTTGGTTGATATTTAAAAGGTCGATTTTTCCAACCACTTTAACTTCTTCCACTTTCGACGGCCGCGATGGATGCACATATATTTCAGCTTCCTGGCGAACAGGTTTTTCTTCTGCTGTCGGAGCTTTGGGTTCAGGTTGCCTTTCAACAGGTTTTTCTACTTGCTTTTCAATTTGCTTTTCAACCGGTTCTTCTATTGGTTTCTCAACCGTTTTTTCAACAACCGGTGGCTCCTCTGGTTGTTTTTCAACGATTACAGGCGCCGGTGATTCTGGTTGTTTTACCGGAACTTCAACCACTGGTTTTTCCACCACCGTTTTTTTAACTTCAGGTTTAACCTCTGGCTCCGGTTTCTTTTTGGGTTTATTAAAAGTATCGAGGTCTATTTTACCTACCACTTTAAATTTTTCCTCCCTTTCGGGTACAACCACTGGTTCTTCCGGTTTTACTTCACGTTTTTCAGGTGCTTTTATTACAGGTTTTTCCTCTTCATACTCTTCCTCTTCTGTGTCCATATCGTCAATTGATATAGATTCTTTTTTCGGACGGTGGCTTTTTAAGCTGATCTTTTCCGATTCCTTCTTAATTGAAATATCGGTTTTGTACTCTTTTTCAAGAAGTTGAACAGCTTCTGCCGAGACTTTAGTGTTGGGATTCATATCCACATCCTTGAATCCTTTTTTATGCAAAAAATCAACGATGGTATGAATACCCACGTTAAATTCTTTTGCAAGCTTACTAAGTCTGATTGATTCGCCTGATACCATATAATTACTATTACTATTCTTTTTACTTCTGTCAGAAAATGCGTTTAACAACAGCCAAAAACTTGTTTGTACTCCCATTATTCAAACTCTGACCTTAATACCCTGATTACCTCGTCGATTGTTTCTTCTTCAAGGTCAGTGCGTTTGATGAGTTCAGCACGTGAAATGCTTAATACATTTTTAGCTGAATCGCAGCCTATTGCTTTTAATGCATCAATTACCCATCCTTCAATTTCGTCGCTGAATTCATCGAGATTCACATCCTCATCATCTTCTTCCATTTCGCGATAAACATCAATTTCGTAACCAGTAAGCTGGCTTGCGAGTCTGATGTTTAGTCCGCCTTTACCAATGGCCAGCGAAACTTCTTCGGGGCGAAGGTAAACTTCTGCACGTTTGTGGTCTTCAACAATTTTTATTGAAATAATTTTGGCCGGATTCAGCGCCCTTTTTATAAACAACTGTGTATTGGGCGAGTAATTGATAACATCAATATTTTCATTGCGCAATTCGCGAACAATGCCGTGAATACGCGATCCCTTCATCCCAACACAGGCACCAACCGGGTCAATTCGTTCATCGTATGACTCAACTGCCACTTTTGCGCGTTCACCGGGTACACGAACAATTTTCTTAATCGTGATAAGTCCGTCAAAAATTTCGGGGATTTCGAGTTCAAAAAGTCTTTCGAGGAAAGCTGATGCAGTGCGCGAAAGAATGATCAGCGGGTTGTTGTTTCTGAGTTCTACCTTATAAACAATAGCACGTACATTGTCGCCTTTTCTGAAATAGTCGCTTGGTATTTGTTCCGATTTAGGCAAAATCAACTCATTCCCTTCATCGTCGAGAATAAGAATTTCCTTTTTCCAAACCTGGTAAACCTCACCGGTAACAATTTCACCAATTTTATTTTTGTATTTTCCGTAGATATGGTCTTTTTCGAGTTCAAGAATTTTGCTTGCAAGATTCTGACGAAGATTCAAAATTGCCCTGCGACCAAAATCAATAAGCTTAACTTCATCAGTAACATCTTCACCCACTTCGTAATCGGTGTCAATTTTTTGTGCATCGGATAATGTAATCTGGGTATTCGGGTCTTCCAGTTCGCCATCTTCAACCACTACCCTGTTGCGCCATATTTCAAAGTCGCCTTTGTCGATATTAATGATTACGTCGTAGTTTTCGTCGGTTCCGAACTGCCGTATCAGGACACTGCGAAACACGTCTTCAATTACGCTCATCATTGTTGCCCTGTCGATATTCTTTAATTCTTTAAACTCAGCAAATGAATCAATCAGGTTTATATTTTCCATACCTCAACTATTTATTTAAATGAAATAACCGCTTTCGCTGATTTAATTTCTTCGTATTTTAAATGATGTTCTTTAACAACCACAATTTTTTTCTTAGCACCTTCAGGTTTTTCTTTTACCGATGTTTCGATTACAACTCCCGACTCGTCGGCTGTAAGCAATGTTCCTTCCAGTTCCGCGCCTTCGATGGTAACAATCTCAATCGCCTTACCTTTGTATTTGATGTATTGTTCTTTTACCCTGAATTTTTCGGATAACCCGGGAGATGAAACCTGCAACGAAAAGTCCTCATCTTCGCGATCGAGACTGTGCTCAACATGCCTGCTCACAGCCACACACTGGTCGATGCTAAGTCCGCTGTAACCATCAATAAATATATCAATCCTGTTACTTTCGCTTACCGAAATGCCAACAACAAACTGATCTTCGCTCAGCCTTTCTTTAACCAGCTTTTCTAT
This sequence comes from Draconibacterium sp., assembly GCA_050179035.1. Lineage (GTDB taxonomy): Bacteria > Bacteroidota > Bacteroidia > Bacteroidales > Prolixibacteraceae > Draconibacterium. Next base: position 144,492 of record JBFXFM010000003.1, on the reverse strand, counting down.
TAAATTCTTGTCAATCATCAACTATATCCAACAAAATAGGGAACCAGAGGCCCCCTAAAAACTCGTTTTAGAAAATTCACCGCAAAAATAATAATTTTTCCCATTCACACAAATAACTCTGCCGATATAACCTGCTGATTTTAAAGAATAAATAAATTACACAGAATATTTTTAATCAGTACCTGCCGTCGGACTCGTGTTAAAACCCAATCAAAAAAATACCCATCAGGAATGATTTCCGGTAAAAGTTTCTACTTTTGATTGATAATGTTAAAGATGCTTTGTGATTCAACATCAAATAAATAAGAAGAAAATTATCAACGACCCGGTTCTGGGTTTCATCAATCTCCAGAGTGAACTAATTTTCGATTTAATTGAACATCCCTATTTCCAGCGATTACGGCGTATCCGTCAACTGGGACTTTCATTTCTTGTTTTCCCGGGAGCAAATCATTCACGGTTTGAGCATGCTTTGGGTACAATACACCTCATGCGTCAGGCAATTTCGGTTTTAAAGCTGAAGGGGCATGAAATTACCGACGAAGAAGCCGATGCAGTAACTGCCGCCATTTTACTCCATGATATCGGCCACGCCCCATTTTCGCATGTACTTGAAAATACATTGGTTAAAATATCGCACGAGCAGATTTCGCTGCTGATGATGGAAGAACTGAACCAACATTTTGGGGGAAAACTTGATCTTGCCATCCGGATTTTTACAAACAAATACAAAAAACAGTTTTTACATCAGCTGGTATCAGGCCAGCTGGATATGGACAGGCTTGATTACCTGAACCGCGACAGTTTTTTTACCGGTGTGGCTGAGGGAACCATTGGGGTTGACAGAATCATTAAAATGCTGAATGTATGGAAAGATCAGCTGGTGGTTGACGAAAAGGGAATTTACTCCATTGAAAAGTTTCTTATCTCGAGACGGCTGATGTACTGGCAGGTGTACCTTCACAAAACTGTGGTATCGGCCGAAAGCCTGTTAATTAATGTACTACAGCGTGCCCGCGAAATTTCGGTTGCCGGCGAAAAAATATACTCCACTCCTGCACTGCAGGTATTTTTAAATCACAATATCAGTCAAAGCGACTTTGAAAAAAACAGTACAATTGATGGTGACAACATTTTAAACTGGTATGCTGCACTCGACGATAACGATATTTCTATCGCACTGAAAATCTGGCAAAATCATCCCGACCTTGTATTATCAAAACTTTCACAGAGCCTGATGAACAGGAAACTATTTAAAATCACGCTCAGTACAACCCCGTTTGAACCTGAAATGGTTGAAAAAATAAATAATGCCATTTCATCGCAGATAACTACTGACAGGCAACTTGCATCGTATTTTATTATGTCGGGTGAGATAACGAATAAAGCTTACAATAAACACAATGAGAAAATACTTGTTTTAGACAAGTCGGGTTTTACAAAAGAAATGGAGCAGGCATCGGATATTAACCTGATGGCGCTTACCAAAACTGTAAGAAAGTACTATTTGTGTTATCCGAAAGAATTGGTCGTTAATTAGTTTAAAGTTATATTTGCACCGCTTATTCAAAAAGAATGGATTTTAAAGTTACCGAAATTGCAAAGTTCTTAAATGGCGAAATAGTTGGAAACGAAAATATTAGCGTATCCAATGTATCAAAAATTGAAGAAGGAAAACCAGGCACGCTTGCATTTCTTGCTAACATGAAATACGAGAATTTCATTTATACAACCAATGCTTCAGTTGTACTTGTAAATAAAAATTTCGTTCCAAAAGAAAAAATTAACGCAACACTTATTAAGGTTGATGATGCCTACCAAGCCTTTGCATCATTACTCGAATTATATACCCAGGCAATGGCCGCAGTTAAAACCGGGATTGAACAACCCAGCTTTATTGATGAATCGGCTACCGTGGGTCAAAATATTTATTTAGGAGCTTTTGCCTACATCGGTAAAAACGTTAAAGTTGGAAACAACTGTAAAATATACCCACAGGTTTACATTGGCGATAATGTAACCATTGGTAACGATTGTGTTATATATGCCGGAGTAAAGATTTACAACGATTCATTTATTGGTAACCGTTGTATTTTACACTCAGGAGTGGTTATCGGGTCTGATGGTTTTGGTTTTGCGCCGCTTGACGATGGAACTTATAAAAAGATTGCACAGATAGGAAATGCTGTTTTGGAAGACGACGTTGAGATTGGAGCCAACACCACTATCGATTGTGGAACAATGGGTTCGACCATCATCAGGAAAGGAGCTAAAATTGATAACCTTGTTCAGATTGCCCATAATTGCGAAGTTGGCGAAAACACAGTAATGGCTGCACAAACCGGACTTGCAGGAACAACAAAAGTTGGTAAAAACTGTAAATTCGGAGGCCAGGTTGGCCTTGGAGGCCATCTAACCATTGGCGACAACGTATTTATCGGTGCTCAATCAGGTGTGATAAAATCGGTTGAAAGCAACCAGGTGATTTTGGGTAGTCCTGCCATGGAAATTAAAGAAGCCATCAGGGCAATTACCGTGTATAAAAACCTCCCGAAACTTCGTACCGAAGTTTCTCAATTGCAAAAAGAAATAAAGAATATAAAATCGCAGATTAATTCTGCCGTAAATTAGTACAGAACTGAGTTTTATGGTTGTAAAACAGAAAACACTGGCAAATTCATTCACCCTTCAGGGAAAAGGGTTACACACAGGTGTTTTTACTACAATGAATTTTTTGCCTGCCCCCGAAAATCATGGCTTCAAATTTAAACGTGTCGATCTTGAAAATCAACCCATTATCGATGCCAATGTTGATCTGGTTATTGACACCTCTCGCGGAACTTTACTTGAAAAAGACGGGGCGCGAATTGGTACCATTGAACATGCACTGGCCGCCTTAATTGGCATGGACCTCGACAATGTTTTGATTGAAGTAAACAACGAAGAAGCGCCAATCATCGATGGCAGTTCAATCGAATTCGTAAGAGCAGTTGAGAAAGCCGGCGTTATTGAACAGGATGCAGAACGCGAATACCTGGTCATCAAGGATAAAATCGAGATTTTTGATCCAAAATCAGGCGCTGAAATTGTTGCATTGCCCGACGATGATTACAGGCTGAATGTTTTGATTTCGTTTAAATCAAAAGTACTGAATAACCAGTATGCAGTTTTGAATTCGATAAAAGATTTCAAAAACGAAATAGCCAACTGCCGCACATTTGTTTTTTTACATGAGCTTGAATTTCTGCTCAACCACAACCTTGTAAAAGGTGGCGACCTGAATAATGCCATCGTAATTATCGATAAAGAAGTAAGTCAACCCGAGCTCGACAGATTGGCCGATTTATTCGACCATAAACGAGTGGAGGTAAAACCACAGGGTATTTTGAACAACCTCGATTTACATTACGATAACGAATGTGCCCGCCATAAACTCCTTGATGTTATTGGCGACCTGGCGCTTTGCGGCAAACATATAAAAGGCCGGATTATTGCCTCGAAACCAGGGCATGGCCCGAATACCATTTTCGCAAAAGCATTAAAAAAATACATCCGCGATAACGAAGAAAAAGCGCCTGGATACGATCCGAATAAACCCCCGGTAATCGATATTAATAAAATCAGACAGCTGCTTCCGCACCGATATCCGTTTTTAATGGTTGATAAAATTATCTCTAAAAATGATATTCAGATTATTGGGGTAAAAAGTGTGACCTCAAACGAACCGTTTTTTCAGGGACATTTTCCGGAAGAACCGGTAATGCCGGGAGTTTTGCTTATTGAAGCGATGGCGCAAACCGGCGGATTATTGGTATTAAGCCAGTTAGAAGGAAAATACAGTACCTATTTTATCCGTATCGACAACGTAAAATTCAGAAAAAAAGTAGTGCCAGGCGATACTTTGATATTTAAACTCACTTTGGTTTCACCCATCCGCCGGGGGATAGCACACATGAAAGGAGTCACTTATGTTGGCGATAAAATTGTTGCTGAGGGCGATTTTATGGCACAAATAGTTAAACAAAACGAAAACAATAAAGAAATTTTAGAATGAAACAACCATTGGCATATGTACATCCCGATGCTAAAATAGCAGAAAGTGTGGTTATCGACCCTTTTGTCACCATCGATCAGGATGTTGAAATTGGGGAAGGTACAAGAATTGGATCAGGCGTTACCATTTTGCCCGGTACACGAATCGGGAAAAACTGCCGTATTTTTCCGGGGGCTGTAATTGGTGCAGTTCCTCAGGACCTCAAATTCAGAGGTGAATATACAACTCTTGAAATTGGCGATAACAACACAATCCGCGAATTTGTTACAATAAACCGCGGTACTTCTGCAAACGGGAAAACTGTGGTTGGCAGCAACAACCTGATTATGGCTTATGTACATATTGCACACGATTGTGTGGTTGGAAACAATATTATTCTTGTAAACAATACACAATTGGCCGGTGAAGTTATTATCGATGATTTTGCAATTCTTGGTGGTATGTCGGCAGTACATCAGTTTGTGCACATCGGACCACATGTGATGATTTCGGGCGGGTCACTGGTTCGTAAAGATGTTCCGCCATATATAAAGGCAGGCCGTGAGCCGCTTTCGTATGTTGGCATTAACTCAATCGGGTTGCGCAGGCGCAATTTTACCAACGAAAAGATCCGCGAAGTACAGGATATTTATAGGTACATTTATCAAAAAGGGCTGAACACATCGCAAGCTATTGAAATAATTGAAGCTGAAATGCCTGCATCAGCCGAAAGAGACGAAATCCTGCTTTTTATTAAAGACTCGAAACGTGGAATCATTCGTGGTTATTTCCCCGATTAATTATTTAAAGAAAATTATTCTATACACGATAATGCGATTGTAATTTCTGTTGAATTACAATCGCATTTGTTTTTTGAGTATTGAATTCACACCACTTATAATTTGTATTCAGATGAAATTATCCGAAAAAATTCTTCTTTCAACCTTGCTTCTGTTTTTGGTTTTCGCAGGTAATGCACAACACAAACATGAAGAGCGTGAACACAACGATTTGCATAAAAACCACCTGGGAATTGGAGCTGCAACAACCTATCTTACATCAGAAAATGTTTTTGCACCCGGTTTTCACCTGCATTACATCAGGCAGTTTGGGCATGAAAACCAATGGGGAATTGGGGCCGGGATAGAATCCATTTTAGATGAACACACGCACAATGCACTGAATACATTTGTGAATTACAGACCTGTTCCGTTTTTATCGCTCAATGCCGGGCCGGGAGTTGTTTTTGCCAAACACGAAGGAGAAACCGAAGTTCATCCGGCTTTTCATACCGAAGCTGTTCTTGAATTTGATATATTCGGAATTCATGCCGGTCCGATGATAGGTTTTGGAATTGATCCGGAAGAAACTCATTTTGCTGTGGGTGTACATCTGGGATTTGGATTTTAAACAGGCAATCTACTCTTCAACCCACAACACCGAATTATCCGTTCCATATTCATTTTCTTCGTAAAGTTTGTTTGCCGGATCAAGAATCCATTTCCCATCGATGATAAATTTATAGGTGTACTTTCCGGGGTTTAGAAATATGGGTAATATCCACTTACCGCCCTGTTTGCGCATCCTGTATCCATTGTTGTTCCAGCCATTAAAACTTCCGGTTACAATTACATTTTCAGCATCAGCAAAACCAGCAAGTTCAAAAACATGATTAGCTTTCAGCGCAATAACCGAGTTCACATAATTGCCGGTTCCGGTTACAAAAGGATTGCCGGGGTCTGGCATCCATTTCCCATCAGCAATAAATTTATATTCATAATTACCTGGCGCTACAACATAAGGCAATTCCCAGCCGGTTGCTGTTTTTTTCATTAACAGTTCCGTTTCGTTCCAATTATTGAAACTGCCAGTAAGAACGACTGTTTTAGCTGTGGTAAAACCTTCGAGTTTAAAAAGATATGGCTCGCCAATTTCAAGAAATGAATTTTCGTAGCCATCAGCATCTTTTCTCACGTTTGAATTGGCGGGATCTGTCATCCAGCGTTTGTCAACCAAAAATTTGTAGGAATACGTCCCGTCGCGAAGAAAGACTGGTAATTTCCATCCATCAGTAGTTTTCTTCAACGCCACACCTTTTGGATTCCAATGATAAAAATTACCTGTAACCACCACATTTTTAGCTTTCTGATATCCATTTAACTGAAAAGTATGGTTCGTGCAAAATAATACCGAATTTGAATTTCCATTGCCATCACGCTCTTTTTGACGATTTACAGGATCTGCAATCCACTGGCCATCCACAATGTATTTGTAACTGTATTTGCCTGGTTTGAGTTTTAAATCAGCAGACCAGCCAGTCGAAACTTTTTTTAGCGGTGTTTGTGTGGTGTTCCAATTGTTAAATGTTCCGGCAATGTAAACTTTCTCCGCATTTTTGTATCCGGGCAGATACAAAAAAGCATGTCCGCTTGAATACACAAATGCATTTTCAACACTGAAATCGTTGGCACCCCATTGTGCCTCACTTTCGGTCAGATTGCCTCCAAAATTCACCCATTTATCAATTACCAGAAAAATATCATTCGGCTTCAATACTGCTTGATTGGTTGGCTGTATCGATTTCGAAAGTTCAACCACAGGGGGCTTTAGTTTTTTAACTACCCATGTTTCATCTTCAAAATTAATGGTTGTTTTTCCGGCAAAAACCTGGCTGATTAACACGCTATCGAGATCAAACAGATTACTGAGTTCCTTTTTCTCTTTTTCAGTCCATTTCAGGTTAATGGTAAAAATCAGGTTGCCATCATCGATTCTGCAAACTTTGTCGGGATTAAACTGTGCCCCGGCACTCCACGACAGGCAAACGACAAAAACGAATAATATCATCAAATCCAGCTTTTTCATTTCCCCGATTCCTTTTTAAAGTTGATCCCAAATTGCCGTTTTACAAAGTTAATGCTGATGGTTCCCTGTTCAAGAAAACTGTACCCAAGCATTCCGTCAATCTTTGTATTGTACGCTTCGCTCATGGCAAACAAACTGGTAACAATGGTTTCCATGCCGGTAATTTGTTTGTTGCCCAACGAAAAATCATTCATCCGGCCAAACAACACCTCCGATTTTGCCAATCCGGCCCCCTTCAGTTCCATACGCCGTGTGATGGTTAACGTACTCAAAATGTTTTTGTTGGCATCGCTGCTGATTGCATTTGTTTCGGCACCGGTATCGAAACAAAAATTCAAACTCTTGCCTGCAATCGCTCCCTTCAGAAAAAGAACATTACCATTGCTTTCAATTTTCTGATAATAATCGGGAGTAACAGCCGATGATTTCCCTGAAATCCTGTTTCCCGATTTGTCGAGTTTGTACAATCGTAATTCCCCATTTTCAGCATTCAGAACAATTTCAAGGTTTTTCATCATACTGAAACCGATAAGCCCAAGAATTTTGACACCGCGTCTGTTCTCAATATGACCAAGATTAACCAAATCGGCTCTCATTTTCTGATAGATAAGATTGCCAAAATTCATTTTTTCAATCGAAATCCTTTCCACTTTTCCAACAGCTCCGGTAATTCCACCGGTTGAATTTCCCGATGTTCGCACATGTTCGCGAAAATAGGTACTGTTAAGCACCAGACCACTGGCACCTGTATCAAAAACCAGATTTCCGGTCTGGTCTTCTACTGTAGCATCAATCAGCAGCAGCCGTCCGGCCTTTTTCAGCGGAATCACTACTGAGTCGGTATTCGCCGGAAATAACGCTTCGTAAGTTTCATTTGAAGTGGAAGGAATTGAGACAAAAAGATAATGCCATTCTTCTGACTTAGTTAATTTTTCAGGGAGAAACGATGTAAGCAGAACGAATACCAACACCAGAAAAACTATGGCAAACGAGTGATATCTTTCATCATTTATTATCATTCCGAATTTTTATTCCGAGGAAATAAAGATGCAAAAAAAGAGAGAAAACTTTCTGTAATCAACTATTTTAAAGAATATTTTCTATTTCCCGTGGTCCCAACCCTGCGCTACCAGCGGAATTTTTGAACCGGCAGTTGTTACAAGATTTGCTCCTTCAGCAGCTTCGGTCATGTGACCAATTATCGTAATATCAGGGTCATTTTTAATTTTATCGTAATCGGTTTGGGCAATGGTAAAAAGCAGTTCATAATCTTCGCCGCCGTTTAAGGCAGCGACCAGCGGGTTAATATTGAGTTCTTCAGCCATTTGTTTTGTTTGTAAATCGAGCGGGACTTTTTCTTCGAACAGGTTGCAACCAACCCCTGAGTTTTTACACAAATGCAGAATTTCTGACGAAAGTCCGTCAGAAATATCAATCATCGAAGTAGGTTTTACACCCATTTTCCGGAAGGCGGCAACCATGTCAACACGCGCTTCGGGCTTGAGCTGACGTTGCAAAATATAGTCGTAACCCGAAAGTTGTGGCTGTAAATTCGGGTTCACTTTAAATACTTCGTTTTCGCGTTCTAACAATTGAAGCCCCATGTAAGCTCCGCCCAAATCGCCCGATACACAAAGCAAATCGTTGGGCTTGGCACCCGCACGATAAACCTCATTCCCTTTATCAACTTCTCCCAAAACGGTAATACTGATGGTAAGTCCTGTGAGCGAACTTGTGGTGTCGCCACCCACCAAATCAACACCATAATTTTCGCAAGCCAGGTGAATTCCCCTGTAAATCTCTTCAATTGCCTCTACTGAAAATTTCGACGAAACCGCGATCGAAACAGTAATTTGGGTGGGCACAGCATTCATAGCGCAAATATCAGAAACATTCACAGATACAGCCTTGTAACCCAAATGTTTCAACGGAACATACATCAGGTTAAAATGAACGCCTTCTGTTAGCAGGTCGGTTGACACCACCACCTGTTTGTTGCCGAATTCGAGCAAAGCTGCATCGTCGCCAACCCCTTTTTTCGTGCTGTTGTTTTTTATTTTTATATCCTTTGTTAGCCGGTCAATCAGGCCAAATTCTCCCAATTCCGAAATGCTTGTTTGTTTTTCTTTATTCATTGTTAATTTCAGACAAAATAGTATTAAATGAAATTCTCACGCGGCAAAATTACCTTTTGTTTTATATCTTTGCAATTTATTTTAAACAGTATGTTTTTACTGTTGTTATTGAAGGAGAAAACAAGCAAAGATGGCAGAACAGGATAAAATATTACACGACTTAACACAAAGCGATTATAAATATGGCTTTGTCACTGATATTGAAACCGATATCATCGATATTGGGTTGAACGAAGCGGTGGTACGAACCATTTGGGAGAAGAAAAATGAACCTGATTTTATGCTCGATTTCAGGCTTGATGCTTTCAGAAAATGGCAGAAAATGAAAATGCCAGACTGGGCTTACCTGAAAATTCCGCCCATTGATTTTCAATCCATCAGTTACTACGCTGCCCCCGTTCAAAAACCAAAATATGCAAGTATCGATGAGGTTGACCCTGAATTAATCGATACTTTCAATAAATTGGGCATTCCGCTCGAAGAACAGAAACACCTTGCGGGTGTTGCCGTGGATGTGGTTATGGACAGTGTTTCGGTAAAAACCACTTTTAAAGAGGTTTTAGCTGAAAAAGGAATTATTTTCTGCTCGTTCAGCGATGCGCTGCAGGAACATCCCGATTTGGTAAGAAAATACATTGGTCAGGCTGTACCAGTTGCCGACAACTTTTTTGCAGCGCTTAACTCGGCGGTTTTCAGCGATGGTTCGTTTTGCTACATCCCGAAAGGTGTGCGCTGCCCCATGGAATTATCGACGTATTTCCGCATCAACGCCGCCAATACAGGTCAGTTTGAAAGAACATTGATTGTGGCCGACGACGATAGTTACGTTAGTTATCTCGAAGGTTGTACTGCGCCAATGCGCGACGAAAACCAGCTTCATGCCGCTGTTGTCGAAATTATTGCACACGACCGTGCTGAGGTTAAATATTCAACGGTACAAAACTGGTATCCGGGCGATAAAGATGGCGTTGGCGGTATTTATAATTTTGTTACCAAACGCGGCGTTTGCCGTGGCGTTTCATCAAAAATAAGCTGGACCCAGGTTGAAACCGGATCGGCAATTACCTGGAAATATCCTAGTTGTATCTTATTGGGCGACAATTCGGTGGGTGAATTTAATTCGGTGGCAGTAACCAATCATCACCAACAAGCCGACACCGGTTCAAAAATGATTCACATCGGCAAAAACACAAAAAGTCGGATTGTTTCTAAAGGTATATCGGCGGGAAAGAGTGACAATTCGTACCGCGGTCTTGTAAAAATAATGCCCGGTGCGACTAACTCACGCAACTTTTCGCAATGCGACTCACTTTTGCTGAATGATACCTGCGGCGCTCATACTTTCCCGTACATTGAAGTCGGGAACAAATCGTCGGTTGTTGAACATGAAGCCACAACGTCGAAAATTGGTGAAGACCAGATTTTTTATTGTAACCAGCGCGGCATTGATACCGAAACCGCTGTGGGAATGATTATTAATGGTTATGCACGCGAAGTGCTGAATAAACTGCCTATGGAATTTGCGGTTGAAGCTCAAAAGCTTCTGCAAATCAGTCTGGAAGGAAGCGTGGGATAAAGGCAGCCCCTCCCGACCTCCCCAAAGGGAGGAGAAAAAAGCCCCCTTGAGTTCCCCCGCGGGGGGAAGAAAAGAAAGAAGAGAATAAAAAATGATTTATAATAAACAGGATATTAATAATTTATGGCTTTTATGAAAATCTTTTGCAAAAAAATGATTAATCAGGAAGCTTTTTAAACCCTCCCCCTCCGGGGGAGTTGGAGGGGGCTTATTTATGCTATCAATTAAAAATTTATACGTCTCTGTTGAGGGACAGGAAATTCTGAAAGGAATTAATCTTGAGATAAAACCGGGCGAAATACACGCCATTATGGGTCCGAACGGTTCAGGTAAAAGTACGCTTGCCAACGTTTTGGCAGGCCGTTCTGAATACGAAATAACAGCAGGCGAAATCACTTACAATGGGGAAGACCTCTTTGAAAAATCGCCGGAAGACCGTGCCCGTGAAGGAATATTTCTAAGTTTTCAATACCCGGTTGAAATTCCGGGTGTACCAATGGTTAACTTTTTGAAAACTGCAGTAAACGAACATCGCAAACACCGTGGTGAAAAAGAACTTACAGCCGGTGAGTTTCTGAAACTGATGCGCGAAAAAATGGACATGGTTGATTTACATCCGCAACTTACCAACCGCTCGGTAAACGAAGGTTTCTCGGGAGGAGAAAAGAAAAAGAACGAAATTTTCCAGATGGCGCTGCTTGAACCTAAACTGGCGATTCTCGACGAAACTGATTCGGGACTCGATATTGATGCGCTGAAAACCGTGGCCCACGGTGTGAATGCGTTGAAATCACCTGAAACTTCAACCATCGTGGTTACGCATTACCAAAGATTACTCGACTATATTGTTCCGGATTTTGTCCACATCTTGTACAAAGGCAAAATTGTGAAAACCGCAGGTAAAGAGCTCGCATTCGAGCTTGAAGAAAAAGGTTACGACTGGATTAAAAAGGAGAATGAAAAATGAGCGTTTTAACAGAGAAAACAGATGTTTCGCTGAAATATACAGCCCATTTTAACGAGGCCAGGGAAAAGTTGTATGCTAATTCTTCTGAAATCCTGAATTCGAAAAGAAAAAAAGCTTTTCAGGATTTTGTCGTACAGGGAATTCCTTCGCGTAAAAACGAGAACTACAAATACACAAATCTTCATCCTGCGTTTGCCAATGAATATACTTTTGTTCATGAAAAGCAGAAAACTGAAGCCGACATTACCGAGATTTTTCGTTGTAATGTTCCTGATTTAAATACACAACTCACGTTATTATACAACGGCTGGTTTTACGATAAAAACACCACAACCGGTAAACTGCCGCCAGGTGTTGTGCTCGAAAGTCTCGAAAAAGCAACCTCGAAATACGCTGATATTATTACCCGACATTATTCAGCATTGGCTGATACCGCTGCTGATGCAATGGTTGCGCTTAATACCGCGTACGTAAAAGATGGCTATTTCCTTTACGTTCCGAAAAATGTGAAGATTGAGAAACCCATTCAGATTATCAATTTACTGAAAGGTGAAACCGATACTTTTTCAACCCAGCGCAATCTTGTAATTGTGGAAGAAGGAGCCGAAGTTCAGCTCATTTTGTGCGACCATACATTGAATTCGAACCGGTACATCAGCAATCTGGTTACCGAGGTTTTTGTTGGGGAAAATGCAAAACTGGAATACTACACAGTACAAAACCAGCACAATAAGGCGGTGTGTGTTAATTCGGTTTTTGTAAAGCAAGAGGCAAATTCAACTTTTACTTCGCAAACTGTTACATTGCATGGTGGATTAATCAGAAACAACCTGAAAGTGACCATTGATGGTGAAAATGCTCAGGCTAACATGTTTGGCATGGCATTTCTCGACAAAAAACAGCACATCGATAATTTCACAAAAATTGAACATGCCAAACCGCATTGCCAAAGCAATCAGGTTTACAAATATGTTCTAGATAATCAATCGACAGGAGCCTTTTCCGGACAAATCCATGTGGTCCGTGATGCGCAAAAAACAAATGCTTTCCAACGGAACAACAACCTGCTTTTAACCGATACTGCTACAATGCAAACCAAACCGCAACTCATTATCGATGCCGACGATGTGAAGTGCAGCCACGGTGCAACAGTTGGCCAAATGGATGAACAGGCACTTTTTTACCTGCGTGCCCGCGGAATTCCTGAGGACAAAGCCCGGTTAATGATGATGAATGCTTTTGCACACGAAGTGGTTCAGGAAATAAAAGTGGAAGCACTGCGTGACAGAATCGACGAACTGATTGAAAAAAGATTGAATGGAGAAGTGGCCCGTTGCCATGAATGCGAATACAATTGTGAATGTTAATTGATGAGCTACGAAATAACCAAAATCAGAAACAACTTCCCCGTTCTTCATCGCAAGGTTTACGATAAACCACTGATTTATTTCGATAGCGCAGCATCAGCACAAAAACCGGTTCAGGTGTTGATGTGTGAGGAAAAATTACACAACGACTATTATGGGAATATTCACCGTGGTGCCCATTTTATGGCCGATAAAGCTACCGAACAGTTTGAAAATGTACGAACACAGGTTCGCGATTTTATCAATGCAGCTCACCGCGAGGAAATCATTTTCACCAAAGGAACCACAGAAAGTATTAACCTTGTGGCTTTTTCGTTTTGCGAAAGATTTCTGAATGAAGGAGATGAAATCATCGTTTCTGAAATGGAACACCATGCCAACATTGTTCCCTGGCAAATGGCTGCTTTGCGCAAAAAAGCCAGAATTATAAAACTTCCGTTTGACGATTCAGGTGTCCTGGAAATTGAGAAACTCCCCGGATTGATTTCTGACAGAACAAAAATGATTGCTGTTGCCCATGTTTCAAATGTTTTGGGAACAGTGAACCCGATTGCCGAAATAATTCAACTGGCACATCAAAGAAATGTTGCAGTTTTAATCGATGGAGCGCAGGCTGTACAACACCATACGGTTGATGTTCAGCAAATCGATTGCGATTTTTATGTTTTCTCTGCGCACAAGATGTACGGCCCTAACGGAGTAGGTGTGCTTTATGGCAAAAAAAAGTTACTCGAAAAAATGCCCCCTTACCAGGGTGGCGGCGAAATGATATCTGAGGTTTCGTTTGAAGGAACCACTTTTAATGAACTCCCCTGGAAATTTGAAGCAGGAACACCGAACATTACCGGCGTAATTGCTTTTGGAGCCGCACTCAGTTTTCTGAACGAAACAGGGCTGGCTGAGATTGCCCACTGGGAACACAGTTTACTCGAATATGCCACTGAAAAACTAAAAACTTTTCCCGCTATCAGGATTTATGGTGAAGCACCAAAAAAATCGGGTGTTATTTCGTTTAATATCGTTGGAATTCATCCCTATGATTTAGGGATGTTGCTTGACAAATCAGGAATCGCAGTACGTACCGGACACCTTTGTGCCGACACGGTTATGGCACATTTTAGTATTGATGGTTGCGTGCGTATTTCGTTTGGCATTTACAATACAAAGGAAGAAATCGATATTTTTACAGCGGCACTCCATAAAATAATATTGATGTTTTAAATACATAAATATGGCAACCCGGAAATTAATCATCGGCAGAAAAGACTTTGCTGATTTTGAGAAGCTCGATTTGTTCGGGATTGTTGTAAAAATCGACTCGGGCGCATACACTTCAAGTTTTCATTGCCATAAAATCGAGCAGGTTAGCATTAACGGAAAGGATTACATCAAATGCAATTTCCTTGATCCAAGCCATCCGCAATACCACGAAAAGGAATTCATATTTGATGATTTCAAACTACGAAAAATAAAAAGCTCCAACGGACTTGTTGAAAAACGCGTTTTGATTTCGACCGAAATTACCATTTTCAAAAACAATTATCCCATCGAACTCTCGCTCACCGAAAGAATGGAAATGAAGCACCCAGTTTTATTGGGAAGAAAATTTCTTTCGAAAAGATTTTTAATCGACACATCAGGAAAAAACCTTTCTTTGAAAAAAAGAATCATTCAAATCAGGAAACTGAAGAAAAAATGAAAATCGTTGTACTTTCAAGGAATGCCGATTCGTATTCAACCAGCCGGATTATCAAAGAAGGATTAATCCGCAACCACGAAATTATACAGGTTGACCATTCGAAATGCGACCTGATAATCGAGAAAAAAAATCCTGCTATCATTTACAAAGGCAAAATTCTTCACAACACCGATGCAGTAATCCCACGCATCGGGGCCTCGCTCACATTTTACGGAACCGCCGTAATCAGGCAGTTTGAACTGATGAAAGTTTTTACCACTGTGCAATCGCAGGCATTGTTACACTCGCGCGACAAATTGTGCAGTTTCCAGCTGCTGTCAAAAGCTGGGCTGGGTTTACCAAAAACAGTGTTTACCAACTATTCAAAAAATGTAAACGACATTATCAGGGGAGCCGGGGGAGCTCCGGTTGTCATCAAACTATTAGAGGGAACGCAAGGGCTTGGCGTCGTGCTTGCCGAAACTGAAAATGCTGCCGAATCGGTGATTCAGGCCTTTAACGGAATGAAAATCAGGGTTATTGTACAGGAATACATTAAAGAAGTGCAAGGTTCCGATGTAAGGGTTTTTGTAGTCGATGGCGAAGTGGTGGGCGCCATCAAAAGGCAGGCAAAAAATGGTGAATTTCGTTCTAACCTGCACAGGGGAGGAACCGCCAGGGTAATTCAATTAACAGAAGATGAGGAGAAAGCCGCGATAAAAGCCGCGCGAACTCTGGGGCTCGGCATTTGTGGCGTCGATTTATTACAGTCGAATCACGGGCCGCTTATTCTTGAGGTCAATTCATCGCCCGGTCTCGAAGGAATTGAAAAGGCTACCGGAACCAACATTGCCGAAAAAATTATCCAATATGTCGAAAAGCACGGACAGCCTTCTGCTTAGATTTCAATGAAACAGCAAAAAAAAATAACCATTCTTGGCATTCCAATTCCAGCCGGGCAGAAACGCACACTCAACCTCGATATTGCCCGGTTGCACACCCACACAAAAGTAGAAATCCCGGTTATTGTTGAACGCGCTAAAGAAGACGGCCCTGTATTACTGCTCCTGGCCGGAATTCATGGAAACGAGTTGAACGGCGTAGAAATTGTGCGCGAACTGCTTGCCCGGAAATTCACAAAACCTACCCGGGGAATGGTCATCACCATTCCTGCCCTTAATGTTTTTGGGTTTCTCAACCAAACCCGCGAATTCCCCGATGGAAAAGATTTAAACCGGTCGTTTCCCGGCTCAAAAAAAGGATCATTGGCCAGTATTTTTGCTTACCACATTATGAAAGAAATCATCCCGCACATCGATTATTGTATCGATTTTCATACAGGAGGCGCGCAACGGTTTAACTCGCCGCAAATCCGTATTCCGGAAAAAGATAACGAGTTGCTCGAACTGGCTAAGGTGTTTAACCCACGGTTTGTGGTTTTTGCCGGGGAAAGGGAGAAATCGTTCCGCCAGGCTGCAACTGCATTAGGAAAAAAAGTGCTGCTTTTTGAGGGTGGCAAAACACTCGATTTCAAGGACCGTGTTACAAAACGTGGCGTTCATGGCACGCTCCGGGTTATGCAGTACCTTGGTATGCGCGATTTTTCAGCTCAACTTGAAAATGATAAAAGCAACGGTGTGATTGAAATTCACAAATCGAGATGGATCAGGGCAAAATACGGCGGCTTGTTCAGGTTTTATGTAAAAGATGGAACAAGGGTCGAAAAAGGCGAAACCATTGGCGCTATTTCCGACCCTTACGGGAAATTTGAATACCAGATCAAGATTCCCAAATCAGGTTATATCATTGGGTTAAACCATGCACCGATTGTTTATAAAGGCGATGCTGTGCTTCATCTCGGTTTTGAATAAACCCTTTTCAACAATAACCGTTTCCGCTAATAATTTTTCTCCTGAATTTCGAAGTAAGCCTGCGGATGCTGACATGCCGGGCACATTTGGGGTGCCACGGTTCCTTCGTGAAGAAACCCACAGTTGCGACATTTCCAAACCACTTTTTCACCCCGTTTGAAAACTTTCCCCTCTTCGAGGTTATTGTACAACGTACGATAGCGTTCTTCGTGCGCTTTTTCAACCTTGGCAATCAGTTTGAAAGCCATCGCCACATCTTTAAAACCTTCCTCCTCTGCAATCCGGGCAAATTCAGGGTAAAGTTCGGTCCACTCTTCATTCTCGCCATCAGCCGCTGCTTTCAGGTTTTCCATCGTAGTACCTATTTTACCGGCCGGATAGGTAGCAGTAATTTCCACCATATTGCCTTCAAGAAATTTGAAAAAACGTTTGGCATGTTCCTTTTCGTTCAGCGAAGTTTCTGCAAAAATGGCGGCAATCTGTTCCAATCCTTCTTTTTTTGCCTGGCTGGCAAAATAATCATAACGCATACGTGCCTGCGATTCGCCTGCAAATGCTTTTAGTAAATTTTGTTCGGTTTTTGAACCAGCTAATTGACTCATATTCTCTTGATTTTTTTGATTTTTGCTGGTTTAAATTTAAAAAAAAGCCAATCTGAAAATGCCTTTATCCTTAAGCAAATCCTAATTTTTACTGTTTCTGAATAAGAGTTTCGCACTCCGTTGGCAGAAACTAAATTTTTTAGAACTTTGCAGCCTGAAAAAATAGAGTTATGACCATTGTAGAGATACAAAACGAGATAGTTGAAGAATTTTCGGTTTTCACCGATTGGATGGATAAATATGCCTATCTGATTGAGTTGGGAAATGAACTTCAAAATCTTGACCCGAAAGAAAAAACAGACCAGTTTCTGATAAAGGGATGTCAAAGCCGTGTTTGGCTGGTAGCTGAAATGCAGGATGGCAAAATAATCTTCCGTGGCGAAAGTGATGCTGTAATTGTGAAAGGATTAGTGGCGTTGCTTTTGCGTGTAGTTTCGGGCCGAACACCAAAAGAACTCTTGGAAAACGACCTGCATTTTATTGATGATCTCGGTTTAAAACAGCACCTCTCACCCACCCGCTCGAACGGATTGCTGGCAATGGTCAAACAAATAAGGCTGTACGCTGTTGCTTATAACAGAATTGAAGGATAAAGAGAGAAAGAAATGGATGCACGAATAGATTTAATTATAAATAATCTGAAGGAGGTTTATGACCCTGAAATTCCGGTGAATATTTACGACCTCGGTTTGATTTACAATGTTGATGTTGACGAGGAAAACGCCAATATTCTGATGACACTCACAGCACCTGGCTGCCCGGTAATTGATGTATTAATTGACGATGTTACCAACGCTGCCAAAGCAGTTGAAGGCATTGAAAATGTACATGTCGAACTCACTTTCGAGCCGCCCTGGGATAAATCGATGATGAGCGAGGAAGCACGTCTGGAGTTGGGATTCTTTTAAAATTTTCAAAATCTCCCAAAACGTTTGTAAATCATATTTACAAGGTATTTGAAGCATAGTTTTCTGTTGAAAAAAGGGCAAAAAAAAAGGCAGCTTCTACAAGCTGCCTCAAAGCCATGAAAACAATTAAACAATGTTCAGAAAACAGAAAACTAGAAACAATTATATCGTCATAATATCTTTTTCTTTGGCTTTCACCAAGATATCAACTTTCACACTAAAATCATTAGTCATTTTTTGAACTTCTTCTTCCGCACTTTCAACTATATCTTCAGCAACTCCATCTTTTTGTAATTTTTTCAGACTTTCGTTTGCTTCTTTCCGAACTGTGCGAATACTTACTTTTGCAATTTCTCCCTCGTGTTGCGCCTGCTTTACCAACGATTTTCTCCTTTCTTCGGTCAGAACCGGAACGTTAATCCGGATAAGCTCACCGTTATTATCAGGATTGAAACCAAGATTGGCATTCAAAATAGCCTTTTCAATCACCGGGATCATTTTCTTTTCCCAAGGTTGAATTGCCACTGTGCGGGCATCGGGTGTGCTGATGTTTGCGACCTGGTTGAGCGGAGTCATAGTCCCATAATAATCAACTTTTACTCCATCCAACATGGCTGGCGATGCTTTCCCTGCCCTGATGTGAATTAACTCTTTATCCAGGTGCGAGATTGCCGCGTCCATTTTTTCCCCGGTATGCTCTAAAACAAAATCAACTTCTTCCTGCATTAGTAATATGGTCTTTCAAATAACTAAGGTGAGCAAATATAAAAAAAAATTAAATAGTTAAAATTTTCTTTAAAAAATATTCCCCATTCATGTGTTGAAAAATCAGCAATGAACGTAAGTTCCAATGTTATCACCAGCCATAACTTTCAGTAAATTACCCTTTTGGTCCATATTAAAAACCAAAATTGGCAAATTATTTTCTTTGCACATTGTTGTGGCTGTCAAATCCATTATCCGCAGGTTGCGGTTATAAATTTCATCAAAACTGATTGTATCGAATTTGGTGGCCGACGGGTCTTTTTCAGGATCGGCGGTGTAAATGCCGTCAACACGGGTTCCTTTCAACATCACATCTGCTTCTATTTCAATTCCGCGTAACGCACTTGCGGTGTCGGTGGTAAAATATGGGTTGCCGGTACCGCCTGAAATAATCACCACTTCGCCACGTGTTAAAGCTTCAACTGCCTTTTCTTTGCTGTAATATTCCCCGATAGGTTCCATTCTGATGGAAGTCATTACCCGTGAAATAATACCATAATTTCTTAAGGCCGAATTCAGTGCTAAACTATTAATCACCGTGGCAAGCATTCCCATCTGGTCGCCTTTCACACGGTCAAATCCTTTGGCTGCACCACTTAACCCGCGAAAAATATTACCCCCGCCGATAACAATTCCAACTTGTACTCCGGCGTTGGCCAACGCAGTAATTTCTTCTGCATAATCGTTCAGGCGGCC
The DNA here is from genome assembly GCA_050179035.1 of Draconibacterium sp. GTDB lineage: Bacteria > Bacteroidota > Bacteroidia > Bacteroidales > Prolixibacteraceae > Draconibacterium. Next base: position 125,029 of record JBFXFM010000003.1, on the reverse strand, counting down.
CTGATCGATGCCATGTTGCTGAGCACCCATAAGCGATTCGCCACTCAGTTTTAAAAGTATCCGTTTATAATTTGTCATTATTTTGGTTTGTTTTGAGTTGCAAAGATATCACAGTTTTTAATAAAAATTAAAAGCCATTCGCCAGTTGACGAATGGCTTTTTAAAAATAAGTTGTATAAAACTGTACTCTATTAATAAATACAACAACAAAAAAGATTTAACCGATGGCAAAAATGTTCTCTTTTCAATTTTAAAAGAATGACAAACATCAGTCAGCAAAACAAAATCACATGAATTGCCCACTAATTGTGTTATTCAACCATAATTCCACGCTCCCTGCAAAGTTCAAGCGCCTGTTGACTTAACTTGTATTTTTGAATTTTACCACTGGCTGTCATCGGAAATCCATCAACAAAAAAAATATATTTCGGTATTTTGAACCTTGCAATTTTGCCCCGACAAAAATCAAGAATTTCTTCTTCGTTCAATATTTGTCCGGCTTTCAGTTTGATAAAAGCGCCAACCTGTTCCCCGTATTTTTTACTGGGAACAGCAGCCACTTCAACTGTTTCAATTTGTGGTAACAGGTACAGATAATTTTCAATCTCGCGGGGATAAATATTTTCACCACCCCTGATAATCATATCTTTAATTCGACCGGTAATCTTATAAAAACCATCCTCAGTTTTAATTGCCAAATCACCCGAATGCAACCATCCGTTATCGTCGATAGCCTTTTTTGTAGCCTCTTCATTTTTATAGTACCCTTTCATCACATTGTATCCCCGGCAACAGATTTCGCCCTGTTCGTTCGGTTCACATTCATTGCCGGTTTCAACATTCACAACTTTTACTTCCACATTTGGCAGTTCAAAACCAACAGTTGTGGCACGTACTTCAGGCGAATTGTGGGTTCGGGTTGCTGTCATTCCGGGCGAAGTTTCGGTAAGCCCGTAAACAATGATGATGTCTTTCATGTGCATCCGTGTCATTACCTGGTTCATGGTTTCGATGGGGCAAAGCGCTCCGGCCATAATTCCAGTACGCAACGACGACAGGTCGAACATGTTAAACATCGGGTGATTGAGTTCGGCAATAAACATAGTAGGAACACCATAAAGCGCTGTACATTTTTCCTTTTGAACCGACGCCATCACCATCAGCGGATCGAAATCCTCGGTAATAACCATCGTTGCGCCATGTGTAATAATAGCGCAAAGCGCAAGTACACAGCCAAAACAATGGAAGAGCGGCACACAAACCAGCAGCTTTTCATCGGGGGTGAATTTCATACATTCGCCGGCAGAGTAACCATTATTAAGAATATTATGGTGCGAGAGCATCACCCCTTTCGGAAATCCGGTGGTTCCGGATGTGTATTGCATATTTACCACATCGTGGCACGAAATATTTTCTTTCAGACTTTCAAGATCGATAGCATCGATATGGTTACCGAGCAAAAGCAATTCGGCAGTGTTGTACATCCCCCGGTGTTTTTGCTGACCAATGTAAACCACATTCTTCAGTTCAGGAAAATCTTTTGCCCGAAGTGTTCCCCGCGGATGTTCCTTTAATTCTGGAACAAGTTCAAAAATCATGTTTATGTAATCGCTGTCGCGGTAACCGTCAACAAGAAAAAGCGTGTTGATATCGGCATTTTTCAGCAAAAAACTGATTTCCGCCAATTTATAACTTGTGTTGATGGTTACCAAAATGGCCCCGATTTTTGCGGTGGCAAACATCACTGTAAGCCAGTCGGGTACATTTTTAGCCCAAATTCCAACTTTATCACCGGGTTTTACGCCAATATAAATCAAGCCTTTGGCGAGCGCGTCAACCCTGTCGTTAAATTCGGCGTAGGTAAACCGGAGGTCGCGATCGGCATAAACCATGAACTCTTTATCGGGAGTTTTAAAAGCCCATTTTTCGAGCATTTCGCCTAAAGTGTAATCAAGTAATTGCATTTTTATTTCTTTCAAATCTGGAAACTCAATCAAAACAAAATTAAAGCGGGTAATAAACCACACCCAGCACCCGGGCTTTTTTATTTCCGGCGGCGTGCACGTTATGCGCTACAACCGAATCGAGATAAATGCTGTCGCCTGCCTTCAATTGGTAGAGTTCTTTGCCATAATTAATTTCCACTTCGCCTTCAAGAACATAAATAAACTCCTCTCCTTCGTGCGACGAAAGTTTATAATCCGAATGGTTCGATGGTTCCATTTCAATCATAAACGGTTCCATGTGCCGACCGGTTTTATCCTGTGCCAGCGAGTAAAAACTGAGATGTTCACGCGCAGAATCGTCTTTTGTTGAGAAACTGAGTGCAGCTTTCTCTTCTCCGGCTTTTACCACAACCGGGCCAATCTGTCCCTGGTCGTCGAGAAAAGTACCGATACGGACGCCGAGGGCCCGCGTAATTTTTATTAAATGCCCCAACGATGGAACAACACCCTTTTCTTCGATTCTCTCCAGTTGCTTTGTATCGAGATCTGCTTTAAACGCCAAATCTTCAAGAGAAATCATCCTGAATTCTCGATAGGCTTTTATTTTAGCCCCTAAACTTTTTTTGTTCTTCATTTCAGTTTTTATTTTGCAGCGGGTACAAAATTACATTTTGAATGTATAGCTACTGCCGATTATATAAAAAAAGGTGACTGAAATCAGCCACCTTTCCTCAATATTTAATTGTGGTTTAAATCCATTTTACATACCTGAAATCCTGACGGTGTGCAAGATCCTCGTTTTTCGGGAAAATTCTGAACCCGTAATTAAACGAACCGGGATGATTCGGGTAGAAATCGAGTTTATAACAACAAACTGTTCCCTCACAATTTTGTGCGGTAAGTTCAAGTGTTTCAATAATCCGTGATGGTTGTTGATCTTCGTTTTCGGTAATTACCAGTTCAAGCCCTACATCACTGCACGAAAGACCTTTTAAATCGAGGTTAACGCTGCAGGGATAAACCTGTCCGATTTTCATTTTATTGGTAATTCCATCAGCAATGTCAATTGATTTTACTTCGATAGCATCCCAAACTTTGCTGATTTTATATTTCCAGGCGGCCATTTCGCGTGCCTGCCTGAAGTTTTCGGCTTTCATTTTAGATGCCCTTGCAAACTGCGGATTGTAATACCTGTCCTGGTAGTCGCGAATCATACGCGCAGTTGTAAAGTTGGGCGAAACCTGGGAAATGGTGTTTTTAATAAAGCTCACCCATTTTTCTGGGACACCATCGCCATTTGTTTTGTAGAATGCAGGAACAATTTCCTGTTCCAAAATACTATAAATAGTCTGAGCATCAAGTTCATCCTGAAAATCCTGCACATCAAAAGCTCTTTCCGCCGGAAGCGCCCAACCTGCATTTTCGCGATAGCCTTCAACCCACCAGCCATCGAGAACAGAAAAATGCAGTGTGCCGTTCATAACGCCTTTTTCACCACTGGTTCCCGACGCTTCCAATGGACGGGTTGGCGTGTTCAGCCAAACGTCAACACCCTGAAGCAGCATTTTGGCCAGGTTCATATCGTAATTCTGAACAAACAGAATTTTACCCCTGAACTCAGGCCTTTTTGAAATTTCGACAATATTTTTAATCAGCTCCTGGCCGGCATGGTCAGCGGGATGTGCTTTCCCTGCAAAAATAAACTGTACCGGGAAATTCGGATTATTTACAATCTTCGATAATCTTTCAAGGTTTCTGAAAAGCAGGTAACCCCTTTTGTAAGTGGCAAAACGACGGGCAAATCCGATGGTCAGTGCTTTCGGATTCAGCGAACCCAATATTTCTGTAATCAGTTTTGGATTCTCGTGCCGTTTAATCCAGTTATCGGCAAAACGTGCTTTTATATAAATAAAAAGTTTTTTTCTGAGATCTTCTCGAATCGACCATATTTCCTGATCGGGAACCTGGTAAATATTTTTCCATGCATTAAAATCGAGCTGGTTCACAGGGAAGTTTTCACCAAAATATTTCTGATGAATTTCCTTCCATTCAGGCGCAGTCCATGTTGAATAGTGGACTCCGTTGGTTACATACCCGATGGCAAGTTCTTCTTCCATATAACCCGGATAGAGGTTTTTAAGCACCACTTTACTCACATCGCCGTGCAACATACTCACGCCGTTAATTCCCTGCGACAAATTGCAGGCAAGGTAACTCATATTGAAATGGTCTTCATTTTCGCGGGCTTTTCCCAACATCATAAACTCGTCCCAGCTAAGACCAATTTTTGCAGGGAAACCTCCCATATAATGTCTGAACATATCGATATGGAAAGAGTCGTGACCAGCGGGTACAGGTGTGTGTGTGGTAAAAACCGTTGAAGCGCGCACAACTTCTTTGGCTTCGGCGTAAGCCAACTTGAATTTTGAGGTCAGATCGGCAATCCGTTCGAGCCCGATAAACGCTGCATGACCTTCATTACAGTGATAAACATCTGAATTATAGCCCATTTTGTTGAGCGCCCTGATTCCACCGAGCCCTAATAGCATTTCCTGTTTCAGGCGATTTTCGTTGTCGCCGCCGTAAAGGTGGTGGGTAACTGAACGGTCACGTTCTTCGTTGTCGGTGTTGTCAGTATCGAGCAGAAAAAGGTCGATTACGCCCACTTTCACTTTCCACACACGCGCCACCAAATTGCGGCCTGGATATTCCACTGTTACCGATATCCAGTTTCCATCTTTATCGAGAGCCGGCTGAACCGGTATTTTTGAGAAATGCTGCGCCTCGTAATTGGCAATTTGTTCGCCCTGCAAACCCAGTGTTTGTTTGAAATAGCCGTAACGGTAAAGCAAACCAATGGCAACGAGGTTAACTTTTGAGTCACTGGCTTCTTTCAGGTAGTCGCCGGCAAGAATTCCCAAACCTCCCGAAAAAATTTTAAGGCTGTCGTGCAACCCGTATTCCATACTGAAATATGCAATCTGCGGACCTTCCAGTTGTTTTCTGTCGGCAAGGTATTCATCGAGCAGGTATTTGGCACGAATCATTTTCGACACAAATTGTTCATCTTTTTCAAGCAGAACAAAGCGTTTGTAACTTACCTCCTGTAGCAAAACAACGGGATTATGATTACACTCTTCCCAAATTTCACTATCGATATATTGAAATACTTCCCTTGCTTCTGTGTTCCACACCCACCATAGGTTTCGCGATAAATCCTTCAGCGGACTAAGGCTTTCCGGCAAGTTCGATTCTACAATTATCTTTTTCCAAACCGGTTCTGAAATACCCGGTTTTTCTACAAATCTTACTCCTTCTGATTCCATTTACATGTATTTAAATGATAATAAACCAATAAAAACCATGCCCGGGAGTGAGCTGCAAAAATATACTTTCCTGTTAAAACACGATTAAAAATTAGTTTTTTCAAAATTGAATAACAATGAAATAACATTCAAAGTTGTGTTTGGGTTAGGAAATATCTATTTTCTGGTTTTATTAACCTGTGATTTTTTCAGCGTTAAAATACTGTCTTCCAATTCTTTTATTTTCAGTTCCTTTTCAACGAGACGTTTTTTTAGTTCTTCGGTTTCGTTGGCGGGACTTGTGAGCCGCTTAAGGCGAAGACTGAAATCGCTTAAAACATTCATATAATTAATGAATGCCTCGTAAGGCGAGCCAAACGGATTGAAATGTTTGTGCACTTCTCCATCGGTTGAAACCTTGGTTGACATATAAAAAAAGTGGTCGCTGAGCTGAAGGTAATTCCAGTCTTTCAGTAAACCGGCATCGGAACAACCCGCAACTTGGTTGCTCAAACTATATAATTTTTCAAAGGCTTCCTTTTGCATTTCATTACCCAGCCAGGCGGTTAAGTCGCGTTCCTCATCGGCCCACGAAATGGGGTGTGGTACACTCACTGCCGAAACAGGCTGTAAATTTCTGATTACTTCCGAAGATGTAGAAAATTTAAAATCAGCACTTTGTACAATTTTTTCAAGAAGTTCTTCGAGAAAAGTAAAAATTCCGCTCTCTTCTGCATGTCTTTCGCCAAAAGCTTCATAACTCAGAAAAAGATTGACCACTTCATCCTGTTCCGGCAAATTACGGAGCCATTTCAAGTATTTATCTGCGGTGAGCGGATATTCGGCCCAGCGTTTATTCGAAAACCGAAAAGCAATATCGTCGCTGAGTTTATAGTTGCGCATCAATACTTTCAGTCTTGGATTAATTGCGTTTACATACAAAAAACCAGGGCTTTTCCATCCTAAAACCTGTTTTGCCCCTTCAGTAACCATGCCATCGAAACCCATTTCGGCCACCTGAACGCCAACCTGGTCGGAATAAATCATTTCAGTATTTCTGAAAATCCGCGGTTTCTGCCCAAACAAACTGAAAATTTTATCGTTGTGGAGTTGCACCTGTTCCCTGAAAATGGCATTGCTTTTTAATGAAGCGAGTGAATGCGAATAGGTTTCAGCTAAAAACTCAACACAACCGGTTTTTACCAACTGCTGAAACGACTCAATTACTTCGGGTGCGTACATTTCAAACTGGTCGAGTGCAACGCCCGAAACAGAGAAAGATATTTTCAGTTTATCACCCAGTTTGTCAGCCAGTTTCAGCAACAACTTGTTGGCCGGAAGGTAACATTTGGCTGCAATGCCTGTCATTACTGCATCGTTGGTATAATCGTCGTAGTAATAATGGTCAGCTCCGATATCGAAAAACCTGTACCGGCGGTGCCTGAATGGCTGATGTATCTGAAAAAGCAAACAAACTGACTTCATATTTGATAATTACTGATTTAGAACTGAACGATAAACCTCAACCACTTTTTGTGCCGAATGTATCCATTCAAGTTGTTCGACTTCGGTTTTTCCGCCGGTTTTAAAATGGCGCGAAAGCGCATCGTAACTGAGTAATCCGTAAATGGAATCGGCCATAGCGAGCGTATCCCAAAAATCGATTTTTACCGCATGTTTTATCACTTCCGAAACGCCCGACTGATGCGAAATAATTACCGGTACATTAAACTGCATGGCCTCAAGCGGCACAATTCCAAAAGGTTCTGAGACCGATGGCATCACAAAAACATCGGTCATCCGCAACATCTGATGAACATCGTCTGCGTTCAGAAATCCTGTAAAATGAAACCTGTCAGCAATACCCAGTTCGGCCACGCGGGTAATCATTTGATATAATAAATCGCCGCTGCCAGCCATTACAAACCTTACATTTTTCATTTTCCTGAGCACCAGCGCGGCGGCTTCGATAAAATATTCTGGCCCTTTCTGCATGGTAATCCTTCCCAAAAAGGTGACTATCTTTTCGCTGAGCGCATTTACACCGTGCTTAATCTCCTTGTCATCAACCGGTTCAACAGCATTATAAACCACACTTATTTTTTCAGGCCGAATACCATATTTCCCGACAATGATGTTTTTTGTGAATTCGCTTACAGCAATAATGTGGTCGGCAGTTTCCATACCTTCGCGTTCGATGGCGTAAACCCGCGGGTTTATATTTTCGCCGCTGCGGTCGAATTCCGTTGCATGAACATGAACAATCAGTGGTTTTTCCGATACTTTTTTGGCCGCTATTCCGGCCTGAAAAGTAAGCCAGTCATGCGCGTGAATGATATCAAATGAATTTTCGGCGGCAATTACCCCGGCTACCAGCGCGTATTTTTTGATTTCGTCCATCAGATTGCCACTGTACTTGCCCGAAAAATTAACCCTGAACCCTTCGTCGGTCTGCACAAACCGCGGCTGATTTGCGTAGCGTTTGCTTTTCAGTTCCCAGAATTCGGTTTCCGAAACATACGGAACCAGAGGAGAGTCAACCTCCACCAATTCCATCTTTTCGTGCTCTTCAAAAAATGAATACTCTTTATGTGAAACAGCAATCTGGTTGGCGCCAATCAGTTGTGTAGTTTCATGTTGTTCGTCGCCAAAGACTTTCGGAACAACAAAAATGACATCTGTTTGTATGAGTTCTGCCAGTCCTTTGGTAAGGCCGTGGCAGGCCGTTCCCAACCCACCTGAAATGTGGGGAGGAAACTCCCATCCAAACATCAATACTCTCATTTTCTATTTTTTTATTCGCTGTAACTCTGAACCAGATGATTGGCATACACCACTGCAGCAACGCTCCATGCCTGCGAAATGGCGCCCTTTGCCTTGTGTGGCGGCGCACCGTTGTACATTTCTGAAAGTGTACCGATACAATGTTCGGTAATATCGTCTTCAAACTCTGCCAGCAGATTTTTCATTGCCTGAACTCCGCTTTTCCGGTGAATTTTCAGATAAGCTTCAACATAAAACTGAATCAGCCAGGGCCACACTGCGCCCTGATGCACTGCAACTTCGCGCTCGGCAGGATTGCCTTCAACCGAACTTTTAAACCTGATGTGTTCGGGTGCAAGCGTTCGTAAGCCACGTTTTGTGAGCAAATCTTTTGTGATTACGTCGAGTGCCGATTTTTGCTGGGCTGCTGATAATGGAGAGTGTTCCATGGCCAGCGCAATTACCATGTTTGGCCGCACCGACCAATCGGCCCGACCCTCTTTCACCACATCGGCCAAATGGTTGTGACCCGGGTTCCAGAAAGTTTTCACAAAAGCATCTCCCGTCTTTTTCAGCGTCGCTTTCCAGGTATCGGCAAAAGTGTTTTCACCGGCAGCGTGTGCAAGCTCAACGGCAAATGCAATTGCGTTGTACCAAAGTGCATTTATTTCAACTGGCATTCCATCACGCTGAACCACAGGAATCCCGTCAACTGTCGAGTTCATCCACGTTAACGGTGTATTGGCGAGTTGGGCATAAACCAATCCGTCTCGGGTTGTTCCCACATATTTCAGTTCAGAACTCTTATAAGCTTGCAGAGTTTCGGTTATTGCCTTACCATACTTTGCCCAGAATTCTTTGGGTTTGTGGTGTTTTTTGTAGTATTTGCTTAGCGCCCAGATAAACCACAGCGGTGCATCAGCCGATTGATAAACAGGTATTTTCTGGTTAATCTGGTCAGGGAAAAATCCGTTTTTCAGGTGTTTCAGATAAGTGTCAATTACTTCGGAACAGGTTGCCGAATCGTTTAACGATAAACACAAACCCGGCAGAGAAATAAAAGTTTGCCGGGTAATACTTTCGTACCACGGAAAACCGGCAATAATATCGGTTCCCGCAGGGGTACGCATCACAAATTGGCTGGCAGCATGGTCGAGTGATTCAAGAAACGAGGTTCGCACCGCCCTGTTATTTTTTTCTGTGGCGAATATTTTTTTCAGATCAGCAGGTTTAGTTTCTTTTGTACTTGCTGAAAACCAGATACTCTCACCCTTTTTCAGTGTCGTCTCGAAATAACCCGGCACAAACAGGTCTTCGAGAAATTCGTATCCACGGTTTTTCTCTTTGAGGTATTCAATATTGTAGTACCAGTCGGGTACCGGAACAAACTCTGTTTTTCTGCTGAATTGCATAAACATGTGGGGCAGGTTTTCGTACAACTGCATCGCTATTCCGTTGGAGACCTTTGTAAACTTGCGGTTTACAAACATGTTTGCCTTGCTCAGCTGGTGAATGTTGCGAAAAGCAAGAAAAGGTTTTAACCTGAGTTTCACAGGCAAATTGCAGTCTTCGAGTGTGTATTTTATGATTACCTGACGGGAATCGTCAACCAGCAACATTTCTTTTGTTAAAATGGCGCCTCCCACCTGGTAAGTTATTTCAGGGATGCGGTTGAATTCCAATTGCTGCATGTATTTGTGTCCTTTGGGGTCGAAAACCCCGCCCTGGTAGCGGCGAACCGCGAGGTTAAACTGGGAGCCATTTTCAAGAACGGTTTCGTCGAGCGACGACAATAACACAAATTTATCGCTGCCGGGCTCTGCAACCGGGCAAACCAGCAATCCGTGGTATTTCCGGGTGTTGCACCCACTCAAAGTTGTACTTAGCCAGGCGCCTGTTTCGTTTGCCCGCAAAATCTCCTTATTCAGCGAGTATTCCAGGTTTATCAGTTTTTCTTTGTCGAATTTCAGGTAACTCATCGCCTTTTAATTTAGGTGAAACAATAAGTTCAAACCCTGCCAAAAGCGTAACTTTCTCTCTCACAACTCTAATTTTGTTTCAGTAACTTCTTAATGACAGTTATTTCTCCGAGCCAAAAAAATACACCTTTTCCCCCGTAAAATCAATGTTTTTAAACTCTTTTTCCAACATATTTATTTTCTCCTGCATTTGCAGCAAAAAATGGTGGTATTCAGGGGTATTTTTATTGAAAGGCCTATGGTTGGCGGCCTGCACTATTTTTTGCACTCTCACTGATAATTGACGGCTACCGGCATCGATTAATGCGTTTTCAAATTTATTCCAGATAAAATCGATGGCCACATCTGAAATATGTAACATATCGGGAGCGTAAAACCTGTAATCGCGAAGCTCGTCCATCACAAGTTCGTAGGCCGGAAAATAGGAGCAGTTTTCGCCGTAACTGCTAATAATTTCATCGATTGCAAGATGCAGCGCGGCTTTACTGCGCTGGTTTTCCACGGCGCCATCTTTCCAATGCCGGATTGGACTCACTGTAAAAATTATTTGAATATCAGGATTGATAATCCTGATTTCATCGATGAGCTGATTAAATTCTGTAACAATTTCATCAACAGTTAAACGGCTTCTGAGAAATTCATTATCCGGGACTTTGTGGCAATTTGCAACAATTTCGCCCGATTTTTTATACCTGTAAACCCAGGCAGTTCCAAAAGTAATAAACAAAAAACCTGCTGTTTTCAGAAATGCTGATGAATATTCCAATCGCTGATTGATTTGCTGAAGAACAATATCAGCATCTTCGGAAGAAAACCGTCCGTGGTGCGAAAAGCTGTGCCAGAGTCCATCGTGATGAACCAAATCGTTTTGCGAAAATTTCCTGCCATTCAGCAAAATTTTCAGGCCGTTGGCTACCGATTCAGGATTGTATAAAATTCCAAAAGGGTTAATATCAACCGGATATTTCAGCCCCGCCATCCGGCTGCCAATGTTTTCGGTAAAACAGGACCCCAGAAACATACTTTTATGTGCATACCCCGTTTTGTACCTGAAATCCGGAATTTTTACCTCTGTTCTGAATTTCGGTTCCATATTTATTTCACTTTCGGGATGTCAACCTTTTTCAGAACCAAAGCTGTTCGAGCCGGCAAATAAAGTTTCAGGTATTGCTGGCCAGTTAAATCGCTGCCAGGTAGTGTGTAGTAACTGATGTCTGTATCAATCCGGTCGTGCCCTCCAAAATTGCCCGAATCGGTACTCAACACAATTTTGTATTTTCCTTTTCCCAACGGAATCCCGTAATCGGTAAACGATTGGGTGGGGTTAAAATTGAAAACAAACAAAAACAATCCGCGATGAAAAGCAAGCACATTATCGGGTTTATTCTCAAAAACAAAATCAACTGATGGAATGGTTAACAACTTGTTTTCGTTTATCATTTGAATCATTTCCCTGTCGAAATCATACAACCAGTGAAATTTCAGCTCCGGATTTTCGGCAATACTCCAGATGCGGCGACAGTGTTTGTACGACCAGCCATTTCCCTCGCGTGGAAAGTCAATCCACTCGGGGTGGCCAAATTCGTTACCCATAAAATTAAGGTAAGCGCCACCGGCGGCTCCGGCAGTTGCCAGCCGAATCATTTTATGTAATGCAATCCCGCGGTCAACAATGAGATTGGGCTGGTCCTTTCTCATGCTGTAATACATTTCTTTATCGATGAGCCTGAAAATGATGGTTTTATCACCCACCAATGCCTGGTCGTGCGATTCGGCATAACTCACCACTTTTTCGTCTAATCGTTTCGAAGTAAGCTGGTAAAAAATTTCACCCACATTCCACTCGTTGTCCGACTTTTCCTTAATCAATTTTATCCAGAAATCGGGAACTCCCATCGCCATACGGAAGTCAAAACCAAGTCCACCGTCATCAACCGAAACGGCCAGACCGGGCATTCCGCTCATATCTTCGGCGATGGAAAGTGCCATCGGGTTAATTTGTTTGATTAGTTTATTGGCCAAGCGTAAATAGGTAACTGCTTCTCCATCTACATTTGCATCAAAATAATCGTCGTAACGAACAAATGCTTTTCCCAATCCGTGATCGAAATACAACATGCTGGTGATTCCATCAAACCGGAAACCGTCGAAACGAAACTCTTCGAGCCAGTATTTTATGTTTGAAAGAAGAAAGTGTAAAACTTCGTTCTTCCCGTAATTAAAACAGTAGGAGTCCCACGCCGGATGTTCACCACGGGCACCATCATGAAAAAACTGAAAGCGTGTGCCATCGTATTTTCCCAGGCCTTCGATTTCATTTTTAACGGCATGAGAATGAACCAAATCCATAATCACAGCAATACCCATTTCATGGGCAGCATCAATCAACGCTTTAAGTTCATCAGGAGTTCCGAAACGTGATGACGGCGCGAAAAAGCTTGAAACATGATATCCAAAACTTCCATAGTAAGGATGCTCCGGAATTGCCATTAATTGTAAAGTATTGTAGCCGTTTGCTTTAATTCGCGGAAGCATATTCTCCTTGAATTCATTATACGAATGCACGCATTCCTCTTCGCCTGCCATTCCAATGTGAGCTTCATAAATCAATGGAGGTTCGTCGGTTCTGTTGAAATCATTGGTTTTCCAAGTGTATTTTGTTTCCGGTGCCCAAACTTTTGCATTAAAAATGTGTGTGTTTTCGTCCTGCACAACATAGGTTGCCCAAGCTGGAATGCGTTTTGCAAAATCGATGGCCCAGTGTACTGAAAGTGCATATAAATCGTTGTGATGAAGCGCATCGTGCGGCAGGTTCAGTTCCCAAACACCATTTTCAAGACGATTAAATTCATAGCTACTCTTTTCCTGCCAGTCGTTAAAATTTCCAATCAGAAAAATAAACGTGGCATTTGGCAGCCATTCGCGGATTACCCATCCGTCAGTGGTTTTGTGCAGTCCGAAATACAAATGCCCTGTGGCAAAATCATACAACGGGTTGCCTCCTGTCAGTTCCTTCTCCTTTTTTTCTGCTGCTTCAATCCGGCTAAGAATTACATCTGCAAATGGTTCAAGCCAGGTATCGTGCTGTAGTAATTTTGCTGTATTATATTTCATCTCTTTATAATTGTTTATTGTCAACGGTATTCGATGGAACTCCCATGAAAATTATAATTGTGCTACTGTGTGAATAAATTTAATCATGGTCGTTTCATGTTATTGTATTATTTAAGTTTTCTGTTTGATTTAGCCAGGGTCTTTTTTAGTGCCTGGCCTGTTTCTGTTAGTCTGTATTTTTGCATACGACTATTGGGTTTTCCGGGAATCGTCAATTCTACCAAACCTAATTGTATTGCAGGAATTAAATATTTCTTAAGTAAATTCTTTTTATCTGCTAATCCAAGTATTTCCTGAATTTTACTTCTGGAAATTTCACCTTCAACTAACAAGATCAAACGGGTGACTTGGTCGGTGACTGGTGGGGCGACTGGTGGGGTGACTGGTGGGGTGACTGGTGGGGTGACTTGGTCAGTAACTTGGTCGGTAACTTGGTCGGTGACTTGGTCGGTGAATTGGTCAGTTTTATCCTTTACAGCACTGACTATGCCATTCAAATACTCCTCCTCAAACGGGAATACCACTTCCAAAAAATTTTCACTCAGATTAAAAATACTTCTGCTGTATGAACGCAAAATACGGTTCATCCCCGAACCAAGTTGTTCAACAAAGTCCAAATCTCTGAAAATCCTCATCAACTCACGGTTTCGGGGCATTGATCTGCCTTTAAAAAATTCATCCTCCGAAAGTCCTTCAATTAATCCTCCATACGAAGTAATTGCCAACCTGTTTGAGTAAATTTCAACAACCGGCGAAACTTCACGGGAATAATCGTTGTGCACAATTGCATTAATAAATGCCTCACGCAATGCAATGCGATCAATCATCCGGCGTTCAAAACGTTTCGCTGCTCCTGTAATTTTAGTAAACGTTTTGTTTTCCAATTCAAGCTTGTTTAATACCTGCTCTGTTGCTTTAATCAGCGAGCAGAAGCCGTACTCTTCGTTTTCAATCAAATCGCATTTATCAAGTCCGGCATACTTGGCAACTTTAATTGAAACACTGTTTACATCAGCCAACAAATATGCAACGTAATTGTATTTTCCATCCGGTGTAAAAAGGTCCAGATTCTGAAGAAATGCCTCATTCAAATCAAAACCCCGCTCCTGATAATATATTTTTAATTGTGCGAATGAATGATTTCCATACCGTGGAGAAACAATATTTCGCAGCGAGTTCCGGGTTCGTGATGCATACATCCGTTCAATCTGAGACAGAGTCATCTGCTGAACACCATTTCCAATACGCAGGTAACACCCTGTCGGCGACATACCCAGTGTTTTCAGGTAATACGGCTTTTCAGTTCCTCCTGAAACAATAATATGAATTACAGGCTTTCCCTGATAAGATTCTGACAAAACCTCAAACAGACCTAAACATGTCGGCAGTATATTATTTTTGATTCTGTCGGCAACAGCCAGTATTGATTTATCGATATTTTCGACTCCAACAGCAGTCCCGTCATCGGCAACCCCAATAAATATATCACCCCCGGTTTTCGAGTTCAAAAAACCAACCACACTTTTTTCCAGCTTTTCATTAAGCACGGACTTAAGTTCTGTTTTATCGTTTTCAAACAATCTCTCTTCCATTTTTATGGTGAAAATCAAATCGTTATTGTTAACAACGTTCAAATTCTATCAATGTAGCGAAGTTAAAAGAGTTTTAACTGCCGTGTGTGAATTTAAGAAAAAGAGCGGATTAATTGCACCAATGATGAAATGAGGCATTAAAATCGACTTGAAAAACCAATCTTAGTAAATCAGTTCAATATTATCGACCCAGAAAACCGATTCGGTGGAGCCGGTATATTTCATTCCTTCGTAGCTCGATGTAAAATACATTATCATGTGTGTGGGTGTTTCGCCAGGTTTGCCCCAGCCTTTTTCGACCAGTGGCACCAAAACTCCTTTCGAATTTTTTACATAAACTTTCCCGACAGATGGAATTAACCCCATAGTTTTGGGGTCGTATTGCGGAAGGTTGGTAGCATCTCCATAATACACAGGGTAAGTTGCTCCGTTAACCCACTGGTTCACAGTTCCGGTGAAAAACAGCCGGTTGCCACCGATTCGGGTGGCAAAAACATTTCCATTGCTGTCTTCCCAGCGTTTTTGCAGAAGGATTGAAAAATCAGCTTTGTCTTCTCCGGTTACGGCTTTGACATTTGTTGTTGCCTCAACGCGGGTTTTTCCAATGTGGTACTTATAATCGAACTTTACAGCTTTTGGCATCCCGGTAAATGGGATTCCCTGACTGGCGCTTTTCTCGGGCTCTTTCATTCCTTTCACCGGCTCAATGGTTTCGCCTAAAAACAGGGTTCCTGCCAGTAAAACATCAACTTTAAATCCGGCAATGTTGTCTTTTCTGATTTTGGTTTCCAATCTTGCGCAATAACCGTCGCCCCGTTTTTCAGGAATCACGCGGGTATTGCCCACATCGAGTACCATTTTTGCATAAATATTTGTGGCTGACCAGGGCGACGAGCTGTCTTTTAGTTTCATATCGGTAACATCAGCAGTTGGATTAACCTTTCCAACGCCATACAGTTCGATAACATTTCCAGATAGCAGCGACGATTCCTTTAATTTTCGTGAATACCAGTTATCGAGCAATGAATATTTAAGCTGTCCGTTTCCATCGGTAAAATTTGCAGATGGTTTTTGAGCGGAAACATGACCAGTGAAAATCATCAAAATCAATACTGTAAACCAAAATATTTGAAACTTAAAAGGTCGGGAAAAATTCATAAAACTATCTTTCTTATTGAGAATCATGTTGTTTTTCAGGCTGCAAATTTAGCCGTTTATTCTGTTTGCGAAAAACAAAAAATCGCACCAGATAACAAAACCAAACCTTGTGTGAAACCAGGCAAATAACCAGTTCAGAAGAAATATTGAAAGTAAACCAGTTAAAACTATTTATCTTCGCCATTGTTATTTTGAAAATCAAAAATCAGCTGATGAAAAAAAACGGATTTACCACAAAAGCATTGAATGTTCCTTTTTCGAAACCCGACCCACATAATAGCCTTCAGATGCCGCTATATGAAACTGTGGCGTTTGAATTTGATTCGGCAGAAAAAATGGAAGCCAATTTTAAAGGCGAATATATTGCGCATGTTTACTCAAGGACCTCGAATCCGACAGTTGAATATTTTGAACTGAAAATGAAAGCGTTGACCGGAAGTCACGCGGTTTTGGCGGTGAGTTCGGGAATGGCTGCCATTTCAGATACAATTCTGGCGGTTGCCAAATCGGGTGAAAATATAATTTCAGGCAGTCGGTTATTTGGTCACACTTACGCGCTTTTTCAGGACACTCTGGCTGGTTTGGGTATCGAAACCCGCTTTTCTGATTTAAGCGAAGCCACAGAAATTGAAAAACTGATTGACACAAAAACCCGGGCCATATATATCGAAACTGTAACCAATCCGCAGCTCGACATTGCTGATATTGAAATGCTTGCTGCAGTTGCAAAAAAACACAACCTCATCCTGATTGCCGACAGTACCATGACTCCGCCCAATGTTTTCAATGCCGGCAGTTTTGGCGTTAATATCGAAGTTGTTTCGACCACAAAATATATTTCGGGTGGGGCTACGTCGTTTGGAGGTGCCATTATCGATCACGGAAATTACGACTGGAAACTGAATCCGAACTTTTCAAAATACACCGAAAAATTCGGGAAAAACGCACTGATTGCCAAATTGCGGAAAAACATTTACCGCAATACGGGCGGAAGCATGACTCCGCAAACCGCCAAAATGATGATTCAGGGGTTGGATATTCTGGAACTTCGGGTTGAGAAGTGTTACCAAAACTGCATTCAACTGGGTTCATTTTTCGAATCGAACCCAAAAATCAAACGGGTTGACTATCCCGGATTAAAAACTGATTTACGGTTTCAGCTTTCAGAAAAATATTTCAACGGAGTTCCCGGAACCATTATGACTTTCGACCTCGAATCAAAAGAAGCCTGTTTTGCCTTTATGAACCGGTTGCAGATTATTCGCCGGGCCACCAACCTAAACGACAATAAAACATTGATAATCCACCCTTATTCAACCATTTATGCCGAGTTTACTGAAAACGAAAGAAAAACTGCAGGCATCCGTGAAACCATGATGCGGCTTTCGGTTGGAATTGAAAACACGGAGGATTTGATTGCGGATATTGAGCAGGCACTGAAGTAATTAAAATTTTATTTTGGCTGAAAAATCTCAAAATATTCTTTGAAAATGAATTTTCTTTTAATTTTTTAATCTTTTTGAAAATATGGATTTTTATATTTTCATTTTCCTTAATTTTTGAAAACATAAAGCACTGAAACTCACAATTTGTAATCTTTCGATAACAATCAACTCGTTTTCTTGTAATTGATAATTGCCCAGGTATTAAAGAAAATGGCAAACCCAGTCATTACTACAAAATGCAGCCTGATGTGGTGAAATCCGCTGCCTTTCAGTACTATCATTCGCATTACTTCGATAAACCATGTTACCGGGTTGAAACGTGCAATCCATTTCGCCCATTCGGGCATACTGTCGATAGGTGTAAATAACCCGCTCATCAGAATAAAAATCATTAAAAAGAAAAATGCCAGCGACATGGCTTGTTGCTGCGTATTGGCATAGGTCGAAATAATCAGTCCAACGCCCAGAATTGCAACCAGATATATCGACAAATATCCGTAGAGCAATAAAATGCTACCCTGCGGAATTATGCCGTAAACCAGCCGGGCAATCAGAAAAAGCCCCACGGTAAAAACAAACATCCCAATTACCCAGAAAGGAATCAGTTTACCCAGAATAAAATGGTGTTTTCGGATTGGTGTTACGTTGATTTGCTCGATGGTTCCTATCTCTTTTTCCTTCACAATATTCAGCGAACACATGAGTGCCCCGACCATGGTAACCAGCATTGCCAAAATACCCGGGACCATAAAATGTGCGTAATTCAGGTATTTGTTAAACCAGTTTGAGTTGGTGATTTCGATGGTGGGCAGCGACGCCATTTTGGGTACCGGGGCCATTTCAGCCCTGATGTTTTGGTTGTATTGTGCAATAATCCGGTTCAGGTACACCGCGCCGATGTTGGCTTTTGTGCCGTTTATCGCATTTACGGCAATAAACAGTTTTCCTTTTTCTCCGTTCACCAGGTCTTTTTCAAACGACCGTGGAATTTCGAGTACCAAATCGGTTTTGTCGGTTTCCATTTGTGCAAAACCTTCGTTAAACGATTCGCCAAATCCGGCCAGCCTGAAATAACCTGATGCCATGATACGGCTGGTGAGGTCGCGCGAGTAAGCAGAATGGTCGTGGTCAACCACAGTAATATTGATGTTTTTGATTTCGTAGTCGGCGGCGAGCGGCAAAATAAGCAACTGAACCACCGGTACGGCCAAAATCATTCGCAGGATAATTGTATCGCGCAAAATCTGTCTGAATTCCTTTTGCAATAAAAATATCAGTGTTTTCATCTGTACAAACTATTAAAATTACTGATTAACTGTTGGTTATACTGTATTTCTTTGGGCGACATTCTCACCCGATGGAACTCATCCCGACGAATCGGAATTCGTTTCATGCCAGCCTCACTTTAAATTTTTTAATACTAACGACCAGTAAAAACAGGGTCATTCCAACCAAAATGAGCGTTTCTTTCCAGATGGCTGAAAACCCAAGTCCTTTTATCATGATTGATTTTACAATGATGTAATACCATTTGGCCGGCACAATATTCGAAATTACCTGTAACGCCACCGGCATATTTTCGATGGGGAACATAAAACCCGACAACAGAATGGTAGGCAGCATCATTCCAAGCAGCGCAATTATCATCGCTGTTCGTTGCGAACTGGTTGAATTTGAAATAAGCAGACCTAACGACAGCGCCGTGATAATCAGCAGCGAGCTTTCAGCAAATAACAGTAAAACACTGCCTTTGATGGGTAAATCGAGCAGGTAAACACTTAAAAGTAAAATCATTGTAAGATTGATAAGCGACAAAAAGAAATAGGGAACAGCTTTCGAAATCACGACAAGAATGGTTTTGAATGGCGAAACAAGCAACACTTCCATGGTTCCGTTTTCCTTTTCGCGAACAATTGAAACTGAAGTCATTAATACACTGATAAGTAACAATACAAGCGCCATTACACCAGGAACAAAATTGGTCGATCCTTTCAGTTCGGGATTGTAAATCATGCGGATATCGGTTTCAATCTGATAAGGTATTTTTTGTAAACCCTGTAATTCCAACTGGTAACTCATGATGATATTCGATGCATAATTTGTGAGTGTTCCTGCTGTATTTGGGTCTGATGCATCGGCAATTATCTGTATTTGCGCTTTGTTTAAATGCGTTAAATCGTTGTTGAAATTGGCCGGAAAAACTACCACGAGTTTAATTTTTCCTTCTTTGAAAACTTCTTCAATCTGCTGGTGGCTCATCAAAATCTTTTCGATTTCGAAATTGCTGTTAACTTCCATTTTGTCGATAATCCGGCGGGTGGCAACATCGTTGGCGTAATCACACACCACAATTTTGCTGTTTTTAATTTCGTTGGTAAGTGCGAACCCAAACAGAATAATCTGGGCAATCGGCATTCCGAATAACAACAGCAACGTTTTTCTGTCGCGGAAAACGTGGTAAAATTCTTTTTTTACAAATGCGATAAATTGTTTCATATTCTGGCTACTGGCGACTTGCAACTTGCTGCTTGCCGCCGTTTTTTTATTTTATCTATGTTGAAGAGACAAGGCATGCCTTGTCTCTACCGCATGCCGTGTTTCTAACGTATTTTTATTCTCCCCGTTTTGCCCCGCGGGCTAGCTGGTAAAAAACTTCGTCCATGTTGGTTGCACCAAACTGTTTTTTCAGATTGGCGGGCGAGTCGAGCGCTTTGATGTAGCCATCCACCATCATCGAAATCCGGTTACAATATTCAGCCTCATCCATGTAATGCGTGGTTACAAAAACAGTGATTCCGCGTTCGGCGGCGGCATAAATCAGGTCCCAGAACTGGCGGCGCGTAACCGGGTCAACACCGCCGGTGGGTTCATCGAGAAATACGATTTTGGGCTCGTGAAAAATGGCCACCGAAAAAGCCAGTTTCTGTTTCCAGCCCAGCGGCAGCGACCGAACCAGTTTTGTTGCTTCCTCTTTTAATCCGAGTTCTTCCACCAGTTCAATACTTTTTGTTTTGATGATTTTCCGGTCCATCCCGTAAATTCCGCCGTAAAACCTGATGTTTTCGAGGATGGTCAAATCCTCGTACAACGAGAATTTCTGGCTCATGTAACCGATGTTCTTTTTTATTTTTTCGGTTTGCCTGTACACATCGAAACCTGCAATGATTGCCTTGCCCGATGTTGGGTTCGAAAGTCCGCACAACATGCGCATTGCCGTGGTTTTGCCGGCGCCGTTTGCACCCAGAAAACCAAATATTTCGCCCTGATGCACGTCGAAAGTGATTTCGTTTACTGCGGTGAAATCGCCAAAACGTTTTGTCAGTTTTTCGGTTGATATTACTGTTGTGGTATCCATTTCAATGCATTAAATCGATAAAACAATCCTCAATGGTTGGCGTAATTTCCTTCAAATCAATATCATGATGATTTTTTGCTTTCAGAAAAGCTATCAATTCATTCAGGTGATTTTTATTTTCTGAAAAAGTAACATGATGTGCATCGCCAAACGAAAAGCAACTGGCTGTTTCGGGAAACTGCCTGATATCGGTGAGCAACCGACTCATTTGCACCGATTTTGCTGAAAACAGTTTTTTAGGAAATTGCGAGATAATATTTTCAGGCGTGTCGATTGACATTATCGAGCCATTCTGAATGAGTGCAATCCGCTCACAAAGCATGGCCTCGTCCATGTACGGTGTTGAAACAAGGATGGTAATTCCCTGTGCTTTCAGCCGTTTCAACATTTCCCAGAATTCTTTTCGCGAAACAGCATCCACACCCGTGGTTGGCTCATCAAGAAAAAGAACAGTTGGCCGGTGAATCAGAGCGCAACTCAAGGCTAGTTTTTGTTTCATCCCACCCGAAAGTTTTCCGGCCCGCCGAGTTTTAAACGGTTCAATCTGAACGTAAATATCTTTTATCAGGTCGTAATTTTCTTCGATGGTTGTATTAAAAACCGTGGCAAAAAAACTGAGGTTTTCTTCCACCGTCAAATCCTGATAAAGCGAGAATTTGCCAGGCATGTAGCCAATTTGGTTTCGGATTGCCCGGTAGTCTTTCACCACATCGAAGCCGTTTACTGTGGCGGTTCCGCTGTCGGCCAGCAACAAAGTGGTAAGAATGCGGAAAATGCTTGTTTTTCCGGCGCCGTCGGGGCCAATCAAACCAAACAATTCGCCTTTTTCAACTGCAAACGACACATCGTTTACCGCGCGTGTTTCGCCTTTGTTGTAGGTTTTTGTAATATTTTGAAGAATTACGTCCACAATTGATGAATGATTATTTATTACTGATTATTTTTTGCAGAGACGGTGCGTTTTGGTTGTAAAGGTTGCATGCAACGTCTCTACAAAAACCCGACATGTATTTGCAACAATCAAAAATTGATTTCGCCATACATCCCGATTTTGTAGGTGCCATCGTTTTTCACTTTCACCTTCATGGCATAAACTAAGTTTGCGCGTTCTTCTTTAGTTTGAATGGTTTTGGGTGTAAACTCGGCTTTGTCGCTAATCCAGGTAATCATGCCTTCGGTTTCGGCAAAACCGCCCGTGCCATCGTCGGTATGTACTTTTACAGGTTGGTTGAGTTTTACCTGTGGCAACTGGTTGGCCGAAATGTAAACCCGCAGAATTATCTCCGACAAGTCGGCAATTTTATAGAGTGGTTTTCCGGCGGCAACCATTTCGTTTTGCTCGGCATATTTCGAAATTACAGTACCGCTGAGCGGATTTACAATCCGGCTTTTCAATAACTGGTCGTTGAGCTGTTCAATCTGAATACCAAGCGGAAGAATATCTTTATTAATACCTGTTGTTGAAATATCGAGCGTTGATTTTTGTGCATCGATTTGCTTTTTGATTAAGGCAATTTGCGCGTTAACATCATCGAGTTGCTTTGTGGTGGCGGCATCTGCCTTTAACAGATTTTCAATTCTTTTCTTTTCTGTTTCGGCAGTTTTTAACTGCTCATTCAATGCCGAAAGCTGAACCGCAATGTTTGGTTTTTTAGCAGCCAGTGCTTCCATTTGCGATTCGAGTTGTTTTTTCTTCAGGTAAAGCTGAACCGTATCTACATAGCCAACCTGCTGACCGGCTTCGAGCAACTGGCCTTCTTCAACCAGAAACGATTTTAAAGTCCCTGTGGCTTCGGCTGAAATTACCGTTTCAACTGCTTCGAATGAACCTGTGGCATCAAAAGTACTTTCGTTGTTGCAGGCGGCAGCAGTTAAAAGAAGTGCCGCAAATACTGAGTTTTTAAATATACTTTTCATCTGTTTCGCTTTTTTGAACCACATAGGCACATAGAAAACATAGGATTTCTCTCATGTGACCTTATGTGTCTATGTGGTTATATTCATAGTATTTAATTGTGATTTCCTGTTGTTGTTTTGTTGTTGTAGAGCACCATTAAAAGCTGCATCTGGTGGAGTAAGAGGTTTTGGCGCGCCTGGTCTTCGGCGTTCACATAACTCACATAATCGATGACCGAAATAGTGCCGTTTTCCAACTGATTGCGCGCTGTATTTTTTATCTCGGCCCGCAATGCAATTATTTCTTCGTCGGTATTAATTAATGCTTCAGTTTTGGCTGTTTCGTTCATTTGTTGCTGAACGGTAAGATTTGTATTGAACAGAAAAGTTTCCTTTTGCAGTTCCACCGACTCGCGGTTAAATTGCAAAATATCCTTTTCCTTGCCCGAAGTGTAAAAACTGGAAATGTTCCAGTTGAGGCGTAAACCTGTATAATAATACCCTTCAAAATCGTTGCTCAGGAAATTTAAAGCCGGTCGCCCTGCCCCACCCTGAAAAAACAGGCTGAACCGGGGAAAATTTTTAATATTTACAATGTTTCCCTGCACATCGAAAGCGTTTTTCTGCAACTCGTACAATTGCAACTCGGGCCGGTTGATGGCGGCAGAAAACTGTGGCACTGGTGGTTTCTGCAATTTTGTATCGGGTGTTACCGTTTCGTGAGTAAACAAACTGAGCATGTCGGCGTAACTTTTCCAGCCGGCTTTTAACTCGGTGGTGCGTTGTTCGGCTTTTAGCAGTTCGGCTTTTAACAGGCTGAGGTTGCTTTTCAGCGCTGTTCCGTTGGCGATGGCAGCCGTTGTTTTTTCAATTCCGGCAAGAATATCTTTTTTTACAATTTCGTTTTGTTCCACCTGAAGTTCAATCAGCAACATTCCAAAGAAAAGCTGGTCGATGCGTTCGTACAACCGGTAAAGTTCCACTTCAATTTTCTGCGCCTCCACCCCGGCGTTGATATCCACCAAATCTTTATGATTGTTGAGCGTAAAAAGGTCGGTGATGGGCTGAACCACTTCGCCGTACAATTTGTACTGGTCTTTGCTGATGGTTTCGAAAAGAGGCAACGTTCCCGGAAGATTCTGGTTCAACATCGGCTGGGTAACGTCGCTTTGGTAAGTGGCCTGACCCGCAACTGTAATCTGAGGTAAATAGCCTTTCGAGACATTGTCGAGCGAATACAATTTTGATTTTTCTATGAGCCCGAACTGTTTGATAAGCGGATAGTTGCGACGGGCTTTGGCATAACAACTGTCGATGGAAAGTGGCTGCCCGGTTTGTGCCTGAACGTGTGCCGTAAAAAATATTAGCAACAACATCAGCTTCAGCCGGTTTTTTGTTCTGTTTTCAATCATGGCGTTGAGATATTATTTGTTATGATATTTCTCACCCCCTGCCCCCTCAAGGGTGTAATAGCTGCCAACCCGGACAGGCTCTTAATATCGGTAATTCTCCCCTTGAGGGGATTAAGGGGTGATGAATAGGAGTACATTATTAAATTATCCATATTACATATTTATAGAAATTCATTGTTAGTTCATCATCGCTTTAATCCAAACCGGAATCAGCTTTTTCCTTTCTTCAATAAGTGCATTAAATTGTTCTTCGGTTAGTCCTGAGATGGCTTGCAGTAGCGGTTTTGCAATAAACGGGAAGACGATAAGCCCGATAAAATTCATCATAAAATGAAGGAAATTCTGGTCTCTGACTTTTCCATGTTCAACTGCTTCAGTAAACTGCTGAATAAAAACTGAATTAAACACTGTGTTTCGGATAGCCACTTTTTGTAGCAGTTGTTCGGGATTGTTTCTGATTTCGCTCATAATAAACAGCGGAATATCGGGTTCCCTGAAAATTAAATCGATATAACCGGCTGCAAACTGTTCTATTTTTTCTTCGAAGGTTGTTTCAGGATTATTGATAATTAATGATACCAAACCAAAAAATTCGCTTAATGTTTCAATCATTACCAAAACAAACAACTTCTCTTTGCTTCTGAAATAATAGTTCAGCAATGCCAGGTTAATTCCGGCTTCCTCGGCAATATCGCGGGTGCGGGCAGCTGCAAAACCTTTTTTATGAAAAACAATTTTTGCAGCATTTTTAATCCTATCTTCTGTTGATGAATCCTTTGATTCCATTTTTCTTTCTTCTGGTTGAGAAATATTATCAAAATTATCCTGCAAATATATTTTATATTTCGATTTAATCAAATATATTAATCATTATTTTTAATCAAATGATTACATATATTGATTAGTCGAGTCCAACTTGCCTACTTAAAAGGTGCAATTTGCTGATTAAACAATTACCAAACACTGAAATACAGGTAGTTGTATTGCATTGCATTTTGGATGAGATTACCTTTCCATCGAAATTCATCAACAATAAAAATCTGGGATTATGAAAGCACTGGGTATGCTGTTATTAACAGCTTTTTTAACTGGTTGCCTCTCAAACAAAATCGATGATCTTATCACGGATGCAGAAGACGAAACCACTACTTTCGTAGGTAAAGTTCCGTCTGATTTTAATTGGTCAACCATCACCTCTAAACAAATTAATGTAACTTTCATGCGCAACAATGTGTTGTCAAACGATTTGGACAATTCGATAGTTGAGCTTTATAACGATGACAATGTGCTGATTGATGCGCTAACTATTTTGGATGGCAAAGCCAACTTTAACGTTCGCATTCCTGCCAACTCAAAAACACTTAAATTGGTTACGCTTGCCACCATCAGTTTTAAGGAAGTTGGAATGTCGGATACCGATATTGTATTTGAAGTGCCTGAAGTTAATGCAATTAACTTTTCGAAAACAGACACAGATAACGATGGAATGTGCGACCAGTTTGATGTTGATCCGAATAATCCTGAATTATCAATCAGGATTGAAAGACAGATAGAAACTTCAACTAAAAGTGCAGCAAGAGCAAACTCCTCGGTATATTCTTATGCCATTTTCGAAGACTTGTGGCCATCGAAAGGCGATTACGATTTTAATGATATGGTTGTAAAAACCACATTCTATTGGGTTCGTGGCCGCAACAATTATATCCAGGAAATTTCAGGCGTTTGCAGTGTTGAATGGATTGGCGCCGGCATGGGAATCGGGCTTGGATATGAATTATTTTCTTCCTTTGGAACCGAACTCGGATACGAAGACGATATTATTACAACTATTAAAGGCGATGCTACTTTAGATGAAGCGGTTACAAATGGTATCATATTATTTAAAAAAGTTCAGGATGTTGCAAACAAACAACTTGAGTTCACAATCAGCCTCAAAGACAAGGAAATAAAAGAATTTGCATTCATACCCTATCTTTTCAGGACCGATAATTATTCGCAACAGGTTCGCCCATTTGGGGCGCCTCCCACGCAAGGCCA
This sequence comes from Draconibacterium sp., assembly GCA_050179035.1. Taxonomy (GTDB): domain Bacteria; phylum Bacteroidota; class Bacteroidia; order Bacteroidales; family Prolixibacteraceae; genus Draconibacterium. Next base: position 99,027 of record JBFXFM010000003.1, on the reverse strand, counting down.
GGATATGGGCCTGTTCGGAACAAAAAATGATGCGTCGCCTTACCAGTGGACCCGTAAAAATGGCAATAAATTCAAATATCCGCTTTCAGGAAACCAGGCATTTTACCGAAGTAAAGAAAATCATCCGTGGGGAATTGAGTTTATGGCAAAATCGTTTAAACCTTCACCCGAAAGAACTTCGATTACAGAAGTCTATCCACAATTTGTAAACTGGGCTGAATCGGGGGGAAAACAATACACTGATTGGTATGATTACCCGAACTAAAAACAGACGGCTTTGAAGTTAAATATTGATAAAAGAAATTCATTCGATTTTTTGAAATTTGGGATAATTTTAGTTTGATGAGTTCCTGGGCCGGTGGATGTTGATTCACCGGCTCTGTTTTTTATATAACCCTCAGCTCGTGTTTTATTTTAAATAGTGGGTTGTCAGAAATTCAAAAAACCGATTGATTTTATCAACCTTAACATCTTCGTTTTTCGTTTCTTCGATATAACCAAGCCAGAATTTTATAGCCGAACGTGGCATTCGCTCAAAAGCCAGCTTCATCACGGGGTCGTCATCAAGCAACCACTGAAGGTATTCCGGAACTTCGGGTTTCGAAGGGTTTTTGTTCTTTTCGAGCCGTATAAAAACTGAATCTCCTTCGCTTTTTCCAATGGCAAGCGTGATTTGTTTTTTAAGGCGCAGCCAATGTTTTCTGTTCCCACAAGGCAGCAAACTCATCTCGCCCGAATATTTATTGTCAATTTCAACAATGACAGAGATTGCTTTACGTGTTCCGAAAATTTTCTGGCTGTCGAACGGAAAATCGGCATAAACACCCATTTGAGGCCCGTTTTTTAAAACTGTTTCGTATTCAAATTTCTCCATCTCCCGGTCCATCGTTCGTTTTAATCTCACTTATAAACCGAAGATTTCGTTTTAATCCTGAAAACCCGGTGCGTTTAATCGGCGACTTTTTAAACAGTGCAGCAAAAAGATTAGCATCCATATTATGCCAATCTGAAGCAGTTAATTTCAGCAATTGTTCTTCAGCATTGAAACCGGGTTCATTGTGCGATTCCGATTTCAGGTTCCACGGGCAAACATCCTGACAAATATCGCAGCCAAAAACACGGTTTTCAAAATTTCCTTTCAGGTTGGGGTCCAGTTCGCCTTTTAATTCTATGGTTTGGTACGAAATGCACAACCGCGCATCCACAACCCTGTCGGCAACGATAGCTTCTGTAGGGCAGGCATCGATACACCGTGTGCATTTTCCGCAGTGGTCGGCAACTGGCCGCGGATTATCGTATGGCAATTCAATGTCGATAATTAATTCGCCAATAAAAAAGAAGCTCCCTTTATCAAGCGAAATCAGGTTGCTGTTTTTGCCAATCCAACCCAGACCGGCACGTTTTGCCCAGGCTCTTTCTAACACCGGAGCCGAGTCGGTAAACACACGTCCGTTACAGGGCGAAATTTCGGCTTGAATAAACTGTAACAGTACTTTCAATTTGTCTTTCAGCACAAAATGGTAATCGGTGCCAAAAGCATATTTCGAAAGTACAGGTGCAGACGGGTCTGATTGTTTTTTGTTAGTAAAATAGTTTTGGAGTACGACGATTACTGTTCTGGCATTTTCGACAAGCAACCGCGGATCGAGCCGTTTGTCGGTGTTTCGGGCCATGTAATCCATTTCGCCATGAAACCCGTTTTGCAGCCATCGGTTAAAATGTTCCGATTCTTCTGACAAAGCAGATGCAGGTAATAAAACACAACCGGAAAGTCCAAGTGACCGGGCTTTTTGTTTAATGGCAGCAACTATTTCATCATGGTTTTGCATGTTTTAAAAATACATCTTTCACCGGAAATCAACAACCCACAAAAAAACCTGTCATTCCGCAGAAAGACAGGTTTTTTGTGCTGTTGCAGGCAAAGCTTATTTCTTTTTCTTTTTGAGTACCACAAAAGCAATAACTACCACTAACACAATTGCTAGTACTACAATTATCGCAGTATTACCCGACGATGTTTCTTCGGTTGCAGTTTCGAGTGGTTGCATGTACGAGCTGTCCTGTACATTCAAACTGTCGATATAAGTTCCGGCATCCTGTGCTTTTGCAACAACAGATAAAACGATGGCTGCCATCATGGCCATGAAATTTCTCATCTTTTTCATTTTTAGTTATTTTTAATTGTTGAATTTATGTTCCTCCAGTTTTTTGTTTACAGCGTTTAAAAGAGGCGCTGCGTTTTGGTATCGCGGGTTTACATCAATCAGTTTGTTGAGCACAACTTTCGCTTCTTCCGTTTTTCCAAGATTGAAAAAATACTGCGCTTCGAGCAAATAAAATGGCTCATAATCAGCATAAATCGACCTGCCTTGCTGCAAATATGTGTTAAATCTTTCAAAATCGTTCAGCTTCAACGAATTTTTTGCGAGTTGTAAAATTATCCACACATTGTTTTTATCTGCCTGCAATGCATTTTCAAGCAAAACCGAAGATTGGACCCAGTCGCCTGAATTAGCCATTTCAATTCCCTTAAAATCGTTTTTATCCGTGCGTTTAACCACAACAACCAGCGGGTTTTCTTTGTGCAAAAAGGTTTTCACCACTCCGGCTGGCTGCCACTTTCCCGATTTTAATAGTTCAGGATGAATGTAATTTACCCCAAACAAACCGTAATCCCAATCGGCTGAACTGCGTTCCAAAAAACGAACATACTTAAATGTAATATTTGGCGAATCTTTGAAATAGTTCGAAAGATTGCAATTGGAAGCAACTGTGATTTTTTCAGCACCGATAGTTTTTATAAGATATTCAGCCGCTGCTTTCATTCCGTGGAAATAGTAGTCGTACTCGTAATTCGACCAGGCTTTTTTGTTACCGCCCGAAATCGAATTAAAATAAATATAGTCAGCCGGAAATGTTTCAAACTGGTGTTTTACGGGCAAAGCAATCAGCCCGGCAAAAAAAACTGAAACAGCAATTTTAAGCGTTTTCCCTTTAATGGATTGAAACAAATACACAAAACCCGCCGACGAAAATACAGCAACCAGCGGCATTACAAAAAGCATTTGCCTGATTCCGCTGTACAGGTTTGCACCAATAATTACCACGTAAACCAACGGGAACAAAAGGGTAAAAAGCAAAAACAACTCTGTGAAGAGTTGTTTTTTTTTCGTTTTTAGTTGGTTGATTAAAAAGGCTGTAAAAACCACGAACCCTGAAATCAGGAATCCGGGCGTTGATATAAATAGCCACTTTGGTAAATAATACCACGGTAGTTGCGTACTCCAGAGCCAGTCGCCGTCAAAAACCTGGCGGATGCTCACTTTGTAATGCTCCATCACCCGAAGGCTTTCGAGCGGATGGACAAAAACATTTTGTAAGGCAAAGGGCCAGAAAAGCAATCCTGCAAAATAACCTGTAAGCACAATTACCAGCATCTGGCCCAATAACCTTCCAAAATCAGATTTAGTTGTAAATATTTGTTTAAGTAAAAAAGGTTTCAAAAGAAATGCGGCTACAATAGCAACACCAAGAAATCCGAACAAAATAAGTCCGCCAATGCGCACTGAGTTGGTAAATGCAATGGCCAAACCCAGAGCAATCACTGTTTTCCACGAAGGCCGGGGGAATTCGTGAATAAGTTGCGATATAAAATATATTCCGGCGATGTAACCCGCAGCAAATGGAATGTCTTTCAGGTTTCCGAATGCCTGTCCAAACAGCCTCGGCATTGCAAGCATTGAAATAATTGAGAGTGCCGAAACCCAGTACGAACCAGTAAGATGGAATCCCAAAAGTCCGCTGAACAAAAGCAGCATCAAAAAGAAAAATGCGCCTGTGTAGTGCCGTAATAAAAACTCATCTTCAATGGCAAAAACTCTGTTTATCAGCGCAGTAAGATTGTCCACCGACTGTCCGTAGTATTTCAGATTTGTAACCGGAGTTTCGAGACAAGCTTTGTCGGTACCACCGGTAAAATACCAGTTAACCACTTTTTGAGCGTGTGGGTAATGTAACTGTTCATCAACATTCACGGCCGAGTGCGGAGCCAGCAATGCCAGCAACAATGCTGCTAGCAGCAGGCTGACAGCAAACGCATTTCTTCCGGTGAATATTTCTGACAGCTTATTCATATACTTCTTTTACAATGTACACAGGCCGGTTTTGTACCTCTTTGAAAATCCGGTAAACATATTCGCCAATCAATCCAAGAAAAGTTAATTGTACTGAGCCAAAAAAGCTGACGGCCAAAAACATCGACGACCAGCCGATGGGCGCCAGCCCCGTGATTTTTGAGAAAAATGTATAAACAATGGCAGCGAGAAAAATTAAAATCCCAAGCAGCCCGAAATACAAACAGGCTTTAATTGGCCATTTCGAAAACGAATAAATGGCATCGGCCGCTAAAGAAAAAAGTTTTTTACGGCTCATTTTTGCCTTTCCCCTTAAACGGTCGGGGCGATCGTACAAAATCACCGTATGTTTAAACCCAACGAAATTGCGAATTCCAGGCAGGTATCTGTTTTTTTCAGAGAACCGGAGAATTGCCTGGTGTGCTTTACGGGTCATTATACTGAAATTTCCAGCCTGCGAAATCTGTTCACTCTCACTCATACTGCTGAAAATCTGATGGAAAACCCCTGTATAAATACGGCGTGTTAGTTTTTCGTTTCGTTGCTCACGAACGGCAGAAACAATATCAGCGCCGGTTTCCTGAATTTTTTTCAGCAAAACCGGAATCAGTTCAGGAGGGTCCTGAAAATCGCCATCCATCATTACCACATAATCGCCCGTGGCATAATCGAGGCCAGCGGTAAGCGCTGCCTGTAAACCAAAATTGCGCGAAAGTGAAATTATTTTCACGCTGTTGTTTTGCTCTTTAAACTGTAACAGTTTGGCGACAGTATTATCGGTACTTCCGTCGTCCACGCAAATAATTTCGAAAGCTTCGCCGGTAAGCTGCAAATTTTCAGTGGTTTCCCGAATCAATTCGGTAACCAGGCTGCTTTCGTTTAATAATGGTATAACTACGGAAATCATTTTATTTCAAATTATTCTTTGTGTTGAGTACCAGGAACAGGAACAGGGAATTCCATAGCAACCGGGCCCATTTCATATTTTTCGGGGCCAAGTTTCATGGTCGAACTCATCATTTCGTCCCAGGTAACTTTCTGTCCGGTGTAAGCTGCTGTTCTCCCCATAATCGCGGTTAACGTTGAAACGGCAGTACGTTCAGCTTCAACAATGGGTTTGTTGGTACGGATAGCCGTTACAAGGCTGATATGTTCCTGCACGTAAGGCGAAATCGCAACAATTTCGGTTGATTTTCCATCCTTGGTTTTCGGGTATTCGTATTTCCATTTTATCGAACCATCAAGGTTAAAAACCGTGTTTTTACAGTTGGTATAACCTTCAGTTCCCATAATCAATTCTCCTAAAGTATTGGCACAGTCGTCAATTTGCCGCGACATACTGTGCGAAAAAACGCCGTTACCATAATCAAAATCAATACTGAAATAGTCGTACTGATCGCCGGTGAGCCTGCGTGCCCGACCACCAAAACCGATGGCTTCAACGGGGTGTTTCCCCACAAACCAGTTGATAATATCGATGTTATGGACATGAGTATCGAGAATGTGGTCGCCACAAAGCCAGCAGTAATTGTTCCAGTTGCGAATCATGTATTCCATATCGCTCCAGCCCTCTTCGCGGGTACGGAACCAAACATGGCTTTGCAGCCACCAGGCTTTTGCCGAAGTAATCTGTCCAATAGCGCCCGAAGCAACCTGACGGTACGTTTCGAGATAATCGCGCTGGTGGCGGCGCTGTGTTCCTGTTACAACCGACAAACCAATATTTTCAGCTTTTTTGGCTGTAGCTATAATTTGCCGCGCTCCAACCGGATCAACGCAAACAGGTTTTTCCATAAACACGTGCTTTTTAGCCTGAACGCAGGCATCAAAATATGCCGGGCGGAAATGCGGCGGAGTTGCCAGAATTACTACATCGAGGTCAACCTCAAGAAGACTTTTATACGAATCGAAACCCCAGAAACAGTTTTTCTCCGGGACTTCCACTTTTTGTTTGCTCAATTTACTTCGGCAATCCCAAACTTTATCTTCAAAAACATCGGCAAGGGCAACCAATTCGAGGTCGTTTCCGGCCGAAAGAAAATTGAGTGCGGCACCGGTACCACGATTGCCACATCCAACAAGTCCTGCCCGGAGTTTTTGTCCGTCGGGCGCTTTATCCAGTTCGGGAGGAAATACATAATCAACCGGTTTAGTTTTTTGGGCACAAGAGGCCAGCGCATTCATCCCGATAACACCGGCAGCCCCAATGAGAGCCGATTTACTGAGAAAATTTCTACGCGAGAACTGATTCTGTTCCATGATATCCTGGTTATTGATTTTTTTCTGAATTTAATATTGCCTTGTTGTATTCACATACCACCCTGAATCCCACATTTTTACTATCAGAGTACCACCAGATACTTTTTGGTATTTGTGGGTCGGTCACCAACCAATCTTTCGTTCGGGTAAAATCACGCCGGCCAATCCGCAAATCTTTTGCCGAGTAATTATACGCGCCTCCACGAACCACATGTTCCATCCCGTTTCTTGGCCCGCGTGGATTTTTCACCAGCGTTTTCGGATACTTGGAATAAACTGCGGGGTCGTAAAAATCGAGACAAAATTCAGCCACATTACCCAACATATTCTTTAAACCGAAAGGGTTGGCTTTTACTTTTGCAGGCTCCTGTGTTTTCGACGGACTATTCTCAGTATAAATTATGTACGAGTTAATCACAGTTGTGTCGGCGCCAAATATTTTCTTCAAAAATCCGTCAGTTTCATAATCTTTTGGTGAACCCGGGAAAAAATAGGCTGTGTTTGTACCGCCACGGGCTGCATATTCCCATTCAGCCTCGGTTGGCAGGCGGTATTTTTTACCTGTTACCTGGCTCAGCCAGCGGCAATAAGTTTCAGCAGCATGATGACTCATTGTAATTGCCGGACGGGTTCCCTTGCCCCATCCCTGATCGGGTGCGCCCCAAGGTGGAGTGGCACCCGAAACAGCATCAGTTTCATTTGCTTCAGTTACCTCAACTGCCTCTTTCCGCCCTTGCGAACTTGTAGCGTTAAAAAATGCCAGATATTCACTCCAGGTTACTTCTATTTCACCCATCCAGAAACTGTCAACAGCCACATCAATTTGCGGTCCTTCTTCCGGCATTCGATAAGGCTCATCCATCGGTGTTCCCATTTTGAACTGTCCGCCAGGTACAGCAATCATTTTAAAAGCAACTGAAGTACCCGGAATTTTCTCGTCAAAAGTTTGAAAACTCCTTACTTCAGTTGCTGCCGTATGAATTTCTTTTGTTCCCGAAACCACTTCCTCACCACCGGTCAATCCGGTTTTTCCGCGGTAATGTCCCACATTGAGGTGACATTGAAGGCAGGAAGTATTTTCAGGGTCGCGTATGTATTTCAAATGCGATTCGGCCCCGAGGGAATTTAAAGTTGAAGGGAAAAGATTTGCATGACATTTTTTACACCCGTCTTCATAAACAAAACGTTTGGCCGATTCAATTGTGCGTTTTTCTGTCCAGTCGATTTCTGCTGAATCGCTTGTCAGATAAACATACAAATCGTGAATGCCATGATATGCTTTGCGGGTATGGTAATTTACAATCTGGTTTTTTAGAGGTAAATGACAATCGACACAATTAATTGAAACACCACTCCGGGTGTTATGATGTGCCGAAAGTTTCCAGGTGGCATCGGCATGTGGATGAATATGGCAAGATGAACATGATTCATTTGTGGAGGTAACCTGCATGGTTTTGTTAAAAACAGCGAACAACAGAAGTGCACTCAAGCCCCCGATAATCAATAATAAAAAGTGTTTTTGCTTGATTGTTTTACCAGACATTTGCAGAATAATTTGTTGCAATTCTAACATGCAACTATTACAACAATCTTAATCATCCCCCTTATAATATATTACCTGAAACTTAATTTACACTTAATTAAAACCTAATATTTTGATATAAAACAGATTATAACTTAAAAAATATTTTAAAAAAAACACCGTTTGTATTCTTGTTTTTCTATTTTTGAGCATAAAATAATCTAAAATTAAGGGTTCAGCGGATGACGAAAAGCACTAACAGGTCAGTTTTAATACCAGTCAAAAAGTTGTTTGCCCTTTTATTGCTTGCCTTATCTATTGCTTATTCATCTTTTTCAGGAAATATCTCCGACAAAACATATCTTGTTACTTCTGTCAATTCTTCAAATATCAATAATCAGTCGCTTTGGGATGTAATCAGGGATAATGAGGCAGGCATCGAAATTGAGGTTGTTCTAAAGTCAGCTGATTTGTACCTGAAAAACTCTAACGAAAAGTTTTCGGATTTACTGCATAAAATAAACAGCTTAATTCAGGCAGATGGTTCAAAAACGCTTCCTGTTTTTGTGCATTACAACGATAACATCTTCCTGTTAGACTCGGTGATTAATGCGTCTGAAATAGCATCATCCATATTTTTTCTGCCACAGGATGAAGCGTGGCCAACCGAAGAATATCTTGTTCAGGCCAACCGTCGTGTGATTTTTTTTGTTGATGGCTATTTCACCGGTACAAGCCGGATTCTGCACCCCGTAAATAATTATGCTTTAAGGATTTCGGCACCTGAAAATTTGTCTGTTGCATTTGCAAATAACCAGTCGGGTGTAGTAAACCAGGAACTGATGATTATTGATGATTTTGAAAAACTAAACACCAAAACACCTGGTCTTCTGAGTGTTAACCTGGTTCCCGATTACATTAATTTTTTACTCGAAAACTGGAAAAAATATGGTAAACGTCCCAATTTAATTTTTGTGGGAACAGAGATTACCTATTTTGATTTTATTACCGACCAGCTCAACTCATTTACCTGGATAAAAGGAACCATAAAAAATGCTGGAAAGAATCTCGAGAAAGTTTATTGGGAAAACGCTGAGATTCAAGTAACAGGCGGCACATTCAGTTTTCCATTCCGCGGAGGAGAAGAATTGATTCTTACTCCATTCGCACCCGGATACCAGATGACACCTGAACAGATAATAGTTACGGGGGAAATGACAATTCCGGAAAGTTACCAGATAATGGCTTCCCCATTACAACTGAGCAAAAATCTGACTGGAAGCTTTGATTTCGACAACCTAGTTTTAAACACAGTAAATCATTCGCAAACTTTTGAAGGTAGCAGCTTTTCGTTTGTACAGGATATCAAACGCGGTAACGTATTGCGCCTGCCCGAGAATGCAAGCATTAATCTTGGAAAACCTGAGAATTACGGTCTTCGTAACAGCAGTTTCACCGTAAGTTGTTTTGTGAAATTTACTGAAATTCTTGAATTTGGCGATAATGCGATTCTGGGAAATTATGAATCAGGATATCGCAGGGGATTGCATTTAATACTCCGCTCGGGACATCCTTATTTTGGGTTATGGGCCAACGATTACATTTCTGACGAGGTACTCGAACCCAATACATGGTATCATCTTGCCTGGCGGTACATTATCGAAACCGGCGAGCAGTCGATTTTTCTGAATGGAAAATTCATTGGCGGTTCCGACGGGCATCCGCCGTTTTCAGGAACCGGTGATATTCATCTTGGCAGCGCGCTTTCATCGGGGGCCAGTCTGCGCGGATACATTGATAACCTTTACATCTGGAACAGGCCGCTTGGCAACGATGAAATAAACCGTTTGTCGCTCGACGAAACAGTTCAGCCAGAGCAACCTGAAATTAAAACAGGAGGAATTTCAACGCTGATAATCATCGTTATACTTGTTTTACTTTCAATAGTCATTGTCATTGGAATCAGTTACTATTTAAAAAAGAATAAACCCAAGAACCAACCACAGGTTGCAGAAGTGCAAACAAAGCTTTTAAACAATAGTATCCAGCTTTTTGGCGAGTTCAAAGCCATCAATAAAGATGGAAATGAAATTACCGAACTTTTCACGCCTAAGGTAAAAGAACTGTTTCTGTTTGTGCTGATAAATACGCTGAAAAGCAATATTGGTGCTTCTGTTCAAGAAATTAACGAAACTTTATGGTTTGGGATTCCGGCTGATAAAGTTGCCAATAACCGCTCTGTTACACTCAATAAACTCCGTAAAATTCTGCTTCAGTTTGATGGAGTTGAAGTGGTTTCGACCGGTGGTTATCTTCAGGCAAAAACGCGCAATCCATTTTATTGTGACTTTGCCAGTGCATTCATACTTTGTCAGATTCCCGAAGGGCTAACCAAACCACAATTGATTTCGTTTTTCGAAATGGTAAAACGAGGTCGGTTTCTGAAAGGCACACACTGGGCATGGCTTGATGAAATTCGCGGCTACACCGGCAACCAGGTGATTGACATTTTGCTCAATCTCGCCACAATTTACCAGAAGGAAATGAATCTTACCGGCATTGAAAAAATTGCGCAACGTATTCTCGATTACGATGATTTAAATGAAGAGGCAATTTACCTGCAGGTTTGGGCTTTACAAAAGGCCAACAATCCAAACCTTGCCAAATTCAGCTTTAACTCGTTTATAAAGAAATACGAAGCTAATATGGGAGAGCCATATTCTATGAATTACCAGCAGTTTAGCCAGCATTTCGAAGGGGGATTCAAATAACTTCTGTTACACTTTTTTGCAGAAAATCACGGGTATAATAATCATTATCAACAATTTCACCATTCCAAACTGCCAGGTCGAGGTCGATATTCCGGGGGCCGAATTTTGGAGCAGAACGATTGCGCCCCATTTGGTCTTCAATGGCTTTCAGTAAAACCTCCAGGTTGGTACGGTCAAATTCGGTGTTAATTTTAACCGCTCCGTTTGTAAAATCGGGTTGATTGGTAATCCCAATTGGTTTAGTTTTTAGAAATGTTGAAATCTTTACAATCTGGACATGAGAACCAAGGATTTCGAGCATCTGTGCGATGTTTTTCCCGGCATCGATATTTGAACCAATACCGATAATTGCGGTGTTCATCGGGCTGCCTCCATTTCAACCGAAACCGATTCAGCAAAACGCAGTGCATGAGGTTTATCAACCTGTACCCTCGCCCATTTCACTTTCGAATCTTCGGTAACCAAGTCGAGAATATTTTTGGTAAGTACCTCCAGCAATTTAAACCGACCATCCTGCACCAGCGTAATCACCTTTTTTGTGATGGTTTTATAGTCAACAATATCAAGCGGTTCGTCGGTTTTAAGTGCCTCGGCAGGAATATCAGCTTCTATTTCGATATTGATGATAACATCCTGTTTATTCACAAGCTCCTCGGGGTTAAACCCGATATATGTACGGAGCAGCAGGTTTTTAATTCTGATTTTTGCCATAGTTTTTATGTATTCTGACCTAGATTTTCACCGCCATCGGCAAAAAGCAACTGGCCTGTAAGATGCTGGTTTTCTAATATATAATCAATACTTTTTAAAATGGGTTCAACTCCACCGGGGCGTTTCATGGGTATCGACCGGGCCAGATTAAGCAGGTAATTTTCATCCCTATCTTCGGGAGCCAGTGTTACTCCCGGGGCAATGGCATTTACCCTGATTGCCGGGGCAAACTCCAAAGCTGCCATTTTTGCAATCTCCCACAACCCTTTTTTCGAAAGCGAATAAGCTGCAAAATTTGATTTGTTGTTTGTAACCCGCGTATCCACAAAATTGATAATGTTACCCGTTTTGCAATAGTTCGCAAAATCGCGCATCAGAAAGAAAGGTGCTTTCAGGTTGACATTCATTTGAATGTCGAAAAGTTCTGGGGTAGTTTTTTGAATGTAGCCAGGGTCGAAAGCCGAGGCATTGTTCACCAACAACTGAAACGGCCCGAAAACCTCAATCACAGCCGGAATCAACGCAGTAGCCTCATCAATGTCAGCCAGATTTGCACGAAAAGCGCTGAATTGCTGACCGGGAAATTTATCAGCAAGTTCAGCAATCAAATCATCAGCAGGTTCTGCTGAATTGTTAAAATGCACTGCAACATTCCAGCCTTTTGCCGCCAGATGTAATGCCAGTGATTTGCCAATGCGTTTTGATGCGCCAGTGATAAGTGCTGTTTGTTGCATTTTTATAAGTTCGTTATTAAACAGTTTCAGAACATTTAAAAGTAATGAATGTTTAAAAACGTCGAAAAAAAAGCCCGTTGAATACGAGCTTTCCTTTAATATTTTTTCATTTCAAACTCAAAACGAATTCAGTTTACTCAGATATTTCCCGATGATATCGAATTCAAGGTTGATAACAGTACCAGCCTTGAAGGTATGAAAATTAGTCACTTCGTGGGTAAACGGAATAATTGCCACCTGGAACGAATTATTTTTTGAATTGACAACGGTGAGGCTGACACCGTTGACACAAACCGATCCTTTCTCAACAGTCATGTAACCTTGTTTTGCCTTATCCACATCAAAATCATATTCAAAAGTGTAATACCAGCTTCCATCGGCTTCTTCAACTTTCGTACAAACAGCAGTCTGGTCAACATGCCCCTGAACAATATGTCCATCGAGGCGGCCATTCATCATCATGCTGCGTTCAAGATTTACCTTCGAACCCACTTCAAGCAAACCGAGATTGGACTTTAACAATGTTTCTTTTATAGCGGTAACCTTGTATTTCTTTTCGGGTTTATCAACCCAAACCACAGTGAGGCAAACCCCGTTATGCGACAGGCTTTGATCAACCTTCAACTCATCAGCAAATGAGCAGGTGAGCGTGAAATGAACATTTTCCTTCTCTTTTTCGATGTTAACCACCGTTCCGTATTCTTCTACAATTCCTGAAAACATAAGCGTTCCAAGTTTAAAGTTTAAAATTCAAAGTTTCTTACTTCCAAAATCGTAATCGTCATTCTTTATCCTGCAATCATTTGAGTTTCCACTCAACCCCGTCTTTTGTGTCTTTCATTTCAATACCAATGGCATTCAATTCGTTGCGGATACGATCGGAGGTCGCCCAATCCTTATTAACTTTCGCCTCTTTGCGAAGGTTAATCAGCAATTCAACCACATCCGCCAAAACTTCATTTTGGCTTGCATCAGTAAGTTTTTCCGCCTTCAAACCCAAAATATCGAACACTACTGTATTAATGAAGGTTTTGAAATCAGCCAAATCAACTGCCGAAATCTTTTCTGTTCCGGCTTTTACCGAATTGATGATTCTTACCCCTTCGAATAAATGTGCAATGGCAATCGGGCTGTTCAGGTCGTCGCTCAACGCAGCAAAACAATTTTGTTTTAACGCAGAAATATCAACTGAAGAATGTTCCGAAGGAATGAGTTCTTCAAGTGTTTTTACACCATTCATCAACCTTTCAAGTCCTTTCTCGGAGGCTTGCAGCGCTTCGTTTGAAAAATCGACAGTACTGCGGTAATGCGCCTGAAGTATAAAAAAACGGATTGTCATTGGCGAATAAGCCTGTTGCAACAGTTTGTGCGAACCTGTAAACAGTTCGCGCAGCGTGATAAAATTACCAAGCGAACGTGCCATTTTCTGCCCATCGATGGTAATCATATTGTTGTGCATCCAGTAACGCACCGACTCATGTCCCAAACTGGCAGTTGACTGGGCTATTTCGCACTCGTGGTGTGGAAAGGTTAAATCCATTCCACCACCGTGAATATCGAATTTTTCGCCCAGATATTTGGTGCTCATAACTGAGCATTCGAGATGCCAGCCAGGAAAACCTTCACTCCACTGCGATGGCCAGCGCATAATATGCTCAGGCGATGCTTTTTTCCAAAGTGCAAAATCGAATGAGTTTTTCTTTTCGCTTTGTCCGTCGAGCTGGCGGGTGTTGGTTTTTATATCGTCGAGGTTGCGCCCCGAAAGTTTTCCGTATTGAAATTGCTGATTATATTTTTCAACATCGAAATACACTGAGCCATTGCTTTCGTAGGCAAATCCATTTTTCAGGATTGACTCAATCATCAATTGCTGCTCAATAATGTGCCCCGATGCGCGAGGTTCGATATTTGGCGGAAGCACATTGAGTTGCTGCATGTTGTAATGAAACGAGTTCATGTATTTTTGCACAACCTCCATTGGTTCAATCTGTTCGAGCCTGGCTTTTTTTGAAATTTTGTCTTCTCCAGCTTCCTCAACCTCATCTTCCAGGTGTCCCACATCGGTTATATTTCGTACATACCGAACTTTATACCCCAAAAAACTGAGGTAGCGGTATAACAAATCGAAAGTGATATTTGGCCGGGCATGGCCGAGGTGCGAATCACTGTAAACAGTCGGTCCGCAAACATACATTCCGACACGGCCTTCAACGAACGGTTCAAACACTTCCTTTTTTCGTGTAAGCGTGTTGTAAATAACTAAATCGGGTTTCATAACATCAGATTTTAACGTCAAACAGTTTCTGAAGTTTGCGTTGTTGATTCCTCATCCACATCTTCATCAGTAACATCAGGCTTGTTAAAATATTTGCGGTAGAAAATCATAATTAAGAAAATACCGATGGTGATTGAAGAGTCGGCAATATTAAAAACCGGTCTGAAAAAAATAAACGGGTCACCACCAACGAAAGGAATCCACGAAGGATAGCGGCCTTCGAGTAGTGGGAAATAGAACATATCGACAACCTTGCCGTGAAGGAAAGTGGCATAACCACCGCCGTCAGGAAAAATAGCCGAAACTTTTCCATAACTGTCTTCGAAAATCAGTCCGTAAAACAGGCTGTCGATAATGTTACCCAGCGCTCCGGCCAGAATAAGTGCAATGCTTACAATAAAACCGAACGGTAGTTCTTTGTTTTTCGAGAGTTTTACGAGGTACCAGCCAATTGCTCCGACAGCCACAAGACGGAAAACAGTAAGAAACATTTTACCATATTCGCCGGCAAACTCGAAACCGAAGGCCATCCCGTTATTTTCGACAAAATGAAGGATAAACCAGTTTTTGAAAACCACGATTTCGTCTCCTAACATCATGCTTGTTTTAATCCAGATTTTAAGTACCTGGTCGGCAATCAGAATCAGCGAAATTATCAGTATTGATTTTGTAAGTCGCGACATGTATTAACTTATTTAAAACAAAAATGCCCCCGGAAAAAACGATTCTGAATCATCCGCAGAGCACTTTCAGCAATTTTTTCGTATTACCGTTGATTTTTTTTGGCATCCATACAAAGGGTGGCATGTGGAACCACGCGTAAACGCTCTTTCGGAATCAGTTTTCCTGTTTCGCGACAAACCCCGTACGTTTTGTTTTCAACTCTTACTAAAGCTGCCTGCAGGTGCTGAATAAATTTAAGCTGACGTTGCGCCAGTTTCCCTGCTTCTTCTTTAGAAAGTGTGGCAGCGCCTTCTTCAAGCACTTTAAAGGTTGGCGAAGTATCCTGGGTGTCGTTACCATCGCTTTGTGTCAGGGAGTTTTTGTACATCGAGTAATCTTCCTGTGCAATCTTGAGTTTATCAAGAATCAAGTCTTTGAATTCTTTTAACTCTTCATCCGAGTATCTTGTTTTTTCTCCCATAATCAAAGGGTTTTTGTGAATAATTTTTTTTTAAAGTTTCCGAAATTAGTAAAAATTCAATACCAATTTCAATTAAAATTTCATGACCCCGCTTTTTTAACAAGCAGGTTCGCAAACAAATCTTTATCAATTTCAACCTGTTTTACATCGCCTTCCACCGGCTTTTCTGCAAGTTCAAGTTTGTTTGCAAGTGTTTGCGCGCAAATATAATCTTTAAAACCAATCAACGCAGCATCAAATTCTACTGTCTTTTCAATTGTAATTTCAATCCGGTCAGTAACTTCGAAATTACTTTCTTTCCTGATGTTCTGAATTTTATTCACAAACTCACGGGCAATACCTTCCTGTTTTAATTCCTCAGTTACATTTATATCGAGTGCGATAGTAAGCGGACCTTCAGAAGCAACAATCCAGCCGGGAATATCTTCAGTGTGTATTTCCACATCTTCAAGCGAAATCATCACTTCTTCTGTTCCGGCAACAATTTCACGCGTGCCTGCAAATTCTAATCCGGCAATTTCAGTTTGTCCGAAACTGTTGATAACATCGGCAATCGGTTTCATCAGTTTTCCGTATTTCGGGCCCAATGTTTTAAAGTTGGGTTTTATTTTCTTTTTGATGATTCCGGTTGTATCAGTCAGAAATTCAAGTTCTTTTACGTTAACCTCGGTTAGGATGATGTTTTTAACAGCTTCCATTTGCTCCTGAAAATGAGGATTCAGCACAGGCACAATTATTTTTGCCAGCGGCTGACGCACTTTCAGCTTTTCTTTGCGGCGCAAAGCCAAAACCATCGACGATGCTTTTTGCGCGAGGTCCATTTTTTCTTCAAGGTCTTTATCAATCAGCGATTCGTTAAACGATGGAAATTCTGCCAGGTGAACACTCTGGTCAGTTTCTTTTCCAGTGACTTTGTTCAGGTCGGTGTACAACAGGTCGGCAAAAAACGGTGCGATTGGCGCCATCAGTTTTGCCACAGTTGACAAACAGGTGTACAAGGTTTGGTAGGCCGAAATTTTATCGGTGGTAAACTCACCACCCCAGTAACGTTTACGGCTCAACCTTACAAACCAGTTGCTCAGGTTCTCCGATACAAAGTCGGAAATTGCCCTGCCTGCGCGAGTGGGTTCGTAGTTTTCGTAACTCCATTTTACCTCTTTCACCAACGAGTTTAACAGCGAAATAATCCAGCGGTCGAGTTCGGGACGCTGTTCCATCGGAACTTCATCCTCTGCATAACGGAAGCCGTCAACATTGGCATACAAAGCAAAAAAGTTATAGGTGTTGTAAAGCGTTCCAAAGAATTTACGTTTTACCTCTTCCACGCCGCCAATATCAAATTTCAGGTTATCCCAGGGTTGCGAGTTGGTAATCATGTACCAGCGCAGCGGATCGGAACCATATTCTTCGATGGTTTTAAACGGATCGACAGCGTTGCCCAATCGTTTCGACATTTTGTTGCCGTTTTTATCGAGCACCAACCCATTCGAAATAATATTTCTGAAAGCTACCGACTCGTCGATCATTGTGGCAATTGCGTGTAAAGTAAAAAACCAGCCACGTGTTTGGTCAACTCCCTCTGCGATAAAGTCGGCGGGGAACACACCTTTCCCAGCGGCGGAATCATATTTTTCCAAATTCTCAAACGGGAAATGATGCTGAGCATAAGGCATTGCGCCCGAATCGAACCAAACATCAATCAGGTCGGGTTCGCGGAACATTTTTTGCCCGTTAGGTGAAACCAGAATAACATTATCGACATAGGGTTTGTGTAAATCGATTTTATCGTAATTCTCTTTTGTATTGTTTCCTGTTTCGAAGCCCGCATACGGATTTTTCTCCATAAAACCAGCAGCCATCGATTTCTCAATTTCTGTCATCAACTCTTCAGTTGAACCAATGCAGATTTCCTCTGAACCATCTTCGGTGCGCCAGATGGGCAGCGGTGTTCCCCAATACCGCGAGCGGCTGAGATTCCAGTCAACAAGGTTTTCGAGCCAGTTACCAAAACGGCCGGTACCTGTTGCCTGTGGTTTCCAGTTGATGGTGTTGTTTAGTTCCACCATCTTTTCTTTTACTGCTGTGGTTTTAATAAACCACGAATCGAGCGGGTAATACAAAACAGGTTTGTCGGTTCGCCAGCAATGCGGGTAGCTGTGCGTATGTTTTTCAATTTTAAAGGCTTTGTTTTCGAGTTTCAGCATTACCGAAAGATCAATATCCACAGTCGTATCCTTTTCGGTAAGATCGCCATCGTATTCATTTTTTACAAACCGGCCTGCAAATTCGGTGTATTTCGTCACATTCACCTGTGTTTCGACAAACGAAGGCGACATATTTTCTATCAGAAAGAAACGGCCAGTTTTGTCAACCAAAGCCTGGTTTTTACCGTCGGCATCAACAACAATCAGCGGTACAATTCCATTTTGTTTGGCCACACGGTCGTCATCGGCACCAAAAGTTGGCGCAATGTGTACAATTCCGGTTCCATCTTCGGTGGTAACAAAATCGCCGGTAATTACTTCAAAAGCACGCCCAACTGGTTTCACCCATTCAATCAGCTGCTCATAATCAACTCCTTTCAGTTGTTCGCCAGTGTATTCGGCCAAAACTTTGTACGGAAGATGTTTGTCGCCATGTTTAAATTCATCGAATGGCAAACCTTCGTTTTCAGGTTTGAAATGCGCAGCTAGCAGGTCTTTTGCAAGTATCAAAGTAACCGGAAGCGCTGAATATGGATTGAAAGTCCTCACCTTTACATATCGGATGTTTGGACCAACGCAAAGCGCTGTGTTCGACGGCAAAGTCCAGGGAGTGGTAGTCCACGCCAGGAAAAACAGGTCAGTTTCAACACCTTCAAACAAAAATTCAGATTTTCCGTTTCTGATGGCTTTAAACTGTGCCACAGCTGTCGTGTCTTTTACATCGCGGTAGCAACCCGGCTGGTTAAGTTCGTGCGAACTCAGCCCGGTTCCGGCAGCAGGCGAATAGGGTTGAATGGTGTAGCCTTTGTACAGCAATCCTTTTGAGTAAATCTGTTTTAATAAGTACCAAACAGTTTCAATGTAACGGTTATCGTAGGTAATGTACGGGTCGTCCATGTTAACCCAGTAGCCCATCATGCGGGTAAGCTCTTCCCACTCGCGGGTGTATTTCATTACTTCGGTGCGGCAGGCGTTGTTGTAATCCTCTACCGAAATCTTTTTCCCGATATCTTCTTTGGTAATGTTCAGTGCTTTCTCCACGCTCAGTTCGACCGGCAAACCGTGGGTATCCCAGCCGGCTTTGCGGTGTACGCGAAACCCCTGCATGGTTTTATAACGGCAAAAAATGTCTTTTATGGCGCGGGCCATTACGTGGTGAATGCCCGGCATTCCGTTGGCTGAGGGTGGCCCTTCGTAAAAAACAAAGGTAGGATGCCCTTCACGTGTGGAAATACTTTTGTGAAAAGTATCATCATCCTGCCATCTTTTCAACACTTCCTTATTGATTTGAGAAAGGTCTAACTGCTTGTATTCCTGAAATTTATTACTCATAACACTGTTATTCAGAACCGTTTTGAAAAAAGTATGCAAATATAGAAATTTTTTCAGGGCTGAAAATTTACAATGCTGAGTTTCAGAACAAGTTTACATTGATGTAAAAAATTGGAGGGTAACTATCCTTTTATTCAGGGCTGAAGGCCCGACATAACATCAGCTTTGGGCGATGAAACATGCAAAACCACGTGTGATTATAAAAAAAACGTAGTGTGAAAAATAAATTTCCACACTACGTTTTCCGGAAAAGGTAACGCCCTTTTTAAACGCCACCCGTATTAAACTCTGTACTTTCTATTTTTCAACCCCAAATTTATACACGCAAACCGAATAATATTCCTCACCCGGATTGAGTATGGTTGAAGGGAATTCAGGTTTATTGGGACTATCTGGAAAATGCTGTGTTTCGAGACAGAAAGCGCCACGGTAAGCGTAGGTTTTTCCACCTTTGCCAACGTCTTTTCCGGTCATAAAATTACCACCGTAAAACTGTAAACCAGGTTCGTTGGTAAGCACTTCCATGGTGCGGCCCGAAGCAGGTTCAACCACTTTGGCTGCATAATTCAGCCCTGTTTCAGCTTTGTTCACCACCCAGTTGTGGTCGTAACCACCGCCGTATTTCAGTTGCTGGTTGTCGTCGGCAATGCGTGCGCCAATGGCAGTAGGTGTTCTGAAATCGAAAGGTGTTCCTTCCACCGGAGCAATTTCACCAGTAGGTATTAAAGTGGAGTCAACAGGTGTAAAACCATCCGCCTTGATTGTTAAAACATGGTCATTGATGTCGCCGTTTCCAGCACCTTTCAGATTAAAAAACGAGTGATGTGTAAGGTTAACGTGCGTTGTTTTATCGGTAGTTGCCCAATACTCAATTTTTAATTCGTTGTCGTTCGTTAGCGTGTAAACTACTTTTACATTCAGGTTACCGGGGTAGCCTTCTTCGCCATCAACCGAAAGATAGGTAAGTTCCAAAGTTTGGTCATCCACTTTTTTGGCATCCCAAACCACGTTGTTAAATCCTTTCACGCCGCCATGTAAATGGTTGGGTGCGTTGTTGGTTGCTAAAGTGTAAACTGTATCATTCAAGGTAAACTGACCTTTGGCAATTCGGTTTCCGTAGCGGCCAATCAAAGTACCGTAGTAAATTTCGGTGGTATTCAGGTACTCGGCAGAAGTTGAATATCCGGTTACAATATCGCCAAAATCGCCATTTTTGTCAGGAGTCCAAAGATTCACCACTTTGCCGCCGTAGTTGGTTATCTGCGCAACAAGCCCGTTGGCATTTTTCAGGGTAAAAAGTTCCATTGTTTTTCCGTTGTGTTCAGTTTTAAAAGTTGCCTCGTCAATCAGCACAGGCTGAACGGGCTGTTTTGCACACGATAAAAACAGAACGATAGTTAATAGAGCAAAAATATTCTTCATCATTTTATAATTTTTGGTTATTGTTCAGATTTTTGAAAGCGTAAAAATAACATTTGTTTTGTTTCAAAAAGCGGCAAATAAAAAAGCCGGTTCAGATATTTCCAAACCGGCCTTTTTACTGTTTTCTGCTGTTCAATTATTTGTTTTCCTTTTCATCGTCAACTTCAACCTCAACCTCCACATGGGTTTCGTCGCCTTCTTTTAGTTCTTTTACTTTAATTTTCTTACCCTTGATACGCACCACATCTTCGTCTTCGAAAACATTAATTGTGCCGTCGTCGTGTTTAATAACTTTAACTGTTTTAATGTTTGCCGGATGACCTGACATTGCAGGAATCCCCGGCGCGTGAATAAACACATCTTCTTCAATTTCCTCATTTTCAGGAACCTGTTTGCGTACAATTGTAATTTTCTCGGTTCCGTCTTTCCGTAGTTTTTTGTCGTACGAAATTATGCCGGGGTTGCTTAAATCGATCACATTTTTCCCGTGATTTCCACCGAACATCATCATTCGAGGTGCATGTGGCACAGGCGGAGCGCCGGGAGCAGCGGGTGTCCACATCATTGGTTCGTCATCACCAGAGTGCATAATCATTACCTCGTGTTTTCCATCACCTTCAATTTTGTAATCAAATTGATGCACTGAATCCATGGTAAAATCGCTGCGCGAAATCCATTTAAACTCATTCCCTTCACCAATGGTATCACCATTCCAAACAAATGGGGCATCACCCGTAATAATAGTGTCGATTTCAGTTTTTTTACCGTCGTCATCCACTTTCATCATTTTAATGTGTTTCTCCGTTTTGCTTTTTCCGGGAGCTTTAACATCTTGCGCAATCACTGTTTTTGTGTGTAAAATAAGAACACAGGATGCGGCCAGCGCGATAGACAAAATTCGTTTCATTTTTTTATATTTTAATTGTTTCAATTTCGAAATCAAAGATAACTACTGAATGAAGTTCGTTTCAGTTAAGGTCAGGTTAAAATCTGTTAAGGAAAAGTTAAAATAGAAACCGCTCATTTTGAAAAGGTTATATTTGAACCATGAATAAAAAATGGTTTACCGGCATCGTAGTTTTAATGGGGATTTCCATCCTCGGAATTATTGGTGTGCAATTGGTTTGGATGAACAATGCCATCAGAATTAAAAACGAACTTTTCAGCCGCAGCGTCAGCGACGCCATGAACAACACAGTTCGCAAGCTTGAAGACCTTCACAATTTTGGTGTGGTAAACCGCATGGTCTTTCACGATTCTGTTTATTGGACCGGTGTAACACACACTGGCACATTTTCCGGAAACGTTCCGCCACCGCCGTCACCCCGCATGAAACGCGACTTTGATACGACTTTTCATGTTACCGCTCCCCGCCCGATGATTCGCCGGGTGAAACCAACGGGTAAGAATTCGCGCATTGAGATTAAAGTTGATAGCGACAAACGCAACGGTCAAAGTTCCTTTACCTACCATTTCAAATCCGATTCGGCCGATAACCGCGATGTGGTCATTATCAGGCACGACGAAGAAAATTCCAATGACGTTTTTGTAACGAATGAAAACGAGGTAGTTGTCGATGTCGATTCGTTATACAATATTAGTATGGTAAAAATTGATTCGGTACTCACCACTCTCGATACCATAAATATTGTAATGCCCGGTTTTACGCAACGCGCCCAAATGAAAGCGGTAAAACTAAAAAATATGGCCAGCCAGGTGGTTACCGAAATAGCAGAATGGGATGTGAACAGCATCGACGACACTCTGGTTCAGCAGATATTAACCGAAGAATTACAAAACCGAAAAATTCCCATCGGGTTTGAATTCGGAATTCTGAAAGACAGTGTTATTGTGAGCAGTCAACCCGTTTCTGATACCCTTGAATTAAAATCAACCGGGTTTAAAGTGAACCTTTACCCCAATGACATTTTCCAGAAAAACATTCAACTTGCAGTGTGGTTTCCGGGTCGCGACAGTTTTATCTACCGTTCGCTCAACTGGCTGCTGGTGGCATCGTTCCTGTTTTCGCTCATCATTCTGGTTACTTTCGGGATGAGTGTGTTCTATATTCTCCGCCAGAAAAAGATTTCGGAAATGAAATCGGATTTCATCAACAACATGACCCACGAATTTAAAACTCCAATTGCTACCATTTCGGTTGCCACCGACTCGATTACCAATGAAAAAGTTTTAGGCGACCCCGAAAAAATAAGGTATTTCGCCGGAATGATTAAAAAGGAAAATACACGGATGAACCGGCAGGTGGAAGATATTCTGACCATCGCCCGGCTCGACAAAAAAGATTTTGAATTTCGATGGGAACCGGTTGATGTGCACGATATTATCAACGATGCGGTGCAGGGAATTGCGATTCAGATTGAAAAACGCGGCGGGAGAACCGAGTTTGATTTTAAAGCTCAAAATCCTGTGATTTCCACCGATAAAATTCATGGCACCAATATTTTTTATAATCTGATAGACAATGCCGTGAAATACTCGGTAAATCCACCTGAAATAAAAATCACCACTGTAAACAAAAACAACGGGATTCTGATTTCGGTGCAAGACAATGGAATTGGAATGAACAAAGCAGTACAGGCACGAATTTTTGAGCGGTTTTACCGGCAAACCAGTGGCAACATTCACAATGTAAAAGGATTTGGGCTGGGGTTAAATTATGTAAAAGCTGTGGTTGAAGCCAACAACGGCACAATTTCGGTGCAAAGCGAACCTGGAAAAGGAAGCCGGTTTGATGTATTTTTGCCGTTTGTGAGGGAATAGAAAAGCCTCTCCCCGACCCTCTCCAAAATGGAGAGGGAGTAAGAAAGAAAAAAAGAAAGAAAAGGAAATAAGGAATAATCAATAAGAAATAACAAATCAGGAAGTTAAGAAATCAATCAAATACTTTCTTATTCCTTATTTCTTATTCGATATTTTAGATTTTATTTAAAATTGAATGAAAAACAACTACCACATATTTCTTGTTGAAGACGACCTGAGTTTTGGCTCGGTAATGAAATCGTACCTCGAATTGAATGATTATCAGGTAACCTGGGTGGACGACGGCAAACATGCACTCAATAAATTCAGAAACGGAAAATTCCATATTTGTTTGCTCGATGTAATGTTGCCCAATGTGGATGGTTTTACCATAGGTCGCGAAATCCGCAGCATCGACAAGGAAATTCCCATGGTTTTTCTTACCGCCAAAGCTTTAAAAGAGGACATTTTAAAAGGCTACAATCTGGGTGCCGACGATTATATTACAAAACCTTTTGACAGTGAAGTTTTGCTGTGTAAAATCAGCGCCATCATCAAAAGGCAAACAACAAATCCGGTTAGCAACGAAACCACTTTTGCCATCGGCAGTTATCGTTTCGACTCGAAATTACGGACAATACAACGCGACAACCAGTTGCAAAAACTTTCGCCCAAAGAAGCCGATTTGCTGAAACTGCTTTGCCAGAACCAAAACGAGCTGGTGCCCCGCGAAATGGCTTTACGAAAAATATGGGGCGACGATGGCTATTTTACTGCCCGTAGCATGGATGTTTTTGTTACCAAACTACGGAAATTCTTGTCCGACGACCCAACCATTGAAATTAGAAATGTGCATGGAAGTGGCTTTTTACTTGAAATTAAGTAGCTCAGTTCCATCTCAAAAAAATTGAAAATAAAATCCAACTTACCGAACATTTGATATAAATTCTCCGTAATTTCCAAATACTTTTTTAAAACCAAAATCAACCATTATGAAAAATTTAAATTTATCCGTAAGAATGTTGACCCTTTCACTTGTGTTTTTTTTCAGTGCAGCTTTCATCCCTGCCGAGCCCATCGAAATAACCATTGATGTGGCACCCGCTGTTTTAAACCTGAGTAATTCGGGAACAGTGGTAACTGTGCACACCGACATTGCATACGGGGCGGTTGTTGGTGCAACCGTAACGTTGAACGGAATTGCCATCGACTGGTGGAAATCGGACAGCCGGGGATATTTTGTAGCTAAGTTTGATATAAACGAAGTGAAGGGTATTGTTGCTCCAGGGCCGTGCTTGCTTAAAATGGAAGGCATCACAAAAACAGGAGAAGAATTTTGGGGAGAACAGCAGATTACTGTAATTGCCGGTAAAAAATAACTTTCGCATTAACGTTTTGATAAAGGGAAAAACAAAAATAGTTTTTCCCTTTATTTTTATAATTTGCCGCAAAACTAAGTCAATGCAAAAAGACAATTCCCGCCGAAAATTTATGCAAACGATGTTGGCTGTACCTTTTGCGGCTGCAGCATTACCAACATTCGGAGTTAATTCCGAAAATCCCGCAGTTAGCAAAAAGTTTGGCCACAAACTCAAACTCAGTTTAAATCTTTACTCTTTCAACTCGCTTTTAATGGAGAAAAAAATCGATTTGTTTGATGTACTTGATTTTTGTGCCGAATATAATTTCGACGCCATCGACCCAACCGGTTATTATTTCCCAGGCTACCCGGAAGTGCCGACCGATGAGTTTATGATGAAATTTAAACGACAGGCATTTTTGCAGGGGCTTGACATCAGTGGCACCGGTGTGCGCAACGATTTTGCCAATCCGGATGCTGCTGCCCGAAAGGCTGATATCGAACTGGTAAAAAAATGGGTTAAAGCCGCTGCCAAAATGGGCATCCCCAACCTTCGTATTTTTGCTGGAACCAATAAACACGAAGGTTTTTCCCGCGACCAGGTTTTTGAATGGATGGCACACGATGTAAAAGAATGCTGCGAATACGGAAAGAAATTTGGCGTAATTATCGCCATACAAAACCACAACGATTTTTTAATGACCGCTGCCGATGTTGACCGTATTTTTGAGATGGTGAATTCGGAATGGCTGGGATTAAACCTCGATATCGGAAGTTACAGACAAGCCGACCCTTACGAAGAAATTAAGAAAAACATTAAATACGCGGTAACCTGGCAAATCAAGGAAAATGTATGGATTGACGGGAAAGAAACACCCACCGATTTTGTTAAACTTTTCAAAATAATAAAAGATGGTGGCTACCGCGGATATTTACCGCTGGAAACTCTGGGTGTCGGCAATCCTTATCAGAAAGTACCGGTTTTGCTGGAGAATGTAAGGAAAGCACTTTCTAAGGTTTTATAAATATAATGATAAACCGGAATGAGGCTAAAAAATCTTTTGCCTTGAAAAGGCATCATTTTCATAACCGCATGGTCAACGACCTGCGGAAAACATGCAAGAACAAACATCTGCCTGAATGGCAGGACAAATAATAGAATGAATAGCTATACACGATTTATATATTGCAAAGTATCTTCTGAAAAATTGATTTTATCCTGCCTTTCAGGCAGTGGAACGGGTGGATTTTTTCTCCTTAGGTCGTTGACCTAAGGTTATGAAGGTAAAACACCTTTGGTGTTAAATCAGAACAAAAGCGAAACTTTAAAAATTAAATTTGTCAGAAATAAAAAACTTTTGGTGTTGTGTATTATATGAAGTCAGTATTGAATGGGAATAATGGGTAACAAAGAATCGCTTGACTTGAAAAGTCAACACTTTCGTAACCGTATGGTCAACGACCTACGGAAAAACAAAATAGAGCCAACTTCTGTCTGAAAGGCAGGACATAACATAAGACAAATGATTTATACACTACTTTTATTTCACATAGTATTTGACTTTTCTTGATAGATTGAAAAAGAACTGCCTTTCAGGCAGCGGAACCGTTGGGTTCTTTCTCCTTAGGTCGTTGACCTAAGGTTATGAAAATAAAAACACCTTCGGTATTAATTAAGTCGTTGAACAGAAAATCATTATAAACAAATTAAATATGCCCAAATTAATCAAAAATCCAACCCTGAAAAATTTTCAGCAATATGTTGCCGAACTGGAAACTGAACGCGATTTTGCACATCAAACCATCATCGACAAATGTCTTTTGCTGGGTGAAGAAGTGGGTGAACTTTTCAAAGCTGTTCGCAAATCAGAAGGTTTGGCGGTTGATGCCAATTCCAACTTTACAGAAATCGGTGACGAGCTTACAGACATTTTTATTTACATCTGCGCTATTGCCAACCGGAAAGGAATTGATTTGGAAAATGCTTTCAGGGAAAAAGAAGAAAAAAACAAAAAAAGAACATGGAACCCGACGCCGGTAAACGAAAAGTAAAAAAGGACGCTGATTAAATTGCATGATTTGATCAGCTTTTTTTGATGGAATAAATGGGTATCTTTGCAGGTTTATTTTAATAAGTTTTGATATGGAGAAAATTATTATTAACCGGCTTGATTATGCACGGATTAAAAAGTGCATCAACGATGCACGCCAATTTAAATCGATAACCGATAGTGAGTTACAAAAACTGGTAAGCGAGCTTGAATCGGCAAAAATAGTGGAACCTGAAGCTATCCCGGCCAATGTTGTAACCATGAACTCAATTGTGAAACTGAGTTTTTCGAACAACAACAAACAGGTACAGTTTCAGATTGTTTATCCCCATAAGGCCAATTTTAGAGAAAATAAAATCTCAATATTTTCGCCTATTGCCACAGCATTGATTGGTTATAAAATTGGCGACGAAATTGAGTGGATTGTACCCGCAGGTTTGACAAAAATGAAAATAGAGGAAATCATTTATCAGCCTGAAGCAGCGGGAGATTATAATTTGTAAAAGGTTATACAAAAAGAAAATATTTAAAAACATGAAAATCAGAACGTATTCAAATCAAATTGATTATTTCTGATTTTTTTTATGCGTTCTTTTAACTTTTTAGCATATCCAAAGTCAAAACTGTTTTACTAAACTAATTTATACCTGGTAACTATTTAAAATTCGATATTGTGTCAAGTAAGAAAACATTCAGATTAACCCTCACCATCATTATAATACTGGTGATTGCAGGGATGATTTTTTATCCGAAACTGAAACCACTGTTTATGGCTGGCGGCCAGAAAGGAATGCCCGGCGGACCCGGTGCGGGTGCCGGACGCGGGCAGCAGACTTTGTTTGCCAGTGGCTATGTAATTGTGCCCACACAAATGAGCGAGCTGATTTACGGCACAGGTTCATTGTTACCCGACGAAGAAGTTGAACTTTCATTCGAGACCTCGGGGAAAGTGGTTGGCATTCATTTTCAGGAAGGTTCGCGCTTAAAAAAGGGCGAACTTTTGGCTAAGATAAATGATAAACCTTTACAGGCCCAGCTTTTAAAACTTCAGGCCCAACGCAAATTATTGGAAGAAAGGGAATTCCGCCAGCGTCAACTGCTCGAACGCGATGCCATCAGCCAGGAAAGTTACGACCAGGTTTCAACCGAACTACAATCATTACTTGCCGATATACAACTACTTGAAGCACGAATAGCTGAAACAGAAATGCGCGCCCCATTCGATGGGATTGTGGGCTTAAGAATGATTAGCGAAGGAGCTTATGCCAACACACAAACCAAAATTGTAAGGCTTGTAAAAATCAGTCCACTGAAAATTGAATTTTCTGTACCCGAAAGATATGCCGGTGAAATAACCCCAGGCTATCCAATCCGTTTTTTTGTTGATGGAATGCAGGACACATTCATTGCCAGTGTTTACGCCATCGAACCAAAAGTTGATATCGATACAAGAACTATTGTAACCCGCGCCCGCTATGCAAATAAAAATGAAGAACTGAAACCTGGCCGATTTGCTAAAGTGGAAGCGCTTTTATCGCAAATCGACAATGCAGTTTCTATTCCTACTGAAGCAGTGATACCAGAAATGGACGGGGAAAAAGTTTTTATCTACAAAAATGGGAAAGCACAACAAGTTAGAGTTACCACAGGATTGCGGACAGCTGCACAAATTCAGGTGAAAGAAGGGCTTCAGTTTGGCGACACGCTGCTTACTACGGCAATTCTCCAGTTAAGGCACCAACTGCCGGTAAAACTCGACACGGTTGTAACTAATCAGAATCAGGAAATTCAATAATCATGAGTCTTTCGTCAACCAGTATAAACCGTCCGGTACTTGCCACTGTATTTTCTATGGTAATACTCCTGTTTGGAGCAATCGGTATGACTTACCTCGGAATAAGGGAATTCCCGAGTGTTGATCCGCCAATTATTTCGGTGAGTACATCGTATCCGGGTGCAAACTCCGATGTTATTGAGACACAAATTACCGAGCCACTCGAACAATCCATTAACGGGATTCCCGGCATCCGCACGCTGACAAGCCGAAGTAGCCAGGGACGCAGCGAAGTAACGGTAGAATTCGAACTAACTGTGGATTTGGAAACAGCCGCCAACGATGTGCGCGATAAAGTTTCGCAGGCGCAGCGCTTTTTACCACGCGACTGCGATCCGCCAACAGTTTCAAAAATGGATGCCGATGCAAACCCAATCATGTTTATTGCGGTAAAAAGCCCGAAAAGATCGCTGCTCGAACTTTCAGAAATAGCAGAACTAACTTTTAAGGAACAGCTTCAGACAATTTCAGGAGTAAGTGCAATATCTATCTGGGGCGAAAAACGATATGCAATGCGAATCTGGCTTGACCCGGCTAAACTTGCTGGTTACCAGATGACACCTCTTGACGTTCGAAATGCAATTACCCGCGAAAATGTAGAACTACCGGCAGGTAGTATTGAAGGATCGAATACGGAACTTACCATACGGGCACTCGGGTTGATGAAAACACCAGAGGAATTCAACAGCCTTATCCTGAAACAATCGGGCGACCAGCTTATCAGGGTTCGCGATATCGGTCGTGCCGAACTTGGGCCTGAAGATTTAAGAGGTATAATGAGGATGAACGGAATCCCCATGGTTGGAACCGTTATTACCCCGCAGCCGGGCGCAAACCACATCGAAATTGTGGACGAAGTGTATGAAAGGCTTGAATTTATTAAAAAGGATTTGCCCGATGACGTAGGCATTGAAGTAGGTTTTGACAACACCGAGTACATCAGAAAATCAATCGATGAAGTTTTAACAACCATTTATGTCGCATTCCTGCTTGTTGTTATTATCATTTTTCTTTTCCTGCGCGACTGGCGAACGACGTTAATTCCAATTCTTGTTATTCCGGTTTCGCTTATTGGATCCTTCTTTATCATGTACATTGCGGGTTACACCATCAATGTGCTCACACTGCTTGCCATTGTTTTGTCAATCGGGCTTGTGGTTGACGATGCAATTGTAATGATGGAAAACATTTATGTAAAAATTGAACAGGGAATGACACCTCTCGAAGCCGGGATAAAAGGGGCTAATGAGATATTCTTTGCCATTATTGCAACCACAATTACTTTGATTGCTGTTTTCTTCCCCATCGTTTTTCTAGAGGGGATGACAGGACGACTATTCCGTGAGTTCAGTATTGTAATTGCCGGTTCAGTGGCTATTTCATCATTTGTGGCGTTAACTTTAACCCCAATGCTCTCGACAAAGATTCTCAAATCGCATCACCACCGGAGCAAAGCCTATGATTTCAGTGAGAAGTTCTTTGTTTGGTTAAACAACAGTTATCAGAATTCACTGAATACATTTCTTAAAAGAAAGTATCTCTCTCTGATTGTTATAGCTGTTTCAATCACTTTAATGGTGGTACTTTGGAAAGTTATTCCGGCAGAGATGGCACCACTTGAAGACCGATCACAATTGAACATCCGCACAACAACACCCGAAGGCTCAACTTATGAATTCAACCTCGGCTACAACGAACAAATAACAAAACTTGTTGAAAGCAAAGTGCCTGAACGCGATAAGCTTACGTCGATGGTAAGGGGAAGTATGTCATTCGTCAGGATAGTATTGGTCAGCCCTGATGAAAGAGATCGCTCGCAGCAGGAGATTGCGAACCAACTGACTGCCGAACTTCGGAAAATGACAAAAGCCAGAGCAATGGTAATTCAACAATCCACTTTTGGCGGAAGACGTGCCGGGCAACCCATTCAATATGTTTTACAAGCGCCAACCATTGAAAAACTCCGCGAAATTTTACCCGCTTTCATGGCTGAAGTACAGGATAACCCGATTTTCTCGATGCCCGATGTGGATTTAAAATTCACTAAGCCTGAATTACAGATTGTGATCAACCGCGATAAAGCCAACCTTTTGGGAGTTTCAACCCAGAATATCGGTCAAACGCTGCAACTTGCGCTCAGCGGACAACGGTTTGGCTATTTTATAATGAATGGTAAACAATACCAGATTTTGGGCGAAATGGCACGCCAGGACAGAAATAAACCACTCGACCTGAAATCGTTGTATGTGAGAAACAACACAGGGCAAATGGTACAGCTCGATAATTTTGTTGAATTGGAAGAAGCCACTGCCCCACCGCAATTATACCGTTATAATCGATTTGTGGCCGCAACCGTTTCGGCTGGCCTGGCCGAAGGTAAAACCATCAGCGAGGGTCTTGAGGAAATGGATAAAATTGCTGCAAAAGTTCTTGACGATTCATTCAGAACAGCGCTTGCGGGCGACTCAAAAGACTTTATGGAAAGCTCGTCGAGCCTGATGTTTGCGTTTCTGCTGGCAATCGTTCTGATTTTCCTTGTACTTTCTGCCCAATTCGAAAGTTTTAAAGACCCGATTATTGTGATGATGACCGTTCCGATGGCTTTGGTTGGCGCGCTTGCCTTTATGTGGTATTTTGGTGTCACCATGAACATCTTCAGCCAGATTGGTATTATCATGCTCATCGGGCTTGTATCGAAAAACGGGATTCTGATTGTGGAATTCGCCAACCAGCGAAAAGAAGCCGGAATGAACAAGTTCGATGCAATCAGTTACGCATCGGCAGCCCGCCTTAGACCTATCCTGATGACCAGTTTTTCAACCATACTGGGTATTCTACCACTGGCAATCGGGCTTGGAGACGGAGCTCAAAGCCGCGTGGCCATGGGTATCGCAGTAGTTGGTGGCTTAACCATTTCAACCTTTTTAACGCTATATGTTGTTCCATCAATTTATCTCTTTATTTCAACAGAGAAAAAACATCAAAATAATGAATCGATTCAGCCTCAAAAAAATGAATTATCTGAAAATTAAACCAGCATTGATTGCTCTTCTTATTCTGGCTGGGTTTCATCAAACAGGCTGGTCACAGGAAGTGTATGATTTAAGCCGCTGTGTGATTACCGGACTTGAAAACAACTTTTCATTGAAAATCGCCAAATCGCAGGAACAAATTTCGGATAACAATTACACGTTGGGAAATGCGGGTTACCTGCCAACCATAACCACCACCAACCGTTTTGGTGGGACAATGAACAACACGCACCAAACCCTGAACGATGGCTCCAAAACTTCAACCGGGTCGCTTCATAATAATTCAGGATCGGCCAACGTAAATCTCGACCTGACACTTTTCAAAGGATTTCAGGTGCAGACCACCTATAAGAAATTAAATGAGTTGAAAGCGATAGGTGAGTTGAATACACAAATGAATATGGAAGATTTGGTTTCAAAAATTATTGCTGAATATTACCTCTATGTGCAACAACTCAATCTTTCGAAAAACCTCGCTTATGCCGTTGAACTTTCGCGCGAAAGGGTTCGGATTGACGAACAAAGGTATTTGTTAGGGTCGTCATCAAAACTCGAATTGCTTCAGTCGATGGTGTACCTGAATGCAGACAGTTCGGGATATGCCAAACAAACAGAAACCCTGCTGGCTTCACAAGTGAGACTAAAAAAACTGATGGCACTCAAAAATCTTGAGGAAAATATTACACTTAAGGATTCGGCCATTCAACTTGATACAACTCTAATTTACAACAGCCTGCTCAGACTAACACTGGAACAAAACACCGGTTTGGTGTTAGCTGCCAAAGACCAGAATATTTCTGAACTCGATTATAAGATTATTTCCGGACGTGCATATCCTTACTTAAACTTATCATCAGGATACACCTATTCTTTTAATCGATATGAAGCAGGAAATTTTAAAAACCAACAGGTAAACGGAATGAATTACGGGTTAACGCTGGGAATGGATTTGTATGATGGATCTGAAAGAAAGCGCGAAAAGCTGAATGCCAGAGTAGCAATTGAAACACAGAAACTACAGTATAAAGAAATTGAGCAGGAGGTAAAAGCCGACCTGATTACTATTTATTATGCCTACGAAAACAACCTCCGCTTATTAAAACTGGAAGAACAGAATCTTGAGGTTGCCAGAGAAAATCTGGGTATTGCACTCGAACGCTATAAACTGGGGAACCTCTCCGGACTTGATCTGCGCGAAGTGCAGAAAAGTTTGCTCGATGCCGAAGAAAGGTTAATCTCGGTGCAGTACCTCACCAAATTAGCCGAAATTTCGTTGCTTCAGATTTCGGGTCAGATTATGAATATCGTGAATTAAACAACAGTAGCAAGTATTTTTTAACTGCGTTTACAAACCAAGGCAAAATCTGTTAGAACCGTATATTTATATTTAGCCCTGATCCTGAATCCAACCATTCATCTTCTTTTGTAGGAAAACTATGGATGAATGGTTGGATTTTATTTTCACTTCGTTCCGAGAAGCAAACAATACTGCGTAATGTAGGCCAGCCTTTTTACAAACAACAAAAATCATTAAAACCACCCGGCAGCAAAAATAAATTTACTGCAAACCGTAAAGTTCGGGAACATTACGCTGTAACCCCACCTGACACTAAAAAAACAATAAACCCAAATTGCATACTCAGTTGAAAAATTTCACTCTTGAAAAAATAGTTGGATTGAAGCATAATAATTACTATTTTTAAACAGAGTGATTTCGTGCATTTCGTCTTTTCAGTTTAACTCTAAAATGGTTAGCTATGAATTTTAATGACGACCTGAAGCAAGCAATTAACATTTCTCAGTCGCTGGCAAAAGAAAACTCAAATGCTGAATTTTCGCCGGCCCATCTTTTAAAGGCTCTTCTGCACAAAGAAGTTGGCCTTATTCCTTTATTACTATCACTTGAGCAGGATATCTATTATCTAGAGGAATGGGCCGATGTTCGTATCGAAAATTGCCCGAAGACATCAAAAATCCCTGATAGTCCGGCTGGCGATGCAAATGTGAAAGCGGTATTCAGAGAAGCTGAAAATATCAGGCTAAAATTATCGAAAGACCAAACCGAACCGGTTTGCGTACTTGCTGCACTTTGCACTCCGGGTGTAGGTTTTAATTACGAGCAGCTCAAAACATTTACTTTATCACAAAAGCAAATTCTCGATTCTTTTCTTGAAAGCAGCGAGTTACAAAAAGTTGTTGGAGTTGCCGATGAAAATAGTAAAGTAAAACCTCAGAACACATCAACCAACGCGATACTGAAATATTGTATCGACAAAACCGAACATGCCACACAGGGAAAACTCGATCCTGTGGTCGGGAGAGTAAACGAAATAAGGGAAATCACCGAAATTTTAGGCCGGAGGTACAAATCGAATGTTTTAATTTTAGGAGACCCCGGTGTGGGGAAAACCGCCCTGGTAAATGGATTTACGCAAAACATTGTTTCGGGTAAAGTACCTGAAAGTTTGAAGGAAGCTTTGATTTTTGAACTTGATTATGGCGCATTAATTGCCGGGGCAGCCTACAAAGGCGAAATCGAAGACCGGTTAAAAAATATAATTGCAGAAATTCAGAAGTTTAAAAAAGCACTTCTTTTTATCGACGACTTACATATGTTTCTCGATAAGCAAGGAGGCTCACCCGGAGCGGCAAATCTGCTGAAACCTGAACTTTCAAGAGGAAACCTAACCATCATCGGAACCACCTCAATTGACAATTACACCAAATTTATTGAAACAGACGAAGCTTTTAACCGACAGTTTGAAATTGTTAAAATTGAAGAACCCGATATTACTGCTGCAAAAAAAATGCTGTTGCAGGTTATTCCTGCTTACGAAACGCACTACAACCTGAAAGCCGGAGAAGAGGTTATCGAAGAAGCAATCCGACTCTCAAAACGATTTCTCAAAGAACGTTCGCTACCCGATTCTGCCATCGACCTGATTGACCATGCTTTTTCGGGTGTTCGGCTGATGGCTGATGTTTCGCAACAAAAAATAATGGAACTGAAAAGCGAACTTGAGATTTTCAGTGAAAATAAAGAAGACAAAACCAATGAACTGGAAAGTTTTTATAATGACCTGAAAAATCAGGTTTCACCTATTTTGTTTTCAAAACTTGAGCTGGAAGAAAACGCTGTTCCTTTAAAATCAGGCACAGAAATTTATAACCAATGTATTTTGATTCTTGATCAGCTCGAAAAATTAGCCGCCGAAAAAGTGGAAGCCCTTAGTAAATCTGACATTGGCGCTATCGTATCCGGGCGAACCGGGATTCCGCTCGGAAAAATTCAGTCGAAAGAACGGGAACGATTGCTTGGAACAGAAGAATATTTAAAAAGACGGGTGGTTGGACAGGACCACGCATTAAAAAGCATTGCCGAAGCCATCCTCGAATCACGCTCAGGGTTAAATAAAACAGGACAACCCATTGGTTCGTTTTTCTTTCTTGGGCCAACCGGAACCGGAAAAACAGAGCTTGCAAAGTCGCTTTCCGAGTTTCTTTTCCAGGACGAATCGTTTCTGATAAGATTTGATATGTCGGAGTTTAAAGAAGAACACTCTGCCGCCTTACTGTATGGAGCGCCCCCCGGTTACGTGGGCTACGAAGAAGGTGGATTGCTCGTAAACAAAATAAGACAGAAACCCTATTCTGTTGTGTTATTCGACGAAATAGAAAAAGCTCACCCTTCTGTTTTCGATATTTTCCTGCAAATTCTCGATGAGGGAAAACTTCACGACCGCCTCGGGAAAGAAGGTGACTTTTCAAATGCAATAATATTGTTTACTTCAAATATCGGAAGCGATCATATTGTCAAATCTTTCAACGAAGGTGAGATTCCGAAATCTGATTCGCTCATGGAAATAATGAGTAAATATTTCAGACCCGAATTTCTGGCAAGGCTAACCGAAATAATACCATTTGCACCGATATCAGAAAAGAATGTTGTCAGGATTTTTGAAATACACCTCAAAAGTTTATTCAAATCGCTTGATGACAAAGGAATTAAACTTGAGATTGATGAAAATGCAAGACAAAAACTGGCGCTCTCGGGCTACACACCCAAATATGGTGCGCGCCCCATTGTTGGTGTAATCAGAAACCAAATCAGGAGGCCACTTTCTAAAATGATAATTGCAGATAAAATTACTCGTGGCTCGCTTATCAGGCTCGAAATGAACGAAAAAGATGAAATAATTTGGGATGTTAAATAAAAATTTCACGAAATTTACAGGGAAGTAAAATAACTAAAACTTAAAATATGGAAACGTATGGAATTGGTGGCACTGAAGTACCGGGCGACGCAAGCGAGGCAATCAGTGAAATTTCGCAGAACAGAACTTTATTAATTGAGCAATTAACAGCCGATGCTCCTTTTAAACCTGATATTGTTGAGGGTTTAACATCGATAGATGATGTGTTTAACCATTTTTCGCCTTCGGTTGAGGTCGAATTTCAGGACTCGGAGGGAGTTACCAAAGAAGAAAAACTCAGTTTTAACGGATTAGCTGATTTCGGGGTTAAAGGAATTACCGCACAAAGTAAATTTCTGAAAGATTTAACCACGCAAAACGAGCAATTCATGAAGATTGTGAAACAACTGAAGAGTAACAAAATTTTACGCAAAGCCCTTGAGAACAAAGAAACCAGGGATGCAATGCTGAACACAATCTACGCATTGGTAAAAGAAATTGATGAAGCATAATTCTGGTACTGAACAAAATTAAAAAGTGATAAACATGGCACAACAGGAAAAACAAAATAATATAGAGCAATTCAGGGAGCGGGTTCTGGAAAAAATAGAATCGATTGATAATTCGCAGGAACTGCTGAAAACAAGTCTGTCGCAATTATCGAAAGTCGGAGGGTTCGATTTACTGGAAGTTGCAATCGATGGTGCACAAAACCTCAACCCGGAGCGAAAAGCCCGTAAAAAAATATTTCTTTCCGAATCATCAAAAAAAGAAGAACGCGATGAACTGAAAAAAACACTTCAATTGTGGGCAGCAGTTCTTTCATCATCTGACGATGTGATGGAGATGATTGAAAAATGTGAGCAAGGTTCTCAGGTTGCAGAACAAACACTCACCGCAAACCTGTCAAAAGCTGTTGAAACCACAAAAGACCTTGAACGTTCGTACCGATCGTTAGCTTTGTTCTTTAAAAACACAAACAGTAATAAACTCAAAAACGTGTCGTTTATGAATGCCTCTCCAGAGCAGGTAAAAGATTTAGACGATACAAGGTTTATCGACGCTGTTCAGGAAGAACTGGTTCAGAATTTCGACCGGCTCGATTTGCGTGACAACTACAGTTTACTTGTAATTCCGGGTTATTTAGGTTCAAACAAAGTGGTGGAAAAATGGGCAAAAATAGCGCATGAAAATAAAGTGATGCTGGTAACCGATTTTGAACACCTTGACACACCCGACGATGTGATGGAAATGTTTGAATCAGCAAATCTTACAGGTGGCGACATTTACCGTTCGAATGTAATTATGACGTGTAATTATTTGGTTGGAAGGGATAAATTCAAAGAAATAGGTGAAGAAGAAGTTTTGTATGTACCTGCTTCAACGGCCCTTGCCGGAAATATTTACCAGACACTGATGTCTCAGGTAGCAGCCGGGAAAAAGCACGGCAGTTTAAGCGAAGTTGACGGCGTTTGTTTCGACCTGAAAAAAAGCGAAATCGCTAATCTGGAAAAACTGGGGCTGATTCCAATGGTAAACGAATATGGAAAAGTAATGGCATTTTCGGCAAAAACCCTGTTTAATGGCGATAATCTGGGGCTTCAAACCTACTCTGTAGTCAGGGTTTTCGATTATGTAACCAAAGTACTGATGGATTTTCTGAATCGAAGAGCCTTTGAAAATTTCAATTCAAAAACACGGAAAGAAATACTTAGCCAGATTATCAGGTTCCTCGATAATATAACCGGTCCGGGCAAACTCATCGAGAAATTCTCGATTAAAAGGTTTGAGCAGGACAATATTCAAAAAGATAAAATACATCTTGATATCCATATGACACCATATTTTCCTGCCAAAAATTTCATGATAAAAATGGATGGACAAAAGGGAGATGAGGGTACAGAATGGGATACTGAATACGAACAAAACTAACAGGCACTGCCTGAGTAGGAGCTTTTTTGATAGTGAGACAATCACTATGATTTGATGTTCAGATTACAAATCGGAACAGTATTAACAGCAAATTACTTTTAAACGTTTAATCATGTCATTTAAAGCAGTTTTTGAAGTTGACGGTAAAAAATACCGTGTTTTAAAATGCAGTTTCAGTTTAAACCAGGCCATCGACAATACAGGCCGCCCTTCATCTACAACCCGTGGAGGAGTGGTGAATATTGTTGTTGAATCAACCGACGACACAGGTTTATTCGAGTGGATGTGTGACAGTTACATGAAAAAAGATGCTAAGGTTACTTTCAACAAGCGTGACGAAGACTCTAAAATGAAAGAGTTGGAAATTGTTGAATCGTACATGGTTCATTTCGAAGAATCATTTGATGAAGCAGGAGTTGGAGCAATGATTCAATCCATTTCCCTTTCTGCCCGAAGTATTAAAGTAGGAAATGGAGAACACGAAAATGAATGGGCGATGTAAAATAAAAACTCCCTTGGCTTTGCTCGAAGGGAGTTTTTGTTTTTTTTGTCGTGCTCTCCTTACTTCCGGTTTATTTATCTGAGTTATACAATTAGTTTTAGTACAAATAAAAAAATCAGATATGTCATTATCAGCCAGGTTGCATATACAAGGACATAGTAAGGAAAACCAGGGAATTAAAATCCTTTCCAGCAGTTTCAGCTTTTCTCAGGATGTTGATGCCCGTGGAATGACAAGCTCAAAAGTAAGGGCAGGAATGATAAATCTGACCTTGCACGGAGGCGAAGATCCTGAAATTATTCAGTGGATGCTTGGTGGAAACATCAGAAAAAACGGAAAGATTGTTTATACAGGCGTTACCGACACTGGCCCGAAACGTTCGGTGGAATTTGAAGATGCCCTGTTGGTTGATTATAAAGAAGACTTTAACGACCAGACCGATATTGTTATCAGGCTTGTAATTTCAGCAAGAATGATAGTGATTTCAGGTGTTGTACATGAAAGTATGTGGACGTCAGGCAATACATAGCTTTGAAAGAAAATGGACTCAGTATCAAAAATAAACATCGAAATAGGTGGAAGCCCTTTAACAGATTTCGAAACTGTTACCATTAACCAAAATATGTATGCCAAAGATGGTTTCGAAATTGTTTGCCGATACGATGCGTTGGAAAAATCTGATGCTTTTCTGATAGAAAATTCGAAAGATTATTTGGGACTCCCCATTGTTATTATCGTTAAAACTGAATTAGAAGCCGGAGAAAAGGATGCAATTGTTTTCAAGGGATACGTAACAAAAATACTTGGACGGAAAAGCGGAATGGCAGACAAAGACCAGGTAATAATCTCGGGTGGAAGCAGTGAAATACTTTTGGATAAAAAACCTTCAAGCCGGGCTTTTCTTGAAAAAACGCTCGAAGATATTGTAAAAGAGGTATTAAAGCCATATCCAATAAAGTCGAAAGTAAAACCAAGGCAAACACAGCTTTTTGATTACATTGTTCAGTACGAGGAAAGTGATTTTGAATTCTTACAACGGTTGTCAATAAGGTATGGAGAATGGTTCTTTTTCAATGGCAAGGAATTTATTTTTGGCGAAATTCCAGACGCAGAACATTCGCTCACAATTGGTTACGACCTGGAGGAATTCAATTACGGCCTAAAAGTTAATCCTGTAAAGTTCCAACTATTCTCGGTCGATTCGCTCACCATGGATGTCCATCGTTACAAATCGGGCAGCTCAAAAACCGACAGTAACCTGAACATTTACGGAAAACATGCATTACTTCAATCAAAACAACTATTTACTGAAGAAGGAAAAGACTATTACGAACATTTAAACGTAAAGGAAACGGAATACAAAAATGCTTTAACCCAGGTTGGAGAAACCGATGAAATGAAAGATGCAGTGAATCTTACCGAGTTAAAAGGTATTTCAACAAACCCTTTTCTTACAATAGGTTTGCAGGTAATGGTTAACAGTCAAAAAGAAAAGAGTTTCGACACGATTGGTTTTGGGAGACACTTAATTACTTCGGTGCAGCACCGTTTTAATAATTTACTTACCTATCAAAACAGTTTTACCGCAATACCTGCTGAGTCGCAAGTCCCTGAGAACACCAATCCCTATTTTATCAGAAAAGCTCATACGCAATTGGGTATGATAGAAGACAATAAAGACCCAAAAAAACTGGGAAGGGTAAAAATAAGTTTCTGGTGGATGGAAGGAAAACTAAAGACTCCCTGGATAAAGGTACTTACACCCTATTTACACAAAAACAGCGGGATATATTTTGTGCCTGCTGTAAATACGAGGGTACTTGTTGCTTTTGAAGGAGGTGATATTGAAAAACCATATTGTTTGGGAAATCTTTACGATGAAGATGCACAACCCGATGCAGCATGGGCGGGTAATACCAACGAAAAAAATGCAAAAATACACGCAATCAGAACCATGTCGGGGAATACCATTGAATTGCACGATTCTGATGGAGCTGAAAAAATTACGATTTATGACAAAGGGGATAAAAACAGAATTACGCTTGATAGCGCCAGCAGCACACTCACAATTCATGCAAATGGCAACCTGAATCTGAACGCTGATAAAATTGAAATAAAAGCTGATTCGGGAATTGAGCTAACCAGTCAGAAAAAAATTGAAATTAACGCGCTGGAAGAAATAAAAGTAACTACACAAGATAAACTTTCAATAATTGCAATGGCTAATATTGAATTTACATCAAGCCAGAATGTTAATTTCACAGCAGGCAGTTCAGTAGATTTGACAGTTGCAAACTCTTATTCAATCACTGTAGGTGCAAATACTTCAGTAACATCGGGTGGTAAACTACAATTTACTGCGCCTTTAATTACAATAAACTGATAAAAAAAACAGAAATGCCAGCAGCAGCAAGAGCAGGAGATATGCACGCTTGTCCGATGTCGGACGGACCAAAACCACATGTTGGCGGACCAGTTTTACCGCCAGGATGCCCAACTGTTTTAATCGGAGGAATGCCCGCAGCAAGAGTTGGCGATATGGCAACATGTGCCGGCCCGCCTGATACAATTATTAAGGGTTCAGCAACCGTATTAATTGGCGGAATGCCTGCAGCCCGAATGGGAGACTCAACAGCACATGGCGGTACAATAATAATTGGGTTTCCAACCGTATTAATCGGTGGTTAGTGTCTCGATTTTTTATTAGCATTTGGTTTGAGGGCACTCTTTTTTTAGCTAAGTCATTTAAATAATTTAAAACTTACATCAATGAAATTGGATGATCATGTTCGAACCAACAACAATTTAGAAACCACAAAGGGAAATTACGGTGTCTGCATTTCGATGACTACACGCTGGATTAGGTCAACAAAAGAAACGGGAGGTGTTACCCGTGTGTGGCAGATTGGAAATCCGGGGTCATTCCTGGTACAACAAGCAGCAGGAATGTTTGGACAACAAAGAGGAGATGAAAACATTATACTGAATTCAGGTCTGTTTATCCAGTCTCAGCATGAAGATTCTGTCCTCTCAAGCCTTTCCACTGAAGGATTTCATATAATTTCGATTTGGAACACAGCAGGCTCGGTTGGCCATTCGATGGGGACCTGGGTATCGGGAAACACATTTCAGTTTTTTGACCCCAACTTTGGTCTGTATCATGCCGAAAATTTGTTTGCGCTCACAAGCGATATCATCAGTCATTGCCATTTCAATTATCCTGATTTAACATCGAGATTTATTATCCGAAGAGTTGTATGATGTTTTGAAATTTGAGACCCTGGATTTCCCGATTAAACTCACTTGTCTTTTAATACTCATAATTTTAAAAGCTTTAATTCAGAGGAAATCAAATTAGGATATGATTCCATTCTTTTCTATTTTTATTGCCCAATAAATTATGCAACTGTAATGAATGGAGCAAGTCTGGCGTTAAAAATTGGTACTTTGGTTCTGGGAGCAGGTATTTTTTTAACCATGTTAAAGCGAGTGGCAGGGTTAAAAAAATATGGTTTAAGCAGCTTATTATACATCGTTGTAATTTCTTTGCTGCTAGCATCTCCTGTAATGCTGCTTTTGTCGGAACACGATAACGAAATTGTACCCCTCATACTGGCGCAGGCAATAATAATTGCAATCGGAACTTTAAATATTTTTTTAATAAACCGGCTACTTCCCTGGTTTGGAGCAAAAATATTTAGTGTACAGCTGTTTTTCATGATTTGCATTCTGGTTTTCAGTTATCTTTTTTCAAACCTTGGGTTCACGTTTCTGGTTCACTCAAAAGCACAACTTGTCTGGACACTTGCAATGCTCTGGTTTTTAATTCCATTTCTGCTGAAACATACAATTGACAGGTTACTTGAAGTTCCGCAAAAAGAGTTTAAAACCTGGCAATACCCCGAAAAAACGCCTGAAGATCCGTCGGATGAAGAAATGGAAAACCCTGTAGTGATAAGTTTTGTTTTTCAGAAGACATCGGATTCTGAAGAATCAACCACATTCAGAGCAAAAGCTCCGGCTGAAATGAGCCTGGGGCGGCTTTTCTTCTTTTTTATCGACGATTATAACAGCAGGCATCCAGAATCAAGAATCGCATTTTCAGACGAGAATAAGATTCCCGATCAATGGATTTTCTTCAGACAGAGAAATAAAATCTTGCGTTGGAATGTGGCACTCGATCCTGAAGACACCATTAAAGAATGTAAAATAAAAGAAAACGACATTCTGATTTGTAACAGAGCAGTAAAAATTAAAAATTTAAACATCAATGAAACCACTGAATCATAAGGAGAGACAGAAAGCAATGTTCAAAGTTATAGGACTTTTTATCCTCAGTTTTGCTATTGCTGTCATTTTAGGATTTTCCACAATGAATGTTTCAAAAATTTCAGACCACAACGCAAAAACTGAATTGGAAACATTAAAGAATAACCTGAAATTTCAACGTGAAGTTTTTGCACCGAATGTTGCCAAAACAAAAGAATTATTGATGAAATTGCCAAATGGCAGCGAACAAGGCGAAAATATCGAAGTTTTAAACCAGGATATTGGCGCTTTGCTGAGTTCAACCAAAAACCAGATTATTGAAAGCGAATCGTGGGAACCCATGATGTATAAAGACGTGATACAAGTTTTGTCGGCTTTGCAACTGGCTTACAACGACAAAATAAAATTACAGGAAGAACTTGGTGGATCGGATAAAGCAAACGAAGAGCTTGAACAATGCAAACTTGAAAGATTACAATTACAAAACCAGCTAAGTCTTCTTCAGGCAGGAAATCCCGCAGGTGGCGGTGGCGGCGGCGGTGGTAATACCGAAAAGCTGGAAAAAGAATTAAAAGATGCCCAACAGAAACTCAGGGCATGCAACCTTGAAAACAGGGTCCTGAAACAGGAAATCGATAAAATTAAAAAGAATTAATCTTTGTAAATTTTTCCGAATTTATCGGTCTTTATAATTAAAGCTTTTGAAGTTTTATTCTGCCTTTCTGCCCCGACAATTTGCAAACCACCATCATCGGTTTGAATTAAGTCCATAACAAATTGGTCGTTCGGCAGCTTAATCTCTTCAATAAGTATTATTTCTTTCCCGGTTTTATCTAACCAGAATAACTTAATATTATAATCGGCACCGTTAAAAGCATGTCCTGCAATAATATAACTATCAACTGTTTTTATCATCGAAGGTTTGTAAAGCAAAACATCGTCCCGTTTTATCGGGCAAGGCAAATTGTTTGAACAATCGGTCGGGCCTCCGCTTTCATCAATAATTGCAAAACTGAGGTCAAAGAAATTGCTATTTACCTCATTCTCTTCGGCTCTTAACAAGGCAAATCCACTCTGGAACGATTCAGAAATGTCGCAACCAGTGATATTTCTGACCGAGTTTATCAGATGAATTTCGCCAACACCATTTCGGTCAACTTTGGCAAATAAGAGTTTCTGAACCGATTTTTTATCCTCCTGCCAATAACCTGTAAAGCAAAATCCGGCATCCTGCGTAATGTTTATTGCTGTAACCAGTTTTGTACCGATATATTTAAAAGTACGCTCGGGCATTGGCACAAAGTTTCCATCTTTATCGGCTTTCTGGTACATTAAGTCAAAACCATATTTCGAACTCAAAACATTAGAAATAATTCCAAAATCGCCCGAAATACCTTTTTTGAATAACGGGAATGCAAAATCGGTTTTAAGTTTCTCAACTTCTGAAAAGATCTTTTTGTCGCCTTTAACTTTTAAATTGTTGTCGATAGTTTGAATAACTAAATTTTTTGTGTTTTCAGTAGCCAGGAAAAAGTAACTCTCATCGGTTTCTTTACCCGAAATATCAAACACTTCAACATCCATCACGTTGTCTTTCAAAACATTGCCAAACCTGTCGATTTTTATAATTCCAGAACCTTTGGTTGCTTTTTTACCAACAAGTAAAAATTCATTATCAGAAACAGGAATTATTCTTAACAAATTTGAATACGTTTTGCCTAATTGGTCTGACTTGGCAAATGTTACAAAATCACTTTTTAAGGTAATTTCTTTCGAAATTTTGTCAACTCTCCCGTTTTTTTGATTTACAACCTCAAGGGTTACTCTATAATTTCCGGGTACACTATAAAAGTGAACAGGATTTAATTGACTTGATAGATTTTTTTCTGAATCAAAATCACCAAAATTCCACCTGCATGAATCGTAATTCACCGAAAGGTTTTTAAACTCAATATTTACCGGGGCAAATTCACCAATTTGCTGATATTCAAAATCTGCTTTAGGAGGATTCGACGTAGGAAGCACATTAACTGTCTTTTCTGTAATATTTTCTTTCCCCGAATTGCTGTTTAAAACAGCGAGCACAACTTT
The DNA here is from genome assembly GCA_050179035.1 of Draconibacterium sp. Taxonomy (GTDB): domain Bacteria; phylum Bacteroidota; class Bacteroidia; order Bacteroidales; family Prolixibacteraceae; genus Draconibacterium. Next base: position 54,496 of record JBFXFM010000003.1, on the reverse strand, counting down.
ATAAGTACCTTCTTTTTTGTACTCATGCTTTGGGTTTAATACTGTTGAAGTATTTTGACTTCCCGATGCCGGATCGCCAAAATCCCAGGCATAACTTGTTGCATTTTCTGACTTATTGGTAAAGAATACTGTAGCTGGTTCTATTGTGTTATTGTTGTTTATTTCAAATTTTGCCATTGGCTCGGCAACGGTTTCGGTAATATTTACAAAATCGGAATAAGTATTCGTTAGCCCTGATTTCTTATTGGTAACTTTTAATTCGACTTTAAACCTGCCTGGTTTTGTGAATTTATGAGTGGGATTTGGCTCGGCGGAAAAGTTGGCTGTTCCTGATTCAGGGTCATTAAAATTCCATTCATATAAATCCACATCGGTTGAAGTTGTTTTAAAAGAAATTTGCCGCTGGGTCTTTGGGTTCTGTTCAGCAATAACGCTGAATTTTGTAACCGGCCTGATTTCAGGCTTGGGAGCCTGGGTAATAATTACGTATCCGGTAAATTTACTAGGTTCATCAGTTGGTTTGTTCTTTGCTGATAAAACCACCTGATACCTGCCAGCAGATGTATATGTGTGTACCGGATCTTTTTCTGTTGAAGTATTGTTAGCTGATTTCGGATCGCCAAAATCCCATAAAAAACTTTCGGCGTTTACCGACAGGTTTTTGAATGTAATGGTTGCAGGTTCCGGAATATTATTGTTCCCGACTTCAAATTTTGCTTCTGCCTTTACGTAAATAACAGGTTCATTTACAATCACAAAATCAGAAAAAGTTGATTTTTCGCCAGTGCTTTTGTTTATTGCAGTGAACACAACTTTGAATCTGCCAGCTTTGGTATAAACATGTTTCGGCATTGCATCGGCCGAAGAATTGTTGGCGCTTTCAGTATCGCCAAAATCCCAAACAAAACTATCGGCATTTTCTGATTTGTTTACAAAAGCTACTTCTGCCGGGGCAAGGCTATTGTTGTTTGAAATGGTAAAACCGGCAACCGGAGGTTTTGATGCCTGGGTGATTATTACGTTATCGGCAAACACGCTTTCAGTATTAAAGACTTTGTTTGCGGTTTTTAATACTACCTTGTAAATACCTGGTTTCAAATAAGTATGTGTCGGGTTCACTGCATTCGAAGTGTTATTGGCACCCGACTCCTGATCGCCAAAATCCCATGAATAGGAAGTGGAGTTTTTTGATTTGTTTTTAAAAATCACAGTAGCCGGCCCTAAAACATTGTTGTTTTCGATTGTAAAGAGTGCTTCGGGTGGTTTGGGTACGTCTTTAATTTTTACAGTGTCGGTATATTTCACCGGTTTTTTTTCGTTTGATGAGAACGCCTGTAATTCAACTAAATAATTACCGGGTTTTTCAAAAGTGTGAGCTGGATTAACTTCGGTTGAAGCATTTTTTTCACCGGAAGCCGGGTCACCAAAACTCCACTTGTAAGTTGTACTGAATTCTGACATGTTTTTAAAAGCCACCAGCGATGGTGCAATGTCGCTTGCGGTGCTGAATACAAACTTTGCAACAGGCAATTGTTGTTGTGCAATTACAACGTCCTTGGTAATGGTGTCGGTAATTTTACTGAAATTGTTTTTTACAATTAATCTTACTTTGAAAGTGCCTGCTTTCTCAAATTTGTGCTCCTCATCTTTTTTATCCGATTCATTCTTCTTTTTCGATGTTGGATCGCCAAAGTTCCATGAAAAAACATCGGCATTTACCGATTTATTAACAAACTTAAACTTTGCCCCCGGAGAATAATCATCGCCTACAATCTGAAAATCGGCAATTGTGGCATCATGTGTTTTCACCTCAATGCTCTGATAATAAGTATTCTCAAGTTGCAGTTGTGTGCTTCGGGCAATCAGCGCAATGGAGTAAATTCCACCTTTCTGAAAAACATGAACCGGGTCCTTCTGAAACGAAAAATTGGCTGCTCCCGAGGCCGGGTCACCAAAATCCCACTGGTATTCGTTGGCATACGAGGATGTGTTTAAAAATTTCAGTTCACAGGGGGCATAGCCATTGTTACTTACAGATTGGATTTTGAAGATTGCCTGTGGTTCGTTTTCCTTGTAGGCAAAAACATCAACATTCACTTTCCCAATTTCGCCTTTAAAATCGTTTTTAAAATACCAAACAATTGCCTTTTCACTGCCAGGTTTTACGTTCGAACCCACGTCGCCAATTACCGAGCTGGTTTTTACAGCACTACCCTGGTAAGTAACCATTAAAATCACATTAAACGACTTTCCCACATTATCATTTATATCGAAGGTAATCAACAACTTTTCGTCGTCGGAAACACTTGTCGAAACATTGGAGGCAAAATTTTCCTGCCCTGATAAATTTGTGGCTAAAAACAGCAATCCTGATATGAGAATAACAAACTTGAACATGGCGTATTTTCAAAAAAGTTAGTATTTCAATCTTATTTCTCTCCCAAGTTATCGAGTTTTATTCAGAACTCAATCTGTTATTTTTACAAACACCCTGTATGGAAGTATGTTTGTTGACTTTTGAATCAGTTGTTTCTTTAAATCCTCGGTCCGGTGTTTTATTTCGGGTTCCGATAAGTCGTTGCTCCCTTTCAAGGTAACAAAAACATCGAGGCAACGACTCATTCCTTTTCCAATTGCCGGGTCCAGAAAGACTCCTTTTTCCACCTCAACATTTTTCACAGTACTACCAAAAATCACAATGCTTAACGCTTTCACATCTTCAATCGTAACAACCCGTCCTTTTGACAATAAGGAACTCCTGAGCGTATTAATTTTTTCTTCTTTTTGTAAGGTGTGTTTCCCGCCAACGGTTTGAGTGATAAAAACAACATTTTTGTCGTTAAAGTCGGCACCTCTGCGAACGTTTAATTTTGAACCAGGCCTGATATTGTTTGCCAGCTCACCCGACATGGTCCAATACTCAACAAATATTTTATCGTAACTGGCTTCCGATTCCAACACCAGGTAAGCATCAAGATTGCTGGCGACATTCGAAATGTCAATTCGCTGTTTCAGTCGCGAAATAATCTGGTCGAGCTGTTTTAATTCAGATGAAAGCAGGTCAGTACCATTAATTTGAAAAGCAGCAGCCTCATCGCGTATCAGGCTGATGAGATTTTGAATAGTTTCCTTTGCATCCCTTTTGTTAAACCGTGCAATTCCCCCCTGCCTGAGTACATAAGTAAATTTTTCACTAACCGAACCGGGTGCTCCTTTGTGCAAAAAAATATGATTGTTACTGTCGGTTACACTTTTTACATCAAGAAATAACTCCTCGGTACTTAAAGGAATAATGTTTGTGCCTTTCACCACCGGATACGTATATTCAACCAGTTGGCGGTTCACCACAGGGAAACAGTTGGTATAAACAACCATTTCATTAATTTCTTCCGCAGTAAGAGGTTGAGCAAGTTCCATTTCTATCCACACGGTTTCAGGGTCAGTTTTCACAGGTTTACCTGCTGTGGTGAAACTACTGAGAAAATTGGAAAACCCGTCGCCTGATTTCATCTGGCTTAACTGATAATTCCCGTGGCTAAGTGTCATAAATTTAGCTAAGTAGTAGTTGTTGATGTAATTACAGGTTTTGAATGAAATGTTGTTTTCGTTTCTGATATGTTCGAAAAGAGAGGGTTGTGAATTATTATCACCTTTAAACCCATTAGTAAATATTACATCAAACCCGTTAATTTTCCATTTAGCCGAATGAATCAGCTGATAATACCGGTCTTCGTCAGTTGTGTTTTTAAATTGAAGAAAAAGTGAAAAACCATCAATGTTGTCGGTAAGTGAATCGAATTTAACACCGATGTAAATTTTGGAGTAGTCGGTCATCAATCCTTTGTCGGTTTCGGCAGTCAGTTCTTTAAACGAGCCATCGATTTCGAAAAAACTTCGCCCGGCAGCCATATATTTTACTTCGCTATTGTAAAGTATGCAGCTTGCTGATGGTGTAAAATAAATTTCTTTTTTCCCGCTGTCGCCTTTTTTGTTTTCAGCCAAAGCTGCCTGTTTTGTAAAGTAAAATTGAAAATGGTCGGTTAAATTGAGCTTTGGTTGAATTGGTTTTGCATAAACGATAGCGTGTGCCGGGAAATGGATTAATGATGAGCCGGAGAATAAAATTTCGAGTAGTTTTTCAACAATCCGCTCTTCGGTATTTTCAATTTTGTTCGAGATAGCATAAAGTTCTTCGGCTAAAGCCCCCATGAGCAAACCCAGCACAGGATCGAATGAATTTACGTCCTGAATATCCTGATAACCCCAGATTTTACTGGCATTTCTTATCATTCGTCTTTTTATGCTGTCAACAGATTCTATTGCCATAATACAAATTTTAATCTGGTTTTATTTCTTCAGTTTAATACGAAAGCGGACCAATAAAAAATGTTTCCTTGTGCTCTAAACGTTCATTGGTTTTTTCAATCACCCCCGAAACAACCAGCCTGACCTGGGTTTTTATACGTTTATTATATACTCGCGTATTAATTTCAACTTGCTCAATTTGAAGGTCTATCTGGATATTGATTAACCTCTTTTCATTGTTCTTAATCGAAACTGATATTGATTTTTTAAGCTCATCTTTTAAAAAATGTGTATTGTAGATGTTCTCGAAATCGTATTTCCAGATTTCGGTGCCAAAAAACGGATCGTGTCTCACTTCGTTGTACGATGTAACCGTAATAAGGTGAATCATGTTATGAATTGAGGTTTTAATGTCAACCCGCGATGCATCCTTTTTAGCGATGATTTCAGCAAATCCAAACGGTATATTCAGGTATGTTTCCATTTTACCAGTCTGTTAATAAAGTAGTTAATCGGCTAAAAAGCTTCGTTTTGTCTTTTGTTCTTTCACAAAAATGTTGGTTTCCTTCTTTTTGCCAATATATGCCAGCGACTCCAGCTTTTCGAATAACAACCCGATAATCTGTATAAACTCGCCAAATTGCTCAACACTGATAAGTATATCATAATGATGATAATCGAAATTGATACAATATAGCAGCAGCTTTTCGAAATCACCTTGTTTCAGTTCACTCCAGTTGGTAAAATAATTAAGAAGTTCTTCCTTGGCGGCTGAAGTATTCGAATCGATTGTATTTCTGATAATCCTTGCTGTAGTTGCAATGTTTTCAAATAAATAAACAGGTGGCAAGTTGGGTAGTTCCCATCGGAGCGACAAATGATTAGATGAAATATTATACAATAAATTTTCAGCAAGTTTTAATACAGTTTGTGCCAGACTTGTATCCTGTTCTTTTTCCCTGATTTTATTGATAATGCTTAATACATTGATTTCAAGTTCGCCATAAAATTTTCCTACTAAAGCGTGAAAAGCCAAAAGACTGGCATGGCTGTTCAATGTCATGCAGGGGGGTATGTAATCTTCAAAAATTTCGGGCTTATTCTGACTCAGTTCAAGTTTGCCGATAAAAAATGAGTATGGGTGTATGCCATCTTTTGCAAGTTGCTTTTCTGAGATTACATTTACTTTATACATTGGCACGGCGTACGGATACCGGGGTGGTTCCTCGTTGGCATCAAGATTACCAAAGGGTTGGCGGTTATATACATCCACCGAAAGAATAACAAAGTAAACACCTCCATCACCTTTTTCGGCAGCCTCCAGTTCACGGGTCATATTTACCTTGAATTCGGGCAACAGATGTTCTTCAAATATCTCTATCCTGCCGCCATCCTCGGTTACAGCCCTGCACTGAAATATTTTAACTTTCAGAAAGTTCTGATTATCGATACTAATTGTGGTTTTTACCGACGTCGCAGTTTCCTGATTGTATGGCAACAGCCCGTAATTATGACTATTCAGAAAACTGGCAAAAACATCCTGCACTCTTTCGTGGGTTACATTATCCTGTTGGATAAAATTATCACGGGTAATTTTCATCCCGTTTTCCCAGTTTATATTGTGGTACTTTAATTTAGCTGACATATTTTACTGACTTTGATTGTTTTACAATTTATTACATGTTAAAGTATTGAATTGTAGCCTAAAAACGATTTTTCCTGCGCTTCATCATTGCTCAATATAAGGTGGCTGAGGGTTTCATTCATTACCAGTTCTACTTCTGTTTCGGTTTCGAAAGGAGTAAAATAGGCACAGAAACTTTTTATCAAACTGTCAGCCGGACCATTTTTAAAAAAGTATTCCGGAGAATTATTTTCCAGCGGACCAATTCTGATTATGTACCTGCCCACAAAACCGAAGATTTTTGTGCCTAAAACCATGTTTTTACCCAGCTGCCCGTTGCCAAGCGCAAAACCTGACTTTTCCACTGTTTCTTCAATTCGTTGTGGTTCGGCAGTTGAGTATTGAATAACTACTTTTTCGTTTAAAATAAACTCAAGGCTTTGGGCCATTAAATCAATATTGCCTGTAATTTTTGTTGCATAGGGCAAAAGCATCTCCAATTTTGATGTTAAATCTTTCGGAACTCCAGGGTCGGTATTCCATAATTCAGGAATAAGCCTATTCAGAAAATTCAGATACACCGAATTCAGGGTCTGTTTCTCCTGGGTTACCAGCAGTGCTCCTTTCAGAAAAATTTCATTTTCAAATGGCTTGAAAAATAGCCGGGCCTGCTTTTCTTCCGATTTCAAACGAACCGAATCTCTGGCCATTTCTTCACCCGACGAGTTACTATCAGCTCCAAAGGCATGAAAAACTGCCTCGGGCAATCCATCGTATAATCCTGTCCGATTGAGATGGATTTCCAAAGTTTCTCTGCCAATTTCATATTTCCCGGTTTCAGAAAAAGCAATATCTTTCGCCCAGTTTCTTTTCAGGTGTCCATCAAAAAAAACCAGTAAATCATTCATATCCAACCCTTCATTAATAAGTGTCGATACGAGATACTCGGCCAGAATATCGCTATGTAACTCATTAATATGCTCTGATTTTTCATGATAATTCATACTGTTCAATTTATATAAAAAATTTGAAAATAAAAACAATGAAATCAGGCCCCGATGCAACAGATAATAGTACTTTTTTTTCAGTCACCAAAAAAGGTTGAATTGTATTATTTTTCTCAAAATTGTTTAATGAAATTCGCACCACATTTCCAAATTACCGGATTAACTGCATATATTTCAACTCATTTTATAAAATACTTAATCTGGCAAAAATATGTTTCTGAGAAAAAACACTTATCCATTTCGCCCGCTGATAGAAGGCGTTTCAATGCGTCCGCTCTCGTTTGGCGAAAAAACAATTCTATGCGAATTCAAACTCGAAAAAGGTCACAAAATACCTGCGCACAGTCATCCGTATGAACAAACCGGTTACCTGATTTCGGGAATGCTGAATTTCAGAATTGCAGAGGAATGGTTTTCAGCAAGTGCCGGTGACAGTTGGTGTATTGCTGAGAATGTTGAACACGAAGTTGAAATTTTGGAGGATGCTGTTGTGTTTGAACTTTTTTCGCCGGTTCGTCCCGATTACCTTCCGTGAATTGAGATAAGCACCTAAAAAACAGCTATACTTCATTACAATTACATTAAAGAAATATTACCTTTGCCGCTCAATTCAAAAAGGTAACATCAATGCAAGTATTTGAATTTGAAACAGTTGTAATCGGAAGTGGGCTTGCCGGCCTTGCTGCAGCTTATCATTCATCAAAATACGGCAAAGTTGCAATTGTTACCAAATCACAGTTAGACATCAGCAATTCGTATTATGCACAGGGTGGAATTGCAGCGGTAATCAGTTCTGACGACTCTACTGAAAATCATCTAAGCGATACACTCGAAGCAGGACGCGGACTTTGTGATGTTGATGCAGCCGAAATTCTTGTTTCAGAAGGTAGGGAACGGGTTTTGGAATTGATTGAAATGGGGATGGAGTTCGATAAAAAAGATGGAGAACTTGTGCTGGGCCTCGAAGGCGGACACAGTCACCGGCGCATTTTACATGCCGGAGGCGATGCAACTGGCAAGGTAGTTACAAGTTTCATGTTAAAGAAAGCGATTGAACAACCCAATGTTTATCCCTTTGAAAATGTCACAGCCATCAGGCTAATTAAACAGGAGAACTGTATTGTCGGGTTACATGCCTACGATTTTGTCTCGAAAAAAAATATCGTTTTTAAAACCAAAGCTGTAATTGTTGCCACAGGAGGATTATCGCGCGTTTTTTTGCGGTCAACCAATCCATACACAGCAACCGGCGACGGAATTGCCATGGCATTTGATGCAGGGGCAAAAATTGCTGACCTGGAATTTATTCAGTTTCACCCTACAGCGTTAAATGTTAGGGGAAAAGAAGCTTATCTCATTAGTGAAGCAGTACGTGGCGAGGGTGCATGGCTGCTTAACGAAAACGGGGAACGTTTTATGGATGGCATTCATCCATTAGCCGAATTAGCGCCACGAGATGTGGTGGCATTCAATATTTTCAAAGAGTTACGGAAATCTAAATCCGGGCTCATTTATCTTTCACTTAAACATCTGAACAAGCAGGAAATCATTAATCGTTTCACCCACATTTACCAACAACTTAAAGCCTACGGATTTGATATGGCAACCGACCTTTTGCCTGTTGCCCCTGCGGCACATTATATGGTTGGTGGGATTCGTACCAACCTCGATGCAGAAACCAATATTTCGGGGCTATTTGTGTGTGGCGAAGCAGCATCAACCGGCGTAATGGGAGCCAACCGACTGGCAAGTAATTCGTTACTCGAATGCCTTGTTTTTGGTAAACGTGCCAGCGAAAGAGCAGCCAGATTACCTGCTCCCGATTGCAAACTTTCAGAAGTTACACCAATTCATATCGACAGCAAAAATGAACCTTTGTACCTCGAAATGCAAAACGAAATTGCTTCACTCATGTCGGCAAATCTTGGTATTGTGCGAAATGCTGAAGGAATTACAAAGGCTGTTAAACGGCTTTCAGAAATTGAATTGGAATATTCCGACTTTCAAAACGAATACAACCTCTTCAAAATTAAAAACACAGCTACAGTTTGTAAGCTGATTGCGCAGGCAGCGCTTGTTCGCCAGGAAAGCCGGGGTGGTCACATCAGGGAAGATTTTCCAACCGAAAAACAAGAGTTTGAAATTCACAGCATTCAGCAAATTAACCATCAACTTAGTTTTGAACCAGTAAGAAAATTGAAAAATGGACAGTAAAACATTAAAATCGGCCGAAGTGCTGTTCGACCTGGCTTATGCCGAAGATATTGGCGATGGCGACATCACCACCAATAATTTGGTGCCACCAACCGAGAGTAAAACAGCAGTTTTAATTGCCAAAGAAGAAGGTGTGATAGCCGGATTGCCTGTTGCCGAAATGGTTTTCAGAAAGTTTGATGAAAACCTGATTTGGAAAGAAATTAAACCAGATGGGAGTAAAGTTTATCCGGGTGATGTTTTAGTGGAATTTAAAGCAAATTACCGTGCATTGTTAACCGGCGAAAGAAAAGCACTGAACTTTTTGCAGCGGCTTTCGGGAATTGCAACATACGCCAACCTCTGTATGGAGGAAATTAAAGGATTAAATGTTGAAATTTTGGATACCCGAAAAACACTGCCCGGATACCGCCATCTCGACAAATATGCAGTAAGGATGGGTGGTGCTTCGAATCACAGATTTGGATTATACGATATGGTGATGATAAAAGACAACCACATACAAGTGGCCGGAGGGATTAAACCCGCTGTAGAGGCTATTCGTAAAAAAATTCCTAAAAGCATAAAAATCGAAGTGGAAACTTCGAACCTCGAAGAAGTTCAGGAAGCTATAGATGCCGGTGTTGATATCATTATGCTCGACAATATGAGTTCAGCATTAATGGCCGAAGCGGTTTTGCTCATCGACAAACGTGCAAAAATTGAAGCATCAGGAAACATGACACTTAAACGAATCAGGAAAGTTGCCTCAACCGGAGTTGATTACATTTCAATCGGGGCTCTTACTCATTCAGTAAAAGCTCTCGATATCAGTCAAAGAATTATCGATTAATGGAATGAACCTGGTAATCGATATAGGAAATACCCGAACCAAATTTTCAGTTTTCAACAAAGGCGAAGTTTTAATTACTGTTCCGGTTGAAGAGTTCAAACCTGAACATATAGATGTTCTGCAAAACGAACACCCAACCTTGAAAAAGGTGATTCTTTCGACAGTAAAAGACTATTCATCCGAATTAAAAACAGCACTGCAAAACCGGTTCGACAGATTTATTGAACTTGATGAAAACACTCCCCTACCCATCGAAAACTTGTACAAAACACCTGAAACATTGGGAAAAGACAGGATTGCCGCTGCGGTTGGCGGGTTTGATTTATACCCCAATACCAACCTGCTGATTATTGATGCAGGAACAGCAATTACCTACGATTTGGTAAATGATAAAGGCCAATATCTTGGTGGAAATATTTCTCCCGGAATTGATATGCGTTTTCAGGCTTTACACCATTTTACAGGCAAGCTACCCCTGGTTAAGCAACAACCATTTGGCAAATTATTCGGTTCAGGAACTGAAGAAGCCATTGCAGCAGGTGTGCAACACGGTGTGATTTTTGAAGTGGACCAAGCTATCGAAACTTTTAAGGATTTTTATAAAAATTTAAAAGTTATTATTACAGGCGGAAATGCTGAATTTTTTGATAACAAATTAAAAAATTCTTTCTTTGTGCACTTTAATTTAATAGCCTTGGGTTTAAACCGCATATTGGAATATAATGAGGAAATATAGCAGAGCAGGATTTTTAGTTGGGTTACTATTGTTTCCTGTATTACTATTCGCGCAATTTAACAACAACACTTCATCACCCTATTCGCGATACGGTCTTGGCGAGTTACACTCATACAGCTTCGGTAGATCCACGGCTATGGGTGGCGCATCAATTGCCAGTCGCAACGGGCAACAAATCAACGTGGCCAATCCGGCAGCATATTCAGCTATCGATTCGTTGGGTTTTATGTTCGAGTTTGGGATTGATGGAAAAGCATCAAATTTTAAAAACGATTTGGGTAGTTCCTTTCAGTCGGACGCCAATTTCCAGTATTTTGCCATGAATTTCCAGCTTAGTAATTCGTTTGGAACGAGTCTGGGGCTGGTTCCGTTTTCAGATGTCGGATACAATGTGGTGATTGAAGAGAATATTGAAAACACAGGAGATGTAATTACAACCTATTATGGAGCTGGCACAATTTCAAAAGCTTTTTTAGGACTCGCTTTTGAACCTTGGCCGTTTGTTTCGGTTGGCGCCAACATGAATTATTTCTTTGGAATGCTGAACCGTAATGCTGAAGTTGTATTCCTTGATGCAAGTGATTTCTATTCGATTCAACAATACAAAAGCTTGAGAGTTACCGATTTTAGTTTTGATTTCGGGGCACAATTCACAATCCCGCTCAACAGTAAAAACAAAATTATATTAGGTGCTATTTTCGAGAAAAACCCAAAATATAATTCCAAGTATTCTGATATAACACAAAAAAACCTCGCAACAAGCTCAAGTGTTGACCAGGACACCCTGTATTATGCAGAAGAAAAAGATGGAACCGTTGAATACCCAATTATGTATGGCGGTGGAATCTCGTTTGTGAAACAGGACAAACTTGAAATTAATGCAGATTTTTATCATCAAAATTGGGAGCAGGCCAAATTTCTTGGAGACAAAAGCAGTTTTTTAACAGATTTAAATAAATTTGCGCTCGGTGCTGAATGGATACCCGATAAATTTTCGATCAGAAATTTTTACAGTCGTGTTGCTTATCGTGTTGGTTTTAATTACGAACAAACGTATCTGGTTTTTAACAACCAGCAAATAAACCAGTTTGGCATAAGTTTTGGAGTTGGGATACCAGTTTATCGTTCAAAATCAACAATAAATGTTGCTGCTGAGTTCGGGAAAAAAGGAACAACTGAAAACAACCTTGTTCTTGAAAATTATGCCCGTTTAAACCTGATGGTTAACTTGTATGATTTGTGGTTCATTCAGCGACGATTTGATTAGAAAATTGATTAAAACAATATAATTATGAAAACACTATCACGCATATCATTTTTATTCGCCTTAATTGTTTTAACGGCCGTTTATGCTACAATGGCCCAAAGAGTAATTAAAGGAACCGTTTATATGGATGGCGAACCCGCTTCGGGGGTTACTGTTGAAGCCCACAAGGGAAGCTCAATGATGACCAGTTTTGATGGCAAATACGAAGTAACAGCCGATTCAAAATCGAAATACCTGAAATTCACTTTACTCGCCACCGGTGAATCAAAAAAGTTCGATTTAGTTGAAGGATCAAGTAACGAAATCGATTTCGCTTTTAGTGGTACACTCCCTGCTTCAGGAGCCAACGTAGCTGATAAAAATTCTAGTGGTGATATCGTTTTGAAAACGATGGAAGAATTGCTGAAGGATCAGGACAAAGATTTTATGAACCAACTGTCACTGTATGGTGAATTTTACAAACAGGAAGACTATAAATCAGCTTTACCTCACTGGCAGGTGCTGTACGAAAAATACCCGAAATCAACACTGAATATTTATATACACGGAGCAAAAATATTTGAATACCTGATTGAAAATTCAAGCACCGACGCGGAACTCGATAAGCATATCGACGAATTTATGAAACTTTACGATCAGCGAATCAAATATTTTGGCAGCAAAGGTTATGTTTTGGGTCGTAAAGGAACTTCGTGGCTGAAATATAAACTCAGCGATAAGAGAACAAATCCACTTGAAGGTGACGCATTAAAATCTGCACTTCAAACCGGTTATGGTTGGTTAGCCCTTTCGGTTGATGAAGAAAAAGCTAATACCGAACTCCCTGTTTTCCTTTTGCTGATGCAAACTTCACGTTCGCTATTTAAATTAGAGGCGCTACCAAAAGAAGATGTTGTAAAAAACTACGACAAATGTACCACCCTGCTGAACGATATAGCTGCCAATACAAAAGATGAGGCAAAACTGAAAGAAATCAAAGAAATTCAGCCATACATTGAAACACTGTTTGGCACTTCGGGTGCTGCTGATTGCGAAGCACTTATTAATATTTATACACCACAGTTCCAGGCAAAAGGCAACGATGTTGAATTTATTAAATCGATGTTACGCCGCCTCCGTCAGGCCAAATGCGACAATAGCGAACTGATTGAACAGGCAACAATAAAATTATATGAACTCGACCCATCGGCTGAGGCAGCATTTAATATGGCCCGCGGATACCTTAAAAAAGACAATATCGAACTTGCAAAAAAATATTATCAGCAGGCGATTGACCAGGAAAAAGATCCAAAATTACTGGCAACATACTATTACGAGAGTGCAGTACTGCTATTTGTTAAACAAAATGCCTATTCAGAAGCTCGTGAAATGGCAAGAAAAGCACTATCGCTCGATCCTGACTTGTGCGATGCGAACATGCTGATTGGAAATATTTATGTTGAAGCGTCCCGTTCATTCAATGCCGAAGGCATTCAGAAATCAGCTGTTTTCTGGGTGGCAGCCGACTATTATAACAAAGCCCGCAAAGGTGATGACTGTGCGGCCGATGCTGCAAACAAAGCAGCAGAACTCAGAAAGTATTTCCCGAACAAGGAAGAAGGCTTTATGGAAGGGTTGAAAGAAGGCCAGGCATATAAAGTTGGAGGCTGGATTAATGAATCAACTACAGTTAGGTACTAAGAATAAAATTTGGTTGAAATTTTTAAGTGTTGCAGCTCTTTTTGCAGGAGCTGCAACACTTTTTTTGGGCTGCCAAAAAAACAACATCGAAGAAATAAAAGCTTTTTATACCACTGAAAGTTTGCCCATTCTGGAGGCAACCAACTTCGAAACTCTTTTCACCGATTCTGGTCAGGTTCGAATTTTGCTAAAAGCACCCAAACTTCTTCGCTTCGAAGCCGACGGTCGCGAGTACAATGAGTTTCCTGAAGGATTGCAACTGGTAAAATATGACGAACACAAGAAAGTAATTTCAAGTATTTCAGCAAACTACGCCCGACAGTATTTAGCGGATCATAAATGGGAAGCAAAAAACAATGTAATTGCCACCAATGCCAGTGGCGACACACTAAAGACGGAAGTACTTTATTGGGAAGAAAAAAATGAGAAGATTTATACCGATGAGTTTGTGAAAATTACTCGCACCGACCAGATAATTACAGGAATCGGATTTACCTCGGACCAGAAAATGCAAAACTGGAAAATCAGGGACCCTAAAGGAACAATTTACGTCAGCGTTAATAATCAGCAACCGTTAACTGATACAACGCAAACAATCAACCGGAATGTAAAAACCGATGCCGAACCGCTGAAAGGTGCACTTCAAATGAACAAACCGGCTCAATAATTCAATTGAAGTGTATAAACCAGAATTATAAACCAGAATTCCCAAAGCAACCATCACTCAAATTGGACGATGAGAATATGCATACTTTCATCCTATAAAATCAGGATTCTAATTTATTCCAACAAACACATTAACAATGAGTTAGATAACAAAAATCTGTCGATTACAAAAAAAAATCAATTTCAAGGTTAAATATTTAAAATTGTTATCTTCGTAGCGCAAAAAATTTAAGTAAAATCATATAAAAACACTGTTATTCAATGGCAACGTTACAAACGATTAGAAACAGAGCGGGATTATTAATAGCAATTGTAATCGGTATTTCATTGGCCGCTTTTATTTTGGGCGATTTGCTCCAAAGCGGGTCATCCATTCTTCAAAGAAATCAAATGGAAGTAGGCGAAATCAATGGAGAATCAATACAATACCCCGAGTTTCAAAAACAGGTTGAAGAACTTGGCGAAATCTATAAACAAAATTCACAGCAATCGCAACTCGACGAAAATGGCTGGTCGCAGGTTAGAGAACAAACCTGGCAAACCATGGTTCAGGAAATTGTAATGAGCGACGTTTATGATGATCTCGGAATAGAAGTAAGCTCTGACGAATTGTTTGATATGTTACAGGGAGCCAACCTGCACCCTATTATTCAGCAGTTATTCCGTAACCCAAATACTGGCCAGGTAGATCGCGGCGCAGTGGTTAACTTTCTTAAGAACCTCGATACCAATGTGGCACCCGAACAACGTGCATACTGGTTATACCTCGAAAAACAAATTGTTAACGAACGGATGCAATCGAAATATGCCGGAATGGTTGGAAAAGGTTTATATGTATCGGTGCCCGAAGCTCAACAAAGTATCGCTGCACGCAGCAAGGTGGTTAATTTCGACTATGTTGCACTGAGTTACAGTGCTGTTTCGGATAGTTCAGTTGCAGTTTCTGAAAAAGACCTCAAAGATTATTACAATGAGCACAAATCGGAATTTAAACAAGATAAAAACCGCGAAATAGAATACGTTACATTCACCATTAAACCATCTGCAGCCGATTTCAAAGATGCAGAAAACTGGATTGGCGGAATTAAAAACGATTTTACAAATGCGCCGGATAATGCACTGTTTGTTAACTCAAATTCGGATGTAAGTTATAACAGTACCTGGTACAAAAAAGAAACTTTGCCCGCTGCCGTTGGTGCATGGATTTTTGACGAAGGTGCGCAGGAAAATGCTGTATATGGTCCTTATTTTGAAAACGATGCTTATTTTCTGGCAAAAGTTGACACACTTGCCATGTTACCCGACTCGGTAAAAGCACGTCATATTTTATTAAGAGTAACCACGCAGGAAGAGTTGGCTGGTGCACAAAAACTTGCTGACAGCTTAAAAACTATAATCGAAAAAGGTGCTGATTTCAGTGCATTGGCAATGCAGTATTCAACCGACCAGGGTTCGGCTGTAAACGGTGGCGATTTAGGCTGGTTTGGTCGCGGCCAGATGGTTAAACCTTTTGAAGATGCTGCATTTAATAATGCAAAAAATGAAGTTTCAGTTGCAATAAGTCAATTCGGAATTCATGTAGTTCAAACTACCGACAAAGGAAAACCAACTTTACAGGCACAAGTTGCTTTCCTTGTTCACAATGTTGTACCAAGCACCCGTACCGAACAGGAAATTTATGGTGAGGCAAGTAAATTTGCCAGTGCAAACAATACTTCTGAAAAATTCAACGCAGCTGTTGTTGCTGAAAAACTGAATAAAAGAGTTGCTTCAGTTCGCGAAACCGATTTAAACATTGTTGGTTTGGAAAATGCCCGTATTCTGGTGAGAGCCGCTTACGAAGCCAGTGTTGGAGATGTTTTGATGACTTCTCAGGAATCACCTATTTTTGAATTGGGCAACAACTTTGTGATTGCTGTGCTTACAAAAGCAACCGAAGAAGGCGAAGCCACTTTCGAAGATGCCAAAACACGTGTGGAACTTGCCGTTCTGAAACAGAAAAAAGCAGAAATGCTGGTTAAAAAAGCTGCCGGAGCTGCTGAGGGAAAAACAGATATTTATAGTATTGCCAATGCACTCGGTACCGATGTTAAAAATGCAGCCAACGTTGATTTCAATGGTTTCTCGATACCTGGACTTGGCATGGAGCCTGCCCTGGTGGGAACTGTAACAAGCATGGATGCCAACAAGCTGTCGAAACCAGTTGAAGGGAACAACGGAGTTTATATTGCAATGGTAACTTCAGTAAGCCAAAGCCCTGATCCGGGAGTTAAAAACGAACAAAACCGTCTTGCACAGAGTATGTTTTACAGGGCTACATCGCAAGCCGTTGAAAGCCAACGAAAAAAGGCTGAAATCACCGACAAAAGAGCTAAATTCTATTAATAGAAAAAACAATAAAATAAGAGGGCCGGTTTTCTGAATGAAAACCGGCCCTCTTATTTTATATTCAGTCAATCACTACCAATCTCCACATTAACACATACAATGAATCAACAGATAAACTCCTGCTGCTAGCGCAGAACCAATTACAGGTCCAACAACCGGAATCCAGGCATAAGCCCAATCATTCGCATCTTTATTTGGAAGAGGAAGCAGTGTATGAACAATTCGTGGCCCAAAATCACGGGCAGGATTGATGGCATAACCTGTTGTTCCGCCCAGACTCAATCCGATTGCAAAAACCACAAATGCAACAGGCAGTGCTCCCAGCGATCCCATCCCAACCTTGTGACCTGCAAGACTTTCATAATCAAGTTGGGGCAACGTAATTAATAAAACAGCCAGAATTAGAACGAAGGTTCCGATAATTTCTGAAAACAAATTGCTTCCTGTATTTCTGATTGCAGGAGCAGTGCAGAAGCAGGCTTTTTTGGCACCCGGCGATGCGGTAATATTAAAATGATTTCCGAAAAACAGAAATACAGTGAACGCGCCAGCCATTGCACCCAAAATTTGCGCAAGAATAAATGGCACTACTTTCATCCAGTCGAACAGACCGCTAAACGCCAATCCAAGCGTTACAGCTGGGTTCAGATGGGCGCCACTCATATCGCCCGAAATCAGTACTGCAACATAAACTGCCATACTCCATCCAAAAGTTATCACAATCCAACCTGCTCCAAAACTGTGGGTTTTATTGAGATTCACATTGGCTACCACGCCATTACCCAAAAGGATTAGAATAAATGTTCCTAAAAATTCACCAAAAAATTCCATCATAATCGTTTATCAGTTAGTTATTCAAAATAATAATTCTTTGCCACCTGTTTAAACAGTTGTATTTGATTTTCAATCCATGTATTATCGTATTTTAGTTCTCTTGCCATAATCGAAGCGGTTTCCGGTGCTATTCTGAGGCTTTCGCGGGCATCAAGGAATAGCGCACGGGTACGACGTGCCAAAACATCTTCCAGTGTCCGTGCCATTTCTTTCCGCACAGCCCATGCAACCTGCGATTTTCTGATTTCAAGTTTTTCGCTCAGAAATCCGGCTAAACTTTCATCCTCTTCACCTAAAGCAATAATATCTTCCTTATGAATGCCATAAACCGAAAGCAGATCGGTATGTGGGTCGATATCCATTCTGAATCCGTGAACCGGCATGTGTGTGGTAATACAATTTCTTTCCGGAAATCCGCCCAGCATTGCAGCTTTATCAATTGTATCTTCTGCCATTTTTCGATAGGTAGTCCACTTTCCGCCAATAATAGTAACCAAACCCGAAACCGAAATCAGAATCTTATGACCGCGGGAAATTTCTTTTGTGGCTTTTCCTTCGCCTTCAGGTTTTGCAAGTGGCCTTAATCCCGCAAAAACACTCAAAACATCGGCCCTGGTTGGTTGTTTTGTCAGGTAATGTCCGGCAGTTTCGAGTACAAAATCAACTTCCGATTCAAGAGCTATTGGTTCGAGTGAATGATTTTCAATCAAAGTATCGGTGGTTCCAACCACAACATGGTTGTGCCACGGAACAGCAAACATCACCCTTCCGTCGGAAGTGTGCGGAACCATTATGGCCGACTTATTCGGAAGAAAATCTTTATCGAGCACAAGATGAATTCCCTGGCTGGGTGTAATCATATTTGGTTTTCCGGGTTCATCCATTTGAATCACCTCATCGGCAAAAACACCCGTGGCATTTATAACCACCTTCGATTTAATATCAAATTTCTCCCCTGTTTCTGTATCAACTGCCTGAACGCCCGAAACCAGTTCATTTTCTTTTATCAAAGTTGAAACTTTGCAATAATTTAAAACTGTACCACCATAATCCACAGTGGTTTGCGCAAGACTCACAGCCATTCGTGCATCATCGAACTGACCATCCTGATAAATCACGCCACCACGCAAACCTTCGCGTTCAACCGTTGGGATTGCCTCAATTGTTTCTTCAAGCGAAAGATGTTTTGATGGGCCAAGTCCAAGTTTTCCGGCCATCATATCGTACACTTTCAGCCCGACCGTATAAAATGGTCCGCCCCAAAAATCGTATGCAGGGATGATAAACGACTGGTTGGTTACAAGGTGTGGTGCATTTTTAAACATCAATCCGCGTTCGTGCAGGGCTTCAAAAACCAGCGAGATATCGCCTTGTTGCAGGTAACGCACGCCGCCGTGCACCAGTTTTGTACTCCGGCTCGAAGTTCCCTTAGCAAAATCGGCCTGTTCGAGTAACAAAGTTTTATACCCGCGGGAGGCTGAATCGACTGCACATCCCAACCCGGTTGACCCACCACCGATTATAACGACATCCCATTCTTTCTCTTTCCTTATTTTCTTGATTACTGCTTTTCGATTCATAAGTGATGTATTAGTTCAATTTTCTGATTCGTTATTTCTTATTTCTTATTTTAGATTTTCTTTATCACAGCTTCAGTATTTCAAACAGCGGGGCAAAGTTGTGGGGCATTTTCCCCCCGGGTTTCGTCGTTTCTCCTTACCCGGTGTTATTAATATTTCACCCTTTCAGGGTGTCTTTAAAAGAAACGCCCCATCTTTTCATCACTGAAAGAAACAATTCCTTTAACGCTTCACATACAACCTCACTCATCGCTCACTTCTTTATCCCTGGTCTTCTTTTTTCATCTCCCGTCTTCCGTCTCCCGTCTATTCCCCATACCAGTGTTTGCTGCGTTCTACTGCCCTGCGCCAGTCGGTTATTACTTTTTCTATTTTTGTCGTTTCAGCAGTGGGTTCGAAAATTGCGTCAACCTGCCACTGATTTTTTATTTCATCGATATTTTGCCAGAAGCCTGTTGCAAGCCCAGCCAAATAAGCTACACCCAAAGCTGTTGTTTCTGTAATTTTTGGCCTCACCAGTTTAGTTTGAATGGAATCGGCCTGAATCTGCATCAGCAGGTTATCCACCGAAGCGCCGCCATCCACACGCAATTCGTTGAGTTCAATTCCTGAGTCATCAACCATTGTTTCAATTACTTCCATCGAACTAAATGCAATGGCTTCGAGTGCTGCCCTTGCAATGTGTGCTTTTGTCGATGCTCTTCTCAACCCGATAATTGCACCGGTTGCATACTGGTCCCAATGCGGAGCACCCAGCCCTACAAATCCCTGAACAAAAGCCACTCCGCCGCTATCTTCCACCTGCCCCGCCAGCGCTTCAATTTCGGAAGAAGAACTGATAATGCCCAACTGATCGCGCAACCACTGAACCACTGCGCCACCCATAAAAATACTGCCTTCGAGAGCGTAGGTTACTTCGGTGCCAATTTGCCAGCCAATGGTTGTAAGTAATTTATTTTTCGAGGTTATCGGTTTGTTTCCCGTGTTCATCACCACAAAACAACCGGTTCCATACGTGTTTTTCACCATTCCCGGTTCAATGCACATTTGCCCGAACAATGCAGCCTGCTGGTCGCCGGCTATTCCGCCAATCGGGATTCCATAGCCTAATAAATCGGGGTCGGTGGTTCCATAAACGAGGCTGCTGGGTTTTACTTCGGGGAGAATTCCGGCAGGAATATCGAGTAGCTGCAACAATTCCTCGTCCCATTGCAGGGTATGAATATTGTAAATCATTGTACGGCTGGCATTACTGGCATCGGTAACATGCAGTTTTCCACCCGAAAGTTTCCATAACAGCCAGGTATCCACTGTGCCAAAAGCAAGTTTACCTTCGGCTGCCAGTTTCCGTGCTCCGGGAATATTATCGAGAATCCATTTGATTTTTGTTCCTGAAAAGTATGCGTCAACCACAAGACCGGTTTTTTCGGCAATCAGTTTTTCCAGTCCCCGTGCTTTTAAATCATCGCAGGTGTCGGCAGTTCGCCTGTCTTGCCAAACAATGGCGTTGTACACCGGCTTACCAGTTTCGCGATTCCAGAGAATCGTGGTTTCGCGCTGGTTGGTAATACCGATGGATTCAATCTGGTCTGGCAACACTTCGGCTTTTTTTAAAACTTCATTTAAAACCTGCAGCTGAGTTTCCCAGATGGTTTCAGGGTTGTGTTCAACCCAGCCGCTGTGCGGATAAATCTGTTCAAACTCCTGCTGGGCCACAGCTACAATTTCACCCGAATAATTAAAAAGGATTGCCCGGTTGCTGGTGGTTCCCGCATCGAGCGAAAGAATATAACGTTGCATAATTTATGTTTTATTGGTTCGGGGAATTTACAAAAATTGAATAACTGAACAATATGTATTTTCAATTCTTTCGTAACATGCCAGTTCATTTTTCATACACTGTGTCAGAAAAATTTGTTTGATGACCAATCCCAGAAAATCTTTCTACTTTTGCCGTTCAGAATAAAATAAATGAATACAAAAGCAAACAGAGTTGCTATTATTGGCAGCGGAAGCTGGGCAACTGCCATTACCAAAATGGTACTCGAAAATGTGAAACACATCAACTGGTTTATGCGAAAACCGGAAACTACTGAGCATTTCGAGAGAACCGGTCATAACCCGCGCTACCTGCAAAATGTGGAATTCGATACCAACCGGATTACTTTTTACAACGATATTAATGAGATTACTTCTGCTTCGGATATTTTGGTAATGGCTGTTCCTTCTGCCTACCTGCCTGTAATTCTGGGCAATCTGAAAACCGATATCAGCAGAAAACATATCCTTTCGGGAATCAAAGGTGTGGTTTCAGAAGAAAACCTGCTCGTGGTGCAATACCTGAACAAATTTTTTCATGTGCCTTTTGAAAACCTTGGTGTGATTGCCGGTCCTTGTCACGCCGAGGAAGTGGCCCTTCAACGGCTTTCATACCTTACAGTGGCCTGCACCGATGAGGAAAAAGCCAACAAATTTGCCAGCCTTATCCGTTGCGACTACATCAAAACAACTATCTCCGACGACATCTGGGGGACCGAATATTCGTCGGTTTTGAAAAATATCATAGCCATCGCATCGGGTATTTGTCACGGACTGCGTTACGGTGACAATTTTCAGGCGGTGCTTGTTTCGAATGCCATACAGGAAATTAAACGGTTCGTGGATACGGTGCATCCTATCGACCGCGACATAAAAAGTTCGGCTTACCTGGGCGATTTGCTGGTTACTGCCTACTCGCAATTCAGCCGGAACCGCACTTTTGGGATGATGATTGGCAAAGGGTACCCTGTAAAAGCGGCCAAACTCGAACTGAACATGGTGGCCGAAGGATATTACTCGTCAAAATCGATTTACGAAATCAACAAAAATTACCAGGTCGAAATGCCAATTGCCGAAGCGGTTTACAAGATATTGTACGAAAATGCCTCACCAAAAAAAGAGATTGCGTTGTTAGCAGATAGGATGAGTTGATTTAAGCACTGACGTCCGGATAGCTGTATAACATGTTTTTTGTTTGCCTGTGGCTTACTATTTTTACACAAAAAACCAATGGCTGCAAAATACTCACTCGAAAAAGACAAAATCAAGGTTTTATTGCTCGAAGGAATGCATCAGTCGGCAGTAAAAGCTTTTGAAAGCGCCGGGTATTCGAACATCGAATATTTGAGAACAGCACTTGATGCAGCCGATTTGGAACGAAAAATCAAAGACGCCCATATTATCGGTATTCGGTCGCGCACACAGCTCACCCATGAAATACTAAAAAAAGCGAAAAAGCTGATGGCCATCGGGTGTTACAGCATCGGCACCAACCAGGTTGATTTACAAGCTGCCAAACAATTGGGCATCCCGGTTTTTAATGCACCGTTTTCAAATACACGTTCGGTTGCCGAACTTGTAATTGCCGAAATTATTATGCTGATGCGCGAAGTGCCTGCAAAAAATACAGCTGCTCACCGGGGAATCTGGCTGAAAGCGGCCTCAAAATCATACGAAGTTCGTGGAAAAAACATTGGAATCGTTGGGTATGGTCATATTGGCTCACAGGTATCGATTCTTGCCGAGGCGATGGGAATGAATGTTTATTATTTCGATATCGAAAAGAAACTGAGCCTGGGGAAGGCATTTCCCTGTTCGTCGCTTGACGAATTGCTGAAGATTGCAGATGTTGTAACATTGCATGTACCAGAAACTGAACACACACGGAATATGATTTCGGCGCACGAACTAGCCATCATGCGCAAAAATGCACTGCTGATTAATGCCTCGCGCGGAACTGTCGTGGAGTACGACGCGCTTGCCGAATCACTGAAATCGGGCCATCTGGCCGGAGCTGCTGCCGATGTTTTCCCCACAGAGCCTGCCTCAAACGACGAGCCTTTTGTTTCGGTTTTGCAACAATTCGAAAACGTAATACTCACCCCACACATAGGTGGGAGTACTTCAGAAGCACAGGAAAACATTGGGTTTGAAGTTACCGAGAAGCTGATTAAATACAGCGATATCGGTTCAACAGTTGGAGCTGTAAATTTTCCTCAAGTTACGCTTTCTCCAAACCGCGACAAACAACGGTTTCTGCATATTCACCGAAATATGCCGGGGCTGCTGAAAGACATCAACTTTGTTTTTACACACAAAAACATCAACATTTCTGCACAATACCTGCAAACCGAACCCGAAATCGGGTATGTGATAATCGATGCCGAAAGTCACGACTGCGATTCGGTTTTGAATGAATTGAAAGCAATTCCGCATACCATCAGGGCAAGAATGTTATATTGAAAACCGTTGAAACAATTAAATGGAAACCAAAAATGGTTTTGACGAACAAAAAAAATATTTATTTGTTCTGTTTATCAGGAAATTAACCTTTAAAAAATAAAATTATGAAACTTCAATTTTTAGCAACACTCGTTTTAATGATTGCAGTTATGTCGTGCAAAACAAGAGAAAAAACAACCAAAACGGTTGGTGACGGACACAACAGCCAAAACTCCCTCGATTGGGCCGGAACTTACAGAGATACACTGCCTTGTGCCGATTGCGAGGGTATTTTAATTGAGATTATTTTGAAAACAGACCTTACTTACGAATCAGCATCAAAATATCTTGGGAAAGATGGTGATATTTTTCGCTCTAACGGAAAATTTAGCTGGAGCAAAGATGGCAGTACCATTACGCTTGAAGGAGTTGATGCCACAAAAGAAAGCAACCAGTTTAAGGTTGCCGAAAACAAACTGCTGAAACTAGATATGGAAGGGAAAGTTATAACCGGCAACCTCGCTGATAAATACATAATTCAGAAACAGCAAAATGTATTAACCGGCAGATATTGGCGGTTGGTTGAATTGCGGGGAAAGAAAATTGAAAAAGCTGGAAACTCACCAAAAGAAGCTTTTCTGTTTATAAATACCGACGGCAAAAGTATTTATGGAAACGCCGGATGTAACTCTGTGCACGGAGGTATCGAAATTGGAGAAATGAACAGGATAAAATTCTTGAAAATGGCTTCAACAATGATGGCCTGCCCCGATATGGAAGCAGAAAGAGAGTTTCTGCAGGTACTTGAAACTGCCGATAATTATAACCTGATTGGCGACACGTTGGTACTAAACAGAGCACGGATGGCTCCATTGGCAAGGTTTGAAAATGTGTTTCTGAGGTGATTCAGATATTTTGAAACGAAAAGAACCCATCAGTAAAAACTGATGGGTTCTTTTTTAAGGGCTCCAAAATCGCGGTTAAAAACCGCGACACCCAATAACCCCGCTATCTCATAGCTTTGTACGTATTTATCAATCCGTTTGTCGATGAATCGTGCCCAACAATCGGTTCGTCACTTTTCAATTCAGGAAGAATGGCGTTGGCAAGTTGTTTGCCCAGTTCAACTCCCCACTGGTCGAAACTGTAAATATTCCAGATTATTCCTTGCACAAAAATTTTGTGTTCGTACATGGCAATCAACGAACCCAGCACCCGAGGTGTGAGTTTTTTAACAAGTATAGAATTGGTTGGAATGTTACCCAGAAAAACTTTGAATGGCAATAATTCAGCAATTTCTGCTTCAGATTTTCCGGCAGCTTTCAGTTCAGCCTCCACCTGAGCGGCAGTCTTTCCTACCATCATGGCTTCGGGTTGCGCAAAAAAGTTGGCCAGCAATTTCGGATGGTGATCGCCAACCTGATTGTGGTTGATGGCGGATGCAATAAAATCACACGGAATCATTTTTGTCCCCTGATGAATAAGCTGATAGAAAGCATGTTGACCGTTGGTTCCGGGTTCACCCCAGATAATCGGGCCAGTCTGATAATCGACCTGTTCGCCGTTGCGATCAACATATTTTCCGTTGCTTTCCATATTTCCCTGTTGAAAATAGGCCGAAAAGCGATGCAGATACTGGTCGTATGGCAAAATTGCCTCAGTTTCGGCGCCGTAAAAATTGTTGTACCAGATTCCGATTAAAGCCAGAATCACCGGTATATTTTTGCTGAACTCCTCATTTCTGAAATGATTGTCCATGGCATGAGCGCCGTCGAGAAGCTCGATGTAATTTTCGTACCCGATTCCCAAAACGATGGAAAGACCGATGGCCGACCACAATGAATAACGGCCTCCCACCCAATCCCAGAAACGGAACATATTTTTTGTATCGATTCCGAATGCCGAAACCGCTTTTGCATTGGTTGAAACCGCCACAAAATGAAATTTCACAAAAGCCTCATCTTTTGCCGTTTCCAAAAACCAGTCGCGGGCCGAAATGGCGTTGGTCATGGTTTCCTGAGTGGTAAAAGTTTTCGAAGCCACAATAAAAAGGGTGGTTTCGGGATTTACCTTTTTCAATGTTTCAACAATGTGAGTGCCATCAACATTCGAAACAAAATGCAGATTGAGGTGATTTTTGTAGGGTTTCAAAGCCTCAGTCACCATCAGCGGACCAAGGTCGGAACCGCCGATACCAATATTTACAATGTCGGTAATTGCCTTGCCAGTGTAGCCTTTCCATTCACCAGAAATCACTTTTTCAGAAAACTCCTTCATTTGAGCCAGCACTGCATTTACTTCGGGCATCACATCTTCGCCATCAACAATAATGGGTGTGTTGCTGCGGTTGCGCAACGCTGTGTGCAAAACCGCACGGTCTTCGGTAGCATTGATTTTCTGCCCGGTAAACATACTTTCTGTGGCTTCCTTTAATCCACATTCTTTGGCAAGCTCAAAAAGCGATTGCAAAATTTCGTCGTCAACAAGATTTTTTGAGTAATCAACAAGAATGTCTTCAAACTTCAGAGAGTACTTTTGAAACCGGTCAGGGTCGGCAGTAAAAAGCGCTTTGAGGTGAGTGTCTTCAAAACTGAAGTGGTATTCTTCGAGCCTTTTCCAGGCCTGGGTTGTCATCGGATTTATTTTTGGTAGCATATTGTAAAATTTTAGCCGGAAGACCGAAGTCCGGAGTCCGAAGAAAAATCTCCACAGAAATCCGAAACAGTTTTCCGATTGTTTGCGGCAAAGATAATTGAATATGATCATTACCGAAAAATGACAGATGAAGGTTAAGATTGAATTAAAAGTAATAGCGCAACTTTTTTCTACCTTCGCCAGCGAAAAATAAATCAGATGAAATCGGAAACAATCAAGGGATATTTATTTGCGCTGGTTGCCACAATAGCCTTCTCGAATGTTTATATTTTCAGCAAGGCTGCACTAAACGAAATACCGATGGCGCATTTTGGCAGTTTATGGTACCTCGTGGTAACTGCGCTTTGTTTGGTTTACGCATTGTTCGCAGGAAAGCTAGGCCAGCTGGCGCATTTGTCGCGCAAACAGCTGTACATTCTTCTTACTTTGGGTGGTCTTGAGATTGCAACCACCACGTTGTTTTTCCTCTCTATTCATATTATTCCCAATCCGGCTGTAACCTCTTTTCTTGGGAATCTGTACCCGGTAATGGTTTTATTGGGCGGAATTTTTATTCTGAATGAGAAATTTTCGGCAATCGAAATTTTCGGTGGTTTTCTGGCGTTAGCAGGTGCTTTTGTTATCAGTTACAGCGGTGGGACCACATTAAAGACTTTTTTCATCGAAGGTACGGGAGTGGTTTTTTTCAATGCAATTTTTGCGGCAACAGCAACTTTGGTTGTAAAAACCCAGGTAAAACAACTCAGTCCCGAGATTTTGAACCTCAACCGCGCTGGCTGGCTGTTGATTTTTTCGGTAATTATGATTTTTGTTTTAGGTGAACACGCCACACTTTCAACCGCTGTTTACAAAAACACCATTACTGGCGCTGTGCTTGAGTTTATCGCAATTCTAACGGTGTATTATTCCTTTAAATATATCGAGGTTTCTAAATCCTCAATCATTCAAAGCCTGAAAGGAATTGTTGTTTTGCTGGTTTCGCTGCTGTTTTTTGGAATTTTACCTTTACAACACCAACTGGCGGGAGGTTTAATTACGGTTGCCGGGGTATTAATTATGGCACTGGCGCAAGCCGGGGTTTTCCGCAAAAAATAGATTTTCATTTTTTTCACATTTTAACATAAATTATTAACTCACCGAACAATAATAAAGGCATTGTTTTTGTTAAATAGTTTTCTTCATTCAAACTATAAACCATGAATAAAAAATCACTACTAATTATTTTGTCCGCCGGAATTCTGCTGCTCGTAGTTCTGATTGTTGTTTTAACCCGTAAGGAAAGCACTCCCGAAATTACTGCAAAAGTAATGCGCGGCCCCTTTGAAATACTTGTTTATTCAACCGGACAGCTCGAATCGGAGAGCTCTGAAAACATTCTGATTCCAGAGGTAATGAACGATCGACAAACCCGGATTTCGTCGTTAACCATTACCGATATGGTGGAGGAAGGAACCTTGGTGGATTCGGGCGATTATGTTGCAACTCTCGACCATCAGGCTGTGGAAGAACAATTGAAACTGGCGCTTGACGATATGGAAAAAGCACTTTCGGAGTACGAGGACAGCAAAATTGACTCGAACCTGACCTTGAGTAACCAGCGCGATTTAATTTTAAACGCGCAGCTCGACCTGGAAGAAAGTCAGATTTCAGTTAAAGAGTCGGCTTACGAAGCGCCCTCGGTTAAACGCAAAGTGGAAATGGACCTTGACAAAGCCGTTCGTAAACTCGACCAGCAAAAGAAAGCTTACCAACTGGTTACCCAGCAGGAAATCAATAAAGTCACCCGCAAGTTTATCAACTATAAACAAACAAATGAACGTGTAGATGTTGTTAACCGGCTAAAAAATGCTCTGATAATTAAGTCTCCCCGCTCAGGAATCATTTCGTATTACCAATATCCTTACGGTGGCTCAGTAAAAACTGGCTCGCGTGTGTCGCAGTGGAGCCCGATTATTGCCACTTTCCCAAACATGAACAATCTGGTTACCAAAACTTTCATCAACGAAATCGACATCTCACTTATTAAAAAAGGACAAAAAGCACGCATCGGGATTGATGCTTTCCCCGAAAAAACGTTAACAGGCGAAGTGGTTGCCGTAGCCAATATGGGGCAGTTGATGCCCAACAGCGACGCCAAAGTTTTTGAAGTACGCATAAAAATTAATGGTACCGACCCCAACCTGAAACCGGCGATGACAACCAGCAATACAATTCAGACAAGTGCTGTGGAAGAAATTCTTTATCTGCCCATCGAATCGGTCTTCAGCAACGACAGCCTTTCGTTTGTTTACCTTGCAGGAGGCAAAAAAATACGCCAGATTATTGAACCCGGCGATAAAAACGAGAATTATATGGTTGTAAAACAGGGCTTAACCGAGGGACAGGAAGTTTTGCTGAATGAACCCGCTGGTGCTGAAGATTTCAAAATAAATGGCATGGAAATTTATGCCGATATTCTGAAGAAAAGAGAAGAAGAAAAAGCACGGAAAGCCGAAGAAGAAATACTGGCGAAACAGAAAGAAGCTGAACAGTTACAAACTATGCCGGCAGCCATGCCAACAGGCGGAGTTGTAATGATTAAATAACCTCAAACACAATCAGCATGTTTATATTCAGATATTTACACGATATACAAATTGCGGTGGAGGCCATTTTTGCCAACCGCGTAAAATCGATACTCACTGCACTCGGTATTATTTTCGGAGTTGCGGCGGTTATCAGCATGCTTGCCATTGGCAACGGCGCCGAGCAGGAAA
This sequence comes from Draconibacterium sp., assembly GCA_050179035.1. Classification (GTDB taxonomy): domain Bacteria; phylum Bacteroidota; class Bacteroidia; order Bacteroidales; family Prolixibacteraceae; genus Draconibacterium. The sequence continues at coordinate 25,692 of JBFXFM010000003.1, read as the reverse complement.
TTATGGAGCAAATAAAACTTGTAGGTGTAAACAACATTGTAATCACACCCAGTACATTTACCATAAACGAAGGCGCTTCGCAAAGCAAAAGCGAGAATGACAAACCCGGCGGTAAAAAATTCTCGAAAGGACTTACACTGCTCGATGCCGAAGCCATTAAAAATATTTTACCAACGGTTGAACGCATTACACCAGTGATTTCGTTTAATTATTCGGCGTTGTTGGACGGAAAGAGCAAACCCGTTGTACTTGAGGGAATTGAGAACAGCTACTTTGATTTATTTAATATGAAGCTGGCCAGCGGAACCCGCTTTAACGAATTGCATACAGAAAAAGGACTTCCGGTTTGCGTGATTGGCAACAACATCAAAACCCAGTTTTTCAGACAGGACGACCCGATTGGCAAATACATTAAATGCGGACAAATCTGGCTGAAAGTAATCGGGGTGGTCGAGCAGCGCGATTTTACAGCGTCGGCTTCCGATGAAATGGGAATCAGCAGCTCCGACAATAAAATATTTATTCCGGTGCAAACCATGTTATTGCGGTTTAAAAACCGGGCTTTGCTTCGTGCCGACGAAATTGCGAAAGCCAATCAGGGTGGCGGTGGCGATGGAATGGTGATAATTATTGGCGGTGTTGAGCAAAAAGAAGAGGAAGTGGATACCGACAAAAACCTGAACCAGCTCGACAAGATTGTGGTACAGGTTAAAGAAACAGAACAGCTCAGCGAGTCGGCCAATGTTATTAAACGACTGTTGCTGAGGCGGCATTCTGAATTGTATGATTTTGAAGTTACTATTCCCGAGTTGCTATTGAAACAGCAGCAAAAAACAAAAAACATTTTTAATGTTGTTTTGGGGGCTATTGCCGGTATTTCGCTTATTGTGGGTGGCATCGGTATTATGAATATCATGCTTGCTTCGGTTTTGGAGCGAATCCGTGAGATTGGTGTTCGCCAGGCAGTTGGCGCAAAACAAAAGGATATTATTGCACAGTTTCTGGCCGAATCGACCCTCATCAGTGTTTCGGGCGGAATAATCGGTATTATACTTGGAATTGCTTTATCAAAAATTATTACTGCTGTCTTCGATATAAAAACCATCGTTTCGTTCTTCAGCATTTTTATCGCTTTTGGCGTTTCGGTGCTGGTGGGTGTTTTGTTTGGGTACCTGCCCGCCAAACGGGCCGCCGAAAACGACCCTGTGATTTCTTTGCGTTCGTAACCTTAAAAACCTGAAATAATGAAGAATATATTCACAATTTTTATACTTCTGGTTGCAATTGCAATCAGCACAAAAGCACAAAATAAAGTACAACTTTCGCTCGACGATGTGATTGAGATTTCTTCGAAACAATCAATCGACGCTTTCAGAAACAAAAATATGTACCTGTCAAGTTTCTGGGAATACAAGTTTTTTAAGGCCGAACGGTTGCCTGGTATTTCACTGAGCTCAAATCCTTTGGATTTTAACAGGTACTACAATAAAGAATACAATTTCGAAACCAACCAGGATGAATACAGGTTGCGCGAATATTTAACTTCCGATGTTTCGGTTTCGGCAACACAAAATGTGGGATTAACCGGCGGGCAATTGTTTTTACGTTCAGAACTCGGCATGGTAAAAAACCTGAATGGCGACAAGAACACATCGTTTACTTCAACACCGCTCAGCATCGGCTTTTCGCAGGAGTTGAACGGGTACAACGAGCTGAGATGGAAATCGAAAATTGAACCATTGAAATTTGAAAAGGCAAAAAAAGAATTTATTCAGGACGTTGAAGACCTGCGGGTCAAATCAACCCTGCAGTTTTTTCAGCTGATAACCGCGCAAATACAGAAAGGCATTGCAGAAACCAATTATGCCAACGCCGACACGCTTTATAAAATCGGGAAAGGCCGCTTTCAGGTTGGAACTGTTACACAGGATGAATTACTTAAACTCGAGCTCAGTTTGTTGAATGCCGAACAGGCACTGAGCATGGCTCAGTTAGAGGAAAAGCGCGCCCAATCGAGTCTGAATTCTTTCTTGGGAATGGAAAAATCGATGGAAATTGAATGTATTGTACCCAGTGAAATCCCGAAATTGCAAATCAACCCCGATTTGGCATTAACACAGGCAATTCAGAACAACCCCGAAATGATAAACCACCAGCAACAGAAATTGCAACAAGACCAGAATGTAAAACGAACCCGGTCGGAAACCGGGTTAAACACCTCACTGTTTGCCATGTATGGGATGACCCGCTCATCCGAAACTTTTGACGAAGTTTACGGACAGCCAGATAAAAGCCAGAGATTTAGCATGGGTATAAACGTGCCCATTGTTGATTGGGGCAGAACCAAAGGCCGTGTTTCAATGGCCGAATCGGACCGCGAAGTTGCACTTGCAACGATAAAACAGGAACGAATTGATTTTGAACAGGATGTGGTGCAAAGCGTACTCGAATTCAACTTGCAGGCAAGCCAGGTAAAAAATTCGGCGAAGGCCGATACTGTTGCAAAATTGGGATACGATGTCACTTTTCAGCGATTTCTCATCGGCAAAATCGATGTTATTAAGTTGAATATTGCCAGCACCGACCAGGAAACGGCGCGGATTGCGTATCTCAACAGATTGCGCGATTACTGGATGTCGTACTTCAGAATCCGAAGCCTGACACTCTTCGATTTCGAAACAAATACCCCGCTCAATGCGAACTACGATTTAATACTTGAAAACTGACATGATGAGAAAATATTGGAAATATATGCTGGCTGTTGCAATAATTGTTATTTCGGCAGTTGGCGGAATGATAGTTTACAACCAAACCAGAGCAGCTGAAAAATCAGAATTTCACAAAGTAAAACGTGGAAAATTTGAAGCAGTAATCAGTTGTAAAGGCGAAATTAACGGGGTTAAAGCCACCGAAATAAGAGTGCCACGAATTATTGGCGACCGCGATTTGGAACTTTGGGAACTTACCATTCTCGATTTGGTTCAGGATGGAAAATCAGTAAAAAAAGGTGATTTTGTGGTTCAGCTTGATGCCAGTAAAATAATGGCATCGATGAGGCAGGAAATGCAAAATCTCGAAAAAGAGGTTGCCGACCTGAATAATGCCAAAATCGACAGCACAGTTACACTTTCGAATTTGCGTGAAGAAATTAAAAACGCACGCCTCGATCTTGAATATAACAAGATTGACCTCGAACAATCGAAATTCGAATCGGAAGCCTACCAGCGAAAAACACAAATGGCTTATCAAAAAGCCGAAAATAATATCGCCAAAAAGGAACGCGATTACCAGCTTGAAAGAAACAAACTTAAAGTACGTGTTGGGAGAACTGCAGGCTGGGTTGAAAGAAGACAGAATAAAATTGCCAAATACCAGGAAGCCATGAGCTTAACACGTATTACGGCTCCCGAAGATGGAATCGTGATTTTCGGGAAAAGCTGGGAAGGGAAAAAATTCAGCAAAGACGATGCTGTGCCTACTTACGAGTTTGCCCCTGCAATTGCCACTTTGCCCGACATGTCGAAAGTATTGTCGGAAATTTATGTGAAGGAAATAGATATTGCAAAAATTAAAACCGGCGACAGCGTGCGGGTAACTTTCGATGCCCTCGAAAATGTAACAATTATGGGAAGTATAAAAACAATTGCCCGCGTTGGCGAAGACCATAAAGATTTCGATATGAAAGCGTTTAAAGTAATTATTGAACTCGATAAAACCAATGAAGGACTGAAACCTGCAATGAGCAGTAATAACGAGATAATTACAGCACGATTAGAGAATGCACTTTTACTACCTGTAACAGCCATATTTAAAAACAACGGGAAACCATTTGTTTACCTGAAAAAGCAGGATGAAGTGATACAACAGCCAATAACAACAGGACCTGAAAATGAAGAATTTGTTGTTGTTGAAGAGGGAATTGAAGAGGGAGATATCGTTGTATTAGAGCCGTCATTGGAAAAAATGCTGATTACAAAAAAATAGAAAAAATTAAGCTACATTAAGCACTTAATTTCTTCAGATTAAATTTGATGAGTGAATTTCCTGATGTTTATCTGTTTAATCCTTCATGCGATTTTGCAATAGCCAATGGCAGCCCAAACTGGCAGCCCAACAAAACGCTTCAGAAAATGGAAGCCGATCTGGCTGTGTTGCCAATGTTATTTGCAAAACGGAGCGATTTTGTGCTGGTGGACGAATTGCCTGATAATAACTATTTAGAAACCATGCGGCATTTGGGTTTTGTTATTCCCCGGTTCATATTAAAAAAAGAGCTTAGCGAAAATCGCTTTTTTTTCGATGAAACCAAAAACCGGTTGCTCCCGTGGGGGTGGAGCCCGGCTGCCCACAAATTTCTCACACCTTTAAAACAATCCTGTTCTCCAGGGTTTCAGAATTCACCTGTATTTCAATGGATTCAGGAACATCGGAATATCAGTTCAAGAAAGTTTGCATATGAAATCCTAAACAAGGTAATAAATTCATTTTCGGTTAATTGGTTAATAGAAGACTCCCAACTCCCAATTATCTGCAAAACTCCCTCTGACATTGAAAAAGCAATTGCTGATTGGGGAAACCTGATATTGAAAGCACCGTGGAGCAGTTCGGGACGCGGGCTGCAACCCATCACCAAAACACCCATCCACCCGAAAGTGTGGGAAAAAATTAATTCAGTAATCAGCGAGCAGGGTTTTATAATGGCCGAACCAATGCTGAATAAAGTGCATGATATGGCTTTTCTTTTTGAACTGAAAAACGGATGTACCCGTTTTTTGGGAGTCAGCCATTTTTTCACCAATAATAAAGGTCAGTACGGCGGAAACTGGCTTAACGGATTACCCCAAAATCAATCTCCGAAACTGACTGATTTTATACAAAAATGTATTGAAGTACTGACGCAACCGTTGATGAATGCAATTGACAACAGCCTGATGGCAAAGCACTACGAAGGTGTATTTGGCATTGATACATTGATTTACAGAAATGCAAATAACGAACTTCGGATAAATCCCTGTCTCGAAATCAATGTCAGACATACTATGGGAATGATTTCACTTCGACTTGAAAAGTGGCTTGGCGCTGAGATAACAGGAACTTACAGAATTTTCTATCAACCGGGAACTTCGTTTGCCACATTTAAAAAGATAATGGAACAAAAACATCCCGTTAAATTATCCGACGGAAAATTTCAATCCGGGTTTCTTGCATTAACCCCTTCAAATGAATCGGTACAATTTGGTGCATATTTACTTGTATGAGCATGTTTGCATTAATCAAACCATTTCGTAAAAATGAGTGCCTTCTCCTAATAGAAATCCATCAAACAGCGTTTTTCCCCCATTATCATCAACAAAACCCCTTTCGGTTAACCCAAACTTTGAATATTCAAACAGTGACATTTCTATTCCATCATCACCCAAAACTTCAGTTTTTAATTTTACTGGTGGTGCAAATGCTTGTACAAATTTAGTTTCGCCCGCAATTGCATGTTTTTGAAATGGAACGCCTTCAGCTTGAAGAGCTTCAATGGTTTTATCAATATTTGCCCACCCTGGTACTCCTTGCAAATTAATATTTGCAGAAAACCGGCTGACCGAATTTCCATATAGCAGCACCCAGGCGCAGTATGGCGAAAACTCCATAATTTGCTCAATTACTGGTTGTTCCGGAATTTCCCACGGACGGCAAAAATAACCTTGTAGGTCGGATAGCAAAAAACGGGCTGCTTCAATTGGCAAAACTCCGTTGCTTTTAAGTATGTTCAGCAGTTCGATTCCCTTATCAGACAGTGTGTAAGGAGTTTCTGCCACTATATTACCCACGTGATGCTGAATCCAACCTGGCTGGTGGTTTACCTCAAGCTGGCTGACCAATACTTTGGGCAGCCTGTCTCCGGGATAATCAAAACCGGAAATAGTAATCATTTTATCTTTACAAACATGCTTTTCTGAAAACCTGTACCCAAAATAAGAAAGCAGATGACTGATTGCTTCAATTCCGCCGGGTTGTTCGCCGGTATGCGTATTTACCGTTCTGAAAACAACATGATCAGCAACAAACTTTCCACCGTGTTGTTGTAACAAACGTAAATAATCCGATACATACAGAACTTTTTCTGAATAATCATTCCACAAATAATCAAATAGTTGCGATGCAACTTGTTCAGCATTTAGTTTCATGGCAATTCATTTTTCAGATTTAACTGAATTTATGCCAATTTGGTTACCAGAAAACCTATGATTTAATTGAAGATTTTTATTCTGAAATTAAGTTTTTGGGGGTGTTTTTCATGAACTGAACCACATCCTTTTTGTCGAAAAAAGCGGTTGCCCCAGGTTTTGTTGCGTTAAGCGCACCGGCAGCATTTCCAAAATTTATGGCCTGCTGAATACCTTTTCCGTTCAGATAATAATGAAGGAAACCCGCCGAGAATGCCATTCCTGAACCGATATTGTCAACCATTTCAATCTGAAATCCTGAATCGGTGTAAACGCCTTTTTTCCGGTGTAAGGCAAAAATTCCATTTTGACCACGGGTAACAAGAATAAGGTCGATTTTGTATTTTTTAATCACGCTTCTGCAAAACGATTCAACATCGGTATTACCAATTTCAAGTTCGTTGCTCAGAAATGCAATTTCCTTTTCCTTTATCCTCACAATATTTGATACCACCAACAGATTTTCAACAACCTGGCGATTAAAAAAATGTTCAAAAAGTTTTAAATCGAAAAAATGAATGGAATCAGGCGATTCCTTAATCAATTCACGAAGTGTGTTTTTCGATAAACCAAAACGCTGCGGTAGTAATCCGTAAAAAAGACAGTCGGCATCACGACTCAGTTTTAATGCTTCGGCAGAGAATTCGATATGGTCGAAAGCCACATCGGGGGTTACCAAAAACTGTGGATCGTGATTTTCGTCGAAAGTAATATAAACTGTTCCTGTGGCAAATTCCTGGTCAATTTGCACATTTTCATCCGAAATCAGAAGTTCTCCCAGCCTTTTCAATGCTTCACGGCCCAACTCATCGTCGCCCACACGCGATAGCAAAAAACCTTGTTCGTTGAATGAATTGCACCTGAAAACCAGGTTCGATGGGGTCCCGCCAAGAATCTTTCCATCAGGAAGGATATCCCACACAACTTCTCCGAATGCAACAATTTTTTTGCTCATCAACGCTAACTTTCAAGCGCCAAAAATATAATATTAAAGTCAGTTTCTAAATAAATCACTACTATAATTTGATTAAAAAAACTTTCACAGTTTGTTCGCCGAAAAGCGCGCTGTTTAACATGTTTCAGGCTTTCTGCCAACTACTTTCAACTAAAAAATATGGCACGGTTTAACAACTTTTGTAAACATCCAATCGTTTCAGTTTCAAAAGTTTTTAAATGAATTATCTGGCTCACCTTTATCTCTCAGGGAACGACGAAAAAATTATGGTTGGTAACTTCATTGGCGATTTTGTTAAGGGGAAAAAGTGGGAAGAATACCCGGACCGAATCGGGCAAGGAATTTTGCTTCACCGGCAAATCGACACTTTTACCGACAGTCACCCAAAATTTATTGAAGCCAGGATGCGGTTTAAACCCGTATTTGGTCTTTATTCAGGAATAATTATCGACTTTTTATACGACCATTATCTGGCCAAAAACTGGAATTCTTATTCCAACGAAAATCTGCATCAGTTTACAAAACACGTGCATAAAGTTTTGCTTAAGAACTTTTTAAGACTGCCTGCACAAGTACAGCAGTTTTTGCCCTTTCTGATAAAAAACAAACGTTTGGAATCGTACGCTACAATTGATGGAATTATTGAGGCAGTGGGTATTATGAGCAAATACAGTTCGCTGCCATACAAACCTGCACAGTTAAAAGAAATATGGATGAATGATTACCAGCTTTTGGAAGAAAGTTTCACTGTTTTTATGCCTGATTTGATGAGCTTTACAAACGCTGTTCTGACTACTTTTCAGTACAGGACGAATGCTTGAGATCAGAATTTCTCGTACCGGCTGGCATCGAGCCTGATGAAAATAAAAAGCAATATTGTAAACGACCATAAAGAAGAGCCACCGTAACTAAAAAACGGTAGAGGAATCCCAATTACGGGCATAATGCCGATGGTCATCCCGATGTTTACCATAAAATGGAAAAACAGAATAACCACCACCGAATAACCATAAATGCGCGAAAAGCCTGATTTTTGTCGTTCGGCAAGCCAAACCAGCCGGTAAAACAACGACAAAAACAACCCAATAACAACGAGCGAGCCAACAAATCCCCACTCCTCGCCCACTGTACAGAAAATAAAATCGGTGTCTTGTTCTGGCACAAAATCAAACTTGGTTTGCGTTCCTTTTAAAAATCCTTTCCCAAAAAATCCTCCTGAGCCGATGGCTATTTTACTCTGATTCACATTGTAACCTGCTCCCAAAGGGTCAGAGTGAATCCCAAGCAACTCATTAATGCGCGATTGCTGATGTTCGATAAGCACGTGATAAAACACATAATCGACAGAAATGGTAAACAACTGCGAACCGAGAAAAATGAGAGAAACGGTTAAATATTGTGTAAGCTTTTTCCTGAATGCATAGCCAACCACGATAATTGTACCCAGAATTTCACCGGCTGTTATTAAATCGCCCCAGGCAAATTTCGAACCCAATGCCAGGTTGACAATGATAAAAGGGAAAATACTTGCTGCATAAATTGCCGGAACAATCCAATATTGTTTGTATCTGGCGTTTACCGCATAAAAAACAATGAGCGCAACAACAAGCAGCAATATCGATAAAACCAGGTTCGAAACTACGAGTGTTAAAACAAACAGTGCCACCAGCAGAGTGCCAAAAAAAAGTACAATCCCTGACAGACCTTCGCGGTACAAAACCAGCACAAACGAGAAAAACACGAGTGCCGAACCCGTATCGTTCTGAATAAGAACAAGCAACGCAGGCAAGAATATGATTATTGACACAACCAGTAACGATTTAAACTGTTGCAGTTTAAACCCATGCACATTCATGTAACTGGCCAGTGCAAGCGCGGTGGCGAACTTGGCAAACTCAGCGGGCTGAAAACCAAACGAGCCCAGCATGAACCATCCTTTAGCTCCATTTACTACTGTTCCGAAAACCAGTACCAGCAACAGCAATAACATTATCGCTCCATAAATTATCCAGGCAAAAAACACATAGAAATTTGAATCGACAATCAGAATAAAAAAACCAAGTACCAGCGCCGCGCCAATCCAAATCAATTGCTTCCCGTAACGCTGCGTAGTATCAAAAATATTCTGGTGTTCCTGGTCATACACTGATGCATAAATATTTATCCATCCCAGAAACATGAGAAGAATAAACAGTATAACTGTAACTCCATCGATACTTGCCCAAAGGCTTCTTCTGCTTGGCATATTGTTACTGTTGACCCGGATTTATCAAATTTGCTTCCAACATTCTTTTTTCTATCGGTTTACGCGATGTTGCAATAGTGTCATTCAGGTATTTTTCAACCATCAAGCTAGCCATTGGTGCTGCGTAACTGGCTCCCCAACCGCTGTTTTCAACATAAACGAAAACGGCAATCTTCGGGCTGATTCTGGGTGCAAAGGCTGTAAACACCGAGTGATCAACTCCGTTGTTCTGAACCGTTCCGGTTTTACCACACATTTCAACGCCCGGAACTGCGGCTACAGCGGTGAGTTTATTGGCAATCAGTTCACGCATCCCTTCAATAATCGGTTCAAAATTCTCAGGATCGATTTTGGTATATTTTTTCACTTTAAACATCGACGAAACTGTATCTCCTTTTACTTCACGCACCAAATGCGGCGGATAGAAAAACCCCCGGTTGGCGACAATTGCCCCAACATTCGCCATTTGGAGCGGGGTAATTCCAAGTTCGCCCTGCCCTATCGAAAGTGAACGAACAGTTAAAGCGTTCCAGTGGCCTTCGCCATACCATTTATTGTACAATTCAACCGATGGTAAATCGCCAGGCAAAGCATGTGCAAAATCGGTGCTGATGATTTTCCCTATTCCAAAACTCTCCACATAACTTCGCCATTGTTCAAACCCTTCAGCAGGCTTTTTCTTCAGGTTAATAATTGCCCTGAAAGTATTCCACATAAAAGGGTTACACGACTCACGAATACCTTCAGCCACATTTGCAGAACCCCCGTGACTGTGCGTACACCTGATAGGAGTTGAACTTTTTCCATTGCACGAAAAACGGGTATTGGTGTTGATAGCACCCGTTTGCAACCCGATTAACGAGTTAATAATTTTAAATGTTGAACCCGGAGGATATTTTGCCTGTAACGCCCTGTTAAACAATGGCAAATCTGGGTCTTCGGTTAAAATATTGTAATTAGTACCTCGAACACGTCCAACAAGTAACCCGGGGTCGTAAGTGGGTGCGCTAACCAATGCAAGTACTTCACCGGTTGATGGTTCAATGGCAACCACACTTCCTTTTTTATTTACAAAAAGCTCTTCTGCATAACGTTGTAAAGCAGCATCAAGCGTTGTAACCAAATCATTTCCTATCTGGGCCGGGGTATCTTCGGTACCTTCGTTGTAACTACCCTTAATGCGGTTATGCACATCAACCAGCTGTTTTTTTATTCCTTTTGTGCCGCGCAACTGTTTTTCATAGGTCTTTTCAATACCACTTGCACCAATATAATCGCCCGATTTATAATAGTTATCCTTTAATATATCTGCATCTTTTACTTCGCTCACATAACCCAAAACATGCGCTGCTGCCGGATGAGTGTATTCGCGAAGCGTTCGCGATTGGACATGAAAACCTTTGAATTTATATAGCTTTTCCTGCAAAAAAGCAAAACTCTCGGGTGGAATCTGTTTTACAAGTATTGAGGGTTTATAGGTTGAATATTCCCTGGCTTTTTGAATCCCGGCAATTAATTCTTCTTTGGTTATTTCAACAAGATTACAAAATGCGATGGTATCGAAATGTTCCAATTCACGCGGGGTAACCAGCAAATCGTATGCTGGTTTGTTTATCACCATGAGTTCGCCGTTGCGATCGTAAATCAAACCACGGGCCGGATACTGAATAATTTCGCGGAGCACATTGTTGGTGGCCGATTCCTTGTATTTCGAACTGATTACCTGTAAACTGAAAAGTTTAACCAGGTAAATAATGCCTATTCCAAAGAATATGGCCAGTACATAATACTTCCGTTTCGAAAAGGTATCCATGCCGTTTTATAATTACTCTTTGAAGACCAAAAACTGGCTCAAAGTAATAACAATTACTGAAAAAAAAGTGCTTAAAACAACGCGGTAAAGCGTACTGAAAAAATGAGAAAATGTATAAACCTCAAGATAAAACAAAATAAAATGATGAATAAAAACCATTAGTAAAGCATAGGTAATAAACCACCCCGGGTTATTCTGACTTAAACCGGGATAGTCGCTCCTGTCGTCTTCACGATTGGATATCAACCTGAAAACAAATGGCCTGATATAAGCAATAAAAACAGTTGCTGCCGAGTGTACGCCAAGCGTATTTGAAAAAACATCAATTATAAAACCAAGTAAAAATGCAAAAACCAATGCTGCCCAACGTGGCGAACTGATGGGGAACAATAAAACAAACAAAATATAAATGTATGGATTGAAAAAACCGCTGAATTGTACCTGGCTCAGAATTAAAACCTGAACAAGTACAAGCGACACAAACATTATCCCGTATTTGCTAAAGTTCCGAATCATCTGTTTTATTTCTTTCCAGGTTTCTGATTTCGTCTCTTTTCAGGTTTTCAACGATTTCGACATACGAAATCGACCGAAAATCTACTGAAAGCTGAACACTGATTTTATAATAATTGTCACCTGGAGGTTGCTCAATAGAGTGTACTGTTCCAATCATTATCCCCTCTGGGAAAACAGATGAATAACTACTGGTAACCACAGTATCGCCCACTGCAAGCTCAACATGAAAAGGGATTCCTGTAAGATTGGCAAAAGCAGCATCATTGCCATCCCACGACAGCGGACCAAATGTTCCGCTTTTTTTAAGCTTCGCCGATGCTCCCCATTTTTTGTTTAACACCGAAAAACCAAGCGAGTACGACTCGGAAACATGGGTGATTACTCCCACAATTCCTTCAGAGCAAACAACTCCCATATCCGGCTTTATTCCATGTTTTCTCCCTTTATTCAGTGTAATGTAATTGTACTGTTTATCCACTGAATTATTAATCACCCTGGCTGATTTAAACCTGTAAACCGAATCGGTAAATTCTGCCGTACTTACCACTGAATAAGGCGTTATTCTCACGTATGGCAAATCTGCAATCAGCGATTTCAGCATTGCATTCTCACGCGCCAGTCTTTTATTTACTGATGCCAGCCGGAAGTAATTGCCCACCGAACTGAAAGTGTTATAAACACCTGCAGTAACCCGGTTCGAAGAATTCAGGTACCGGGCTTTCTGATAACTGTTAAAGTTGTAAATGAGTATAAACGAGAGCACTTCCAGAAACAGAAACAGGAAAAATGCATAATTCTTAAAAAAAAATCGAAAAAGAGCTCTCATTTTACAGGAAAAGAAAATTCCCGATCGCTATTTGATCAGGAATGAAAATTTATCGACATTTTTCAAGGCAATTCCGGTTCCACGCACTACAGCCCTTAACGGGTCTTCAGCAATGTGGAATGTTATCCCGATTTTGTCGGTCAGTCGCTTGTCAAGGCCTTTCAACAATGCGCCGCCACCAGCCAGCCAAATCCCTTTATTTACAATATCGGCATACAACTCAGGAGGTGTTTGCTCAAGTGCACTTAAAACCGCAGTTTCAATTTTTGAGATAGATTTTTCGAGACAGTGTGCAATTTCCTGATATGAAACAGGAACTTCAATCGGGAGTGCCGTCATCTGGTTTGGGCCCTGAACCACAAAATCAGGTGGTGGATCTTTCAGCTGCGACAACGCAGAACCAACATGTATTTTTATTTCTTCAGCAGTTCTTTCTCCGATTTTTATATTGTGCTGATGACGCATGTATTCCATTATATCGGCAGTGAGATCATCGCCGGCAATGCGAATGGATTTGTTTGTTACAATACCGCCGAGTGAGATAACCGCAATTTCTGTCGTTCCGCCGCCAATATCAACTACCATATTCCCTTCAGGTGCTTCAACATCGAGCCCAATCCCGATAGCCGCTGCCAAGGGTTCATAAATCATGTAAACTTCGCGGCCACCGGCATGTTCCGATGAGTCGCGCACCGCACGGATTTCAACCTCAGTACTACCCGAAGGAATGCAAATTACCATTTTCAGCGCGGGTGAAAACATCCGTGGCTTTGGATTGATCATTCTTATCATCCCCCTTATCATCTGCTCGGCAGCGTTAAAGTCGGCTATCACTCCGTCGCGCAACGGTCTTATTGTTTTCAGGTTGGCATGAGTTTTTCCCTGCATTTGCCGGGCTTTTTCGCCAATTGCCACCATTTTCTCGGTTTTCAAATCGATGGCCACTATCGAAGGTTCGTCAACCACAATTTTATCGTTATAAATGATAATCGTGTTGGCTGTTCCCAAATCGATGGCGATTTCCTGCGTTAAAAATGAAAATAGTCCCATTTGAATTTACTGATTATCTATTCTTAAAAAAGAATCAAATTAATATTAATGTTTAAAATGCCTGCGGCCAGTAAAGGCCATTGCAATGCCAAATTCGTTGCACGCTTCAATCACTTCATTGTCGCGAATACTTCCTCCGGGTTCTACAATGTACTTAACTCCATATTCGTTCGCAGCTTCAATACTGTCGCGGAATGGGAAAAATGCGTCCGAAATGAGCACAGAATTTCCAATTTCCAATCCTTTTTTAGTACTGAAACGAGGCATTGTCAGTTGGCGAAGACTGTCGAGCCGGTTGGGTTGCCCCATTCCTGCCCCGGTCAACCAAAACGAACCGTTTTCGTTTTCAGTAACAATAGCGATAGCATTGCTTTTTAAGTGTTTACATGCAGTGATACCAAATTTGGCAAGGTTCATTTTAGAGGGTTCGAACAACTTGTCGGTGACAGTTTCAAACCGTTGATCCATCCCTTCATCTTCATCCTGAACCAGCATTCCACCACTAATAGAGCGATATAACTTTTCACCGGTAATTTCGTTTTTAACCGGTATTTCGAGTAATCTCAAATTTTTCTTACTGCTGAATACTTCAAGCGCTTCATCAGTAAATTTCGGCGCAATTATAATTTCAACGAATTTGTTACCAAACCATGCAGCAACATCTTTGGTAACTGTATCGGTAAAACAGATGATACTGCCAAAAGCGCTGATTGGATCGCCTTCCCATGCAAGTTCAAGCGATTCGGTTATGCTTACGGTAACTGCCAGTCCGCAAGGATTGAGGTGTTTAATTACCGAAACAGCAACTTTATTCGGAATATGATTTACTGAATGAAAAGCATCACTGGCCGATTTCCAGGCTGCATCGGCATCGAGCATATTATTGTATGATAACGCTTTACCCTGAATCACTCTTGCGTTTGCCAGCGAAACTTCCTGTTGCGAATTTTTAAATTTGAAGAAAGTGGCTTTCTGGTGCGGGTTTTCACCATACCTGAGAATTTCACCATTATTAAGGCTGATTCGTTCGGTACTGTCGTCGTCGCCGCCATTGAAATAACCAAAAATTGCTGCATCGTAATGCGATGAAACAGAAAAAGCTCTTTGCGCAAACCAGCGACGGTCTGTCAGCGAAAAGCTACCATTATTCTGCTCCAGTTTTTCGAGCAGCGGAACATATTCATTTTGCGACGGCACAATCACAACATCGGCAAAATTTTTGGCTGCTGCCCTGATTAATGAAATACCACCAATATCAATTTTTTCAATTATTTCTTGTTCTTCAGCTCCCGATTCCACAGTTTTTTCAAACGGGTAAAGGTCAACAATTACAAGGTCGATTTCAGGAATATCATATTCTGTAAGCTGACTGACGTCACCCTGATTATCACGACGGGAAAGAATTCCTCCAAAAACTTTTGGATGAAGTGTTTTTACCCGGCCGCCCAAAATTGAAGGATATCCGGTAAGACTTTCAACCGATGTAACAGGCACTCCCAACGATTCAATAAAACTTTTTGTTCCGCCTGTACTTAAAATTTTAACATTCAGAGCATTCAGTTTCAATATTATCCTGTCGAGGTTTTCTTTGTGAAACACCGAAACTAATGCGGTCTTAATTTTTTTATTATCAGCCATTTATTCCCATTTCCAATTTTGCCTGCAAAGATAAAAAATTCAATCCATTTTCTGGTACAAAAAACCTGCTTTGCAAAAATTCTTTAATCTGTACCAGGTGTTCGCATAATACTTTTTGAAATGCTGTAATCAAAACGAAAAACAAACACTAATAGTATAAACATTTCCAGATTGGAACGAAAAGGTTAGTTTTGTAAAACTTTAACGGCAAAATCGGGTTTTAATTTAACCGAAAAAACAGATGTTAGTAATCAGATTAATATTAGAAAGTTTCAGTTTCGCCTTTAACTCACTTAAGGCAAATAAATTACGAACAATACTTTCATTACTGGGCATTACAATTGGAATTTTTGCCATCATTTCGGTTTTTACTGTTATCGATTCTCTTGAACGATACATTCGCGAAAGCCTGAACAGCCTGGGAAACAATATGGTTTATATCCAGAAATGGCCCTGGATGCCGCCTGAAGGAGAATCGGAATATCCGTGGTGGCGTTACCTGAACCGTCCGGTTCCGGAAGCAGAAGAAGCAGAAACGCTGCTTGAACAAGGAAAAACATTTGATAATGTGGCCTTTTTATTTGGATTTTCGCGTACGGTGCAGGCCGGAACCGATCAGATGGATAATGTGACTTTGCTTGCAACCACTTACGGATTGCTTGATGTATGGAATCTGAAAGTTGAAAAAGGTCGTTACTTTACAGAAAGTGAAATGCGCAACGGAACACCGGTTACTGTAATTGGTGCCGAAATTGCCGATAAACTTTTTTCAGGAATCGATCCGGTAAATCGTACCATTAAAATTCAGGGTATAAAATTTCTGATTATTGGCGTTTACGAGAAAAAAGGACAGGATGCTTTTGGAACTTCGATGGACAGAAATGTTCATATTTCGGTTACGAAATCGTATGCGATGGTGGATGTTAGAAACAACGATCGCGGTCAAACCATTTGTATTAAAGCTAAACCAAATATCGACAGTGATAAATTTGCTGCCGAAATTGAAAGCATTATGCGTAATCTTCGCCGGTTAAAACCCATGGAAGAGAATGATTTTGCGCTAAATGAAGTGAGTTTGATTTCTAATCAGTTCGACCAGTTTTTTGTTGTATTTAATATGGCTGGATGGATTATCGGTGGCTTCTCGATTCTTGTCGGTGGCTTTGGAATTGCTAATATCATGTTTGTATCTGTAAAAGAAAGAACAAAAATTATCGGAATTCAGAAGTCACTGGGCGCAAAACGTTATTTTATACTGTTACAGTTTATTTTCGAAGCAATTGTATTGTCGGTAATTGGTGGAATCATCGGGTTAATTCTTGTTTTCATCGGGACAATCATTGTACGCTACGTGAGCGAATTTACAATTGTACTCACCGTTGGAAATATCATCACAGGATTAATGATTTCAAGTATTATTGGTTTTGTTGCCGGATTTATGCCAGCACGTTCTGCCGCCCGGCTCGACCCGGTAGTTGCAATGAATTCGGTGTAACAGAAAACCTTTGTTAAAGCTTTCGCTAAACAAAGTGAAAAAACATCCGGGCAATCATCAAATAAATCGACAATCCCAGTATATCGTTTGTTGTAGTGATAAACGGTCCCGTTGCAAGAGCAGGGTCAATCTTTAACCTGTTCAATAACAATGGAATAACTGTTCCGAATAACGAGGCAAAAATGATTACAATAAAAAGCGAAATCGACACGGTAAAAGTCAGACTCAGATTACCCGAACTAAAATAATTGTACCCAAAAATTAAAAGTGCGAATATCGATGCTGTTGCCATTGCAACCATCAGTTCTTTCAACAGTCTTTTGCCTGTTGATTCGAACTCTTTCACCCCGCTGGCAATGCTTTGCACAACAATTGCCGACGACTGTACTCCCACATTTCCGGCGGTTGCTGCAATCAAAGGAATAAAAAATGCCAGTTCAGTAGCATTGCTCAACTGCGACTCGTGCGAGCCTAAAACCAATGAACCGAGAATTCCCCCAAACAAACCAATTAAAAGCCAGGGCAAACGGGCACGCATCAGTGTAAATACCTTGTCGCCAGGCTCAACGTCGCCTGTCAAACCCGAAACCATCTGGTAATCCTTTTCGGCTTCTTCACGAATTAAATCGATAACATCATCGAAAGTAATGCGGCCTTTTATTCTGCCAATATCGTCAACCACCGGAATGGCAACCAGATTGTATTTGTCCATAATTTCGGCCACCTCCTCCTGTCGGGCATCAGTGGTTACCATTTTAACCTCGTCGTTGTAAATGTTTTTTATAATGGTGTTTGTCGGATTCAGAATCAGTTTTTTCAACGAGAGCACACCTCTCAGTTTTTCCTGATCATCAACTACATACACATAATAAATTTCATCAACCTCTTCAGCCTGAATACTGATTTCCTTTAAGCAATGTGCCACTGTCCAGTTTTCGTTAACAGTAACCAGTTCTTTGGCCATAATACCACCAGCTGTATCTTCTTTGTATTCCAAAAGGTCAACAATATCGCCGGCTTGTTCAAAATCTTCAATTTCGTTTAAAACTTCAATTTTACGTTCTTCGTCGAGGTCGGCAACCACGTCGGCAGCATCATCAGAGTCCATAAACTCCAGAAACTTGCTGGCAATAAATTCAGGCGGAAGTTCCTTTAAAAACCGTTTTCTGTCGACTTCGGGAATCTCAACCAAAACGTCGGAAGCCATTTCACCATCGAGTAGCATAAATACAAATTTTGCCTGCTCGGTGTTCATGTCCTCCATCAGTTCAGCAATATCCGCGGGGTGGAGATCCTCCATCAGCCGGGTGATTTCCTCACTGTTTTTTTCCTCAATCAGTTTTTTAAGCTGCTCAATGTCGGTGGTAAATTCGAATGACATACTGCTATTTTTTTATGAGGTTTTCAATCAATCGGGTTAATTCAATAAAATCGGCTGCTGAAAGTTGTTCAGGCCGTTTGTCAGCATAAATTTCAGGAATTTCTTCACAAATACTTTTTAATGAATTGCGCATCATTTTCCGGCGCTGATTGAAAGCAGTTTTTACAACTGTTACAAAATAATCATCGCTGCACGGCAGTTGTTCTACATTATTACGCTTAAACCTGATTACCGCTGATTTTACTTTTGGCGGGGGGAAAAACACGTTTTCGCTTACCGTAAAAAGATACTCAATATCATAAAACGCCTGCAGAATCACACTCAGAATTCCGTAATTTTTGCTCCCGTGTTTCGAGGCAATACGCTCAGCCACTTCTTTTTGGACCATGCCCACAACCTGGGGCACTCGGTTGCGCATTCCTAAAATTTTAAAGAAAATCTGCGAGGAAATATTGTATGGAAAATTACCGATTACACTAAAACTGCCTGCAATTTTTTCATCAACTGGCGACTTTAGAAAATCTTCGCTCCAGATATTTTCGAGCTGTGGAAAATTTTGATGAAGATAAGCAACCGATTCGCGGTCGATTTCGATAACATGAAGATTTATTTCGGGGCGTTGCAGCAGGTATTGCGTGAGAACTCCGGTCCCGGGACCGATTTCGAGTACATCACGAATTTCGGTATCGAGGCTGTCAACTATTTTTCGAGCGATGTTCTGATCGGTTAAAAAATGCTGACCCAGGCTTTTTTTTGGTTTTACAAAATTCATTACTCTCCGACTCTTCCATTTCTGCTGAAACCTTAATTTTAACTGATGATTTTAACAAAACTAATTTATATTTTAGCGCCGCGAACCGTTGATACCGGCTTTTTGTTTCGCCGCCCGAAATTACTAAAAATTCGGAGACAGAATATTGCAGCTGGCAAATACAACTAAATTAATTCAGTTTGAAAAACACCATCATTAAATTTCTGAAATTCCTTGTTTTTTTTACCCTCGGAATTTTTATTTTCTGGCTCATTTATAAAGACCAGGACATTGAACGCATCAAATCGGTACTGAAAAATGAAGTGAATTATTTCTGGGTATTTATTTCGCTTATCATTGGGTTGATTAGCCATATCAGCCGAACTCTCCGCTGGGGCCTGATGATAGAACCCATCAGTCACAAGCCAAGGTTTATAAACACATTTCTTTCGGTAATGGTTGGTTACCTGATGAACATGGCATTACCACGGATGGGTGAAATTTCGCGTTGTGGTGTGCTTTCGAGATACGAGAAAATTTCGTTCTCAAAACTGTTCGGAACCGTTGTTGCCGAAAGGTTGATCGATGTTTTATCGTTGTTGGTTTTGCTGATGATTGTGATTGTTATGCAGTTCGGACAGATGCTTCGCTTTATTGAAAAGAATCCTGAAATCAGTGAAAAAATTACTTCAGTTACGCAGTCGCCCTGGTTAATTGCCGGATTTATTCTTTTCATTGTTCTGGCTTATCTCTTCAGAAATACGTTTAAAGAATCGGCAATTTTTAAACGACTGATGGCGCTGCTAATGAATTTCAAAGAAGGCTTTGTATCAATAAAAAACATCAAACAAAAAGGCTGGTTCTGGTTTCACTCGGTTTTTATCTGGCTTTGTTACTACCTGATGTTGTATGTGATTTTTTTCGCATTCGATTTTACCCGCGGATTGAATCCCATTGCCGGGTTAACCACCTTTGTTTTAGCCAGTTTTGGCATGGTTGCACCGGTACAGGGAGGAATTGGGGCTTATCATTTTATGGCTACCGAAGGACTTGCTTTGTATGGTGTTCCCGGCGCAAACGGAGTTATTTTCGCCTTTGTTGCCCACACTTCTTCTACGGTAATGATTATTCTTATCGGGTTAATTTCGTTACTGGCGCTTCCGTTTATCAATCGGCGCACCGATGTTAAGGATGACGAAACAACAGGGTAATTTGAGCAAATGAATACCGAATTTTTTATTGCCAGGCGGCTTTTCTTCGACAAATCGAAACAACAGCATTTGTCGGGGAGAATTATCCGCATCGCACTTTTTGGAGTGGCGCTCGGACTGGCGGTTATGATTGTTTCTGTAGCGGTAATTACCGGGTTTAAATCAGAAATAAAAAATAAAGTCACAGGGTTTGGGTCGCATATTCAAATCGTCAGTTACAATGCCCGAAATTCTTACGAAATTCCTCCGATTTCAGCAAATCAGCCTTTTCTGAAAGAGTTGAAACAATCGGAAAATATAAAATCTATCCAGGTTTTTGCCACCAAACCCGGAATCATAAAAACAAGCGATGTAACCCACGGTATTATTTTTAAGGGAGTTGACACCGGTTTTAACTGGTCGTTTTTTAAACAAAATCTTGTTGAAGGCGAAATACCTCAATTCAGCGATTCGGCCAGAACCAATGCTTTTCTGATTTCTGAAAATATTGCCCGAATTCTGAAAGTTAGAACCGGCGATAAAGCAATTTTGTATTTCATCAACGAAAATGAATATTACCCGCGAATGCTGCAATTGCAGGTGGCAGGTATTTACCGCACGAGTCTTGAAGAATTTGATAACCTGTTTGTGGTTGGCGACATTAAACAGGTTCAACGTTTAAACGACTGGCAACCCAACCAGATTGGCGGATTTGAAATTACTGTTACCGATTTTAAACATATCGAAGAAATCAACCGGGAAATAAGAAACCTTGTTGTGAACTACTCGGAAAATGAAAGCGATATTTTGCAAACCGAAACGGTTACTTCTCAATACCAGGCCATTTTCGACTGGCTTTCGGTTTTAGATATGAATGTTTGGGTGATTTTATCGCTTATGATTCTTGTGGCCGGTTTCAATATGATTTCGGCGCTGTTGGTACTGATTCTCGAACGCAGCACAATGATTGGCGTTTTAAAAGCGATGGGCAGTACAAACCTGAAAATCAGGCGCGTGTTTTTGTATCTCGCGGTAATGATTACAGCGCGCGGTCTTTTCTGGGGAAACCTGGCCGGAATTCTTATCATCGTTTTACAAAAAACGCTGCACATTGTAAAACTGAATCCGGCAACCTATTATGTCGATGTGGTTCCGGTAAATTTTTCAATAACTCACCTGCTGCTGCTCAACCTTTCGAGCATTGTACTTACCACAATGATGATGGTAATTCCGAGCTACCTGGTAAGTAAAATATCACCCGACAAATCCATCAGATTTGATTGAGAACTGCATTCTGGTTTCTATCTGTCATCGCAGCCACAGCTAATTTTCTATTTTTGCCAAATGAACACTGCCTCGAAAATAAAAGAAGTATTGCAACAACCGCTTCCGGGAGAAGTTTCACACCTGAAAATGCTTCCAGCCAGCCGAAAACTGACAGCAGGACCTCACGAGTTAAAAAATGCCAAACACAGTGGGGTGATGTTACTTTTGCTTACTGTGGAAAACGAATTACATGCGCTGCTAATAAAACGTACTGAACATATGAAATACCATGCGGGTCAGGTGGCAATGCCCGGAGGCCGGGTTGAGCCAGGAGAAACAGCGATGGAATCGGCACTTCGCGAAACATGGGAGGAAATTGGAATTAATTCGGATAAAATTGAAATACTGGGAAAACTTTCCGATTTATATGTACAGGTGAGCAGATTTGTAATCCATCCGTTTGTAGGTTGGATTGAAGACATCAACACTTTGAATATCAACAAAAATGAAGTAGAGAAAATTATTGCTTTCCCTCTAAAAAAAATGAATACACAAATTGATGAAACCGAAATTAATACAATTACAGGGACAATAAAAGTTCCGTGTTTTAAATTCGACGATGAAATTATCTGGGGAGCAACTTCAATGATTCTGATGGAATTTTACGATTTGATTAAACCGCTCATTCTCGAATAACATTCAGGTAGTTGCCATAAAGAGATGTTACGTTCGTAACAAATCTGGCGGCTTCATCACCCCTACAATATCCCCAGCGTACAACAGCATCTTTAAAATATTTCTCTTCCGATTTATACTGAAGATACATTTCAACATTGTCCTGCCAAATAACGGGGTTTTTACCATACTTTTCAGCAAGCCGTTGGGCATCGGTTACATGCCCCAGCCCAATATTGTAGGCAGCCAGCACAAACCTCACTCTTTCGGTTGAGTCGGGGATGGTTTCGATAAACTGTTTGTTTAACGAGCTCAGTAACAAAACTCCGGCTCTGATATTTTGTTTCGGGTTGCCAATATCAGTAATCCCGAATGCTTCGGCTGTAGAGGGCATCAGCTGCATCAAACCATACGCGCCGGTCCACGAACCCGCGTTTTCGTTAAACCTCGATTCGTGATAAATAATAGATGCTATCAACCGCCAGTCCCAGCCAAGTTCTTTGGCAACCTGTTTAATCGTTGCATCGAATTTCGAAATTCTACCACCCGAAATGCTGTTAAAATCGCTTTCTTTTCGCTCAACAACACGCGGACTTTCAAAATATTTATAATACAAATGATTGAACTTTCTCGTATTGGCAAATTCAGTAATCCACGCATCGAGATAGTTTTTCCAGTCTGAAGATCCCTTTCGCACTGCCCAGGCAATATTTTGTTCTAGACTCACTTGCACCGAGATATCAATATTTGGATAATAAAACTGGTTCACTTTTCCAATATTGTGATCACAAACAATGTAATCAATTTCTCCTGAAGCCACTTTGGCGATGAGGTCTTCAGCTCCCAAAACAGAATCTGTTAATAATTTAATATTTCCTCCGATTTCTTCTGAAAGATGCAGGAGACGCTGGTAATGCGATGAGTTTTTCTGCACAGTAATTTGTTTGCCAGCTAATTCCAAAACGGAATTGATATATGGAGTTTTTGCTGTCGCTTCAGCTTTCGTTCGTTGCACCAGAACCTGTGTTACAGTATTGAGTGGAGTTGTAAAATCCAGAAATTCAGCTCTATCTTTTGTAATGGTGATGTTTCGGGCAACCAGTTCAAACCGGCCGGTTTTTAGTCCGTCAAACGAATCGCCGATGCTGTTGCTTACCACAATTTCGAGTTTCACGCCAAGGTCTTTGCTTAACGCCTGAAGTAATTCATACTGGAAACCCATTGGTTTTCCGCGGTAAATAAAATAATTGGTTGAATTATAATCGACAGCAGCCTTTAATACTCCGGCACTTTTAATCTGTTGCAAATCGTTGGGAGAAACATTCTGCTGCTCCCGTTTTCTCCTGTTTATCTCCTCTATTTCACGCCACACTAAAATTGACACAACAACAAGCAAAAGTACCGAGAAAAGGATTGTAAGTATTTTATATGTTGTTACAAACTTCATTAATCGTAAAACAGCCACGAAACGCCAAACCTGAAGGTTGACCTGGGCATTGGATAATGGGGTGTTGTGAAATATTCCCCATCAAGAAAATTTGTACCGATGTTTGACAGTTTAAAGAATGCCCGTGTCCGTTTCAGCCTGAGATTCGCGTACACATCAATATACGGATAGTTTCCGTACTTTTTTTCGTTCTGAAGATAAAACAATCCGGTGGACGGAGCATACGCATCGGCATAATATTTTGTGTTGTACCGGGTATCGACCCCGATTTGAGTAAACATTACCTTTGATATCACAAACTTATAATATGCAGACACAAAAGCAGAAAGGTCGGGTAGATGAATATAATTTTCGTCGGAAACCTGTTGCCACAAAACCCTTGTTCTGAAGTGAAATTTTTTGTAATTGAAATCTTTGTCGGCAAAAGCTGAAAGAACGAGCAATTCCTTATCAGTTTGCGAAGGAATTCCATCGTAATTGTTATAGATATAGTTATTGATTAAAGCGTAGTTTGCCGAAAGTCTTAATTTGTAAGCCGGAGAAACAATGCTACCCCCGGCGTCCATACGTTGCTCCATGTTAAAGTTGTTGTTCCAGCGGTAATGATTTGAATAAAATTCTTCCTGAAAATAATCTGGAGCTAAATTGTTGATAGTTCCGGTAAGAATAAGTGCCGCACCTGAGTCTCGTGCCACTCTGAAAGGTTTTGAAATACGACCGGCCAATTCAGTTTGCCCGGCCTTTGCACCAGCCAGGTAAATTTTCCCATCAAATTTCCAGTTCCAGAATTTCCCTGTTTCCCTGAAAATTCCCCCACCAGCATAAATATTTGAATAGTTGTTAACATCACTTGTAATATTAACTGTATCAGCCCCTGGCGAGGTTGTATTCACAATGTCAATTCCAATTAAAGCCCTCTTCCCAAAGCTGTATTTCCGTTGTGCATTTTCGTATTGCTTCAACTGAAATACATTACTCAACTGGTTAAACAGGATTGAATCTTTTTTATAATCATCGCCAAAATAGGTATTTTCAAAAAAAGCATTATTGATTTCTTCTTCATCAATATACTCATGTTTATGCCGTTCGTAAGTAGAACTGACAAGGAACCCTAATATTGGACTAAACAAAGCAGAATCTGTTTCAGTCGAAATAATTTTGCCAAATCTGTATTCACCATTTAAAAAGTAGTAAGTACTTCTGAAAAGTGATTTACTGGTATTCAGGTTCACATTCAGCAATTCGGTATCTGCTCCGTTAAAAATCAATGCGTCATCAGTTAACCCGCCATTTTCGTTGTTTTTTATATTATTTGTAATAAAGCCTGTGTAAATACTCAGGTTTTGTGTATTGTAATTTGAATAAAGTGTGATATAATTATTTTTTGCTTCCTGCGCTGTATATTGACCGGTTGATTTTGCCAGATTTATTTTGAAAGTAAAGTTCAGATATGGATTTACATTTTGCGTGTGAAATACATTGAATCTGGTTTCATTTTTAACCACCCTGTTTTCACTTTGACTGAAATCGAGCTGCGTATAAGGAGTTCGTGTGTTATAATATTGAACAGTTGCGGGGGTAAGCATATATGTTTCACGCGTTTTCAAGAAAAAGTAATTCACATTCGACTTTCGGCTAAAGAAGTCGTTATCCAATCCGGGCATACCATAATTGCCCAAATAACCAGTTGTTAATGCATTGACGAATACAGGGTGATAATTATGAAAATTATCAAGCAGTGTATCTAACTGAACAGAATCCTGAAATGCTCCGTAATCTGAGAGTTTCCAGGTGCCAACACGTGGATTAATTGCTTTTGTTTTAGTTTTCTCCTCTTTGCTTTCTTCCGCATTTGATCCATCAAAATCCTCAAATACTTGTGTCTTTGCAACATGAGAGAAAAACAGTATAATAAAGATGGTAAAGAATATATGTTTTTCTTTTAACGCCATTAGTATCAAATTTCAGATGAATCTAAAATAAATCGATTTTCATGTTCAATCACAAAACTAAAAAAAGCATTGATGGGAATACTTCTGAAAAATAAAATATTCGGCAAATCGATGAGTATTTAAGCTTATTAAACATTTTGGCATTTAATTAAAAAAGTAAGGCCCGTGCTCCTAAGAACACGGGCCTTTGTAAGTTGGCAGCGACCTACTCTCCCACTGTTACGCAGTACCATCGGCGCTGGCGGGCTTAACTTCTCTGTTCGGTATGGGAAGA